>CAZLTN010000018.1:0-78486 GCA_964562455.1 uncultured Cytophagales bacterium
GCAAGCAGGTCAGCATCAGGATGACGCTCGACCAGGTCAACCCGTCGTTTGTAGAGGAGCTGTACCAGACCTTTGAAAGCCATCCCGGGAAATGCAGGCTGATGCTTTACGTAGCCGACCCCGAAAGCAGAATGGAGGTGCAGATGATGTCGAAGGTCTTCAGTGTATCGCCGGATAACACGCTTTTAAAGACGCTTGAAGAGGATTATGGGGTGAGGGTGTCGTTGAATTAGGATTTACACCGGAAATTCCATTTCAAAAACCGTCCCGCCCGTTTCAGGATCATTCCGGAAGCTGTAAGCCGCGTAAAGCTGTTCGGCCTGGGTACGGATGAGCTGCATACCGAACGAGGAACCTGCTCGGGTGTTACCTAACCTGAAACCGGAGCCGTTATCGGCTACTTCAAGCAAAACTTTCTGGTTGTTCTTTCGAAGCTCTATCCGCAGAAAGGGAGATGAATGACCGGGAAACGCATACTTGCAGGCATTCGTAATCAGCTCGTTTAGAATCAGGGCCAAAGCGAGCGCAGCTTCTATCTTCAGCCTAACCGGTTCAAGATGAACCTCTCTGGCAACCCGGATATAGCCGCATGCATCCAGAGACAGCCTCACCAGCTCCTGTCCATAGCCCGAGAAATTAACCAGGTTATCATTATTCTTCTGCTTATCATAATAAGGCTCTTTGGAATAAAGCTCTTTTTGCAAGAGAGCAATAGCCTGAAGCCTCAGCAGGCTTTCCTCAATAACGGCCAGCGCGCCTTCATCTTTAATTTCGTACGACTGCAGTGAGAGCAGGTTTGCAGCCATCTGCAGGTGATTTTTCATTCTATGACTTTGCTCATCGACTAACCGGGCATTCTGGATGCTGAGCCGGCGGTTGGTGCGATACATCCGGTAATAGAAGAAGACAGCCAGTATCGAAACAATTATCGCACAAACCAGGATGATATTGACTACGCGCTGAAGCTGGTAGCTTTTTACAAGCAGCACCGCTCTTTCCTTTTCAAGCAGCAGCTCTTTTTCAGTCTGATCCGCTTTGAGCTCCTGGTTAAGTTTCTCTACCGTTTTTGAACGATCGGCGAGGAATTGCTCTTTCTCTGTCTTCCTTATCTTTTCGGAATAGTCAAGGGCACGGTGCAGGTCGCCGGATTTTGTGTAATAATTCCTCCATCCTTCCAGGATAAGCAGATGTGTTTCAAAATCATTAATAGCATTTGCCTCGTAATGTTTTTCCGACTCTTCCAGCAACTTCCTGCCATTTACGAGATCATTAAATTTCAGATAGGCGGTAGCCAGGTAGGCTCCGGCCTTCACACCGCTAAATAATTGTGCTTCTTTCCTGTTCAAATCCACCGATTGCTGTAAATACCCGATCGATTCACGTTCGTCATTTTTCAGTTTAAGAACACCTAATTTTAAAAATGCGTGAGCCAGGCCCACCTGGTTTTTTATTTCAGTAACCAGATGCAGAGTCTTTTGATAATAATACATACTGCTATCATAGAGTTTACCGTTCGCCCGCCGGTCCGACTCCCATATCCCTTCGTATACGGTCCCCATCGCCATATAAGCGGGGCTCACCCTCTCGGCGTCATTTAGCAGTAGCGCCATCTCAAGCGCCCTTTTACTATAATTCATTGCTTCCGGAAAATGCCCTTGCGAAACTTCGTTTTCACATAAGCGGGTAAGCAGCCTCGCCATCTTCGACGAATCTTTTAACATCTCCTGGATATGCAGGGATGACAAAAAATTTCGTTGCGACGACCGGTAATCTCCCGCCATTGCGTATACTTTTCCATACAGGTAATAAGCTTCAGCGATCAAAGAAGAATCCCCGGAAGCGAGGGCCCTCGCTTCCATATCCTGGGTGTAGATCAGCTTCTCCTGGTTTAACGGGAAAGTCGGATCATGCTGAGACCATGACTCGGGACAGCAGAGCAGTATTGCCTTAGCTATTAAAAATAATCTGAACATAAAAAATCCGGTAGTCCTGACCATTTCCCTCTGCTATCATGCAGCCTCTCCGGTATTTTTAGACTTGGTTTTAACGACGTTCACCTTCTCAATCAACAGCTTCCTGGCTTTTGCCGACAAACTTACAGTTTGCATTTTATTTCCCGCCCGAAGCTCAACGTCATTGCCTTTGATAGCGTTAATATACTGGCGATTGATAATAAAAGACGGTGGCAGAGATACCAGCAGCGGATGCGTAAAAAAACGTGATATATCGCCCAGGTGCGTACCGATGACATAGGGTGCCTCAGTCGTTGAAACCGTATGTACAATGACTTTCCCCCTGTTCGCCTGTACATATAAAAGATCTTCAAAACGCACCTGCCTGTAATCACCGTTGACATGCAGGTAAACGCTGTCCGGAACCTGACGGCGCTGCCCGTTTTCCTGGTTTTCCCAGAAACGGTCCCGGATAAACCTGATCTGGATCAGCAATTGCTCCTTGTTGTAGGGCTTTTTAATGTAGCCATACGATTGGGTCAGCGCCGCTTCGGCCGGAGGCGTATCCCTGCCAGAAAGGAACAGGAAAGGAACATTCAGGAAGTCGCCGATCCAGTTAGCCAGCTCGATGCCATCCTTGTTTTTATCGCCTCCCAGGGAGATATCCAGTACGGCAAAATCCGGCGGGTTTTGCCGCAGGCTTTTGATAGCTTCCGAAAGTGACCTGGCGCAGCCCGTCACCTCATGGCCCGCTTCTTCAAGATGTTTTTTTAATAACCCTGAGGTAAGTAAGTCGTCCTCGACGATGAGTATTTTCATGTGTGCTACGTTGAAAACCGGAAAAGGAATACAGGCAAAAATAGTACATCCGGTTGCTATTTGCCAGTCTTCGGGCTGATCGTCAGGTACGATCCGATTGCCCTGATCCTTTTCTCGCCATCCTATATATGTAAAAAGTCCGAAGTAATTGCAGAAATATCAGAAGGTTCTTTCAATTTATCGGATGTTACTGGCGTGACATATTCCTTATATATACTCCTAAAACAGTTGAAAAAATTTTCTATGCAGCCGGGTGGATTGTCGGAAAGGGAGGGTGGATTGTTGGAAGGGGGTTGGAAAGCGCGATATGACGATAATAGCTTAGACGCCTGAAACAGGAAACAGCCCCTCCCCGATCTCTTCCAAATCTAATGAACAATATGACTAAAAACAGCTATCCCATATAAAATCACTGATATTCTACCTGTAACAACCCTGAACAAGCAGATACTCAGAAAAACGAGGGAAAAGATATTCTTTTAACATCAGCCATTTCCGTATGGGAGGGAAAATTGAAACAAGCCCGGATTCACGTAGAAAGGCTTTTTAGCCAATTATACATTAGGTCAAGTCGTTTAAATACACTATTTTTAAATGCTTAACCCTACCCTCTGATATGGATAATTGGCAACCGGACGCGCAATTGCTCGACGAATTGATAAACCTTCACATACAAAGCCAGGCAAAGGAAAAAGAATTCATTGAGGCCTGTATCCCGAAAATTGAAGATATACTGAGCCGGGAAGAATACCGTTTAAACTCCCGGAAAAGAGGTTTATACGCCAGAGCCACCGCATATTCACTTTTCCGGTCATTTATGAAACAACAAGAATGGCATAGCAATTTGCCGGAAAAATATATAGCCGATCAGATTTTAATCCGTAAAATCATAAACGGCGACCGCGACTCCGATCTCCATAACAGACATATCAGGTTTATTGCCAACTATTTATGTAAACAAGAGAACGGATATAATTCTCTCGCCTATGAGGAGCGTGCAAGAGATATCTGGCAGGCATGCCTCGAATCAATAGTAAAGAGAAAGTTCGTCCTCGAAGCTTCATTTAAAAGTTATGTTAAAGCGGTAGCCAGGAATACCCTGACAAACGAATGGAAAAAAGACAAGAGCTATCGGGAATACGCAAATGAAATGCGCTCTGAAGCTAAAACAGAAAGTTATTCAGAGTATGAAGTCGAAGAAGAAATCGTAAATCCGCTAGTAGAAAGACTGAATAAACTGGATGTGGCTGTTATCAGGAATTTCCAGACGCTTACCGAGCAATGCAGGCAATTCATTTACAACAGATACAGCGTAGACGAGTTGTTTCAGAAGGAATTTGAAAGCATCCGGGAATATGGTCCCGAATACAGGGCTTTTTTTGAAGAGATGTACGAAACGGGGATTAAAGTAAATAGTATAAAGCGGGCTGCCGAACTACTGGGATTAAAGCCCGTAAGTGCAAACAAATATGCCCAAACTTGCCTGGACAGTCTTGTCTTAAAAACTTACGGCCAAATGGAAGAAATACTGAGCACCCCTTTAGGTCAATATACCAGGTACTTAAATATCATCATGGAAAAATTAAAAAAGAGATACCGGGATGCCTCGAACCGATACCAAAAACACCTGAAAAAAAACCGGGATTCTAAGCGCCGTATAGCACATGCCCTCAGATAAGGAACAACAACTCATACTCATCAAGCTATACTTATCCGGACAACTCCCTCCATACGGAGACAAATGGGTAGAGCAGCTTCTTGAGGAAGATCAAGACTTCGAAAAGCTATATACAAGCTATCTGCTGGTCCACAACAGTATTCACAACTATACCCTGGAAAGCAAGCTGGAAAAGGATATAGAAGATAATTCTGCCGCAGTACTTCAGCAATTTTTCGAATCAAACGAAACAGCCTATCGTGATAAACGCAAAGGCGGTTATGAGATCGGAAAGGGTATAATACGCCTCTATGACCTGGTTCTTTCCAAAAACACAGCGGCTATACTCCTGCTTTCCCTATTGGGTTTCGGTATCTATAAAATAGTTAAGCCGCCGCATTCAGCTCTTATTCGACTTACCGTTGAAAACTCGGGATATGGCCTAACGGGCTCCGTGGAAATCCCAATAGTTGTCTATGAGAAAGATCCCAGGTGGCTCCATTGGGAAGACAGCTACAAGTGGCCGGCAGATACGCTGCGACTATACAGCCGAAGCCTGTTTAAAGACGAATTTAAGCATCAATGGCTGTTCAGAGCAACCGAAAAAGACGATGAATTCCTATTGATGACGCATAACGGTACTTATACCATTTTCAACCGGAAAGAAGAACTAGTTCCTCTGAAAAAGAATGAAGATTAGCTGTTTTGTCTCTTTAATGCTGCTTGTGTCCTTCTCACTCCGGGCCGGGGATTGCGACTGCGGAGCATATTTTGCTTCACTGAAAGCAAAGCGTTCCCTGTTTGGCTATGAGCAAAGCAGGGCTCAAAACATAGTAAATGAGTATACACGCCTTTTTGTACACGAACTCCCCATAGTCGCAGCGCCTCACAACTGCCAGGGCAACGACCATGACCTGGTTTACGCTACCATGTGCACCGAGCAGGGAAGATCCACTTATGTGATCTTCTACCAGGAAAGCTTCATGGATAAACTTCAGAAAAACAATTCGGTCGGCGACCTGTTTGTATTGGCTCACGAAGTGTCACACCACCTTCTTGCCCACATAGACAGGGCCAGGAGGACAATCCTGAAAAAGCTCCCGAAAAAAGGGCAAGAGGTTTCACCCGGGAAATTCTTAAAAAACAGATCGATCCCATTTTTTCGAGACCCTATACTCGCAGTGTACCTGGAAGAAGTTGAAGCCGATTTATTGGCATTATGGCTGGTCCGGCAGGAACATAACCTGACGGAATCTCAGGTCAATAGTATTTACCAGGCCCTCATCGATCTCTATATGACTGAAAAAGAAAAAAAGAAAGGCGCGATATCGTTGAGAGTAAGGCAAAAAATACTGTTCAACTACCAGGAATGGCTCAAAACAGACCCTAAACTTAGTAAAGACTATACCGGGAAACAGCTGGATGAGCTGATGATGATCCTCTCGGAAGAATCGCATTATATGTATAGCCTGGCTTTATCGGATATGTCGGACGACGAGTTGAAAGAACTGGAGGAATCCGACCTGCTCTATCGCGAAAGACTGCTGAAGAACAATTTCTCTGCGGGTCTTCTGCTTGGGGGGATTGCGCAGTTCCCGGACCTGGTACCAGCTTCGGCCAGGCCCTATACAAATATCCTGTTCGGTACGAGCCTGAGGTACGAATCGATCTTCAAAAAACACGCTGTCCTGGCAGATGTAACCTGGAATCATACTGAATTAAGAACCTACCTCGACTTCGGAAAAGGGAAACAGATATCAGAACGTCTGACATCCGGAATGTTACGGTTCAAACCGATGTATGAGTATAGCATACCCTGGAGAAAATCCAACCCTTTTCGGAAGGCACGCTTCTCAGCGGGAGCCTCAATTGTTATCCCACTGAACGTCCGGTACCGGAATTACGGAATCGAAAATCCGGCTATTCCTGAGTTATCCTACTCTATCCATCCGGTAGTAGGCTTTTCGTCGGGGATCGGCAAACGCAAATTTCAGGATATATTTCGTTTCGGAGTAAGCTATGAACCACACAAACTCTCTGTTTCTTCCGGAGAAAGCCTGTTAAGAAAAATTCATATACCTTCTCTCAGTTTTTCGGCAGCGTTCACCTTTTTTTAGCATATGACAGTGAATAAATCTACGCAGATAAAAACACTTCTGAACATCCTGCTGACTTTCTGCTTACTGCTCCTTACCGTCTCATGCAGTGAACCAGGGGGGAGCGAAGCGCAGGTGGGCCGCCTCCTGGTACTGAACCGCAGCCACAATGACAGTTCCATACGTGCGTTCGATGCCTGTTTACTTCGTTATTCTTATGCCAATGCACCGGAATCAGCCCAACTGTCCATTCAGCAAAAGGCGCTGGAAATCCCCTTTGACCGGTGGGCCGTAGCACATAACTATCTTGATTTCGAATATGTCGCAGACACCTCGAAAGCGGACATAAAAATTGTGTTCTCCGACGAAGAAGCACTGTTTGGCGAAGCCTGGACGGACCAGTCACTCATCCCTCAGAAAATACCGGTATTAACAGCGACCTCGCGCGAAGCCAACCAAAGTATCATTTTTTTGCGGCGATCTTTTCCATGGACCGCCACTCTGCTTCAAAAAGCGCTGCTGCACCAGATCGGAAATGCGCTCGGATTGGCGTCCTGCCACGACCAATCGGAAGTGATGTCCCTCGACGGATCCTACTCGCCTTCCATTGAGCTGACCCCCTGTGAAATCAATACTGTAAAACAGGTTTATCGGGAAAAGTGTGACAATTGGGAACGTTTGGAAGACTTTCCAGAGGCTGCTAACATCAGTATATTTAGTTCCTTTTCTGTCAGCACACGGGATGCCGGCTATTGTTTAGAGGCTTTGTCAGGTAGCCAAGGTCTACGTTTGTATCAATTCTCTCCGCTAACACAAAAATGGAAGACCACCCGGCTTACGGTGGATAAATATTCGAGCGACCTGGCCTGCTTTGCCATCGATAATATTATATACATAGGCTCAGATGCCTACGATCCCAGAACGGGCATTTCGACCCCCTTTTTCTTATCTTTTAACCCTCAGTCTGCCTCTGGTACCGAACCCTGGAAACCGATCAGCGTTCCCCCTGAAACAATCCGAGGGCAGTCTACCAGCTCTCCTATTGGCTTTTCTATCGAAGATAAAGGCTTCGTTGCGGGATATCATACCTGGGAATATATTCCCTCCGACGACAGTTGGCGCAAAACGAACGATGTAACCAATCCTACTCTTTTTAACGTGTTCAATGAGCGACTAAATCACTTCATATTAGACAATACCCTTTATATCCCTCGCACACGTAACACAGAGGGTATCTGTCTAAGTCCTCTCAAAGGATCACCACTGGACTATTTCCGAACCATCCCTTACAATTACTATTCCAACCATTCTGAATTGGTTTCTTTCTCAGTACGAGGCACAGGTTATTGCCTGGTAGGAGCATTCGAAGACCCAGCCAGAGTTTTCCGATTTGACAAGGACAAAGGCTGGAGTAATCCGGGAGAATTATCAGATTTTCCCGGAAAGGGCAGAATCGTAGCGCGCTTCGTAGTGGGCAACCGCGCCTACATCGTCACAGATCAAAAGGAAGTCTGGATGTACAGGCCCTGAAAGCCTCGCCGGCTAAGCATCCCGATTTGTTGTAATTCGTAATTCAACTTAAGTATCGGCCAAACAACTGGCCGGTGCCGAAACGTACAGTCATCAACAAACTGTACGTTTTTTTTTATTTCACAAAAAAACACAACACACTAAAAACAAGGCACTTAAACCAAATACACCTCCTTTTTAAGAATCACGGGACTCCCTGTTTCGTAAAAGGAGTATCACCTTTTCAGCATGCAGCATATGCGCGATCTGAACAAAAACCAGATCACGTATGCAAATCTTTCAAGTCCCCCCAACACAATTGCCGGATTTTGCCTTCTCTAACCGCATCAACGAAGGCGTGATTGTCGACCTGGAATACCTCTACAGGTCCCAGGCTTATGTACTCGGCAACCCTGATGACGCACCCGGCCAAACGCTTGGTGGCTTTGCCATTAATTGCACTTCCGAGTTTCGGTGTCTCAGCTTTATGGATCAGCGGCTTCGAAAAAGTATGCTGGCGTCGGCAGGTATTTCGACTGGCGACCTGGTCGAGATCACCTGTATCTGGCGGAGCCTCGAACACAAAGGCCTCTTCGCACAGAACAGGGAGTTCTTCTATTGGCAAATGATCAAGCTGGCGGTAGAAAGCGGCAGGCCAATTATCCTGGGTGCTACCATCCATGAAGGCTACCGGCGCATGCTGGCCCCTGTATTAAACTACGACCTGGGCCATCATCCCATTATTGTCAATGGCAAAGAAACCACCATGTGGCTATTGTACGGCCTTGCAAAAGATGCTATTACCAATTTAAATAATGCTTTTGCACCTAAAAAAGCGTAAATTGCGGACAGTCAATCCTCAACACAGCTGACGATCTGTCGTAAACGCCATCACCAGAACAAGCAGATCATCAGGAAGTTCCGTCAGGATCTCCTGATGATCTGCTTGTTCTTCGGTTACTTAGCGAACTATTCCGAACCTTGGGGGTAAAGCATTTTTAAAACGATCAACGACTCTTTAAATGCATATATTAATTGTTGACGACCACCCCACTATCGCTGCAGGGCTCAAAACGGCTTTATCTGAATTCGGGAAGGATAGAATAACATCGATAACGACCAAAACGAATCCTGTTGACGCCTTGAATTATATTAAGAACAACCCGATAGATGTGCTGGTTACCGATTATGTGTTAAGCAGCACCGACAATGGTCTTGAGCTTTCCGTTAAGATACGGAAGACGCTCCCCGAAGTAAGAGTGATCCTGCACACTTTCAAAGAAGATGTCGGGCTCCTGAAAGATGCAATCGCATTGAATGTTAACGGGTATATTCTGAAGAGCTATGAGGCGTCCTACGTATGTTCTGCCGTTTTTAGCGCAACCGATTATTTTAGTCCCGAGCTTACAAAACTATTGGTTGCCTACAACGAGGCGTACGAAGACGAGGACAAACCGATTGACTCTCTGAAGCTTCTGCACCAGGAAAGAGAGATCATGATTCAAACAGCAAAATTGCAGCTACCTAAAGATATCGCCTCAAATCTGGGCATACAGCTTTCGACTTTCTATTCCTACAAAAAGAAACTGGCGCAAAAGCTGGGAGTAGACAGTGACGTCGGAATTGCACACTTTGCTTACAAATACGGTTTTGTAAAGCTCAATGACTAAAAGGCACTTTAAGTAAGACCACGGTTCCTTTTCCGACCTGCAGTATCTCTGCCGTGCCGCCCAATTCAGAAAGCCGCTCGCGGGCCAGCAGCCAACCTTTGCCGGATGGTGCCGGCCCGTTGGCAAATCCGACACCATTGTCGCTCACGTATACGAGAAAATCGCTGTCTTTTTTCTCAAGACGTATGCTCGCTTCTGTTGCCCTGGCATGTTTGATAATATTATTGGTTAATTCAGTGCATACCAGGAAAACATACAGCTGTTTTTTCATTGTTAAGTCCCCCTCATGGCCCGACGGCAAATAATAAAACCTGGTAAGACCGGGCGCGCTTAATCTGATACATAAATTCCTGAGGGACGCATTCAGCCCTTTTTCTTCAAAATCATGCATCATCATATTATGTGAGGCATTTCTGATTTCATTGTAAATGGTCGTCAGCATCTTTTCTGTAAACTGTAAACGGTCATAACCTCCTCCACTCCTATCCGACTGAAGCAACTGCCTGAAATTAAGCAACGTACTACCAATATTGGTATGCAACTCTTCACCTATACGTCCTCGTTCATTTAGCAAAGTTCTTATTTCGGCTGCCATTATTTCGTGTTCCTTTTCCGCAACCAGCCGTCGTTTTTCCATTTTGCTCTTTCTGATGGTTTCCGCAAGACCGATCCCCAACAGGATAAGCTCAAACACAGAAGTGATATTCAGAATATAATACAAAAAAGAAGACTCCTGCGACAAAGCCCCCTGCCGGTTAAGCGTATGAAGCCAGACTCCCAATGAACCAATCACTACGGCGCAGAAATAAAAAATGGCAGCCCGGTGCCCTCTTTTCCACCCCCACACAGCAAGCGCCATTGTAGCAGTAAGTATGAAGGTTCCCAGAACGGATAAAATTCCGTTGACCGACCAATCAGGTTTCCGGAAAAAACAGGCCATCATAGCAGCAAAACAAATAGCCATTACCGCAAGCCATATATACCTGAAATTGGTAACTGTTTTATAGAAATCAAGCACATAGCTATAAAACGAAAAGAACAGGGCGAGGGTTACAGGAAGGAAAAGCACGACGGCGTTTCGTGTCCACCACTCAGACCCTTCCCAGATAAATCTGGTCCCGACAAAAAAACCGCGGGAAAAATCATAAAAAAGATAGCTAAGCAAATACAATGAAAGCAGCAGATACCGCCGGTCTCTTGTAAACACCGCCAGAAGAACATGATAAATCAGGATCGCGAACAATATACCATAATATCCTCCCCACCAGAACCCTGTAATTTGCTGGCTGCCAATTAAATCACTTTCGCTTCTCAAAAAAACGGGAAAGGTAGCCTGTCCGACAAGAGACGACAGCCGTCCGTAAACCGTTATTTTCCCGCTCATCGAATCGGGTATACTAAACAGATAGTGAGGAGACGATACTTCTGAGCGATGCTTATTCAAATCTCCTCCCGACTTCCTGACGACTCTGCCATCGTCCCTGGCCACAAAATACAAGTCAATATGACCATAAGCACCGAACGCTATTTCGACATACCATCGCTCCCGTCTTTTCTTATCAGCATCCACGTCAAACCTGATCCAGTAGTCAGATGCCGTAAAACCCGGATTGGCAACTTCCTGGAGACTCGGCTTAAACCGGTCCGACACTTCAGGCGTCGTAACGTCATTCAGAGTAACATACTCGCCTCGGGTGTCTTCGAGCAGGTAAATCTTACTTGAAAGATCTACTCCCCCGCTACTAATTAGGTAATTCCCGGCGTTGCATACCAAACTGGTACAAAGCAGTATCAGGACGATTTTTTTGATAGGAACAGGCTTCATAATTTGTCTGAGGGTCTCATGACAACAGATGCAAATTTAGCTATCTATCAAAGTCGAGCACCATAGAAATTCACATAAAGTCATAGCTGCCCCATAGAATTTTTCTACGATCCAATCGCCTTTTGTGTACTTTTTACATTGCTTCGACCTGCATCGGGAAGGCAATTTTGCAAAGACTAATGAGCGTATTTCCTGCTCACGAAGACCGCAATAAAAACAACGCTCATGTCCTTCGAGGATCCGAAAGCCCGCAAGGCTCTACTGGTCCCAAAGGCGACCATAGCGATTCCGATATTTTCAAATATTTAGTAACCCATAAAGATCACCGTAAAATGAAATCAATTACCCTGTTTATCTCAATAATGCTAGCGCCATTTCTCAGCTACAGTCAGAGCGGAATCATCAAATTTAACCCTGTGCCATTAGCAGGATATGCTCCCACAATCAGTTTGGGATATGAGCATGTTTTATCTCCAAAAAACAGTATTCAATTCAATGTCGATTACGCTACCGAAACTGATTTTGGTTTTACAAGCACCTGGCTGGGTCTTGGGGCCGAATACAGAATTTATAACCTGGTCCCGTCTCTGAATATCGACGAAGGCGGAGCCCCCTCAGGGTTATATGTAGCGCCTACAGCCGGAATCAGGTTTTTCAAAGACGTAGATAAAGACGATCCGGACCCCGCCTTTGACGAAAAATACAATTTCGCCAATGTCGGTGCACTGGTTGGCTATCAATGGCTTCCTAAATTCAAAAACGGGAGCAGCCCCCTGGCCCTGGAAGCGTCAGTAGGACTGTTAGGCGGATTTATGTTAAAGGGCGACCGCTTCGATTATGAAGATTACATGATGTGGCCCCGCTTCAGCGTCGGGTTCGTGCCAGCTTTCAATATAGGGATCGGCTTTGCATTCGGAAAGTAATTTCGGTCATCTCAACCAGTTCATACATTATCCCATTTAACCGCATATCACGAATGAGAACGCCCCCGTTTAACCTCCTTTTACGCAGTCTGCTTTTCTATTTTCTATGTTTTACTCATGCTTATGCCCAGGAAACCCAAAAGTCAGATTCAATCCATCTGACCGACGGTACGGTCATAAAAGCACTGGTTGAAGAAATTGGAGAAAAAGAAATTCGCTACAAAGCATTTCCTGTAACAGGTGAGTCGGTTTTATCTGTACCCGTATCTAAAGTTGTCAAAGTTATTTTTTCAAACGGAGACGAAGAATTGTTCACGTCCAAGGGTGCTGTCGAACAGGTAAAATCAAGCCCTCAAACAGCAAAAGCTGAAACAGCAAGCACTATCGACACTCCTTTACCGGGCACATTGGAACTTCCCAAAAAGCTTTCGGTAGGGGTATATGTCCAACCCGATTTCCTGGTAGGGGGCAGTCCATACTGGAAAAGCAACAGGGAAGGTTTCGGGCTTGACAGGAACCTGGGTTTCGGACTGACTTTCGGCTATCGCATTTCCCCGAAAATCGGGGTGGCGCTTAGCGCCGGTTACGCTAACTGGACGCTACTCAGAAATTACACGGAAGAAGGACAATTCCTGTACAAAGAAGAAGTGAATCTTCTCCGGGTACCCGCGCTGATAGGTTTAAGATACTATCTCAGCAACAACATTTACATTATGCCTGAAGCCGGAACCAGCTTCTTAAAAAGCAAAACAACCACCACTGAATTCGGAGAACAGGTAGTAGCCGCCGATCAAATTACGTTCCCCGTCTCTTACGGCGCAGCGATAGGCTTCGAGAAAAAAGCCGGACCCATTCTTTTGGACCTGAGTGGCAGATACCAGTTTACAGGTCACGAAGACGGGCAATTGGCGTCAGTAAGGCTTGGCATATCATTTCTGGTGAAATAACACAAGAGAGCATCCTTGTTAATCTAAAAAACGAATCAATGAAAACATTATCAATCTCTTCACTTCTCTATATACTCGGTTTTTCCCTGTTTTTGGGCCTGTTATCGGGCTGTCGGAAAGAAGTGACCATCGCGCTGCCTATCCCTACGGTAGAAGGTGAGCCTTCAGGCGCTACCATGACCACCAAATCGGTAAAAGTAGAAGGAAGTAAGGTAGAATTCACAGTCGATCTGTATGTGGTCAACAAAAACGGGCGCTTTGTGACGGGACTGCAAAAAGACAATTTCAGCATTGCCGCTGCGTCGGGCAGAACCTACCAGATAGAAAAGGTGGAACTATTCGGGCTGTCGCAAATCTCCGGGGGATATTCCGCCCTGATGTTGTTTGACCAATCGGGAAGTATAGCGTCAACCGATCCGCGTAACCTTCGTATAGAAGCAGGGAAGACTTTCCTGGATCATTTGGGTTATAATGACAACGCGGCCATTGCAAGTTTTACGGCTAGCTATCCTTCTAATCAATACCCCAATTACACTAAATTTCACAACGAATTCTCGCGTGATACCACTTATATGAAAGCGGTTTTGGATACCCTGAGCAGATACCCGACAGGGGGAACTCCTTTGTATCATTCTGTTAATGCAGCGCTGGATTTTGCCGAATCAAAAGCAAAAAATTCAAACAAAGCTGTAATAGTTTTCACTGATGGCGAGGACAACATGGGAGGCAATATCAATGACGTAATCAACTATGCCAAGACAAAAAAACTCCCTTTGTTTACCGTGGGTCTTAGCAGATCTGTTGACGTAGGGGTTTTGTCGCGCATGGCCAGTGAAACGGGGGGAGCATTTTTCTGGGCTCAGAATGCAAAACAGCTCATCTCGTCGTTCAGTACTTTAGGACGGCTCCTGGCAAATAATACCCACCTCTATCGTACCACGTGGTCGGTAGAAAAAAGTTCCGGAGAATGGAAAACCGGTGATACTATAACTGCAACTATCAAAATTACCCTGCCGTCCGGCGAGATAGTCGACTCTCCATTCTGGATAAAACTCTGATCGGGCGGAAAGACGGCAATTAAATCCTGAAGAAAATGAAAAAGACAATCGCTTTTTTGCTATCTGCCTGCTTTTTACTGCTTTCAGGCACTGCCAAAAGCCAGGAAACCATCTATTTGTTTGACGGCACGAGTCACCCGTTCCGACTGATAGAAGGCGACGAAAACGTGGTAAAAATGGCAGAAATGAAAGGAAGCAGAACGATCAAACGCTCCCTGCAACGCGAAAGTGTGGCACTTGTATTCAACAGTAAAGGAGCTTACCTGTTTGTGTCCGAAATGAGTTCCAACCCGGAAGAACTACAAACTCAACTGGAACTTTTCTATGAAATGCCGCCCTATAAATCAGGCGATATTCTGATAAAGGCCAATCCATTGCAGGTCATAACAGGTAATATCCAATACGAAAGCCCGCAGGTAATCAACTATCAGACAACTTCAGGGGGCAGCGGATCAGTAAAAAAAGAGGAGCTTGCCGCCGTTATCAGAAGCGATGGCAGACATGAGCTGATCGCAAGCCCGGAAACTGCAGCGCATATCCTCTCCGATGCGCTGGCCGAGTTATCCAAACCGGATACTATGCCAACGGAACAGGTTTCCGAACCTGTTCCCGGCTCAAATAACCTTGTTTCAACTCCGGTTGCGGAAAATACTGCTTCCCGGGAAAGCAGTTACAATAACCCGCAATCAGGTCTCGATGCTGCTACATTAAGCCTGTTCAGGGATAAAGGATTACAAAAAGTAGAAGAATTTATTCAGTACCTGAACATCATCACCGACAAGGGAATCCCGTCAGGCGAAAAAGACAAAGCCATTGAGCAAACTCTTTCGCTATTCCTGCCTTCGGCGACGATACAGGTTACTTCAGTGAACCGCCCCGGGATCCGCACCTATAAAATCCGCGACTATCTCGTCCGGCTGAAACTCCTGCCCTACACGTCTACGGAAATAGCATGGCACGAAGTCAACTACATAAAGGAGCTGACACAGGCCGCGGACGGGGCATACTATGGGTTAATTTCAGGAAGACAAACATTTACCGGATACGGCAAAACCGGCGAGAATGTGGTTTATGACGATATGACTAAAAAGGAAGTAAAGGTGAAACTTCAACAATATAGTAAAAATGTAGAAGGTGCAGGACAGCTTAACTGGGAAGTACTTCTGGGCAATATAGGCGTATCTGTTGCCCAATGAACCATGAAGCTCTCCTGGATCGTACTGCTGTGGGGATGCCTGACAGGAGAATATGAGCACACTTATTCGCAATGTTTTCAAATATATGGCGAAATAAAGGATTCGAAAACAAGGGAAACATTGACCGGCGCTGTCATATCGGGCTTTTCAAACGATGGCGAACTTATAAGCAAAAGTATTTCGCAGGAAGACGGTTTTTACAGATTGGAAAATGCATGTAAAATCGATGTCGTTGTGGTGCGCTTTAAAGGGTACTATCCTCTTAAAATACCGGTCAGAACTTTAAACGAACCTATGCCCGAAACGACGTTTTATGTCCCCATTGGTCTTAGCCCGGTTCCGGCGCAAACACTGGGACAGGCTTATGACCAGCACGCTCAAAAGCATACGGAACTCGGTAAGGACACTTCTTCCGAAGCCCGGTTTAAGCGACGTTTTGAAGTAGTAGATGCCGAAACTCAAGCTTTAATTCCTGATGCAGTGATTTGGCTGATAAGCACCCAGACGGGAAAAAGAGAACTTTACGAAACCAGTCAGGGTCACCCGGCGCTGTTTTCTCAAACAGACATCATCGCGTTGGAAGTAAGCGCACCGGGGTTCGATAACTTCTACGGAAACATTATCATAACCCCCAAAACAGAGCCGTTTGCTGTTAATACGATTCGCCTGAACCGTCGGTATGCAGTATTGTCAGTCTGGGGAAAAGGATTGGAAACGCTGCAATTGACAGGGCTGGAAACTCCTGCTCCGCTCACCCGGCAAAACGAGCAATATCAACACATTACTACGTTGCCAGGACGCTATTCCCTGCAATATGCCCCTTCTTCCCGGCACATCGATTCTCTAAGTTTATCTGAAGGGATCAATCTCATAACGCTGCAGCCTGACAGGCAAAATGAAAGAATCGTTCCTCCCCGGGACTCAATACTGGTATATTTCCTGCAAGGCGACTATAAACTCTCCAACGGCACTTTGCCTGTGCTTGATTCGCTGGCAGCCTATCTCCTGGCTCACCCGGGGCAGAAAGTAGCAATTACCGGGCATACCGACAATATAGGCAATCCAAACCTGAACCAGACACTCTCAGAATTCAGGGCTAAAGTTGTTTACAATTACCTCATAAACAAACGGGTATACCCAAAGCAGATTACCTGGACGGGAGCCGGTATCCGGTATCCGGTAAAGCCAAACGATACTGAAGAACACCGAAAATGGAATCGCCGCGTGGTGATCCTGTATACCGGAAAGTCCTGAACAGTCCGGAGTTCCTGGCAGGCACACTCCCTTTTCCAACACAAAAAATAAGTTAAACTATTAAATGCCATAGATTTATGCGAATTGCCCTGTTCAGTATGTGGAGATCCTGTCGGGCTATCAGTATTATATTGATCTTAGCCCTTTCCGGCCCGGTTAATCTGTACAGCCAACCTACCCTTCGCGATGCAAGGGAAATACAGCTCCTGGCTCAGCGTAAGGTGGAAAGGGGACTTGCCGACCTTCTGAACACACTGACTTTCGATGAACTCGGTGAATTTGAACGAAGATCAATTGTAGAAGACAGCTACAATACTTCGCCCAATCAGATATTTTATTCTGATAAAGTAATCGTGGAGGATGATCTCGACCCGCGCCGGGAGCCGGGAACACCACCTCTCGATCTGACCATTTCCAAATATCTCAGCAACTTCGACTTATTCTATCCCAAAAGCGAAGAACAAACCATCCATTTCACCGACCTGCGCGTGTCAGGCCTGAAAAAGTCCGACTATTACTATGTGAAAGTATACTATACCTCCAAATTTGATTTGCGACACAAACAGGCAGATTCTGTATTTGAGCCGGCAGAACGGGTAGCCGAAGTACGTGCGGAACGTAGTGACAAAAAATGGGTCGTTTATATTACCCGTCTTGCTTTTACCAGCGAAAACGATATTCAAAATCCAGCGCTCAACGACATGGAGCTTGCCCCGGAAGCCTCCGGTTACGCAGTTTCGGATCATACAGAAGTAAGAGAAAAGGAGCGGGATGCCGAGCGGATAGCTCTTGCCGAATACAACCGATGGCTCGATGCCGGCGACGATGCCTTCAACCATAAGGATTATGAAACTGCCCTGGAAGCGTACACCAAAGCCGACCAACTCAATATTTATGATGACCTTCTTCCACGTAGAAAAATCTATAAGGTAAAAAAAACCTTCGAGCTGGAGAGTCAATCACAGGCAGTACTGCTCGGAGAATATTTATCCCGGGCGTCGCTGGCACAAAAAAACCGCAACTATGGGGAAGCCGTAGGCCTTTTGAGAAAAGTGCAGCTCATTAAGCCCGATTCTTCTGAAGTAATAGAGCTGATCCGTCTGCTGAATGAAAAGTCGAGCCTTAAGGCCGAGCTTGACGAACAATTTAATGCCGGGAGATACAATGAAGTCATTAAACGATATACGCTGATTCTCAAAACCGACAAAGATAACTCGGATCACTATCTCGGACGAGGACTGGCCTATTCTAAAAATAATGATCCGGGAAAAGCCCTGAAAGATTTTGATAAAGCAATCGAACTCGATGTTGCCAACCTCGCGGCTTTCAAAGCAAGAGCCGATTTACATGCAGAGAAAAAGGACTATCCAAAAGCAATTGCAGACCTTACCAATTATCTCAACATCGATCCCGCCAGTGACTTAATCCTGAGACAGAGGGCGGAATTGCGCGCACTTACCAAAAATCATGCAGGAACAAAAAACGACCTGGACAATGCACTGAAAATCAACCCTGACAACTATCAAAATTACCTGGCCAGGGGAAAATATTATAGCAACCAGGGCGTAACTCCTCTTGCAAAAGAAGACTTTTCCACAGCAATAAAACTTCGGCCCGTAAGTGCCGAAGCTTACTTTTACAGAGGATTGTGCTGGTATAAAGAAGGGAATTTCGAGAATACCGGGAAAGATTTTCAGAGAGCTCTGGAACTCAACCCATCCGATGAGGTCCTGTCCGGGATTTCGGGTACCGCAAAAATATTCTTCGATGAAGGCATTGGTTTGAGCGGAGCAAAGCGCTTTGACGATGCTTCTGTTTCATTCAAAAAAGCGACCCTACTTTATCCGCCATCCGCCGACGCACATTTCCACCTGGCCGAAAACTTGTTTGCGCAGCAACGTTTGCAGGAAGCATTGGAATCTTATACCCAGGCAATCCTGTACAATAGCAATTTCCACCGGGCTTATTTCAGGCGAGGGGAGATTTACAATTCCCTCGCAGATGATCTGCGCGCTTTAGAAGATTTCAAAAAGGCCCGGCTTATCAATACCTCCTATTATTTGGCTTATTACAAGGAAGCCGGCGCGCTGTACCGGTTAAAACGCTATAAAGAGGCAGCCCAGCTTCTGGAGCTAT
This sequence comes from uncultured Cytophagales bacterium, assembly GCA_964562455.1. GTDB lineage: Bacteria > Bacteroidota > Bacteroidia > Cytophagales > Spirosomataceae > Ravibacter. Next base: position 19,043 of record CAZLTN010000018.1, read on the forward strand.
TAAAAACAAACGAACGAAAGCTGGGAAAAGACTTTACCGACGAAATAACTTCAAAGGTCTTCAACCAATTGGGTAATTGCTATTTCATGCTTGGCGAGTATAAAGAATCCATTGAAGAGCAGTCAAAAGCAATCAGGAAAAACAAACAGAATTCCGACGCCTATTACAGCCGGGCGCGGGTCTACGAGGCGGCTGATTTTTTCAAAAAAGCAGCCGAAGACTACATCGAAGCGTGTAAGTATGATCCTCTGAATCCTTCCAAAAAGCTAGCTGTCGGAAAAATAATGATTTCTACCGGCTCTCCCAGGAAAGCAATATCGTACCTGAACGAGGTTACAGCATTGGATACAGAAAACAGGTGCTGCAAGGCCGAGGCCATACTTACCAAATCAGATCTGCTCTATTCTCAATCTGATTTCAAAGGTGCCAGTCAGTCATACCGTCTTGTATTACAAACAACCCCACACCTCCTTTCAACCCGCCGGCTTACGAATGCCGGCATCAGTTGCCTGATGATAAAGCAAACGGAAGCGGCGCATCTATTTCTCTCTACAGCGGTTAAAAATCCTGACGTACTGCCCGAATCACTCTTTGCTATGGCATGCTACCATCTGCAGGAATTCAACAACAAAGAAGCTCAGGAATGGATAGAAAAAGCGCTTAAAACCGGTGCGATAGACAGGAAGTACTTAAAAAACAACAGGCTCCTGAATATCAGCAGTAAAGACAAAAACATATTCAAACAAATAATAGACAGATACTTATAATCACTCCTCGTAATTAAAAAATCGGAACAATGACAGCATCAGAACATAGAGGCACTCAACTCAAAACCGGATCAGTTTTGCTCATTCTTTTGCTTTTTACGGCTCAGTTTTTGCCCGCACAGGAAAAGAAGAAAAAAGGTAATTTCTGGAAGATACTAGACCAGGTTATCACAGTCGACGGTCAACCCGTAGGTAGTTCAGGATTGTTTGACAAAAGAGAAACGATCAAAGACAGTTGGGGGACATTGGGAGCCGGTTCCTCCTACGATGTCCTTACGAATTACGAAAGGACGCCCCGCAACCATTTTTATACTTTTGAAGTAACGTCCGATAACGCGAAGGTCAGGATGGAACTTAATTCTACCAATGATACCCGTGCGCAGATTATTTCAGAAAATGGCCAGGTAATTGGTTTCGTAACAAGCGGCTATGAATATTCATTCGAACAGGAATTCAAACGAGCGGGGAAATACCGGATGATATTTCATGCATTACGTTATTCCAGGGGAACCTATGAAATGCGGATGAGCGGTCCTTTCGCCAACATTATGCGTGAAAAGACTTCTTTTTGGAACAAGACAGGCATCTCTTTCGGAGAGGAAGGTTCCGGCGGTGGAAGAGAAAACATATACTCTCCGAGAAATCATAGATATGTCTTCGAACCCCAACCAGACAGTTACTATGACGTGAACGTGGAATCCAACGGCGTGCCGATCGAGCTGGTTGTAACAGAACCTAGCGGCAAGGTCCTGTTTAGTTGGGAAGGAGGTGGCAATGGAGTAAGGTACATCGTAAATAAGGCTGTTCAGAAAGGCCCTTATCAGATCTTCGTTTCAACTGTTAAGGCCGGAGAACGCGCGGAATATACTCTCGAAGTAGCAGGGAATATGATTAAAGAACCTCAATCCGTTATCTCAGGATTTAAAAAGGTCAATGGTAAGTTTCTCGTTACAGAAGAAAAACACGATTATACGTTTTCCGCCTCGGAAGGAAACATCGAAGTGCTTTACCGTTCTCCATCCGCTGCTGCAGAGATAATATTGAAAGACAAATTCGGGAAGCTTTTTCATCCATTGTCATATAGCCGGCCGTCCGACAGGTACATCGGCTATAGCTACTCAATTCCAAAGGGAGACTATACGGTCTCTCTGACTCCTAATCAACAGCAGGAAGCCAACTATGAATTCCTGATTTGGGGAAACACAGAAGCGCTCAAAAATACAAAAACGCAATCTGCCGTCTCTTCGGAGGAGCCGGCCAGGCAGGTCGCTGGCCAGAACAATCAAATTCCGGAAAAAGCTGCTCAGACATTCTTATTTACCGGAAAGGTTCTTTCTCCCACAGGCTCGCTGGATTTTCGAAGCGTTAAAATTATTTTCGATGACCTGGAAACAGGAACACGGCTAGGGGAAGTACAGCCTGATAATTCCGGCAATTATGCTTTGCGGTTAGCATCAGGACGGCAATATGCCGTCACCGCTCTTACCGGGAACCAGTTCATCGCCAGCTCCCATCACGTGGATCTAACCGGAAAGACAACACCAGCTACCCGATCCTTACTTCCGATCACGATCATTTCCACTGCAGATATAGGAGAAAAGCTCGTCCTGAACAATATTTTCTTCGATACGGGAAGCCCGATCCTATTGAGACAATCTTATCCTGAGCTCAAACGCGTCGCTGCCTTTTTAAAAGCAAACCCTAATGTAAAAGTAGAAATAGCAGGGCACACCGACGCAGTAGGAGATCATAATTCAAACCTGACCCTATCTCAAAACAGAGCTAATTCGGTGCTTTTTTATCTTCAGGATCAGACAGGCGACACCGGCACGCGGCTGCGCGCAAAGGGGTATGGCAAAGCAGAGCCTGTCGCCCCGAACAATACGGATGCCGGGCGACAGCAGAACAGAAGGGTAGAATTCAGAATAGTGCGATAAGGCCCTCTGTGCGATTTGTAAAAAATACACACTGCACTTCCCCGTCACCTAAACACCACATTCCCAAACAACAATTTCCCATTTTCCCAAAAGCCCCTGAACAGGGGGTTATCTGCCATATAGACAATTTCCCCCTTCCCTATTTCCTGCACACCGATGATCAGGGTATTTTTCAGCCGGGGTTTCGCCCTATCGCCCACAAATCCGCCACGGTACCCGCTGTCGCCCAGGTAGCCTACATTCCACCCTTCCGTAAGATATGCCAGGTCAAAGATATTCCGTACCGACGAATAATAAGGCCGGCCGGAATAGCCGTAGCCGAACGGATGGGTTACATCCAGCGTCACCTCGAATACAGCTCCGAGCGACTCGCTTCTTATCGATTCGCGGCTTTGGGCCGCATAAGGCTTTAACAAATCCGATTCTCCCGGCTTGTCTCGCGGCTTTCGTTTCAGATGAAAGCCCTTTTTTCCGGCAAAGGCCTCCAATGCACGCTCCATAACCACCAGCTTTCCTCCTTTCGACATCCAGTCCGTGAGCTCCGGGATTCGTTCGTCCGTAAGAAAGGAAGTATAATTACCATCAGCCAGTATCAGGACATCCAACTGGTCAAGATGCGCCTTGTCAAAACCGGCTTTATCCAGGATAGTCAGCGGATACCCCAGTTCCCGGTCAAAAAAATGCCAGACAGCCCCGAATGCGGTAGGCGAAACGGAAGTCCCTCCGAGCAAGGCCGCCCTTACCGGTCTTATTCCTGTCACCAGGTCTGAACCCAGGTCGACGCCCGCCGAAACCAGCCCGGTCGCTACCGGGAACAGGTTTACCCCATGTTGAGCCGCCAGCTCATCTATCATTTTATCGAACCTTTCTCCCAACGCTTCATTGCCCGCACGTGCGATCACCAGCGTCCCGGGCAGAAAATTCTCTCCTTGCACCTCAAACCCTGAATTGGCGGTTCGTACTTTAATATTACGATCCAGCAAAGCGCTTAAAAAACGGAGGTCACGGGTACCTTCCCACCTGGCGAGATAGGCATATGATTTTGACGGGACCGGTGGCCCAGCCTTCTCAGGAGAAGTATAAAGTCGCCCTTCTCTTTTCTGCTCCAGGCCGTAGACAGGTATGCCGAATACATAGCCCAACCCCCAACTTGTGATGTCATATGTCAGAGAGTCCTCCAGCAGCGGATTGCTCTCCATAAGTACTTTCAGCAGCATGGATTTCGGTTGGTTGCCCTGAATAAGCAGATCTTCAGGATCAAAAGATACTTTGGCGGCTTTATTTGAAATAAGATCCGTTGCCTGCGCAGTAAACTTCTCTCCACACCTCGCATACAAAATCTGCTGCTTGTCCAGGAACCTGACAAAAGCCTCTTCTGCAGGCCCGTACCCTTTCGTTTTCACGAGGTATGTGCGGTACTTTCCAGGCGGCTCCTCCCTGGCCTTCTTGAAAAAAAGCTCAAACTCCGCCACTACCCTCTCCCTGTGCGCGGCGAGCGCCTGCAGAGTAGCATGACCGGCCGCGACATGATGCATGATCCGGTCGCTAAGGGTAAGCGTATCTCCTGATTCGGGGCGGGTCAGCGCCAGCCCGGCCCGCCCTCCCCCTGCCTGCTCAAAGGTCATACCGATGGCGCCGTTAAAAGTAGGCCAGGTATCGCCGTAGCTGGGATAAAATAAATCGTAACTGGTTTTGGTAAAATACAGCCAGTTGTTCGTATCAAAGTATTTCCTGTTGTATTCACCTATAATCTGGTTGAACTCCCGCTGCCAGGGCGTAATATCTTCATGAAAAGGCCGGGCTGCCGGCGGGAAATAATAGCTGCTACCTGCGCTCATTTCATGAAAGTCGGCATGCAGGTGCGGCATCCACCGGCTATAAATCGCTGCCCGCTGCCGGGACTCCGTCTGCACCTGCCAGGCCCAGTCGCGGTTCAGGTCAAACGCATAATGGTTGTATCTCCCCCCTGGCCAGGGCTGTGCGTGCTCTCTTGCAACGGGAAGGCTATTTGGAAGCTTTCCCGATACCTGGTTATACCAATTCACATACCGGGAGTGCCCGTCAGGATTGGAACATGGGTCAATTATTACGACCAGGCCTTCCAGCAGAGCCTGATCGCCTTTCAGCAAGTCATAAGCCAATTGCATGGCTGCTTCCGATGAAGATGCTTCATCTCCATGGATATTATAGCTCAGCCAGGCTATAACCGGCCGTTCGCCTCCCCGGCCCTCATTCTCCGGAAGCCCGGTCCCGGCAAGGTGATATTTCCTGATATCTTCCAGCCGGCTGATATTTTTTGCAGAACTGACAATCGCGATAACGAGCGGACGATCTTCATAACTCCTGCCATATTCTATGAGCTTCACCTGGTCTCTACGGCTGTCGGCCAATTGCCTGAAATAATCGAGGATACGATGATGATAGGTAAACCTGCTTCCCGGCTCATACCCCAGAAAACCGGCGGGAGAAAGCTCCTGGGCCCTCGCCAGGTCTACACCCGTCATCAGAAGAAATGCAGCAAAAAGGAGAATTCCCTTCATAGGGTCGAGTTTTCTTAGCTACGTGTACAGCTACAATATAGTTAAAAGGATTTTACACGCCGGAATATTTTTTTCCCGTTAATATGTGACCTCCGGTCTGACCGCCAGTCTCAAGATTAAGAAGCAAATAACATTAAACATTAGGTTCATTAATAAAATCAGGTATCCCTACGACCCGCATGGTTTGAAAATACCATAAGAGTCCCAAGAGATAAAAACTATACCACGCTATTACAGCCATAACAAAAAGCCCGGCTTTGTTATGGCTGTATTTATTTTTAGGGTACCTGCCTCAAAAATGCAGCCTCCGCGATCCTGAATATTTCAGTTTAAGTTATATTTAATACTTCTTTTAACCTGTTTCGTATTTATTTTGCAGTTGCTCTCGTATCATCACAGCAGTCCTTTCAACATGCAAACACTTCACAATGAACAGGATATATGGAAACAAATGGTTTCAGGCGATGAAAAGTCATTGGGCAGATTGATGAATCTGTACTACAAAGCATTGCTGAACTACGGCTACAAATTCGTGAAGAACGACGACTTCCTGAAAGACTGCATCCAGGAATTGTTCATCAATATCTGGAATAACCGTGCACGACTGGCTGTTCCTGATAGCATCAAAGCTTACCTGTTTGTTTCGCTAAAGCGCAAAATCGAACGCGACATCGTTCGCGAGCCTTTTTTGGAAGAGCTGGCAGACAGGTTATACCCTCATGTCGAATTTTCTCCCGAATGGTGGCTGATCCGGGAAGAGTCTCTCGCGCTCAAAACGAGAAACATGGCCGATCTTCTGAACTCCCTTCCCAAAAGGCAGAGAGAAGTGATTTACCTGAAATATTATGAGGAGATGAGCCGGGAAGAAATCTCCATGATCCTTTCGATTACCCCTCAAACTGTCTCAAATCTTCTCCAGCTTGCCTATTTACACCTTCGGAAACATTGGAAAACCTCCACGATAGGCCTTCTCCTGCTTCTTTTCTCCTGACATAAACGAAAGAATCCTACACAACGCTATACCCGCTATACCCGCGGCAATCTGAACAGTTCTCCAAACACCTTTTTTATTTTAAAAAAAAATCTCAGAATTATGGTATCTCCTGCTGCCGGTTTGTATCTGGTAGATATGGCGACGCATAGGGATATACCATGAACTACGAATCCTTTTCCATTTCTGATTTTCTCGAAGATCCGTTTTTCCGGAAATGGGTCCTTCACAATGATCCGGCTGCCGATGTTTTCTGGAGTGACTGGATGCGGCGTAATCCGGGAAAAACGGAAGAAATCAATGAGGCAAGGGCATTGCTCTATACCCTCCGGGAGAGAGCCGAATTCCCTGGCGACGATGAGATCGAACGACACGTAGCCGATACGATTAGCCGGCTGGATCGCCATGTGCCGGAGGAACAGCCTCGCACCGGTTCTCTGCGGGCTCTTTATTATGGAATATCTGCTGCCTGCGCTGCATTGCTCATCCTTATACTGGGCTGGGCGTATTTTCCGGGCAGCACCTATACTCCGGGTGCCTTCTCTGATGAAGCCGCAAAAGCATCCGGCCTGGTCAGGGTTCGCTCCGATGCCAAAAGCAAGCGGGAGCTGGTCCTCGGTGACGGGAGTAAAATCTTGCTTGCTCCCAATAGCGAGCTGGTGTATCCGCAAACTTTCGATACGCTCTTCAGAGAAGTCACCCTCAACGGTGAAGCCTATTTTGAAATAGCACGCGATACCAGAAGGCCTTTCAGGGTTGTCGCCCCCGATCTGATTACAGAGGTCCTGGGCACCAGCTTCACCGTCAGGTCGTTTGAATCGTCTCCGGAAGCCTTGGTATCTGTCAGGACCGGAAAAGTTTCAGTAGTTACTTCCGATAAAAAAGAGGGTGGAAAAGAAATAATCTCCAGTCAGAAGATAGGGATGATCCTGAGTCCTAACCAGGAGGTTATCTACCATAGGCAGGATGCGAAGCTTATTAAGAAACTAAGCCACAATCCCGAGCGCATTATACATCCCTTACCGTCCAGCCTGGTTTTTGACGATAAACCGGTGGTAGATGTCCTCCATATAATAGGTGAGCAGTACGGCATAAGCATTGTTTATAACAAGGAGATATTGTCCGAATGTCTTCTTACCGGCGATCTGAGAGACCATACATTATATGAGCAGCTCGATCTGGTATGCCGGCTGGCCAATGCCCGGTACGACATCGTGGAGGGGCAGGTGATCATTCACAGCACCGGTTGCACCGAATTCTGAAACTTTAATATAAACCCAATCACATTATATGCCTATGCCCGAAAACTAAACAAAAAAGCCAATGATGGTTGCGTCATCATTGGCCTTACTCTTTGACCACTTCCGGCACTTTTCAGTATTCCCTCGGGCGAGGGCGGGGTGGTTTTTTGTCCTAATCTTTCAACAAGAACAAAAGTACAGGTAAAATTATGTCCAGAATTTATGGTTTCAAAACAATCTGTTGGATTGTCATGAAAATATCCCTGCTACAGTTTTCACTGATAGCTATATGCGCCAGTATAGCTTTGGGAAACGATCGGCTTCATGCACAGGAACTTCTGCAAAAGAGAATAACGCTCCATGTGGAAAACAGGACTCTCAAGCATACGCTGACCGTCCTGGAGCAGAACTCGTCTGTTAAATTCATCTATAATTCCAAACAAATAGGGGCGTCGGCTATAGTTTCGGTCAGTGCTTCTGATCTGCCATTGTCTGATGTCCTGGCAAACCTGCTAAGGCCTTTGTCAATCCGGCACGAGATTCACGGGCGACAGGTCATGCTGTTTCGTTCGAGGACAGAAGAACAATCGGCTGTTTCGCAGGAAGGCCTGTTGGCTGAAGCTGATTATGATGCGCCTGATGACAGGATCATAAAGGGCAGGGTTGTCGATGAAAACGGGGAAGCATTGCCCGGAGTCAGTATACTCCGGAAAGGTTCTCAGCGCGGGACTACCACCGACGTAAACGGAGAATTCAGTATCGAAGCTGAAAAAGGAAGCATACTGGTTTTCAGTTTTGTAGGTTATTCCTCACAGGAAATCGAGATCAGCACCAAAACCTCGCTCTCTATCTCTATGAAGCCCGAATCCAAAGGTTTGAAAGAAGTAGTGGTAACCGCTATCGGGCTGGAGCGAAGTAAAAAGTCGCTCGGGTACTCGGTACAGGAAGTCGGCAATGAGGACCTGGTAAATTCGAGAGAGACCAGCATTGTTTCTGCTTTAAGCGGAAAAGCAGCCGGCGTTCAGGTTACGACAAGCTCAGGAGCCGTAGGAAGCGCCGCCCAGATCAGAATAAGGGGAAATACCTCGCTAAGAAATAACAGCCCGCTGTTTGTCGTCGACGGTATCCCGATAGACAATAGCAGCAACCGGACGCTGGCAGGCGGCGACGGAAATGCAGGAGTGGCACATTCCAATCGCGCCATCGACATTAACCCTGACGACGTGGCTTCCATGACTGTGCTGAAAGGGCCTGCAGCGACAGCACTGTACGGGATCCGTGCGGCTGCCGGGGCCATTGTCATTACTACGAAGAGAGGAGAACGATCGGCCGGCAAAAAATCCAGAATTTCATATTCCACTTCCTATATCATTAACGAAATCAACAGGCTGCCCAAGGAACAGAACAAATATGCGCAGGGCGCCGAAACGAATGGCGTGCCACGCTATCTTGACCCTAGTTCAGGGATAATTACTTCCTTCGGTCCGGAATTCAGCGCTCTTACCTATTCGACAAAAGAAAGCAGATTTACGCCCGGTCTCATTGTAGAGGCAAGTGATCCTGCTTCCAACGGGGTGCCGGTTACTCCTTTCAACAACACGGGAAACTTCTTTAAAAAAGGCAGCACCTATGACAACCATCTGAGCTTTTCCGGGGGAGCCGAAAACTCAAATTACTATTTCTCACTCGGACGTCTGAAGCAACAGGGAATTGTCCCGACGGAAGAATTTCAGAGACTTACTTTCAAAATGAGCGGCGACGTCTCCCTGACCTCCAGACTGAATATCTCTGGCTCCGCCAGCTACAGCAAAACAGGAGGGACACGTATACAGCAGGGCTCCAATTCATCGGGCATCATGGGACTGCTGCGGGCACCGGTATCTTTCGACATCACAAACGGCTACGACGACCCGGTCAACGAGCCTCTTTCTTATTCGTTCCCGGACGGCACCCAGCGAAATAGCGGCGGAAATGCCGGCGGCTACGACAACCCTTTCTGGTCCGTCAAAAAAAATCATTACAAAGACAATGTAGACCGGTTGCTGGGCTTTGTCCAGGCTGATTACGACCTGGCCTCGTGGCTGAAAATAATGGGGCGCCTCGGAGTCGACACCTACAGCGACAACCGGAACGAAGCTTACAGTAAAAACTCGAGAGCGCAGGTAGCCGGACGTGTTAACGAAGAAACCTATCTGCACCGGTCTATCAATTCAGACCTTATCCTTACGTTAAATCACAGCTTCGGCGAGAAAATTCAGCTCACCGCCCTTTTAGGCCATAATTATTTCTCTAACAATTCGAAACGGATACTGCTGGCAGGTTCCGGCCTGAACATTCCTGATTTTTATAACACTTCCGGGGCTTCTACCATAACAGGCAACCACTCCTGGGCCAGGAGAAAGCTGAGCGCAGCCTATACCGATCTGCGATTGTCCTACAGCAATTTTTTGTTTCTGAATATTACCGGCCGCAATGAATGGTCGTCAACACTTCCTAAAAGCAACAGTTCCTTTTTCTATCCCGCCGTGAGCCTGGGCTGGGTATTCAGTGAGCTCTTCAACATACCACCGGCGATTCTTTCGATGGGGAAAGCGCGCCTATCCTATGCACAGGTAGGTAACGACTCTCCTATTTATGCGCTCAACAACACCTTCAGCCCTGCATCCGTTTCAGGTACGCTGACTACCGGCGGCGGGATTGTCTTCCCCTACCAGAACCAGATCGGGCTTACTGTCAGCAACTCAGCCGGAAACCCCAACCTCAGACCGGAAGTAAAAGTTTCTACCGAGTTCGGTACCGAGCTTCGCTTTCTCAACGACAGGATAGGGCTCGACCTGACGTATTATAACTCCGTCAGTAAAGATCTTATCGTATCCGTGCCGCTGCCTAACTCATCGGGGTTCACAAGCACGATCCAGAATGTCGGCGAGATCACCAACAAAGGCTGGGAGATCATGTTCGACGCAAGGCCTCTAAAGACTTCAGGGTTTGAATGGGACGTGGCGTTAAACTGGAGCCGTAACGAGAGTGTAGTTACCCGGATCGCAGACGGCATCGAAAGCATAGGGCTCACCGCAGTAGGTCCTCTGGGACAGATACGGCTTGTTCAGGGACAGCCCTTTGCTATGATCTATGGAAATGATTTTGTAAGAAACGCCGCCGGTCAGGTCGTTATCGACGATTCCCGTTTCCTGGCCAATGGTACCACTCCGAATGCGAACTATGGATTCCCGAGCCGGGATCCTAACCCGAAGCCGATAGGCAACACCAACCCGAGCTGGATTGCCGGCCTGCGCAACACCTTCACTTACGGCCGGTTCAGCCTGACAACCCTGTTGGATGTGCGCTACAAATTCGATATTTACAACGGCACGCTGGGTTCCATGAATCAATCCGGTACCTCCAGGCAATCTGAAGACCGCTACGATCCCTATGTTTTCAGAGGAGTCAAAAAAAGCGACGGCGGCATCAACGATATAGAAGTGGTAAAAGGCCAGTACTGGTACACCGGGGTCGGAGGCGGCTTCGGAAGCGGCGTCAATACCCAGTTTGTAGAGGACGGGAGCTGGCTGCGCTTGCGCGAGCTAAACCTTTCATACAGCCTGCCGAAAGAACTTTTACAGAAAGTCAAAATCAGCGGAGCCACATTTACCCTTACCGGGCGTAACCTTCTCCTGTTCACAAAATATTCCGGCATAGATCCGGAGACCAACCTTAACGGAGATAACAATGCCGCCGGGTACGATTACTTCACCATGCCCAACACCCGTAGCTACGGCTTTGCCTGTTCTATTCATTTTTAATCTCAGGAATCGTGAAAAAGATACATAAATTCTTGTTGGCCGCAGTCTTCACCGGCTTTTTCAGCTCATGCGACTACAGTGCTATCAACGTCAGCCCCGATTCGCCTGCGACGGCGACCTTATCCAGCCTGCTGGCTTCGTCAGAAATATCAATCGCATATACAGTGGGGGCGGATATTTCCCAGCTCTCAAACATTTTCACCCAGCATCTTACGGGTACGGTATTGCAGGCTGCCGCCTGGGACCGGTATAACGTAGACGCTGAAGCCGGAAGTCCTTTCAATTTGTTCTATGCCGGCCCTATGCAGGATCTTATAACCCTGCTACGATCTGCCGGCGAAACCGGAGCTACGGGATACTCCGGGGTCAGTAAAATCCTGCTGGCCTATTCACTCGGGACTATGACTTCGCTTTACGGAGATATTCCGTATTCGGAAGCTTTCCAGGGTGCGTCCAATCCGCATCCTAAGTTTGACAGGCAGGAAGCCATCTACGAAGAAATACAAAAGCTGCTGAGCGAAGCCATTACAGACCTCGAAAATGCCGGTCCGGGTACAATGCCGGGAAGCGACGACTTTATCTTCCAGGGTAATGCGTCGAAATGGATTGCCTCGGCCTATTCGCTCAAGGCCCGTCACTATCTGCATCTGACCGAGGTAGATGCCAATGCCGCCTCCAAAGCTCTTGAAGCGCTCTACAGCGGAAGCACTTACCGGGGCATCGCCAACGGCGACAACGACTGCGAGGTTAAATTCGGGACCGGTGTAACGGAAGCGAGTCCCTGGAGCCAGCAAATTGTGCGCAGGAATGACTTCCGGCTCGGCGCAGTGTTCATCTCCCTGCTCAAAACCCCGACGGAGGACCCGCGCCTCGTCTTTTATGCATCCCCCAATACAAACGGAGGCTACTCGGGAAGCACGGCAGGGCTTGGAAATTCAACCGATTCGGAGCTGGGCTCCCTTTTTAGAAATCCTGCGTCCGCCGTACAACTGATCAGCTTCTCAGAGACCAAATTTATCGAGGCAGAAGCCCGATGGCGGATTAATCCCGCCGACGAAGCAATTCAACAGGCGATGGATGAGGCCATCAGGGCGTCTGTCAATCGTGTCGCTTCTTCCTCCCTGCCGGCATCTACTGTTTCCGCGTTTGTCGATTCGAAGCTCCGCCAGTTCGAGGGTAACCCGACCGAAATGCTCAGGCACATTATTACGCAGAAATACATAGCCTTATTTACCCAACCCGAAGTATGGACAGATTGGAGGAGGACCGGGTATCCTGAGCTGGAGCCGGCATTCGGCGGTATCAACGGGCTCAATCCCAGCGGCCTTATCCCACGGAGAATGCCCGTTCCTCTCAACGAACGGCTGAATAATCCCAACGCGCCGGCAGATGAGCCCAGCCTTCAGAATCCGCGTTTCTTCTGGGACCGATAAACGATTGGAAGGTTTCCTGAAAATAAAAAAACAAAACAAAATGAATAGAATAGCAATAGTTCTTTCCATAGCGCTGCTTTCCCTGCGCGTTTCCGCACAGGATAAAAACTTTACCGTCCGCAGCAACTTCCCAGGGGGGAATATCCTGGTGGACTCGATCAGGGACAATACTATTTTTATCAGGCCCGACCTGAGAGACACAGGCCAGGATTGGTTTTACTGGTACTTCGCCGTTACTCCTCAGAAAAGCGACTCCATTAACTTCAGGTTTACCAGGCCCAGTTGTCTCACCGTCACAGGGCCGGCCGTGAGCACGGACGGCGGGAAAAGCTGGGATTGGCTGAAAACGGGGTCCGCTTCTCCCGATCTTTTCACCTATTACGGTAAAGCCGGACAGGAAGTCCGTTTCAGTATGGGGATGCCTTATACGGAAGAGAACTTTCATTCGTTTATCAACCCTTATCTCTCCCACCCTGCCGTACGCCTTGAAAGCCTTTGTACAACCCCCAAAGGGCGGTCTGTGGAAAAACTGGTAGTTGCCTCCCCTTCTTCCGCCGGCTCCCGGCAAAAGGTACTTATTACAGCGCGGCACCATTCATGTGAAATGATGGCCAATTACGTACTGGAAGGGATGATCAGCACCATCCTCTCCGGCGACAGCCAGATGGCAGACCTGAGAGAGAAGGTAGAGTTCTGGATTATTCCGTTCATAGACAAGGACGGTGTTGAAGACGGAGACCAGGGAAAAGCGCGTATCCCGAGAGATCATAACCGGGATTACGACGGAAAGAGCATTTATTGCAGCACCGGCGCATTACGTAATACGGTACCTGCATGGAGCGACGGAAAACTGGTAGCTGCGTTCGACCTTCATTGTCCCTGGATAAAGGGTAACCTCAACGAGCATATTTATATCGTAGGAAACGCAAATGCAAGTATCGCGAAAGAGCAGGAGATATTCGCGAAAATTATCACCCGGAATAATAGCGGGGAGGTAAAATACGATATCGGGAAAGGCATTGTTCCCTTCGGCACCGCCTGGAATACCGCCGGCAATTACACACAGGGTACGTCTTTCGCAGCCTGGGCTTCTGGTATGGAAGGCGTTAAGCTTTCGACTACATTCGAGATTCCCTACTCGGTTAACAACGGCCAGCTCTTAAACCCGGAAAACCTCAGGAGCTTTGGAAGAGATCTGGCATTTTCTATTTCCCGGTACCTTCAAAATATAAGATAATAAATGGCGTCTGGAGTTTCAAACTGCCGGCCGGTGAATTCGATAGCCGCAGGGGTCTGCATATTGATGGCTGTTTCCTGTTCTACACAGCATAAGGAGCCTTCAAAACAATTTCCTTCCTACAGCGGCATATATCCTCATCTGGCTATGTACAACGATGAAGATGAGTGCGGCACAGGAGCCGTCGTGCCATGGGCCGGAAAACTTTGGGTCATTACTTATGGTCCCCATCTGCCTTTCGGTTCTTCTGACAAGCTTTATGAAATCAACGAAAACCTGGAACAAACCATCAGACCGGAAAGTATAGGCGGAACGCCGGCCAACCGGATGATTCATAAGGAAAGCAACCAATTGTTTATCGGGCCCTACGCGATCAGCAACAAGGGGTCTGTACGGTCGATCCCGTATCCGGAAATGCCCGGCAGGCATACGGGCAATGCGCGTCACCTGGGCAGTCCCGCCGATAAAATCTACTTCGGTACTATGGAAGAAGGATTTTATGAGGTAGACGTACATAGCCTGGAGCCCACTTTGCTCTATGAAGACGGGAATGTCACGAAGCAAAAAGAAAAAAATACCGATGCTAATCAATCAACCGCTCTTTTGCCGGGAGCCCACAGGAAAGGTTTATATTCAGGACAGGGAGTTCTGGTCTATTCAAATAACGGCGAACCCGGTCCTGAGGCTCTTGAAAGATTTGATATTGAAGCCGGCTCTCTTTCCGAGTGGAACGGCAGTTCCTGGAAAACCGTACGTCGTAACCAGTTTGTAGAAATTACAGGTCCCGGCGGGATCTACGGCAACTCAAAGCCGGATACCGATCCGATCTGGGCTACAGGCTGGGACCGGAAATCTTTATTGCTGGGCGTTCGCTACAACGGAAGCTGGGAATTTTACCGGCTTCCGAAGGCAAGCCACACCTATGACGGCGCTCATGGGTGGAATACCGAATGGCCCCGGATCAGAGATGTAGGCACCGAAGGGAAACCGGACTACCTGATGACCATGCATGGTTTGTTCTGGAAATTCCCGGCCGGATTTAACCCCGGAGCTTCGGCCGGCATCAGGCCAAGATCGGCTTACCTGAAAGTAATAGGCGATTATACCAGGTGGAACGACCAGTTGGTATTCGGCTGTGACGATGCCGCCAGGAAGGAATTTCTGAATAAAAGAAAAGTTAAAGGCGGGATTGAAGGACCGGGACAATCGAATTCCAACCTGTGGTTCACCTCTCCCGAACAACCTGACCTGCTGGGCCCCGGTACTGCCGGAGGATCAGTATGGTTGTCCGAGAATGTGACAGATGCCTACTCCGAACCGTTTCTTTTTGCCGGCTGGACTGCCCGTCAGGCGTGGCTTTCAAATGAGGGTAGCCTGGAAACCGAATTCCTTTTTGAGGTCGATCTGCTCGGCAATAATCAGTGGACGGAACTGCAGCGGTTAAAGCTCGGCGCCGGAAAAGACACCAGCGTCAGCTTTCCGCCTGATCAGAAAGGAGAATGGATACGTGTAAAGCCCGATCATCCGACCAAAGCGACCCTGCATTTCACATACACGGATAAAAGTCGCTACAGGCCGGCGAAAGTAAGCCTTTTTGAAGGCCTCGCCGGAACCGGAAGTGAAGGGTACCAGGGAGGCCTGTTGTACGGACTTGGGCAAAACCGGCGTTCGATGGGTATCCTTGCAGGGAATATCACCAACGGAAGGTTTGAAGAAGCTGGATATTACGAACTGGACGCCTACATGAACCTCCGAAAAAAAGAGGATCCGGAAACTGCCGCCTTTATCCGTGAAAAATTTGCTGTTCCTGCCGATGTTATCAGGGTCGAATCTTCTTCCATACTGGTAACCGACGATAAGGGACGCAGATGGCGGCTTCCGCTTGCGAAGGAGGCAAATAACCGGCTGCAGGGGCATGATGTTTCAAGAATATGCAGGGAAGTAGCGACTGAGCGCGATTTGCTGAACCTGCATGGCACATTTTATGAGCTCCCTGCGGAAAATGCCGACGGATTCGCCAAAATACGCCCTATCGCCACCCACAATCTTGCCATTCACGACTATGCATCTTTCCGGGGGCTCCTGGTTATGACAGGCATTGACCCCGCGTCGGCAGGTAATCAGAGAATTATAAGGTCTGACGATGGAGCAGCATCCGTATGGGCCGGTGCGATAGACGATCTGTGGGAGCTGGGCAAACCGGTAGGAGAAGGAGGCCCATGGAAGGAAAGTATGGTAAAAGCCGGCAAAGCTTCCGATCCGTACCTGATCGGGTTTTATGATAAAAAGGGCCTGAAGCTCTTTCATAACAGCAAGCAGGCTGTTACTTTTAAAATCGAAGTTGACCCGGTAGGCCACGGCCGGTGGATGACCTATAAGAAAGTGGAAGTAAAAAGCGGCAGTACCTTCGATTTCAGCTTTCCGGAAGATTTTCAAGCCAGGTGGATACGTTTTGTACCGGATAAGGACTGCGTAGCTACAGCCTGGCTTAGCTACCGGTAATCGATCGGGATATCCGGGAATGAGCCGGGGTACATACTCCAGCTCACTCCCGGGTATTTCTTTTTACTTTGCCTCCAGAGGATGCTCCTTCAATAACGCTGACGGATCATAAAAGCCGTCGAAAGATTTGGTTTTTTCTCTCACCTGCTTTACCTGCTCCGGTTTGACCGGGGAAGCCGTATTCCCGAAAGAATTCCGGACATAAGTAAGTACTGCGGCAACTTCCCTGTCGTTCAGCATTCCCCTGTAGGGAGTCATAGGTACCTGGCCCGGGTAATCTTTATCAAGCACTTTAATGGGACCGAGCAACCCGTTCAGCACGATTTTGATCAGCCTGGTTTCATTGCCCTTTACCCATCTGGTTCCGGCCAGCGGAGGGAATCCCGAGGCGGCCAGTCCCCTGCCGTCCTCCTGGTGGCAGGTGACACAAAATCCTTCTCTTCCGTAAATCTCCTTCCCTTCATTATATAAGGTCAGGTCACTTCCTTTAAGATTGGTCTTTACATAGTCGTCCTGCTTCTTCTGTTTTACCGATTGCCCGTTAATATGGGCCACGGCAGTTTCGTAGGCATATTTCATCCATTCGTCGAGCGGATGTTTACCGGCCTCGGTCAATACCGCCATTCCTTTTGCTTTTGGCAGCCACGACGCGGCAACTATGGCTTCCAGGCGTACGCGCCCGTTTTCATCCGTCGCCGCCCTGGTAAGAAGCTGCTGATGGTCCGCTACCTGGTGCGTATTGTACCTTACGGCCATTACGGCGGCGGCCCTCACCTTATAATCCTTTGCGTTCAGAAGGGTTTTAAGCAATTTTTGATCGATTTTATTCAGCCCCCAGCTCACCCACAGCGCTTCCAGCATATGGTGTTCGTACCTGGGATCGCTCTTATCCAGTCCGCCGACCCATGCAGTCAGTTTCGGCAATACCTCTGCAGCGTTGCGGCCCCGCAGCTCACGTTTAGTCCTGTACCTCGAACGATATTCGGGGAGCTTCAGGTTTTCCAGCAATACTTCGACGCTTGCTCCGTCGATCCTTGCCGGCTGGACAAGCGGCCGTGACGGATAAGTGATCCTGTATATCCTGCCGTGAATATGATCGCGGAGAGGATCGCGTGCGTTATGCTGCATATGACCGATCAGGATGTTGTGCCAATCGATCAGGTAGAGTGAGCCATCGGGAGCGAATTCCATATCGACCGGCCTGAAGTTACGGTCGGAGCTCACTACTAGATCCTGGCGGTGCCTGCTTTTGAAGCCGGTACCGTCGTCCTCGATAATATGTTGCTTGGTGCCGAGGAAACCGATGGTATTATTGATCAGCATATCGCCCTGGACCTCATCCGGGAAATGGCGGCTTGAAACAAACTCCAGCCCGGAGGTTGGGCGGACCCTGTGCGCGTCTTCTATCAGGTTGACCGATTTGTGAGTGGCTTCGCCGTACCTGGGCAACACCGTACCGGGCAGCATCCACCTTACGTCAGGCCCCGAAGTCTCCGCAAAGAACGGCTGCCCCCAGTTATCGAAGGCTATGCCCCATGGATTGGGGATCGACAATTGGGCTGTACGTTCCAGGTGACGGCGTTTCGGATTATACCGGTAGAATCCGCCGTTGGTAGCCCTTACTGTACCATACGAAGTCTCGACGTTGGTATGCAAAAATACTCCCTCACCCATGTATATAGAGCCCGAGGGGTCCGCACAGAATGCATGGATGTTGTGATGCGTATCATGGTCGTCAAAGCCGCTCAGCAATATTTCCTTTTTGTCCGCCTTACCGTCGCCATTGGTATCGGTGAGCCTGATAAAGTTCGTCCCCTGGGAAACATACACGCCTTCCGCCTCTATCTCAAAACCCACAGGTAAATGCAGCCCGTCGGCAAAGACCGTTTGTTTGTCGGCTTTACCATCGTTGTCGGTATCTTCAAAAATCAGGATCTTGTCATTGGGTTTCGGGTTGCCCGGACGATAGTGCGGGTAGGTCGGCATCACTGCTACCCAGAGCCTCCCTTTATTGTCGAATGACATCTGCATGGGCTTGGCCAGGTCAGGAAATTCCTTCTCCGACGCAAAAAGCTCTATTTTATAACCTGCCGGTACTTTCAACTCGGCCAGCGCCTCTTCTCCTGTCAGGTAGGTCAGGCTCCCGTTCTTCTCAGGGTTATAATTGGTTTTGACCTCGGGAAGTGTAAGCGTACCCTTGTCAAGCTCTTCAAGGTTAAGTTTCTCCCCTTTACATGCTGCCCATATCGCATGGTCCCTGATTTCGGTCAACTGGCGGGTCTTTTCGATTTCGGCAGGATAGTTGTCCGGGCCGAAGGGATTGTACCTGCGTCCGTACACATGAACGCCGTTAGGTATCTTGTAATCGTGATGCCACATCCAGTTTTTTTCCATCACCGCATCGTAAACCAGTTGCCGGTTGGCTTCATTTTTGGAGCCGGCAGTCCCGAAAAGCTGATCTGCCAGGAAAAGAGAGAGTTTCCGGTAACCTGCATCGTTCAGTTGGCTACCATCTATCGTCAGGTCCTCTTCAGATGCCTCGTACCACTTTTTTGAAGGATTGAAGGCATCTACAAAAAGCACCTTATTCCGGGCCGCTACTTCTTTCATCGCTGCCACATACAATGCAATATTTGCGTTTTCCTTCTTCCCGTCGGGAACGTCCATTTTAGAAGACAGGTCTTCAAAGGCAACAGGAGTGACAAGGGCCAGTTGGGGCGCAGCCTTGCCGTTATAGGGCTGAGATAAAGTATGTTTTATGAAGGCGTCCAATTCTCCTTTAAAAGCCGGCAGCCCTGCCTGTCCGTGAAATGACTCGCTGAACCCGAAAAAAGCTACCACTACATCCGTTTTTAGCCGGGTCAGCCACTCGTCGGGAGTTTCCATATGCCCTTCGCTATGCGAATTGGTGGCATACTCCGTCTGGAATTTTTCGGCCCCCGGAAAAGCCCATGGGTTGTTCCGGTTGGGCGTCGGCCGGAAACCGGGCGTATCTCCGCCATCGCACATATTCCTCAGAACCAGGCCGGCCGAAGGGTTGCGAAGCTGAAGCTCGGTTTCGAAATGGTCGTAGTTGATCATTCTCGATCCGAGGTTTCCACCGATGAGCGTAATACGGCTTCCCTGCTCCAGCTTTAGATTGCCGGAAGGAGCAAAATGCATAAAAGCCGTGAATGTGGCTACCCCAAAGAGAGCCAATAGGCATAGGATTCCTCCCTTCCTCTGCTTTGTTACGGTATTCATACGTGATGAGATAACGGGAAAGTTTAAATTGGTTAAATGAAGAAATTAAAGATAAAAGGGAAGCTGTCCGCTAAGTTATACTTGAATTAATTGAGCGTCGAACAAAAATACCTGGCTGAAAGCAAAAAAACATCCGAATATTCACAAATAATCACAATAATACTATCCTGCTCTTTCACGAAAAGTTTCGTTTATCAGTGTTGGCAGGCGGGTATTACCGGCAAAAATCAAAAGTAGCGTCTGCTCGTAAAAGTTACCGTCTGTTAGCCCCGGCTAAGACTCATGTAGCCCTGAAAATCTCCAAACCGCATTCTATACCGGTATTCACAATTCTCTTCCCTTCCGGGACATTAGGAAAAATGTATTTGAGATATACGAAAGAAGTCTTAGTATTGCACTAATAAATATATAAACACCAGTCAGGTAAATGAAGGGTACACCACCTAACCGCCACCCATTTAAATGAATAATAGACTTTGCCTGTTTCTTCTCCTCGGCAGCATTTTTCCCATACTATCAAAAGCACAGGGCAGTACGACAGCAACAACCAGGAATGACTCTGCATATATAGAAATTGTAGGCTTTGGCGCATACGACCAGGAACGCCTGCCTTTCTGGATTCATACAAATCAATGGGGGACAGTCCCCAAAGAAGGAAACGGCGGGGGATTCAGGCTGGGCTGGGCCGGCACTTACAACTTCAATAACGAGAAAAAGAAAGGCCTCCGCTTTACGGGCGGAATAGAAGCTGTCGAAAATATCACGAAAGAAGCCCAGTTCCTGCTCCCGCAGGCCTACGCAGGCTTTCGCCTGGGAGCTTTTGAGATATTCGCCGGTCGTAAGAAGCAGGTCGTAGGTCTTGCCGACAGCACGCTGGGCACCGGCCAGTATGCCGTATCCCCGAATGCAATGCCTAATTTCCGGATCCAGTTCGGGGTATTCGAATATACCAATATACCTTTTACAAAGGGGTGGCTCCAGTTTTTGGGATTTTATTCCGACGGGGTTCTGGACCGCAACCGCCCGATCGTTACCGACCTCAAATTACATCAGAAACAGCTCTATTTCCGGTTCGGCAGTCCTCAGGGCCGTGTGAAGCTCTACGGAGGATTTAACCACAATGCGCAGTGGGGAGGAAAAAGCCCCTACTATTACGACGAAGACAATCCCACCGATAAACAGATGCCTGCATCGTTCCAGAGTTACCTTGAAACAATTTTCGGCGTCAGGGGTCCGAAAAGCAGCAAGGCTCATCACGATTCTACCAACAGGATCGGGAACCATCTCGGCTCCATAGACATCGGAATGGAAATCAAAACTTATGGAGCGAATTTCCTTCTATACAGGCAGAGTGTCTATGAAGACGGCTCCCTTATCAGGCTGACCAACATTGCAGACGGGCTGAACGGTATCAGGATCAGGAGAAACAACATTTACGGAAGCGCGATTGAGATTCACGAAGCTGTACTGGAATTCCTCTACACCAAAAGCCAGGGAGGACCGGACTTCGACATGAACGACCCAAAAAAACTGGGGCGTGACAATTATTTCAACAACTACCAGGTCAGGGACGGCTGGTCATACATGATGCGCACCGTAGGCACGCCATTTATTACCCCCGGAGTCGACACCCAGCAGCTTGGCCAAGGCTACCTGTACGGAGATTCATTCACTAATAATAACCGCGTATGGGCCTTTCACCTGGGCATGAAGGGAGGAATTGCCAATAAGCTTATCTGGACTACGAAACTATCTTATTCGCGTAATTTCGGTGTTTATGACCTTGAGAATTCCTGGCCTGAAAAAGGGCTGGGACAATTTTCGGGCCTTTTGTCACTGTCGAGAAGAACAAACTGGCTGGGTGGGTTGACCATCGGCGCCAACCTGGCCATGGACTACGGCGATCTTTACCCTGTCACCTATGGAGGTATGCTCAGCCTGAAAAAACATATCTATTTCTGAGCCGGCGCCCCGTCACGCAGGATGCCGGTCTCTACCCTATATTTTCGCGTATACTTTCCGCTATCCGGGCCATTTCTTCGCCGGATAGCTTCAGTTTATTGCTGAAATTCATATCCGACATACTGTTCAGCGGGATCAGGTGTACGTGCGCGTGAGGAACTTCAAGGCCGACAACCGCTAACCCGATCCGCTTGCAGGGAACTGCCTTTTCTATTGCGCCTGCGACCTGCTTCGAAAAAGCCATTAACCCTGCATACACATCGTCGTCAAGATCAAAAATATAATCGATTTCTGCCTTCGGAATCACCAGAGTATGTCCTTTGGCTGTAGGAAATGCGTCAAGAAAAGCTATATACCTGTCGTTCTCTGCTATGATATGGGCAGGGATTTCCCTGGCGATTATCCTGGAAAAGATGGAAGCCATACTTTGTTTATTTTTATTTTTTTTCGTTAAACCACAAATTTTATAAAGTTTTTCTGCTCAAAATTAAAGAAAGCACTAATATTACGGCAACATTATTAGTCTGACCTAAGGTCTAGGTAGCAATAATCAACAATTTAATACTCTTTTATTCTGATGAAAAAAATTGCCATGTTTACTCTTGCCGGCGCGTTGCTGCTGGGCGTTACACAGGTTGAAGCTCAGAAGACCGGCAAATGGGTCAAGCTTTTCAATGGTAAAAACTTCGACGGCTGGCGCACCTATAATGGCAGCACGATTTCCGATATCTGGAAAGTAGAGGACGGCGCTATGGTAATGACCGCAAAGGGCGGTGGAAACCTCGTTACGGAAGGCCAGTACGGCGATTTTGAACTGGAACTGGAATGGAAAATCAGCGAAGGGGGCAATAGCGGTATTATGTATCATGTCCATGAGGACAAAAAATTCGGGCAGCCTTACCAGACAGGGCCGGAAATACAGGTGCTCGATGATGAAAAACACCCCGATTCTTTCAAAGGAGCCGCGGGCAATCACAAGGCAGGTTCCCTTTACGACATGCTCCCTCCTACCGATCTGAAGGCCGTCAAACCGGCCGGGCAATGGAACAAGGCAAAAATTGTTATCAAAAACGGTCGCGGTGAAAGCTGGCTGAACGGAAAAAAAGTAGTGGATTTCCCGACAAAAGGCCCCGAATGGGATAAAATGGTCGAAAACAGCAAGTTTAAAGGCTGGGAAGGATTCGGAAAGTATGACAAAGGGCATATCGCGATCCAGGACCACGGCGACAAGGTTTGGTACAGGAACATCCGGATCAGGGAGCTATAACAGACTCAAGACTGCAAATCCATGGCAAACAGACGTAACGCTGTTAAGAAAATATTCGGCGCCTCTATGGGCGCCGTTTTTTCAGGTAACCTTTCTGCAGAAGCAGCAACAGGCACCTCTTCCGCAAGCCGCATCAGGCACTCCGTGTGCAAATGGTGTTATAGTAAAGTTCCGCTCGAGGAATTCTGTAAAGCCGTTAAAGAGATCGGGATACAATCTGTGGAGCTGATGGGCCCTAAAGAGTGGCCGGTACTGAAAGCGCATGGCTTGTACTGCGCACTTCCCAACGGAGCCGGAAAAGGTATAGAAAAAGGCTTTAACGATCCCGCCTATCACCAGGAGCTGATCCGCTCTTACGAAGAAGTGATTCCGCTGGTATCTAAAGCAGGCTACAATACGCTCATCTGTTTCTCGGGCAACCGTAACGGGAAAAGCGACGAAGAGGGGCTGGCCAATTGCGAGAAAGGCCTGAAACGGCTCATGTCAGTTGCCGAAAAACACAAGGTAACGCTCATTATGGAATTGCTCAACAGCAAGATCGATCATAAAGACTACCAATGTGACCATACCGCATGGGGCGCGGAACTATGCAAACGGATCGGATCGGAACGCTTCAAGCTCCTTTATGATATCTACCATATGCAGATCATGGAGGGCGATGTTATCCGGAATATCAGGGAAAACATTCAATATATAGGGCATTTCCACACAGGAGGTGTTCCCGGCAGGAACGAGATAGACAATACCCAGGAGTTGTTTTATCCGGCCATTATGCGCGCTATCGCCGATACGGGTTACGAAGGATACGTCGGCCAGGAATTTATTCCGAAAGGAAACTGGTTCGACTCTTTAAAGCAGAGCATCGAGATCTGCTCTGTCTGACGCCGGGAAGGTGGATATATTGATTCTTCCCTACCGGATTACCGTTATTCCGGATCACTGGCTATCTTTTACTATATAGTCTGAAACAAGAGGACGGTGATCCGAAAAATTCACTCCCCGCAGTGTCTTAAACGCTGCCAGCTCTATTTTGTCCGGGTCGTAAAACTGGTTGTCGATCCGGATAAAATAAGGCAGATTCCTGAAAGTAAAACCAAAACCGCTGCCTCCTGCTTCAAAGCTGTTCATCAGCAGTTTCGAAATCCGGCCGTAGCCGTAGCTGTAAGGAGTTTCATTGAAATCCCCGCATACGATTACCGGGTGACGAGCCTGTTCTATCCATTCTTCCAGCGACCTGATCTGGTCATTCCTTTTTTCAAAGCCGTTCTTAATACGTGAGACAGTTCTCTTCGACTCTTTTTTCAGTCCATCCATCTGTCTCTGCTCTACAAGTTCTCTCAGGTTCAGCGTCATCGAGTGGAGGTGCACATTGATGACAGTCAGCGTATCACCGCCTGCTATCACATCGCATTTCAGCATTCCGTTCTGGCCCGCAAAGACCTTAAGCTCGGCATTCCGGAGCTTATACCTGGAGAAAACGGCCAGCCCGGTTTTTGTCGTTCCCGGCTTCCTGTTCACCGGTTGGTCTACTATCACAAACTGGCTGTAACCGATCTTCTTCAGCGCTTCTGCAAGGTCCTTATCGCGCCCGGCCGATTGATAAGCCTCCTGGAAACACATTATATCGGGGTTCAGGTCTTTCAGCCATCCGATACCCTCCGGCGAAATCAGCGACTTCTCTCCCTGCACCTTCACTCCCACCCCCAGCTGATGTATATTGTAGCTCAGCAGCCTGATATTTTCATCGCTCCCTTCCCTGTTATCCCCTAACCTGAACGTCCGTGACCAGAAAGGAAAAGAAATGAGCAGCATAACGAGGCTCCTTCCCGCTAGCTGCCGTGCGCCCAAAAGGACTCCCGAAACAATAACAAAAAGGTGTATAAGCATTACTACCGGCAATGACATGGTCAGGAACCCGGCAACCCAATGCGGGGAAACCGGCCAGTAGCACAGCGCGTAGACAAGCAAAGTATAGATACAGAACAAAATATGCAGGGAGCCTGCCAGCTTACTTATCCAACGCATGGTGTTAAAGATCAGGCCCCGGAAAACTGTCGCAGAAAACGGACGTCGTTTTCAGTAAACAGCCTGAGATCCTTGATGTCATATCTCAACATGGCAATCCGCTCTATACCCATTCCGAAAGCAAAACCGGTAAATACTTCAGGATCTATTCCGCAATTACGCAACACATTTGGGTCTACCATTCCTGACCCCGCTATCTCTACCCATCCCGAATGTTTGCAGATATTGCACCCTTTCCCTTTACAGATAAAACAGGTAACGTCGATTTCGGCGCTGGGTTCGGTAAAAGGGAAAAAGGACGGCCTGAGCCTTATTTTCGATTCCTTGCCGAACATTTCCTTAGCGAAGTGATAAAGCGTATCCTTCAGATCCTTGAAACTCACATTGCGGTCTACATAGAGCCCTTCTACCTGGTGAAAAATGCAGTGCGCCCGGGCGGATATCGCCTCGTTCCGGAAAACGCGGCCCGGCATAATACTTCTCACGGGAGGCTTCTTATTGTTCAATAGCCTTATCTGTACGTTAGAAGTATGCGTCCTGAGCAATACATCGTCTTTGCCTTTCCCCTTTTCGATAAAAAAGGTATCCTGCATTTCCCTTGCCGGGTGGTTATCCGCAAAATTCAGCGCGCCGAAGTTAAACCAATCCGTTTCTACTTCGGGACCGTCGGCAACGTCAAAGCCCATTCTGGAGAAAATCTCGGCAATGCGTTTTTTGGTAAGCGTAAGCGGGTGAAGGCTTCCGAAACTGAAAGGCGGCACCGGCAGGGTAAAATCGGGTTCAGCCTTTACCGATGGGTCTGCCAGCCTGCCCAGTACTTCGGCCCATTCGTCAAACCTGCTTTGGGCAAGGTTCTTGAGGTTATTCAGCTCAGCGCCAAACGCCCTTCGGTCCTCTTTCTGAACATTTTTCAGCTCTTCGAATAACGCCGCTACCTTTCCTTTTTTGCTCAGGTATTCGAGCCTGAATGCTTCTAATTCTTCCCTATTGCCAACAACTGTATCCTTTATCTGCTCCAGTAATTTTTGGACTCCGCCTGTCATCTTATATTTTTAAATTACCCGGCTCCCCGGGGAAAGTGGTGATCTCCGAATTTAACCGCAAATATATTCAATGTTTAAACGCCGCCTGTCTTTTCCGGAGCGTTTTGTTTTCACTCCCGGCAAAAACTATCCTATAGTGCTTATACGTAAAAATACGTGATTTTATACGTACAAACACGTGATCTACACTTCAAATACCGGAATAAATAGTTCATTATGAACTATTTAAACCCAAAAGGCATTTTTTGTCGACTCGGTTTTGTTTTCCTGACACCCTATCTTTACGACTAAGAGGCTCAACAGTAAAGTACTTTTTTCCAACCTTAACCGTACTTAATATGAAAATTTCAAATAATAATCCGCAAAGTGCGGATATGCACCACGCCATCTCGATACACTGTATCAAGAATACCATTTTTTTAACCCCGCCCGACATTACCTGCCTCGAGGGCGAAGGAAATTATACCTATATATATACGTACTCGGGTAAAAAATACCTTGTCGCAAAGACAATCAAAAATCTTCACATGTCCCTGAATGATAACAGCGGTTTTGTGAGGATACACAAGTCATACCTTATCAATACCAACCACATTGTGGACTACACCGACCAGGACAGGACCATTAAAATGGCCGGAGGGAAGGAGGTCCCCGTTTCAAGAAGGAAATCCAGAGAAGTCACCCAGATACTTTCAGCCGTACTTTAAATATCCACACCAAGTATTTATCCGGCTATTCAATTTCTATACTTTTTTTTAGTGGGTTAAGTAAAACAAACAGGAGTTGCCGCGAGATCGGCAACTACCTGTTTAAAATTTCAAAACCTACTTAAGCTGAGCCGCCAGGATGCCGATTCCTTCCGAAAATGAATGCGGCGAATATCCTAAATTATCTACTGATTTATCGAGTATAAAGCCGGTCCTGGGCGGCCTCCGGGCCGGTTGACTGAACGTCGAAGAGTCAGCTTTCTGTATAAGCCCTTTGTCCAGGTTAAAATATTCTGCCGTCAGCAGCGCCATATCATAGGGCGTCAGCAGGTCCTTACCGGAAATATTATAGACTCCGCCGGCTTCCTTACGGGCAATAAGCAGGCAGCCCTCCGCCAGGTCTTCCGCCAGGGTCGGCGTACGCCACTGGTCGTCTACTACCTTAATGGTTTTACCTTCTTCGAGCGACTTTTTTACCCAGAGAACGATGTTGCTCCTGCTCATGTCATGGGCTATACCGTATACCAGCACTGTCCGTGCTATTGCCCAGCGGATATGGGTGCTCATAACCGCCTTTTCAGCAGCGTATTTGCTCCAGCCGTAAAAGCTTACCGGGTTAGGAACAGCTTCTTCGTCATAGGGGCCGGCCAGCCCGTCGAATATAAAATCGGTGGAAAGATGCAGCAAAAAGGAGCCGTGCTCCCCGCATGCCTTCGCCAGCAGTTCTACCGCGGTTACATTCTGTTTCCAGCAGGCATCCTTTTCTGCCTCGCACTGGTCGACGTTGGTCATCGCAGCAGTATGAATAACGATATCCGGCCGGGTATTCTCAAACACCGTTCTTATCTCCTCTCCGTCCGTAATGTCCATCGGGTAATAAGAATAGCCTTCTTTTACCGGGAGCCGGTTGCTTCCCCTGGCTGTTGCCACCGTATGTACCGAAGCATCTTCCCGAAGCACCTCGACCAGTTTCTGACCAAGCAGCCCGTTCGCGCCTGTAACCAGGATCGTTTTTTTATTCGTGTTCGTTGTCAATATTGATAATTGAATTTTTTAGAAATCTTTTTCTTTTTCCAAACCTTCACTTCCACCTTCATAGGTACGTTCTGAACGGGCCTGTCGCGATTGTCGGTTTCAACCGAAGCGACCTTATCGATAACGTCCAGCCCGTCAATCACCTCCCCGAAAACAGTGTAGTTCCCGTCGAGATGAGGAGTCCCACCGAGGGTAAGATACGTGTTTTTCTGTTCTTCGGTAGGTTTCCTGGATGCTCTTTCGATCTGCCTGCTCAATTCATCGCCCTTCCACTTTTTGCCCTGGACGATGTAGAACTGGCAACCGCTCGATTGCTTCTCCGGGTTATTATCCCTTGCTGCAGCCAACGCTCCTTTTTTATGATACAGTACAGGATTAAACTCGGCTGGGATCCTGGGGCCATGACTACCGTTTCCCAGCGGAGCCCCCGCGGGAGCGTTCTTCGATTCCGGGTCTCCGCCCTGGATCATAAAACCTCCGATAACCCGGTGAAAAAGAAGCCCGTCATAAAACCCTTCCTGCGCCAGCCTGATGAAGTTCTTCCTGTGCAGCGGCGTTTTTTCAGAAAGCAGCACCGTCATATTACCCGAGGGCGTCCCGATAACTACCAGGTAATCTTTCTTTTTTGAAATTGCTTTTTCGGGTTTCCCTCCAAAGAGCTCACTGACGCCCGATAATAAAAAAAGCAGTACCCAGAGAGATGTATTCAAAGTTCTGATCTTCATGTCCTGTTCATTGAAGCTTCGAATATACGACAAACCCGGGTTCCACGGATACAGGTCATCAAACTCTTCCTGTTAACGCCAGGCCTGCGAAAGAGGCTCCCTTTTTCGCCACAACACTCCTGCCAACAGGGACAAACGTAATCTTCAGCCCCTGATCGAGCCCGCCCGAAACATTTTCCACCGTAACGGTGGCTTCCCCCGATTGCCATACTTTTTTCATATCCGACGTTTCGGAAGCCGGTCCGAAGCGGGAATTGAAATACCAGCCCGATATCTCCCAAAGCCTGTCAGCCGAAGACTCCCCGTTGAGAAAAACATCTACTATGATCCTGCTGACAAGCTGCTCATCGGAGAAGTGATAATATACATCTACCGTTTCCAGCTCTTTGGTATCGTGTGTATACCCGATCTGTGAAGGTAATTCCTCAAAAACTTCGAACGTTTCCGTGATCCGTACCTTTTCCCGGGAGTCGTTAAAAGACACGCCCCTGAACAAGCCGTCCTGGTAGTCTCCTAAAATCAATTCCCACAGGCCGTATTCTTCGCTCTCCCGCAGGTTTTGCGACAGCTCCTCCACCTCCGGTGTTTCTTCATTCTCAGACCCCGTGCGACCGGTACAGCCGACAGCGAAAAAAATGAATAGCATCGAAAGAAAAGACAAGTTGGCAATAGTATTTTTTCCAGGCATAATTTAAAAGAAGAAGTTTTCCCCGGATCCTTCTCCAAATCCGGTTCTGTTTTATTGACTGAGGTTTTTCGTTTCACAAAACTCCGAAAGAAATAGCTCATGTACAACGGGAAACGTCAGAATTCGCGTGCCACCGAGAAAAAAAGCCTGCGCTCTCCTTCGGTATTGAAAGAGTAGTTCAACCTGTACACCAGGTTGTAAAATGTAACAAAATCAAGACCGGCCCCGGCGCCTGACAAAAGCTTGTTCCCAAGCCTGCTGTTACTCCATTCCGGTACCTGGTTCCGTATGTAGCCGGCATCGGCAAAAGTATTGAGGTAAAGAGCTAGCGGAATAGTGCCGAATTGCCTTGGAAGCCATTTAATTACCTTCTCGGTTTCGAAAAGCCTGTATTTGAACTCATTTTGCAGGATACCGTAATGCTGTCCATCCACGACATAAAGCTCGTATCCCCGCACCAGGTCGAGCCTGTAGCCCAACCCTACCATATTGACATACGGCAGCCTGGCAGGGAAAGACGCTCGCAGGCGCACCCCGGTATTAAAGAAAAACCGGCCACCCAAAGGGAAAAAGTGCCGGTAGAAACCGTAAACATATCCCTGGTCTACGTCATCGCCCGGCAAAACCCCTCTTTTGCTGGCCTGGAAAGCGATATTGTAGCCGCGAAGCGGATATTGACCTATATCTCTCTTATTGAAATTATAGGTATAGGTGAGCTGAAAATATCTTTGGCGCGTCTGGTCGTCGAACAGGTAGTGCGGGTTCCTGGTCAATACCGTGTCGCCGATCGTTGTGTTTACCCAACGGATGTCCATGGTATGGAAACCATAAAATTTGCTCCTGTAAGAAGGTGCGAGATAAAAATAAAAACGACGCCGGGTGATCGATTCACTCGGCATAAAATCGAGTTTATCGTTCCAGGTACGGAACGCCAGCGCCTTATTGGTAATGTAAGATACCCCGCCGTTCAGGCCGATCTTCATCTTTTTATCTATATAGGGCATCGAATAAGAGAGCTCGTACTTGGGTATAAACCCGAGCTCGATCAATAGCCTGAGCCGGTCGTTGCGCCCGCTGACGTTATTGTGGCTGATATAGGCCCCGTAGGTAATGCGGCTGAAATCGCGGTTCCTGTCGTACCACCATTCGTTGAAATTCCTGTCGGCCAGCTGGAATACCGGCAGGCCGAAAATATACCAGCGCTCCTTCAGCTTCAGGTGCAGGTCTACATATGCCGAGTCTTCCGTATAGACCGGCTCGAAATTTACCGTTACGAAAAGGTTTGTGTTGACTACCTTCCGGCGGTCGATCTCGAGCAGTTCGGTGAGCCTGGGAACCGGGATCGTATCTCCCTTTTCAATATCGAGTTCCCGAAAAATAATGCCCGGACGGGTCCGGTAATTTCCCTCCAGGACCACGCTCCTGACCGCTGTCGTACGGGTGGAATCGGTCAGTGCCCGGCTTTCGAGGCTCATCAGAGACATTCCCAATACAAACAGAATAATATTTTTCACGACAGGTAACGTTTACCATCTTACCAAAGCGGAAGCCCAGGTAAAACCGCTTCCGAAGGCTGCGAAACATATCAGGTCACCCGGCTTTACCTTCCCCTGCTCCCACGCTTCCGAAAGGGCTATCGGTATCGAAGCCGCGGTAGTATTGCCGTATTTTTGGATATTGTTCATTACTTTTTCTTCCGGGAGCCCCATTTTCTGCCTGATGTACTCGCTGATCCTGATATTGGCCTGATGGGGGATCAGCAGTGTAATATCGTCTTCAGAAAGCCCGTTGGCCTCGAGCGCCTCCCTTATTACTTCCTCGAATCGTACTACCGCGTGTTTAAAAACGGTATTACCGTTCATTACGACATTAAATCCCCCCTCATCTACCATTTCACGGGTTGCGGCCCTTGTTTCCCGGCTCGAGCCCGGGTCCTTCACATACAGGTCTTCCGCATAACGGCCGTCGGCATGAAGATGTGTCGACAAAATCCTGCTGCCGGGTTGTTCGGTTGCCTCTACTACTACCGCACCGGCCCCATCGCCGAAAATAACTGCCACATTCCTGCCTTCGGTACTTTTATCTATCCATGTAGATTGTATTTCAGCGCCGATTACAAGCGCTTTTTTATACATCCCGGTTTTGATAAACTGGTCTGCGATCGAAATTGCGTACACAAACCCGGAACATTGCTGCCTGATATCTATCACAGGTTTCGTCTCCATACCCAGCTCTCTCTGCATCAGGAAAGCGCTCCCGGGAAAAAAGTAGTCGGGGGTAATGGTCGCATAAATAATCACATCAATGTCTTCTGTCGTCCTTCCCGCTCTCTCCAGCGCCATCCTGCTCGCATGTGCCGCCATGCTGGCATTGGTGTCCTTACCATATTCAAAAAACCTCCTTTCCCCTATACCGGTACGATCCCTGATCCATTCATCGGAGGTATCCATCCATTTAGTCAGATCCTGATTGGTGACAATATTCCCTGGAACATAATGCCCTACCCCCGTAATTCGCGAAGATGTCATACTTTTTCGGTTTACAACCTGTAAATAAAGTTTCTCTATTTTAATACCCTCTCCCGCCCTCCCAATCGTTTTCGGGACTATCAGCGATCAGGACACATCCCCCCCACATCACCACATCCCCACATCATCACATCCCCACATCACCACATCACCTCCTCACCCTATCCTCCACTACCGACACCCCCAGGTAAATCATCATAATAAAAGGTACTGCCGCCCACCTGAACAGGATCAGAAGCACCACCGAAGCGGCTATCAGCATGTAGCGCAGCCTGTTGCCTGCCCATCCGAATCCTTTGAACTTAAGCGCAAGCAGCGGAATTTCGGCAACGAGCAGATAGGATATGACGACCGAAAAAACAACCAGGCTCCATGGGTTTCCAATGACAGCCTGTCCCTGCGGATAGCCAGCCAGAATATGCGGGAATGACGCAATCAGCATGGCATTGGCAGGCGTCGGCAATCCTATGAAACGATCTGTCTGCCGGGGGTCATTATTAAACTTTGCGAGCCTTAGAGCCGAAAAAAGGGCTACTATGAATGCCGAATAGGCCAGCCATTTGTTCCCTGACTCCGCAAATCCGCCGGTCATTATATCAAACAGGATAAAAGAAGGCAGCACCCCGAACGTTACCATATCCGCCAGCGAATCCAGGTCTTTGCCTATAGCTGAGGAGGCTTTCAGTAGCCTGGCCGCAAAACCGTCAAAAAAATCGAACAGCGCTGCCAGCAGTATCAGGAAAGAGGCCCCTTCCGCATTATTTTCGAATACCCGCACTATTCCTATGCAACCGCACAGAAGATTGGCCAGGGTAAACATATTAGGTATGTGTCGGATCATCTCGTTTCTGTAAAGGCTTCCCGTGCTAAAAACTCCCCGGTCAGAGCCGGAAAAAAGGATTATTCTTCTTTTCGTACCCGACAGTTGTAGAAGGGCCGTGCCCGGGATAGACGGTAACATCGTCAGGCAGGACAAATACTTTTTCTATGATACTCCTGATCAGGGTCTGGTGACTACCTCCCGGCAGATCCGTCCGTCCGATACTTCCTCTAAACAGTACATCGCCCGCCAGGAGCACCCGGTCCTCCCCGCTGTAAAAGGCGATATGCCCGGGTGAATGTCCCGGGACAAAAATAATATCCATTTCCGACGACCCGAAAGTAATTTTCCCACCTTCCTGCAACCATTGGTCTGCTCCGGGTTCGTCATAAGCATTGAATCCATAGTGAGGTGCATACACCTTTACCGAACGCAGTATGGGCTCCTCCTGAAGATGCAGAGCAAACGGAATCCCGTACCTGTTTTTCACATAAGCAGCCCCCAATACATGGTCCACATGGGCGTGGGTATTGGCAATCAGAACGGGATTTAGCTTATTTTCAGCGATAAAGTCTGACAGGCGACGATCCTCATTCGGCTCGTAATTACCCGGGTCGACAATTACCGCCTCCCGGGTTTCATCATATATAACGTATGTATTTTCGGCGAACGGATTAAATGTGAATGTGGCAATCTTTATCATGGAATATCCTGCAACTGTCTTTCAGCCCGCAAGTTAGGAATAAATGGCCGTCTGCCTTCCGTTTCTTGTCAAATGGCAAGTGATTTCTACCTGTAACGTTTATAAATTGGCACCTGAAATAACAAACAAAATATATCATGCAAAGGTTAAATTTTCAGATCAGCATAAACGCACCGGCAGACAAGGTTGCTAAAATCATGCTTGGCAAAGAGACTTTTAAGCTCTGGACGGTAGAATTCGAACCCACGTCCGACTTCGTGGGAAGCTGGGGGAAAGGCGATAAGATCTATTTTACTTCTACAGACAGCGACAGCAAAAAAAGCGGCATGGTTTCTGAAATAGCAGAGCATATCCCCAATAAATTTGTGTCGATCCGTCATTACGGTATACTGGACGACGGCAGGGAAATTCTCGAAGGCGAACAGGTGGAAAAATGGGCAGGGGGATTTGAGAACTATATCTTCGAAGAAATTGACGGCATCACTACCGTCAAGGTAGAGCTGGACACGACAGAAGAGACTATCCCGTATTTCAATCTCACTTATCCCAAAGCACTCGGAAGACTGAAAGAACTTTGTGAGAAGTAAAGCAACAGACGGGCGGCTTTCATTCCAGTTTAAACAAAATTACTATGGCAAAAACAGATTACCGGAACATCGATGAATATCACTCCTCATTCCCGGAAGATGCTCAGATAAGGATGCAGCAAATCCGGGAAATCATAAGAGAAACAGCTCCCGGCGCCGAAGAGGTCATTAGCTACCAGATACCCGCGTTTAAAATCGGCAGGAAATTCCTGATCTACTATGCCGCTTTCGAAAACCATATTTCTATTTCAAGTCCCTGGAGCCAGGCCTTACTGGAAGAATTCGAGCCTGAGTTGTCCGGGCTGAAAGTATCCAAATCAGTTATCCAGTTCCCGAATAAAACCCCATTGCCTTCAGACCTCATAAGGCGCATCGTAGCGTTCCGGAAAAACGAAATTGCCTGAACAAAACTCTGCTTCAACCAAAAAACCACAAACAAATGAAAGTATTAAAGAAAATTCTCATCGCGCTGCTGATCATTATTGCGATTCCGCTGATCGTGGCGTTGTTCGTTTCGAAACACTTTAGCGCCGAAGGTACGGCTACCATCGCCAAGCCTAAACAGGAAGTATTCGACTATATTAAAAGCATAAACAACCAGCGCGATTTCGGCGTATGGTTCAAGATGGATCCCGACATCAAAACTACATCGGAAGGTACAGACGGCACGGAAGGGTATGTGTATAAATGGGAAAGCCAAAAAGTAGGGAACGGCTCGCAGACCATCACGAAGATCGTACCGGGCGACTCGATCCTTTCCAGGCTTGACTTCGGATTCGGCGAACCGGCAGAGGGTTATTTCAAAGTGAAGGAAATAACCCCCGACGAGACTGCAGTCACCTGGGGAATCAGAGGCGAATCTCCCTACCCCTGGAACCTTATGAGCCTGTTCATGGACATGAACAAGGATTTCGAAAAAGGCACTCAGAATCTGAAGGAAATCCTAGAAGCGAGGGAAAGCCCGAAGACCGGGAAAGAAAAACTGGCAGCCTACTACGCCGAAACCTATGCCAACCTGCTAAAATCCGTCGAAGGGCTGTCTGATGCCCAGCTTAATTTCAAGCCCGGCAAAGACCGCTGGTCGGTGGCGCAGTGCGTCGAGCATATCGCACTTACTGCGCCGGAGCTTTTCGGATACCTGAAGAAAGGGCTGGATGCACCTGAAAACCCCGCCCGGAAAGGAGAGGTTAAAATGACCGACGAGGACATCATCAAAGCCATGACCAACCGTGAGCACAAGGCGAAGGCGGCCGACAATATGCAGCCATCGAAAGCGGCCATTGACGTAAAGGCAAGACTGGAGCAGTTGAAAAAGCAAAACGACGAAATACTTGCCTATCTGGGCGGTTTTTCTGAAGAATCGCTGAGAAACCGAATTATGGATGCGCCATTCGGGGCTGTCGACGCATACCAGTTCGCTTTGTTTATACCCGGGCATACCGCACGCCATACACTCCAGGCCGAAGAGGTAAAATCAGACCCGGGTTTTCCGAAAAACTGATTCTGTTTTATATTAACCACGGAGTAGGCACGAAGGAGGCACAGAGTCGCACAGAAAAAAAAGCTGTGTACTTCTGTGCCTCCTCTGCGTTCTCCGTGCTTACCCTCTGCATTCTCCGTGCTTACCCTCTGCGTTCTCCGTGCTTATCCTCTGTGTTCTCCGTGGTTACCCTCTGCGTTCTCCGTGGTTACCCTCAATGTTCCTCCTGATTACCCCCTCTCAAAAAAAAGTATATTTTTTTCAGGACTTTCTACAAAAAGACATCTCTTATATAAAAAAGGCAAGGTGTTTTCCGATCTTCAGCCCAAACCTGTAGCAACCTGATGCAAAGTCCGAAAACGTTAAAAACCATAAATCATCTCTCGCAAAGGCACTTGTTGGAAGAAAACGCGCCCCAGATCTGGCTGTCATTTAAGCAGGGTAACGAAGACGCATTCAACGAGCTGATAGAGCTCTACTACCCTGCTATGCTCAACTACGGCCTGCGATTCCAGAAAGACAGGGAGCTGGTAAAAGACTGTATTCAGGACCTGTTTCTCGAACTCTGGAAAAACCGGAATTCTATCGGAGACGTCCGTATACCCAAAAGTTATCTCCTGATTTCCCTAAGACGAAAGCTCTTACGGGAAGTAGGCCGGATCCGCTGGCTGAAAGAAGCCCCGGAAATTTCAGACGACTATGATTTTGAAGTCCAGTTTGCGATAGAAACCTACCTGATCAATACTGAAATTCAGCACGAAGACCTGAAAAAACTCAAGAAAAGCCTGGCTCAGCTCACTAAGCGCCAGCGGGAAGCGGTGTACCTGAGGTTTTATCAGGAGCTAAGCTACGAAGACATCGCCGACACGATGGGAATTAACAGGCACTCTGCCGTCAACCTGGTCTATGAAGCTATCAGATTCATTAAAAACAACTGGATCTACCCATGAAAAACTATGAACAATATGCCCTGGAAGACTTTGTCCAGGACTTTTACTTTCGTCGGTGGGCGCTGGGTATGCTGGATCCTAAAGACAATTTCTGGGAAACCTGGAGCGAATCCAATCCTGAGAAAAAACTGCTGATGGAAGAAGCAGCCAGTATGGTCGTCGGACTGGCTTTCAAGCCCGAGGAAGTAGACGTATCGGAAATCAACCAGGCGATAGCCCGCATCGGCCGGCAGCTTCATAAACCCCCGTTTTTCAAGAGAAAATGGTTCTCTTATGCAGCAGCGGTACTGGTACCTGCCTTTGCTTTTATGACTTTGTGGGTTTATTTTAAAGATCATCCCGCAGAGGAAGACAATACCCTGATTGCAGGGTCGGATACCGCCTGGAACATAAACGGGAGCGGCGAGGTAGTAACGATCCCTCTTTCCGACGGCAGCACGGTAAAATTGTCTCCATCCAGTCGCCTCAGAGTGGATGAACAATTCGGGAAGATCAACCGGTTGGTATGGCTGGAAGGCGAAGCCTCTTTCGACGTGGTCAAAAACCCTGAACAACCTTTTGTAGTACATTCTCATAATGTCTTAACTAAAGTACTGGGTACTGTTTTCCATGTGAAAGCCTATGAACATGATGAAAATGTGTCTGTCTCCGTCTCCTCGGGGAAGGTCACCGTTCAAAAAACCCGTGACGAACAGCAGGCGGACGAAGCCGTAGCCGAAATGGTGCTGACACCGAATCAGCAGGCGGTTATTTCGAGGAAGAATGATAAGATCATCAAGACGCTGGTAGAAGCTCCGGCTGTCCTGAAGCAGCCCGAACATCACCGGCACTTCACGTTCTACGATACGCCGATCCCGGAAGTATTTGCTACGCTCGAACAGGCTTACGGCATCCCGATCGCTTACGACAGGGAAAAGCTTGCCAAATGCAACCTCACCGCGAGGCTGACTGAAGAAGACCTCTTTAACAAGCTGGATCTCATCTGCGAAACGATACAGGTAAGCTACAGGATCACAGACGGCCAGATCCTGGTCAACGGCCCCGGGTGTGATTAATGGCAATCAGTTGTCAGAAAGCTGATAACTGATTGCTGACGGCCGATAGCAAAAATCCGGCAGCACTGCGAATGCCGCCGGAATAATTGACGGGAAGCCGCTGCGAACGGTCTCTCCGCGAAGTTCTTGTCCAAACATCTCTGAACTATGTTAAACAAAAACCGCCTTTACGGCAATCCAAATCTATGAAATACCATTTACAAAAGCATGATCTGTTGTTTAGAATCATGAGGATCAGCATCCAACAAATCAGCATGCTGCTGCTGGCCGTGAGTATTTCACAGGCCACGGTGCTTTCAGGCCAGAATATTCTGGAACAGCAGATTTCGGTACGCGCTGAAAACGAGACTTTGAAATCTGTGCTGACGCAGATTGAAAAGAAGGCAAACGTCCGCTTTATGTACAGTTCGAAAGTGGTAGGAGCCGATCGGAAAATCGATGTTTCGGTGTCTGCACAACCCCTCGGGAAGGTACTTCAAACCGTTTTCGAGCCGCTGGGGCTCGTGTACAGGATTAGCGGGGAGCACATTATATTGAGCCGTACCAGGGCATTTGAAAGCCTGGGCGACCAGATGGCCCCTCTGACGGCCAGGATACTGTCACCTGCTGAACGAACCATTAGCGGGACTGTGAAAGACATGGAGGGAGAACGCCTTCCGGGCGTAAGCGTATTGCTGAAAGGCACGCACAGGGGCACCGTGACAGACCCTGACGGAAAATTTATCCTGACACTGAACGACCGCGAACTGAACGACAACGCGGTACTGGTGTTCTCGTTCGTAGGGTTCATATCGAAAGAAATTCCCATCCAGAACAGATCACAGATAGACATCGCGCTTGAAGTGGATAACAAATCCCTGGAGGAACTTGTAGTAGTCGGTTACGGCACACAGAAGAAGGTAAACCTCACAGGTGCCGTCGACGCGATCAAGGCGGATGATATTGTTTCCCGTCCTGTTGGCCAGGCTTCTTCTGCGCTCCAGGGTATGGCGCCGGGAGTAACAGTGACGCAGCGCTCAGGAAAGCCGGGTGCTGACGGCGGTACCATCAGGATACGCGGTATCGGTACGCTGGGAAATTCGAACCCGCTCGTCCTGGTCGACGGCGTACCGATGAGCCTCAATAATGTGGATGTCAATGAAATAGAATCTATTTCGGTATTAAAAGATGCCGCTTCTGCCGCCATTTACGGCTCACGGGCAGCCAACGGGGTGATCCTGGTCACGACCAAAAGAGGGAAAAGCGGGCAGTTTTCGGTTAACTATCGCAACAATGTGGGATGGCAGGAGCCTACCGCAATGATGAAAAAAGTAAGCGGGTACGACCATATGGTGATGATCAACGAAGCCAACCGCAATGTAGGACGTAACGCGCCGTTTTCGGATGATTATCTGGAAGCCTACCGGCTGAATGCCCCTTCGGACGAATATCCTGAAACCAACTGGCACAAGGAAATGGTAAAGAAGAAGGCCTTCCAGCAAAATCATTACATCGGCATCAATGGAGGGGGTGAGAAAATGAGTATCCTGGGCTCGGTTTCCTACATGGACCAGGACGGCATACTGGAATCCAATTTCAAGCGTCTTAACCTGAGGCTTAATTCCGACATCAAGGTCAAAGACAATCTCCAGGTAGGGCTGGATATCGTCGCCCGCAACGACGTTCGCACCGAACAGCCTCAGCAATGGGGATGGCTGCTCCGCTACCCCCACAACATTTCGGGGAAAAATGAAAACGGCTCCTGGGGTGTGGGTTGGGACGGTCAGAATGGCTGGGCCAGCCTGAAGGACGGAGGTTATACCAACGACAAACGGCACGAGCTGATGGCCAACCTCAAGATGAACTGGCAGCCTTTCGCGGGCTTCAATCTGAACCTGCAGGCAGCGCCCAATCTCACCTATCGCCATGATAAGAGCTTCCGGAAGCATGTGAACCTTTATTTCCCTGACGGGACAATCGTCAACCCCAGCGAGTTCAAAGCCAGTCTGAATGAAAAGTACACCAAATCCGTTACCAACAATTACCGGGCGGTGGCCACTTATAACAAGACCATCAGCGCCCATTCATTCGGTGTGCTGGCAGGGGTAGAAGCGATCGACTTCAGGACCGAGTTCCTGTCGGGCTTCCGCGACCAGTACCCGCTCGAAAACTACGACGTGATCAATGTCGGCTCTACCGCAAACCAGAGAACGACCGGATCGGCCGACGAATGGTCGCTGCTGTCGTATTTCGGCCGGCTGAATTACAGCTTCAACGACCGGTATCTCTTTGAAGCAAACCTCAGGGCTGACGGCTCCTCGCGCTTTACGGGTGACAATAAATTCGGTTTCTTCCCTTCTGTATCGGCCGGATGGCGCATTTCGGAGGAATCGTTCCTCTCCGGTGTAAGGTGGATCAACGAGCTTAAAATCAGGGGTTCCTGGGGAACGCTGGGAAACCAGGAAGTGATGTTGGCTAACCAGGATATACTTTATTACCCGTTCGCTTCCGGTATTACGATGGGAGAGAATTACGTCTTCGGCCCCGACATCCCGGCGCTGGGAGCTGCGCTGATTAACGCAGGGAATCCGGGTATTACCTGGGAAAGTACCAGGATGGTAAATGTGGGTTTCGACGCCAGTATAGGAGACTTCGAGGTAACAGCGGATTATTATGTCAAAAATACCGGTGATATTCTTCTGCGGTTGCCCGCTCCCCGCATATCCGGGTTGGTAGAGCCCATTCAGAATGCAGGGAAGGTCCGGAATACCGGTTGGGATCTCAGCCTTACCTACCGCAAAAACTTCAATGGCCTGCAGGTAGGCGTTTCCGGGAACCTGTCGGATGTGAACAACCGCATCACCGACCTGGTCGGTACCGGCCCCTATATCTATACCCGCGAAATCGACCAGCAGGGCAAACCCTTCCGGTCGCTCTACGGCCTGCGTGCAATCGGCTATTTCCAAAACCAGGAGGAGGTAGACAATCATGCAAAGCAGTTCGGCCCGATGAAGCCGGGAGATATCAAATATGAAGACATCAATAACGACGGCTTCATCAATGCCGAAGACCGGGTCATTATAGGCAATACGATCCCGAAATATACCTATGGCCTGAATGTTACCCTCGGTTATAAGGGATTCGACTTAGGTATCTTCGGACAAGGTGTGGGGAAAGTTGACGGCTACCTCGATAATTTTGCCACGATGGCTTTCTATCTTGGCGGTACCGCTCAGGAATGGCATAAAGACCACTGGACACCCGAAAACCCCAACGCGGCCTATCCCCGTCTTACGTTCAATTATCCGAACAATGAGCAGATTTCCTCTCAGTGGGTACGCAGCGCTGCCTATTTCCGGCTAAAAAACATGCAATTGGGCTATACTGTACCTAAGACGGTTGTACAGAAGCTCAATATCTCGAAGTTAAGGTTTTTCGGCAGCGGGCAAAATCTTTTTACGCTCCACAAATTCTACGACAGCTTCGACCCTGAGGCTCCGGTTGGACAGGGTGATTACTACCCCCAGGTAAAAGTATTCGTGTTCGGTTTGGAACTGTCATTTTAAAAGATTGAACAAGATGAAACTCAAAAGCATTATACTGATCATAAGTACTTTTTTCGCTTCGGTACTTTTTACCGCCTGCGACGATTACCTGGAGCGCTATCCGTTGGATCAGCCCTCCGACGTAACTTTCTGGAGTACTGAATCGGAATTAAAAATGGCGATCAACGCCGTCTACAAGAGCCTTCGCTTTACAGACAGGAACGTGGTTCACATGCCCTACCAGTTCCTTTTCGACTTTGCTACCGACATCAGCTGGGACCGGAACCTGAACGTATGGCAACTGATCGGCCAGGGGCAGGTCACGGCGGTAGAAGGTACGCTGATTTTTCCTGCCTGGAGTAATGCCTATGCCCAGATCGGGCATTGTAA
Source organism: uncultured Cytophagales bacterium (assembly GCA_964562455.1). Lineage (GTDB taxonomy): Bacteria > Bacteroidota > Bacteroidia > Cytophagales > Spirosomataceae > Ravibacter. The sequence continues at coordinate 60,226 of CAZLTN010000018.1, forward strand.
CCGGCTGCTCGCCTACATGCACCGGGCCGAAGCCGTTACCAGTCCCCAGGTATATGCCAATATAGCCGCCGAAGCCCGGTTCTTCAGAGCCTATTGGTACCACTGGCTGATCAACCTTTACGGCGACGTCCCCTTTACAACCGAGCCGCTCCAACCGACGGATGCTGCGCTTCCCCGAACAAACAAGGATGAAATCTACCGGTTTATCCTGGCAGAACTCGATGCCGCCGGCGCCGTTTTACCCCTCGAATATCCGGCCGCCGAGAGAGGACGGGCCACTCGCGGCGCAGCCCTTGCGCTGAAAGCCCGCACCGCCCTGTTTGCAGGTGACTGGGCAACCGCCGCATCTGCCGCCAAAAGCGTGATGGATCTGAATAAATACAGTCTGTATCCCAACTACGACAAACTGTTCACCTACGACGCGCAAAACAATTCGGAAGAGATCTTTACCATACAATTCAGCCGTACGAACCAGATGACCCATGAAACCCCCATTCATACACGGGGACGCATGGCAGGAGGCTATGTTACTAAAATACCCACCCAGGCCCTTATCGACTCGTACGAATGCATCGACGGCCTCCGGATCGACAAATCACCACTTTATAACCCGGCAAAGCCTTTTGAAAACCGCGATCCGCGGTTCTACGCGACGATTGTATATCCGGGATCGGTATTCCTGGGCTACCAGTTCGAGACACATCCCGACAGCCTGAACATCTGGGATTACAACCAGACGCCGGCCAGGCGGGTAAGCAACCAGGAGGTGACCAACCCCTATGCTACTTTTTCCGGCTATATGTACCGCAAATTGGTATCGTCCGATACACGTGAATTCCGGCAGTACTCAGAACTGAATATCATGCTATACCGTTATGCCGAGATACTGCTTACCTACGCCGAGGCAAAAATCGAGCAAGGGCAAACCGATGAGTCGGTTTACGCCGCGATCAACGCCGTACGGACGCGCGCAGGAATGCCCGCAATCGCTCCGGGTAAGTCGGCAGAAGAGCTCCGGCAGATCGTAAGGCAGGAGAGAAAAGTAGAGTTTGTCTTCGAAGGACTACGCTACTTCGACATCCGCCGCTGGAAAATCGCAGAGCACATCATGCCCGGCCCTCTCTACGGAAGGCCGCTACGGGAGTACAAAGCAAAGTATATTCCCCGGTTTGACGAGTACGGACATCCTCATTATGATGCCTATGCCAGCGAGCTGCGGATGTTCGATACCCGGTTCTTTAACCCGGCTAAAGACTATCTCTTGCCTATCCCGCAGCGGGAAAGGGATATCAACCCGAACCTGACGCAGAATCCTTTGTACTAAACGCAGGTAATGGAAGCGATGATTTTTTTCAATAAGTCCGGGCGGGGGTGTTTAAAAAACAGCTTTTTAAGTGCCCTTGTCCTTGCTATGATCGGCGCAGCCGGCATTTCAACGGGGCAAGGCCTTTTAGATCCGAATATAGTCCCCCATCCGAACATACCGGTAAAAAAGGTAATTTCGGGGCATATCATACACCGATTTCACGATACTTCTCCTGTCAGCCCTTCCGGCAGATACATAGCACTTTTCCGCATACCTTTCGAAGATCATTATCCTGTGGCGGGTGACTTTGGCGAGGTGGTGCTGGTTGACCTTACTTCAGGGAAAGAAGAAGTGATTGACAAGTCCTTCGGCTGGGAAATGCAGGTAGGCGCAAATGTGCAATGGGGCGGATCGGACGAGGAGCTTTTTTACAACCAGGTCGATACTACGAACTGGGAAGCCTTCACGATCCAGTACAATCCGTTGAAGAGGAATAAGAGGCGAATCGACGGCTGGACATTCATGGTTTCGGCTGACGGTAAAAAGCTGGTGAGCCACAACCTGGTCAACTCTGTTTACGCGCAGTCCGGGTATGGAGTAATTGTGCCGGAAAAATTCAGGACGAGGCATCATGGTCTCACCGAAAAAGACGGCATTTTCGTTACGGACGTAAAGAGCGGAAAAAGCAGGATGGTAGTCAGTCTGAAAGACATGTATGAGAAAGCAAAACCAGCCGTGGGGATCCCCGATCCGGAAAACTACCAGGTTTACGGCTTCAAAGCAATGTGGAATCCACAGGCAACGCGCATCATGACATGTATGCTTTTTTACCCCAAAGGCGGGGGAAGGCGTAAGGTCGCAGTACTAACCTTCAGGCCCGACGGCTCAGATGTACGTACTGCCCTTACCACCGTTCAATATGCCAGAGGAGGTCACCACATGGCATGGATGCCTGACGGCGATTACCTTTCCCTCAACCTGAATGTGAACGACGACAAGCCCGACCTGGAAATCGTAACCGTAAAATATGATGGCAGCGATCTGAAAGAAGTTTTTCATCCCGGTTCGGGTCACCCGAGCTTTCATCCCAAAGGTCTGCCCCTTATCGTGACCGACTCGTACCGTCACGAGACCAGCGTTACCCGGAACGACGGGTATGTGCCTGTAAGGCTGCTCAATACAGCCACAGGAGAAGAAGTGCTCATAGCTAAAGTAAAAATCCCCGACGTATCCGACAGCTCATTCCGTCTCGACCCCCACCCTACCTGGGATCGTACCGGGAGATTCGTTATCTTTAATGGCTATGGCGACGGGAGCCGGGGGGTTTACATTGCCGATTTACAACATTTTACACAGTAAAGACGCACGACCGTGCGTCTTTACCAATCATCCAACTATCAATACACATGAAAAGACGGGATTTTTTAAGCCTCAGCATTCCTGCTACCGGCGCCATCATGCTGGCACCTGGCTTTCTCGGAGCCTCTGCAAGGGCGGAAATCAACCGCCAGTTCACCGGGCAGCTTCAATCCGGCCCCTACGACCTGTTGGTGAACGGAGGCGGTTTTGCCGGTTACTTCGCCGCCATACAGGCGGCAAAATCAGGCAAACGGGTCCTCCTCGTAGAACGCAGGAGCGCCCTGGGCTATGAGCTCACCGCTAAAAGCCGCTTTTTTCTCGACAAGACCGGCTTCGATCAGTTTACTCCGGAATTAAAGCAGCTCTTTACGCCCGAAGGCGAAAAGCCTGAAATTCATAATACCAAAGCGTCGGCTGAAGGCATACTGGACAAGGAACTGACGCTGATGGCCGGGAGCCTGAAAAAAAGCCTCCTCCGCAATATGCTGGTAGGAAAAGTCGATGTCCTGATGATGACCGACGTATGCGGGCTTTTTTCCGATAAAGGAAAAGTTTCGGGAGCGATGCTGGCCACCAAGCAGGGAACCTACGCCGTAAAATGTTCCAATTTCCTTGACGCCGGCGATTCCAGGCTGTTCAGCCGGAAGCTGTCGGGAGCTGCCGCTTCTCCGGGCTCCGCTACTTATACTCTCGAAATATGGAATGCCCAGGACCCGGTACTGAAAAGCATCGACGTGCCGGCCTCTCTGGGAACGATCGGCAATAAGATCCATCTCCACCCCGGTAAGCATGCCTCCCACCAGGTATTTCTTGAGTTTTCTTTTGACTCTAAAGGATTGACAATAGACGAAACCGAGCATAAAGCCAGGAGGATAACAGAAAAGATAGGCCGGCAGTTGCATTCGCTCGATCCGGTCCTGAGCAAGTCCGTTATCCAGCAACTGGCCTGGGAATGCAGTTTCGATATGGCTGACAAAAAACTGCCAGTCCCCGCTCTGAAATCCCACTACATACTTGAGGACATTTCCCTACGCTCCTGCGCCGACATATTGAAAGCCAGGTCTGCTGCCGAAAAGACGGTAAAGTCGATAGCCGGAGTAACCAAAGATACTGCCCTTACCCAACTGCATCTGCCCGGTGCGCTGATTACCGGCAAAGAAATTACGTTCAGCGAAATAAACGAGCCGGGGCTGATTATTCCCCTTCAGAAATGCGTATTCGACTGGAGGCTGCTACCCGGGCAAAACGCCTGTCAGGTGGCAGTGGCCGGCGGTGGTACTTCCGGGAGTATGGTAGCGTTGGGAGCTCTTGAAAAAGGTGCAAAAACAATTGTTTTTGACTGTTTTAACGAGCTGGGCGGGACAAAAACGGTAGCCGGCGTCATGGGGTACTATCATGGGTATAAGCAGCAGAAATTTTTCAAGCAGCAGGAAGCCGAATCCGACCAGCTTTCGACCGCTTCCAATATGACAAAAAAAATGGGGCGTATGCAATACCTGCGCATGCGTACCCTCGACAGGAATGGGGAATTCCTTGGACGTGCTACCCTTTGCGGAGCCTTGAAAGAGGGCGATACCCTGAGAGGAGCCGTAATCTGCCATGACTCCGAGTTGAAAGTAATAAAAGGAGACGTCATGGTCGATGCTACCGGCGATGGCGACCTTGCCGACTTCGCCGGTGCGGCATTCGAGATCGGCGATTCCAGAGCAGGAAAAACCCAGAATTACAGCCAATGGGATATTAAAGGCGCAGGTAAAATACCGACAGACACAAACCGGGACTACGATCTTCTCAATACCACCAAAATCGGGGAACTGCAAAGAGGGCTTTTTCTCTCCCATTACGAAGCCCACTTTTACGATTTCCACCCGATGCTGGCCCTGCGCGAGCTCAGGCGTATAAAGGGCGTATACGAGCTCGATGTGCTCGATGCCGTGGAAGGTACCCATTTTGAGGATGCGCTTGTTCTTGCCAGCTCCGATTTCGACCCGCATTATGTGGGCGTAACCGAATTTACCCGCTGCGGATTCATCCTTCCTCACTCCAACGATGTAGTTCTGGAAATTCCGTACCGAAGCATCATTCCCGAAAAAATCGACGGACTGCTGATCTCGGGAAGAGGGTTCAGTCAGACCCATACGGCGCTACAGTTTACCCGCATGACTGCCGACCTGATCGTGCTCGGATACCTTACCGGTCAGATCAGCGCCGACCTGGCATGGAAAGGTACGCGCCCGCGTGATTATAACGTGTCCGCCCTGCAGAAAGAATGGAACGCGCTCGGCTATTACCCTGAAGACTTTTTCAGCAAACCGGCAGGAAACAAGCTCAACAAAGCCGACGAGATCCATCGCCGGATCACGGAACTGGGCTCAGGGAAAAGAGAGTACCTGTATGAAGTGATCAAGCTGCCACGCGCACAGGCGGTATCCGGGTTAAAGGCTGCGCTTGGCTCTGCACCGGCTGAAGGAAAGGTGCTGATTGCCAAGGCTCTTGCCTGGTTCGGAGAATCATATGGGAATGAGCTGATAGCCGAAGAGCTCGAAAAACTATACAAAGAAGAAACCGCAAAAGGTTATCCGGCCGATTTTGTAGATAACTACGACCTTATACGTGGCCGGGAAAAAAACCAGTTGGAAGGCCTGTACTGGCGTATCAATCAAGACATAGGGCTCCTGGCAATGTCAGGAAACCCTGCCTACAACAGCCTTATTGCTTCGATTATGGGCAAAACCACTTCCGGTGGTCCGATGATGACGCGCGAAAACGCTTACTTCGATGGCCGCATCGACCTCAAGCTTGTACCTTTTCATAACCGTATCTTAAATCTATGCTTCTATGCCGAGAGGCTTCCCGACCAGCAGTTTATCGATCCGCTGAGCAGGATACTCGATGACAAGCACATCGGGGGGTACGTCACCAAAGAGGCTGAAAAGACACGCTGGCGGGTATACGGAGGCGATCTGGAGCTGTTCCTCGCGGCGGCGCTTGCCAGGAGCGGAGGGCGCAGAGGCTATGACCTGCTGGCCGATTACCTGGGGGACATCCATTACGATTTTAAAGCATTTTCACGCGGCGAGCTCACCGGGCTCACCGGTAAGGACCAGGGGTATGATGAGAAAAAATGGAAAACCCTTATTGGCGGGCTTTCATTCCCGCGCAAAACAGTAAAATACGGTAAAACCCTGGAAGTATAAATGTGGCTGCTAGTTGTCCTGCTGTTTTTGGGGGGCCGGCCTGCTGCCGACGATCCCGTTTTTTACCGGAGCAAGTCCATTCCAATGGAAAGCCTGCAAAAACAGCCGGGAGATTTTGAAATAACGGACGACAAAGGCAAAACTATCCGCGTTGATCTTTTGCTTCATAGGGATAACGGCGGGATTTACTGGTATCGCAGGCTTTTTACCGAAGTCTGCCTTACCGGTGAATGCCGCCCTATCGATATAGGAATATACTGGACCGGTAACGGAAAATACCTGGGAATAGAGGTTTTTGGCGAAAACCTGACCAAAACCGATCATTCCGATTTCTCCGATTTTGACTTCAGGAAACTTGAATCGGTACTTAAAGACGAGTGGTCGCCTTTGAGAGAATTTCTGTTCGACGAACTTGTCGACCCCAAAAAAGATGGAGTCGACGCCACGACGGGCGCGACTAAAAAGGTAATAGCCGACGCTTCGGTGAAAGATGCCGTATATACGACCTACACGATGTGGCACCTCATCCATGTGGGCGAAGACGAGCAGCTTGCGCTGCTCGCTTACCGGTATCTTAACCAAAATCCACAGGCGCTTTCTGTTTTTCTTCGGAATGATGCGCCGGAATATATCCATTTTCTCCTCGACGGGATCACTTCCGGGAACCTGGCTATGAGCCCGGTCCTCATTTCGGTTGTACTAAAGGGGCTGAACCATCCTGACCCGTCGTTAAAGAACTCCGCCTTCAAAGCGATAAGCCTTTTGCCGCTCGGCAGCAGGGAGATCCAGGATGAAATCGCACCGGTTTACAAACAATGGGCAATCCCTGATAAAAACCGTTTCCTCCAGTCGGCTGCCGGGCTGGAAACACTGCATGAAAAGCTTTATGAAGCGCTCGCTGCCGATCTGGGTGAAAAGAATGCCTGGTTTTTGAGTGCGCTTATCCCCATTCTTTCTGCTTCGAAGGTACAATCGGCAGAAGTTGTCAGGAAAATGAAGGAGCTCGAAAAATCAGGCAATCCTCAATTGGAAAATGCGGTCAAAAAATTCTTGTCTGCGTTGAAGCCGGAAAAGTAAAAGGAGATTTTAAGCGAATAACAATAACCTCTACGGGTAAAAGTTAACCACAGAACCACGGAAAAATGCACAAAGTTACACAGAGAAAAAACTCCGCGTACCTCCGTGCATTCCCTCTGTACTCTCCGTGGTTATCCCCCCTCAATCCCTGCTTTTCAGCAGCCCGTTCCAGACGACCGCGGCCAGGATACCACCTATAATGGGAGCTACTATAAATACCCAGACCTGGGCGAGGGCGGTTCCTCCCACCAGCAAGGCGGGACCGAGGCTTCGGGCCGGGTTAACCGATGTACCGGTAATGGGTATACCTACCAGGTGGATCAGTACCAGCGCAAGCCCGATAGCAATACCGGCAAAGCCTCCGGGAGCATGTTTGTCGGTAGCTCCGAATATGACTATTAAGAATATGAAGGTCAGTACTACCTCGGCCAGAAAACCTGCCCCAAAAGTAAATTTCCCCGGCGAAGCCTCATCATAACCGTTTTGCCCTAACCCGTTTATTGCCAGGTCGTAACCGGGCATTCCTCCCGCGATCAGGTACAGGATCCAGGCTCCCAGCAGCGCGCCGATCACCTGAGCCGCTATGTAAAAGGCGGAGTCTTTTGCGCTGATCTTTCCTGAAACCAGCATTGCAATCGTTATTGCGGGATTGATGTGGCACCCCGATATCGGGCCGATCGCGTAGACCATCACAAGAACTGCAAGGCCGAAGGCCAGCGAAATACCGGCGAACCCTATCTGGCTACCGGCAATTACGGCGCTGCCGCAACCCATAAGGACCAAGACTGCCGTACCGATCAGCTCAGCAGTGTACTTTTTCATATCTGTCATAAAATAGGCGGAAGTTAGTGAATGTCATTATGACTTTACAAAACTGCGGTTGGTCACAACGGATTAAGAAAAATATTAAAAGTTTATGATTTTATTTAAAAAATACAGGAAGCAGGTATCTGGTGACCAAAATCACTTTTCCCTATGACCACCCGTATTGGGTGACTGTTACCACTATACTATTTTTACTATTAAAGTTTGTCTTTAAACCTGTTTATGTTTCTTCCTCCTGTCGGGCCCATAAGCAAAATCTATACAATCATAGAACTTATCATTTTGCTTTATAAATATCCCCGGGATAATTTTGTTACGTGCCTTCCTGTTAAAAGGTGCATAATCCCGTTATAAAATCCGTCTGTAATCAATTCTTAACAAAAAAAACCTTTCTTTCAATGGAGAACAATTCAAATGACGTCAGTAAATGCCCTTTTCACAATGGGACGCCAAAAAGCAATTTTGTAGGGGTTGGCCCGCAAAATCGCGACTGGTGGCCCAACCAGCTAAGCCTGAGCATACTGCGTCAGAACTCTTCGCTTTCAGATCCTATGGGCGAGGATTTCAATTATGCAGCGGAATTCAACAGTCTTGACCTGGAAGCTGTAAAAGCAGATTTGCGGGCGGTCATGACGGATTCCCAGGACTGGTGGCCGGCTGATTTCGGACACTATGGCCCCTTCTTTATCCGTATGGCGTGGCATAGTGCAGGGACCTACCGGATAGCCGACGGGCGCGGGGGCGCAGGGGCAGGCCAGCAGCGTTTTGCGCCGCTCAACAGTTGGCCCGACAATGTAAGCCTCGACAAGGCACGCAGGCTTATTTGGCCTGTGAAGCAGAAATACGGGCGTAAAATCTCGTGGGCAGACCTCATTATCCTGACAGGAAACGTTGCACTGGAATCAATGGGCTTCAAGACATTCGGCTTCGCAGGCGGCCGGGAAGACGTATGGGAACCTGAGCAGGACGTTTACTGGGGGCCGGAAAGGACCTGGCTCGGAGGCGACAAGCGCTACACCGGCGATCGTGACCTGGAGAACCCGCTTGCAGCCGTCCAGATGGGGTTGATCTATGTAAATCCTGAAGGCCCTAACGGAAATCCTGATCCGGTAGCGTCCGCGCGCGACATCCGCGAGACATTCAAACGTATGGCTATGAACGACGAAGAAACGGTAGCACTGATCGCCGGAGGCCATACCTTCGGAAAAACGCACGGAGCCGGTTCTGCCGAGCACGTCGGTCCTGATCCGGAGGCATCGCCGATAGAAGCTCAGGGACTTGGATGGGCCAACAGCTATGGTGTCGGCAACGCCGGAGATACTATAACCAGCGGACTGGAAGTTACATGGACCAGCACTCCTACGCGATGGAGCAGCAATTTTTTCTGGAATCTTTTCGGTTATGATTGGGAACTGACAAAGAGCCCGGCGGGAGCTCACCAGTGGATCCCGACGAATGGAGCCGGGGCAAATTCAGTACCCGATGCGCACGACCGTACCAAACGTCATGCCCCGACCATGCTGACCTCCGACATTGCCTTAAGAGCCGATCCGGCTTACGAAAAAATCGCGCGACGCTTCTATGAAAACCCTGATGAATTCGAGGATGCTTTTGCACGGGCATGGTTTAAGCTGACCCACCGCGATATGGGGCCCAAATCCCGCTATCTCGGCCCGGAAGTCCCTGCGGAAGATCTTGTCTGGCAGGACCCTCTTCCCACGGTCGATCACGAATTGATAGACGAGGTCGATGTTGCAGTGTTAAAATCGAAGATCCTCGACTCCGGGCTTTCCATATCAGACCTGGTGTCTACGGCATGGGCCTCCGCATCTACCTTCCGTGGCTCGGATAAACGCGGCGGAGCCAACGGAGCCCGCATACGCCTGGCTCCACAGCGGTACTGGAATGTCAACAATCCTACGCGGCTCGCAAAGGTGCTTGACATCCTCGAAAATATCCGGGAAGCATTCAACAGCTCCCAAACCGGCAACAAAAAGGTTTCTATTGCCGACCTGATCGTACTGGCGGGATGTGCGGGTGTGGAAAAAGCAGCCAGGGACGCCGGGCACAACGTTACGGTGCCATTTACGCCGGGCCGGACTGATGCGTCTCCCGAACAGACCGATGCCGAGTCGTTCGAAGTCCTCGAACCGATAGCCGACGGGTTCCGCAACTATCTGCGGACAAGGTTTACCGTTTCGACGGAAGCGCTGCTGGTCGATAAAGCACAGTTACTGACCCTGACGGTACCGGAAATGACCGTCTTACTGGGGGGTATGCGTGTGCTCGATACGAACTATGACGGATCCCGGCAGGGCGTATTTACCAGTCGTCCGGAAACGCTTACCAACGACTTCTTCGTCAACCTGTTGGATATGAGAACAGTATGGAAGACGACAGATGAAACCAATGAAGTTTTCCAGGGTACCGACCGCAGCACCGGCGAACCGAAATGGACTGCTACACGCGCCGATCTGATCTTCGGATCGCATTCCGAACTGAGAGCGCTTGCTGAGGTCTATGGCTGTGCAGATGCGAAGGAAAAATTTGTTTCCGATTTCATAAGAACCTGGGATAAGGTGATGAACCTGGACCGGTTCGATCTGAAATAAGAATACGGACAAGTACAAAAAAGAGAGGCTGCCTCATAATGAAGCAGCCTCTTCTTTTATTACCTGACAGGCTTTATTTGTTGGAAATCACGATTTTCCTGATTTCAACCGCTCCGTTGTTCATCGTTACCTTCAGAACATAGGTCCCGGCAGAGAGTCCCTTGCTAATAATGGATTCTCCGGCAGTGTAACGATCACTGACGATCGCACGGCGTCCGTTGGAATCGAATAACTCTACTTTAGAGATCTTCTCCCTTGCGCCTACTTTGATGCTGAACCTGTCGCTGACCGGGTTCGGATAAACCGATAGATCGAGCGGCGTACCTTCGAAAGTAAGACTGCGGATGTTGCTGTGATCGAAGCTTCCGTCCAGGTCTACCATCTTCAGGCGATAGTAATTCACCCCTTTAGCCGGCGTAAAATCCGTGAAGCTATACTTAGCTGTCGTCAGGCTGTTGCCACCCGCTTCCACACGGCCTATGGCCTGCCAGTTGGTAGCATCAACACTCTGGAGCACATCGAAATAAGCGCTGTTTTTCTCCTCTGTTGTTGCCCAGGTCAGCAATGCAGCGCCTTCAGTCGTTTTCTCAGCGCTGAAGCGGCTCAGTTTGACGGGCAATGCACCTTCCGGTACAAGACCAGCGTCAATTGTCATATTGTCGCGGCCGACGTTTCCTTTAGGCAGGCTCACATCGATTACGATTTCTCCGCTCTTACCGGTCGTACGGTTTGCGTCGCTGTCGGTAGGCGCAGTACTGCTCGCCCCACCCACGTAGTTGAGGGTGAAATCATTACCGGCAGGCTTGACAAACTCTACCTGGTACGTGCCCGGCTTCAGGTTATCGAAGAGATATTTACCTGCAGCGTCGGTAGTGGTCGTTCTTCCTGTAGAAACCCAGGTTTCACCATCTTTTATCCAAAGATTGACGGTCACGTCTTTTACAGGAGGTTCGCCTGCATCCTGGATGCCGTCCAGATCCGTATCAAACCATACATAGTCGCCGATAGAACCATATCTTACCAGACCGGCGTCGATGGTCATATTGTCGCGACGGACGTCACCTGAAGGATGATTCACTTCAATCAGTACCGGACCGCTGTAGTTGCCATTAGCAGGGTTAGCGTTGCTGTCACCGCCTTCGCCACGATTGTCAGGATCGGAAGCGCCTTGCTGATACCCGGTATAGGTATAGTCGGCCACATCTCCGAAACGAACGCGGTAGTAACCACCTTCAAGGTCTGTGAATTTATACAAGCCGGAAGCATCTGTCAGTTGGGTTTCCATATCGGACCAGTTGGCGTTGTTCGCCAGGTCGGCAGCAGACGGGTTAGAGGGATTAGGTCCGACGTACCCTTGCAGCGTGACAGAAACTCCGGGAGCCGGCGCTTCGCCTGGATCCTGCATCCCGTCATAGTCAGTGTCATACCATACGAAGTTCCCAAGAGAACCCAGTTGGAAAGGTTGTCCGCAACCGTTTGTTCCCAGTGTGATGGTAGTCTCCCTGATCGCGCAGTTACCCAGTTGCAGCGTCAGCTTATACTGGCCGGCATCAGCGGCAGTAAAAGGAGAGAACGACAGATCCCTGGTGTTAGAAACTACACCGCCGCCTACTTTGGTCCACGTATAAGTGGCGCCCGGATAGTCGATCCCTTGCAGTACATAATCCTGATTAACACAAGGCTGCACAGCGTCCTTGCTGATAATACGGGGGCTCAGCGGCTTAACGCTCGCCTGCTGGGTGACCGATCTTCCGCACCGGTCTGTAATACGGAAAATATAAGTCTTACCCGCTTCAAGGTTATTGATCGTAAATGTCGTAGCGACAACCGATGTTCCGCCAGGCACGGTAACCCAGCTGTTTACGGAACCGGCCGCATCGCGCTGCTCGATAAGGAACGGACCATTCCCGGCATATTCCAGGATCGCGGTACCTGTAGTGAGCGGCTGGCCGTTTTCGTCCTGGCAGGTAGATGTCACAGATTTTTGAACCGTAGGCGCCCACTGTACCGCACCGACAACGATCGGCTCGGTAGCGGTCACGCTCCTGTCGCAATCATCATCCGGATAATCGTTCGTCATAGACCAAAGGTACTCGCCGGGTTCTATCGCAAAGCTGGTGGCATTATAGTTCACGTCACGAACGAAAGGACCCGTAACGGGGCTATCTCCCACCTTCCAAACCCTAAACCGCGTAACGCGGCCGGCAGCCGTGAAATTATTCGTACCGTAATTCCAGTCCCACATGCTGGTTTGCTCCGTACAGTTCTGCGAAATCGAAGGAGCCACGACAATACGGGCGCCCGCGTAGTTAGGCGTTGTCTTGAGCGGCAGGGTAACATTGGCCGTTTGCTGCTCGGAACAACCGCTCACGGCGGGAGGGGTAATTTTCACATAGTAACTCCCTTCAGCCAGAACATTTGGGAAAGTAACCTTATTCGAAATCGGATCGGTCAGCGTGCCGGTTGCTACCTCGGTGTCATCGGCCGCATTGTATAATTTATAGACGGTACCGGCTTGCCCCACCCCGACATAGGCCCCGTTGAAGGAGAGAACCAGGTTTACGTGATCAAAGTCGACGCAGGTATACTCATAGCCTAAACCCGGTGCAGGCGCGTTACCGCCGGGATTTCCCGGGGCAGTCGTCGTTGCCGTCGCAATATTAGAGCAATTCGTAACTATTCCAGTGATCGAGTAGGCGCTCAATGGGACATTGTCCACTACGCCGGTCAGTCCGCTTGCGTTAGCAATAGTAATCGTCTGAGTCCAACCGCCCTGTCCGTTAAGAATCAGCGTTGCGGGGTAGGTGAAGGTATATTCGTTCGGAGAGATAATATAAGTCAACCTGGTGGTAGATGCGGAGTTAGGGTCAGCGCAGGAGGCGTAGGTACGCGCAAAAGAGAGAGACGGCATACCTTGGTTAAGAGGCACACAGGCATAAGAGACCCCTCCACAAGGCGATGTGGTGGTGACGCGATAATAAGTCGCTGTCGGAGGAATATTTACGATATCAAAAGGCGGTAATGTACCTGTACCGGCATTCGTCGAGGTGATCTCTGTTTCTGGAACGATGGTACCGAGAGAGGGTTGCGTATTGCAATTGAGGTTGCCCGAAGTAAAATCCACCTTGTATTTATAGCCGGAAAACCTGGCCGCTACGGGAAGAGTGGCCAGGTTCAACGTGACCCTTTTGACCATTTGCCCGTTTTCACACACCCAGACAGAATTGCGGCCCAGGTCTGCGGTAGGCGCATTGGCGCTACCGATGCTCTTGGATTCTGTCCATATATTTCCGCAGTTGTCCCTCACACGAACATTATAGTTGCCTGTGGCAAGGCCGGTAAAAATATGTTGATTGAGCGGGGCGCTTCCGGGGCTTACCCAGGTAAGGCTACCGTCCGACGCACCCGCCGAACCCTGCCAGATCGCAAATTCATAGGTAGCGCCTGCGCCGCCCTTATTGAAGCCAAATGAAGCAACGGCAGTCATCGTACCTTGCCCCGGGCAGGTGATAGCCGGCGTAAGAGCCAGGGCTAACTGCTGCCAGTTGTTCGGTACCACTACACCCGTAATCTCTACCGGCGTCGTCGAACCTTCACAAAGTACGGTAAGCGTGTAGGTACCCGGACTAAGATCGGGAAAAGTACCGCTGTCCTGCGGACCCACGTTATAATTTACACCGGTCAGGGTGTAGGCTGCGCCATCAAAATCGGGCGCAATGATCTTTCCGTTCCCCTCGCAAGTCGCGGGGTTTATCGTAAGATCACTTAAATCCACATCGGAACAGGAAGGGGAGCCTTGCGCATAAGCGGACAATACTGCCGCCGTTCCGAAGAACCACGCCAGCATAATCCTGCGGAATCTGGAAGTAAAACTGCCAGTAGTTTTTTTCTTCATAATCATTTCTAGTTAAATTAATTTAAATTATTAAGCTGCTAAATATTTACTTTTCAATGCAAAAAGCAGAGACTTCTCAGGAATTCACTACAATAAAAAACTAACAACGTAAATTCAAATTACGCCCAATATCAAAAGTGGCTCTTCCCGAATTTCAGTCGAATTATAAAAAGAAGCTCCGAAAGTTTCAGAAATATCTGAAACAAGATTAACCGGCAGAAAATAGAATAAAACCGGATATAAAAAGGACGGTGTATTCCTAAACAGGAATAGAAATAAAATAGGATATCTTCGTAAAATATCCCATTTTAAACAGGCTGATACAATCAATAAAATTGTTTTACACGACCTGTAAATGTGTATTACTTTCATTATTATGTGTGCTATTCAGTACTTATACGCACACAAACGTAGAAAATATCTGATCAATGACAAAATTTTTTGCGTTTTCTTACATTAATTTAATAACACTCAATAAAACATACAAATATCAACTAAATAAATACGACAAATCTTACAATTAATTCATCATAAAAAGCTCAAATAGAGAAGAATAACGGAGATAATTGATAGAAAAAATACTATACTAGAGTTATTTTGTAGAATTTATTTCATGTAACGAATTCTACAAAATAACTCTCACATAAACTTAATTATAGTAATTTATCGCTCACAATATTTCTACAGAAACATTATTCTCGTCCAGCAAATAGAAATATAAAAACCGGAAATTATCCGGTCCTGATAATTTCACGGGAATGGTACTTGTAAAAACCTAATAGAATTGTTTATTAAAACTGACGAAAATCAGTTTTAATTATGGTGCAAGATCGAGATTGTGGGAGGCCTATACCGGCAGGAACTAAGAGAAAGTATTACTCTATTCGTGATATGTCCTCAGTGACTTTTTATCGCCCAATTCAAAGAGAATCCATTTGAGGCCGGCTATTTCCTCGAGCAACCCTTTTTCGGCGTCTTTGTTTTCATCATGGTTGATAATTCCGAACGGTCCGCGGTAACCGCTCTTCCGGACCTGGCGGATCATTTCCTTTTCGGCATCCCCCTGCCCTACCCGGTAAAACCGCTCAGAATCTCCTTCTTTCAGGCCGGCCAGGTTAATGCACTTCAGGTATGGCAACATCGAGGGATAGAACCCGGCAAACCTGGAAAGATGCTTTCTTGCATGATGAAAATTGTATACCATCCCAACGTTGTCCATGTTCAGGTAACGGATAATTTCTATCTGGTTTTCAGGCTCCCCGAACCATCCTCCGTGGTTGTACAAAGCTACTTCACAGCCCAGTTTTCCCGCTTTTTCTGCTATATACCGTATTTCCCTGCTCATGGCCTCCACTTTACCCTGCTGCGGTAAGTCTTCAAAGCCGGGCCATTCGGTCATCATCAGCCACAGGCTGGTTTTCACACGATTACGTTCTAAAAACTCAAACACAGCCTGAACATTAGGATTATCGGCCGGGTTACGCCCCGAAGTCATCCAGAAAGCTTCCAGCTTTATGCCATATTTGAGGAGAGCGCGAAGTTCTTCATCAAACGTCGGGATGTGCTGCTCCCGCCAGTCATATGCCAGCTTCGTAATACCCAGATCACGCAGCATCGCGGCACGCTCTTCAGGGCTTCTCTGCTTCGCGTCGAAAGGAACTATACACCATGCTACCAGGTTGGACTTTGAAAAGTCGGCCCTTTTCTGTGCTGGCAGCCGGCACGGCAGAACCGCCAGTGCAATCCATATCAAAAGACAGCTGAAAGTAAAAGTTTTGAACATTTTGCCTTTTTCTCGTATTATATTATTTGTGTTGTAACTTACGGACTCTTAATGATTTTCTGACTATCACCGGAATGCAAAATTCGATTTTCACACGAATACGCAGTTTTCTGCTTCTCTCCCTTGTACTGTTTTCTTTCCCTTTAAAAGCGCAGCGCTTTTTTTCGGTGGTCTTCGACCAATTACCTAAAGATATGCAGATGTATGCAAGGGGAGCAAATAACCTGGCCGAAATACCCGTCAGCGGGATCATCGAGATCCCCGGGTGGAGCCATATGTCTGTCGTCACTTACCGGAACGGACAGCGATACGGATATCAGCGATCTACGCTGAACTATGGAGGGAAAGACAGTTCCAACTTCAGCATGAAAACGACGATTAAAGCAGAGAAGGCTGATTATACCGTTGATGTCTGGGCATGCAGGCAGGCGGATTCAGTGCTGATGGTAAGGCGTACGGATGTAGTGGCGGGTGATTTCTATCTTATAAACGGGCAATCGAACGGCGCTGCGCTTATGTTCGACTCCTGGAACGATAAATATTGCCGGACCATTGCCCGCATCCCCGATAACGATCCTATACGTACACCCGGCGATACCCTCTGGATCCCGTCTTCGTGGTCACATCCGTATGTAGGGGCATGGGGTGTTCATTTACAGCGCCTTATACTTGAAAAATACGGAATACCGACCACTATTATAAACGCTTCTCTCCCGGGCGCAAAGATATCCTACTTTCTTCAGCGCAACGAATCCAATCATGCCGATCCAAACAACCTGTACGGCTCATTACTTCACAGGACCAACGTTGCCAGACCAAAGACGATCAAAGGCTATTTCTGGTATCAGGGCGAACAGGAAGCGATTGAAAATATACCCGGCTACGAATCGGCCTTCGATCAGCTTTATCATTACTGGCGCCAGGATCTTCTCAATGTTGAGAATTTTTATATTATCCAAACCAATATAATTTATTCCCCCGTTTCTCCGTCCATCCGCGACTATCAGCGCCGTACAAAGTACCTGTATGAAAAAACCGATCATTTTTCCACCCTGGGCCTGGAGCTTTATGATGATGGGGTCCATTATCTGCTGGACGCTTACAAGGAACTGGCAAGAAGAATTTTTTATTTCCTCGAACCCCGCCACTACGGAGTTGAGTTCAACCCGGAAGTAGATTGCCCTGATGTGCAGAAAATATTTTATTCGACCTCTTCCAAAGATGAAATTACGCTGGTATTCCAGCCCGGGCAGCGTATGGAGTGGCCCAAAGATTCGACTATAAAAGGAGAAAACGGCGCCGACGTCGTGATCAGTAATAAGGATTTTTTCTTTTTCGATGGTGATTTCAGCCAGAAAGCAAAAATAACTGCCGGGAAAGCCGAAGGAAACAGGATAATCCTCTCCCTCGACAAAGGCGTCAATGCCGGCAAACTGACATATTTACCCCTTGAAAAGCCCGCGAATGTACCGGTATTAAGAGGTCCGTACATCCGTAACAGCCGGAAGCTTGGCATTTTCTCGTTTGCCGACGTCAGCATCGGGAGCGCGCTCGGCACCCCGTCGCTGAGCCTGACAGGTAATGAATCGGGGATACGTATTGCCTGGCAAACTGTCGCAGGCGCTGACTCATATGTGATAGAAAAAAAGTCCGGGAATTCACCTTTTGTCAAATTGACTGAAAGTAATGGTACGACTACAAGTTTTACAGATACAAATGTCCTTCCCAATACGTCATATACCTACCGGGTTTATGCAGTGAATGCCACCGCTGAATCTGCTTTTGCCGTAGCCGACATGATTTTCTCACCTGTACTGGGATCGGAACCGGCTCATTCTGCCGGTTTTGCAATCTCTCCCAATCCTGTAAGAGAAGATGTCAACATCGAATTTTCCGGGTTACAAACCGGCAGAATTTCTTTGCGTACTATAGCAGGCCTTACTCTTTTTTCAGGTACACTGCAATCTACGGACCGTTATTCCATACCCTGTCGCCAACTCAGTTCCGGTATCTATTTCATTACCTTCGAAAGCGAGGAAGGAACCGTTGTTACCAGGAAGTTTATCAGGTAATAATGCGCATATACAGACGGGTAGCCCCTATGGGGCATAAAAACCATACGGTCGCCGATTCTACAGACGGGTAGCGCCTAACGGCGCAATATCGATCCTATAGGATCTTCTCGGTTCTCTCCTTCTCACCCCCTC
>CAZLTN010000019.1:0-42569 GCA_964562455.1 uncultured Cytophagales bacterium
ATAACGCCTTTGGCTTGCGCATACCGGCATACTTTCCGGAAAATTTCACGTTGTATCATAGTCCCGGCAGGCTAATTCATCAGTTCTGTAAAGCTTCCCATACAGGCAAAAATAAAGCGAACCACCTTAACATGCAATTTCTGACATATGTCAGATCGGGATGACTTTCTGCCTGGCTAATTTTGCCTCACCTTGAAAACAACCCAATAGTCCATGAAAAACAAGATTGTACTCATTGCAGACAAAGACGAACCGACCAGGCAAATCCTGCGCGATTACCTGCTCCGGCAGCCCTACTCTTTTTTATTAAAAGAATGCGGAAACGGTCCTGAAGCGGTCCGGCTGGTCAACACACTTGAGCCCGACCTGGTCGTGATGGAGGTATCGCTACCCGGCAAAAACGGCTTCGAAGTGCTCGATATGCTCGACTATGTCCCGCCCGTGATTTTAATGTCGGCTACGCCTGAGCATGCCGCAAAGGCTTTTGACTACAGGGCGGTAGACTATCTCATGAAACCTCTTGCCCCGGTACGGATCCAGTGCGCTTTCCAGCGGTTGATGAATCTGAAACGTCCCCCCGGTACAGATGTAACCGGGCAGGCAGGCGGTTATCCCTCGCGTATTTTCGTCGAAAAAGGAGCCAGGCTGGTAGCAATTCCCGTTGACAAAATCACTTATCTCAAAGCGGACGGCGACTACACCTGGATCCATACCGTCAACAAAGAGGCCTACTTGTGCACGGTAGGCATCGGCCAGTTGGTCCACAAGTTCGATCCGCAGAATTTCATCAGGGTACACCGGTCTTATATCGTTAATGTCGAATACATCCGGGAGCTGTACCGGGACATCAGCAAACTGTTTGTTTCCCTGCCGAACGATGTGGAGATCAGCGTCGGAAGAAGCTACCTGCCGGCCATTAAAGAACTGATGTTCTAATCCCGGCAGGCTGCGGCCGGGACGTATATTAACAACCGATATCACCTCTAAAACGGGGCTGTACTACATACAGCCATGGGCTTTTATTTCATAATCAATAACTTAATATCTATTATCCAAATGAAAAAACAAATCTTATTGGGGCTTGTATGTATCGGAATGGCCGGAAGCTGCAAAAAAAAGGACGACGATCTTTCTCCCCTGCCGGGCGCAAAGCAGCTTACCGGCACAGCTACTTCCATAAGCGGCCGTTTGGTTACCTATCAACTGGTATACGACAGCAAAAACCGGTTGACGGAATACAACAGCCTGGAAGACCAGTACAAAAGCAAAGTGACATACGACGCAAAAGACAATCCTGTAAAATTTGAGATCGAATCGGATGGGACCACGCAGATCTTCGAGGTGAAGTATGGGGAAAACGGCATACCCGCCGGTACGACGCATAAGTATTTTGACCCGGAAACGCCGGGAGAAGTAACCGAAACCCGGATAGCCTATGAAATTTCGGGCGGCAAAATCGGGAAAATGAAGATCTCTGACGGAACCGGCGTGGTCTTCTCCTATTTACTGACCTATGCCGGCAACAACCTCACCCGCATTACTACCGATGCAGGCGAGCTTATCCTGGGCTGGAAGCACGGCTCAAAAAAATCGCCCTACAGCTCTGCCAGGTTCAGATATCCCGTTATCCCCGATCTTTTCCCTTTATTTTCAAGCGAAAACGAAATAATTGAAACGACAGTGTTCCTTTCCGAATATGGCCTGGTGACCTTCAAAGAAGAATACGAATACGATACCGACGGCTACCCGACTTCGTCTGTCATGAAAGACGATGAAGGCGGTCTGGTCCGGAGAACCGAATTTCGTTACCGGTAATTCCACACAAAGGCAGGCCACGCATAACTTCCCGGCTTGAGGGTGAGGTGCATATCGTCTTTTCCTTCTATTTTCATCCGGACAACCCCGGGACCCAGCTCCTGTACGGGATAAAACCTGGTGTAACCGAGTTTCCGGATAACGGAAAAAGAGGTAGCACCACCTTCAATCATCAATTCATCTACTGCAATAGCCCGGAGCACTCCTTCTACCGCTTCTGCAAGCGCCTGCCTGATCATCAGAGAAAGGTCTTCGATGTCGTCACAGTCAAGGCTGCCGACGGCAATGACGACCTTTTCTCTCGTTTTGATAGCCTCTGCAATTTCGTCGGTCCATTTCCTCATAAGCCGGCCGGTGTTTTCTTTTTCACAAAAGAGCCTTTCGGGCATATAAATCACTGCCAGCCCTTCCTTCCCTGACGTCCTGATCAGCGACCGGCTTCCTTCGAAGGCGCTTCCGCATACATAAAGTGCTTTCCTGCCCAGCTTTATCTCATTACCTTTATAGTCCGGAGTTCCCTTCCGGCTTTTCAGAATCGCTTCGAAAAAGCCGGAACCTCCCGCAGGAATTGTCTGGCTGTCGATCCTGCCGACCCAGCGTCCGAGGTCTTCACTGTCGGAAACATTTCCGACGATCAGCTCTTTATCGGGAAACTCGTCACCGGCAGATATGACGCCTGCACGTCCCGCCGCACTTTTCCCCAAAAGGTCCGTCACCAGGGAGGAAGAATGGCCATCCCCTCTACTCTCGTGAAACCCGAGCTCGCTCAGCGGCACTCCGTCGAAATAATACACGCCATCCCTGATGGTCCTTCCCAGGTCCGGGTTGGCGGGTACCGCCAGGGCGCGCGACTTACCCAATACGCTGAGCTGAGCCAGAAGTTCTTCTGCCACATTTCCTCTCAGGAGGGAATCCACTTTTTTATAAATGAAACAGGGATTGATCGCCAGCAGGTCGGATGTGGTTTGCCTGGCTGTCTGCGCCGCCTGCCCGGGCATAAGCGAACGGGTATCAGTGGCTATAACCAGGACATCGGTGTCGGTGGTTTTTCCGACTTTGGTATCGACCACAACCCTGAAGCCGTAACGCAACGCTATTCCCCCGATCTCGGCCGCACCTGTAAAATCGTCTGCAATAACGGCTATCATTCCGGCATCCTGTTCTGAAAAAGCCTGACTGCATATCCGATCGCCAGGAGCATTGCATCAGCGCTGGCGATACCCTTCCCGGCGATCTCCATCGCGGTACCGTGATCTACCGATGTCCTGATGATCGGGAGCCCGAGCGTAACATTTACGCCTTTGACGCTTTTCATTTTCCCGGTTTCGCTATCCCACGTAAATCCGACCATTTTAAACGGGATATGCCCCTGGTCGTGGTACATGGCAACACACCCGTCGAAGCTTCCCCCCTTTGCTTTCGGAAAAAGCGTATCGGCCGGAACGGGGCCTGTAACGCAGTACCCCCGGCTGACGGCCTCCTCTATAGCCGGTATAATTTCGGTCTTTTCCTCCCAGCCGAACAGTCCGCCGTCGCCAGCATGCGGGTTGAGCCCCGCCACTGCAATTCTCGGAACCGCGATGCCAAGCTGAACGCATGCCTGGTGTATCAGCTCTATTGTTTCGAGGATACGCTCTTTCTTCACAAGATCGCAGGCTTCCCGAAGCGACACATGCGTAGATACATGAATAACCCTCAGGTCGTCCTCAACGAGCAGCATTGCATATTTTTTTGTCCCGGTATAATGAGCATATATCTCGGTATGCCCGGAAAACAAATGCCCGGCCATGTGCAGGGATTCCTTATTTACAGGTCCGGTCACGGTACCGTCGATTTCGCCCTCCATCGCCAGCCTGATTGTTTCGACAACCGTCTTAAAAGCCACATCACCGGCCATTGCCGACATTTCTCCTTTCTGCAGCTTTTCGATATCCACATTTGCGAGGTCGTATACATCGATCTGTCCCGGAAGGAAAGCAGCCCGGGCGACAGACTTTATTGCCCTTACCTCAAGGTCCAATCCGCAGAAACGCACCGCATCCGCTATGGCTCCGGCGTCACCCACGATGAGCGGCCGGCAGGAGTCATATATTGCCGTATCGGAAAATGCCTTTACGGCCACCTCCGGCCCAATGCCGGCGGGATCGCCCATTGTAATTCCTAAGATTGGTCTGTTATTTGTCATGTCGGGGTAAACTATTGATTTGATCCAGGTCGGGGAACTGCTCTTTTATCGAATCCCGGACGAATTGCAGCTCCTTTTCCGGCAGGTTAAGCATAGGAGGCAGTACCTCCGCTTGACATAGCCCGTAAGCGCTCATCATCGCTTTCAATACCGGCAGGGCATAGCTAAGCGACCGCCCCTCCTGGTACATTTCCGAAAGCTGATCAGCCTTTTTCATTCCGGCCTCACCTCTCCCTCCTACCCCCTCAGCGGCCTCTTCATATATCGTCGTATAGAGCCCCGGGGCCAGGTTGCCCGTACCCGGTACGATACCGTCGGCCCCGAGCTGCATGGCATACAGCGACTGCGCCGCCCAGCCGGTAAGAAAAGAAAAATCCGGGCGGTCTTTCCACAGCGCTACCGACTGCTCCAGGCGCCCGATGCTGCGCTCCGAGTCTTTGAACCCTATGATATTCGGGTGCACGCTGAGCCGGTCCACTACTTCGAGCGGTAAGGACAAATGCGTGGTTGCCGGGATATTATAGATAATGAGCGGGCCGGGAAGATTATCTGCCAGCATTGTAAAATAACGGAACATCTGCGCGTCATCAGCCGGGTAATAGCTTGCCATTGTCGATACAAATACTCCGGCTCCCAGGTCGTAGTACCGGCGCGCATCTTCTATCGAATCCACGATAGAATTCCCTGAAATCCCGGCATATATAATGCTGCTGCTTCCGCCTGCCCGCACGGCAGCTTCTACAAGCCTTTGTTTTTCCTTTGCCGGTACGGAAGCCGACTCGCCTGTTGTCCCCAACAGAAAAGGAGCAGTACCGTTACCGGTCAGGTAGCCGACCAGTATTTCGACCGATTCAATATCGACAGTACCGTCCGTGTTAAACGGCGTAACCATAGGAACTACTACGCCGCTGATTCTTTTTTTCATTTGGATAGAAATGTAAAATTCACCCTCTCATATTTTCCCGAAAGCGCTTATGTAAATCTTTTCAGCGTCGTCCCGGCTAATGTTCCTTGGATTATTCTTCAGCAGGCGCTGGACTTGTATGGCCTGCTCGGCGAGTTTTCCGGCTGCTTCCCGTGGGATATTTACTTTTGTGAGGTTATCAGGCAGGCCGCAACGCCTGATCAGATCGCTCACGAGGATCACTCCTGACCTGGCTACGTTCACCGCAGAACCGGTTTCACGACTTCCCAGCGCCAGCGCTACGGCAGCGTACCGTTCGGGAGCTTCGACCAGGTTGTACTCCATTACGTAGGGCAGCAACAAAGCAATCGAAAGTCCGTGCGGCAAATGAAATTCCCTGCTGAGCGGGTAGGCAAGCGCGTGCACACCGGCAGTGTTAACTGGTCCGAGACACATTCCCCCGTACATACTGCCCAGCGCAACTGCAGTACGGGCCTCCTGATCTGCTCCGTTGTCGAAGGCCCGATGCAGGAATTCCCCGATAAGCCTTACCCCTTCGAGGGCTACCAGGTCTGTGACCGGGTGTGCGTATTTGTTGGTATACGCCTCCAGGCAGTGAGCCAGCGCATCAATTCCCGTAGCGGCTGTAATCGCGGGAGGCACACCTTTCGTCAGCGCGGGATCGATATAAGCGGCATCGGGTACAAGCTCAGGACTTATGACACCTACCTTATTGCCTTCGTTGTTTACGAAAATAGCATTCGGAGAAACTTCACTGCCCGTGCCGGCCGTAGTAGGCAGGCAGGCGATATAGGTACCCCTCTTGTTACGAACCCCGTTTTGCAGGATGTCGTCCAGCGTCTGCCCGCTGCGCAATTGAACAGCGACAAGCTTAGCGGTATCCATCACGCTTCCTCCGCCGATCCCGGTCACGCTATCGGCGTCAAAATCAATAGCCTCGCTGAGTAGTCTTTCGAAATCGCAGAAAGCCGGCTCTTCGCGGATGCTTGTATTGATGCAAACTTCTATCCCCGCGGCAGCAAGGGGCTGTAATGCTTCCTCTACCCTGGCCCTGACGGCAGAGATCGTCACCACATACAGCCTTTTGCAGGACAACTTCAGGTAATCGTCCGCAAACTGTCCGAAGCTACCGTCTCCGAAAACTACTTTCTTAGGATGTAAAATTTGTATCCTGTTCATTTCAATTCCTTTTAAGCTTATATCCGCACGAATCCCGGACAATAAGTTCTGTTTTCAGCACAATACTCACAAACGGCCTTCCGGGATCCGCTATTCTCTGGTGCAGAAGCTCGATTGTAATCCTCCCGATTTCGAACCCCGACTGACGCACTGCCGTAAGGGGCGGATTCAGCGACATGGCCCAGTCCATATCGTCAAAACCGACTATTGCTACCTGTTCGGGTATCTTGAGCCCCCTGCTGTGAATAGTCTCCAACGCACCCAGCGTAAGCAGGTTGTTCGAGGTAAACAAAGCCGTCGGCGGATGGGGCATATCCAGCAAATGAGCCGCCAGGTCGGCGCCGCTCTGGTAGTCCGAATCACGACCTATGATAATGTCCCTGTCGACGGAAAGACCGTACTTTTCGAAGGCGGCCTCATAGCCTGCCATCCGCTCCAGGGTGGTAGGAATCTGCCTGTTGCCTGTGATATGCCCGATGCGCGTATGGCCTGTTTTGATCAGGTGCGCCACTGCGTCGAACGCCCCCTGGAAATTGTCGACCTTGACCACGTCCAGGTCCACGCCCGGTAACCCCCTGTCGATGCATACCACTGAGTACCCTTCCTCAGCCAGTTCTTTCACGTACTCGTTCATCCCGGGGAACGGCGCTACTATAAAAGCATCTACCGACTCTGATTTCAGCGTTTCTATGTAAAACTTCTGCCGTTCCTCATCCTGCGAAAAATTGCCGATGATGACCGCGAAATTCCTGGCATAGGCATATTGTTCGATTCCCCTGATGATGTCCACATAAAACGGGTTCCGGATATCCGGGATGAGCAAGCCGATGAGCTTGCCGGCACCCCGGGTGGTACGAAGCCGCTGCGCCACGCGATTGGGCCTGTAGCCCAGTTGCCTGATCACCTTCTGCACGCGGAGTTCCGTTTCTCCTTTTACAACCGTCTTTGAATTGATCACTCTCGAAACCGTCGCTATGGATACGCCGGCTTTATCTGCCACTTCTTTAAGACTCACACTTTTTTGAGCAGCCATTGAAAAATGTAAACGTTTGCAACAAAATTACAGATTAATGCTAAATTAAAAAATAGCCTGTTATTTAAAATTCAAATTTAAGTGACGCTCGAGTGCATACAGTACATCAATTATATATAAAATATCAAAGGAAAAGTTTTGACAATACTGAAAACGTTTACATTTTTACATCCTTATTAAGCCCGTTGCTATCCTATGGCCCTGCCGCTTCATTTGCTGGATTATCTTATTATTCTTTTTTTCCTGGCCGGGAGTATCGGTATGGGTTTTTATTTCGCCAAAACGCAGAAAACGACACAGAATTATTTTCTCGCCAAGGGTAAAATACCTGCCTGGGCGCTGGGTATTTCCCTGCTGGCCACGCTCATCAGCAGCGTAACCTTCCTGGCTTACCCCGGAACCGGCTATTCTTCCAACTGGATATTGCTTGTCCAGGGCCTCATGGTGCCGTTTGTGCTTCTCGCCTCGATCTGGTTCATAGTACCTTTGTTCAGGAAGGTCATCCACCTCAGCACCTACGAGTATTTCGAGCGGCGCTTCAGCCCTTTTGCCCGGTATTACACGTCTGTAGCTTTTGTCCTGCGGCAGTTTTCCGGCATGGGAACCGTCCTTTTCCTGCTGGCCATTTCCCTCGAAAAAATGACCGGTATCGATACCGTCGCGATTATCCTCGCAGTAGGCTTTGTCATTATCGCGATCAATCTTCTCGGAGGGATCGAGGCGGTCATATGGCTGGATGTTTTCCAGGGTTTCATGCTTTTCTTCAGCGGGATTATCTGCCTGGGCGTATTGCTATTTTCTGTAAACGGCGGGCCTGCCGAAGTCTGGCGGGTAGCTTCGGAAAACGGACGAACCGGCTTCGGCCCTTATGAATGGAGCCTTACGAAGCTTACTTTCCTGGTAATGGCCATTAACGGAGTTTTCTATTCGATCCAGAAATACGCTACCGATCAGACGGTCGTACAACGGTATCTCACCGCAAAGACAGACCGTGCCGCTATAAGGGCCTCCCTCCTGGGTATCCTCCTGACAGTGCCGGTATGGTCTATATTCATGTTTATCGGTACGGCGCTTTTCGTATTCTATCAACAGAATCCCCTGCCTTCCGATACACGGGCCGACGCGGTATTCCCTTATTTTATCATGACCCAATTGCCTGCAGGAATTGTCGGCCTGATACTCTCTGCCATGATTTCGGCTGCCGTCTGTAGCCTGAGCGCGGACCTCAACTCCCTGGCTGCCGTGGGTGTTGAAGATTATTATAAAAAGCTGCGTCCCGGGCAGACGGACAAACAAACCCTCCGGGCATCGAAACTTATCGTCGTGCTGTCGGGGCTGATTTCCATCGGCATCGCTATCTTGTATATCAACGCGGGGAGCGAAGGAGTGCTCGGAATTGTCTTCACATTATATGCGATTTTTTCAGGAGGGATTGTCGGTATATTCCTGCTGGGGCTGTTCAGTGAAAGGGCCAATTACCAGGGAGTCAATATTGCTATCGTAGTCTGCGTTATTTTTACCGCTTATGCCTTCCTGACCTCGACACCCATAGGTCGCGGCGAGGACAAAGCGCTCCTTCTCGACTTCGGATCATGGAATTTTAAGCACCATAAGCTCATGTTGGGTGTTTACAGCCATCTTATCGTGATCGGGACGGGTTACCTGGCAAGCCTGTTTTATCCCAGGCAGGTTCTTGATAAGAATCTGCTGTACCGGAGCCAGCGGGAAAACAGTGAAAAAGAATAGGCTGGCGGCTGCCTGCGGCAGCCGCCAGCCCGGAAATTTATCCGGCAGGCTCCCCTATCGATTGCCTCAGCTCCTGTGCCGCGTCGACCATTTCTTTGATGGCAAGCCTGGTTTCTTCCCAATGCCGCGTTTTAAGGCCGCAATCAGGATTCACCCAGAGCTGCTCTGCAGGGATAACGGAAATTGCTTTCTCCATTAAGGCCACCATTTCTTCCTTCGACGGCACACGAGGCGAATGGATATCATAAACTCCGGGACCTATCTCGTTAGGATACCTGAAATCTGCAAATGCATCCAATAGCTCCATCTG
Organism: uncultured Cytophagales bacterium; assembly: GCA_964562455.1. Taxonomy (GTDB): domain Bacteria; phylum Bacteroidota; class Bacteroidia; order Cytophagales; family Spirosomataceae; genus Ravibacter. The sequence goes on from CAZLTN010000019.1 coordinate 9,194, forward strand.
CGACCGCGAGCACTCAATCGTAATCACATCGGCATCCATGTCGGCGATACTCTGAATAATATCGTTAAATTCAGAATAGCACATATGCGTATGGATCTGCGTTTCATCCGCGACGCCGCTTGCCGCTATCCTGAAGGCACGTACCGCCCAGTCAAGGTACTCCTGCCAGTTTTCGCGGCGCAGCGGAAGTCCTTCGCGTATCGCCGGTTCATCGATCTGGATAATCTTAATGCCGGCTTTTTCGAGGTCTGTAACCTCGTCCCTGATAGCCAGGGCTATCTGGGTACAGGTATCCTGCCGCGACTGGTCATTCCTGACAAAACTCCATTGCAAAATCGTTACAGGTCCGGTGAGCATGCCTTTTACCCATCTGTCGGTAAGTGACTGGGCGTAAGCCGACCAGCGTACAGTCATGGGTCTGGCCCGGTACACATCTCCGTAAATAACCGGCGGCTTTACGCACCTGCTGCCGTAGCTTTGAACCCACCCATTTCGTGTGAAAGTGAAACCATTAAGCTGTTCTCCGAAATATTCTACCATATCATTTCTTTCAAACTCCCCGTGTACCAGTACGTCTATACCGGTCTCCTCCTGCCAGCGTATGGCCTCTTCAGTCTCTTTCGCTATAAGCCCGTCATATTGCTCGAGGGAGAGATCTCCTTTTTTGAACCTGGCACGCCAGTTGCGTACTTCGGCGGTTTGGGGAAAAGAACCTATTGTAGTAGTGGGCAGGACAGGCAATCCCAACGCCCTACGCTGTTTCTGCTTTCTTTCCGCAAATATGCTGTTGCGCCGGTCATCTCCCTCCTTAATTGCCGCTACACGTTCTTTAACGGCGGTATGGTGGATCAGCCCTGATGTTTTCCGGCGAAGGTGTGCTTCCTTATTCTCCTGCAGTTTTTCGGACGCTTCCCGGCCATTTTCCCCGGTAGCGAGCTGTTTGAGCGTCACGACCTCTCCTACTTTCTGCTTTGCAAATGCAAGCCATTGCTTTATCTCCGGAGTGAGCACTTTTTCATCAGTTTCCAGGTCCAGGTCACAAGGGGAATGGATAAGCGAGCAGGAAGAAGAAATCCATAATCTTTCCGTCCCAAAATGCCCGGCAGCCTTCCTGATCAGCTCCAGGGATTGCCCGAAATCGTTTTTCCATACATTACGGCCATCTACCACTCCCAACGATAACTTCGTCGTCTTATCCCCGAAACCGGCTGAAATGATATCATCTAACTGGGAGGGGCAACGTACCAGGTCGAGATGCAGGGTTTGTACAGGTAACGATAACACAGTCTGCAGGTTCCCGCCATAACATTCGAAATAGCTGGCCAGGATAATGTGTACTTGGGGAAAACGCTCGTGCAATTCTCCGTAAACACGTGTGTAGAGGGCGCGTATGCTGTCAGGCAGGTCGAGAGCCAGACATGGTTCATCCATCTGAATATATGCTGCGCCTTTTTCTACCAGCCTCTCAATCAATTCCTTATACACAGGCAACAGGTTTTCTATAAGGTCGATCCTGTCAAAACCCTGTTCTTTCTCCTTCCCCAGGAGAAGGTACGAAAGCGGCCCGAGCAAAACAGGCTTCGCCCTGAAGCCCGCATCGCCTGCCTCGCAGAACTCGTCCACCACCTTGTCCGACCTGAGCGAGAATTCCTGGTTTCTCGTGAATTCCGGGACGATATAATGATAATTGGTGTCAAACCACTTGGTCATTTCCATAGCGGTTACATCGTAGCCTTCTTTCTGGTAGCCTCTTGCCATAGCAAACAGAAGGTCAAGGTCTGACAGTGATTTTCCTGCCGCCAGGGACTGATACCTCTCCGGCACAGCTCCGACGGTAAGACTCATGTCGAGCACATGGTCGTAGAGCGAGAAGTCGTTGCAGGGCAACAGATCGATACCGGCAGCGGCCTGTAGCTTCCAGTTCGAAAGCCTGATCGACCTGGCGGTATCGAGCAATTTGCCGGCGTCTATTTTGCCTGCCCAGTACTGCTCAGAGGCTTTTTTGAGTTCTCTTTGGCTACCAATCCTCGGGTAGCCCAGAAGGTGCGTTTGCATTTTTTGTCTTTTAAATGATCAGATCAGTTAAAAGCTCTGTGTCAAACTTCCCAATGCCCGGGGGGAATGAAAGTGAAGGAGAAAGCGGTAAACAGCAGCACAGAGAACAGGTATCTTTCCCCGGTCAGCGATGTTCACCAGCTCAACAATCTGCTTCAATCCACGAAAGCATTGTCAATACAGAAAGGCAGGTCTCCTGGCTCGTAACATTTTTGTCGTCCTTCCCGCCTTGCGGCAGTGGACATCGCGGACAAAAACTCTGGGTGTTACTTACAGTTGCGGGACAGCTTGTGATTTTCACACAATTCCCTATTAATCTGCGTAAAGCAAAACCGTTTCTGCTTGATGATGAATAAACAAAGAACTTGTCGGCGCAAAGTTAAGAGAAAATTTGCATTTACTGCATCTGCCCTCCGGCGGTCTCTCTCCCGGGATTGGGAGAGAGACCGCCGGAGGGCGGCAGGAATCTTGCTTTTTTGCTGCGCTCTACTTCCCGTAGCCCTTATTCTGGGTGAGGTTGGTGTTGTTAAGCGTTTCCTGGGTCGGTATAGGGAACAGCAGCTCACGTTCTGTTACCACCGGGCCATAGGAAAACTTGTGCCCCACGTAGTCCTCGAATTTCTTTGTCGCCACATTGAAAGCCTTCCGCAGCCTGACCATATCGTACCAGGTGGTATTCTCAAAGCAAAGCTCATACCAGCGCTCCCGCCAGACCGCCTCGCGAAGCTCATTTTTCGAAAGGCCGGACAGATCCGGTAGCTCTGCCCTCTTCCTGATGGCATTCACCGCGCTGTAGGCTTTTTCCGTGGGGCCGCCCACCTCGTTTGCTGCCTCCGCGTATGTCAGCAGCACGTCGGCATACCGGATGGCCGGCCAGTTGAGATCGCTGTTGGCCGTGCTGGTCTGCGCCGCGACATCAAAATGTTTCCAGATAAAGTAGCCTCCAAGGTCGACTTCTCTGCTCCTGTCCGACTCATTGGTGAATTTTGTGAAGAAAAACTGCTTTTCCTTTCTCCGCAGGTCGGTCGGGTCATAAGATTCTGCAAACGCCTGAGTAGCGTATATCCCCCCGGTTTCATCAGAATACTGTGAGATGTTCTTATTGTACGGAATAATCGAAACCTGCCAGTTAGAAGGTAATATCTGCGTCCTGTACTGGATCATAAAAATATTTTCCTCTATGTTTTTCTTGGCCGGATCATGCAGCGAAGCGTAGTTGTCAAAAAGCCTGAAAGCCCCCGAATTGATTACCTCTCCGGCTTTTCCGGCGGCAAGCTCATAGTGAGAAGCGCCTTTCTGGAGCGGGTAGCCGGCCATCGTCAGGTATACCTGCGCCAGGAGCGACTTGACGGCGCCCATACTTACCCTGCCCCGGGAGTCGGACCACGGCAGCCCCGACTGCTCCGCTGTTGTCAGGTCCTGGACGATCTGGCTATACACTTCTTCGGGCGTGGCCTGCCGGGGGCGAAGCTGCTCCGACTGAAGCCCGACGGGCTCGGTCACCAGGGGTATATTTCCGAACATTCTTACCAGGTGAAAGTAATACCAGGCCCTGAGGAAATGCGCCTCGCCCAGAAGCCGCTTCGCCTCGGCTTCTTCCATAGTGATACCGGGTATTTTCGCAATAGAGAGGTTGGCGTTGGCAATCCCCTTGTAATAGGAAGTCCAGTAGGTTTGGCCGTAACCGTTATCGGATGTATTCCTCAGGTCTTTTACGAAATAGCTGTTGACTGCCTGTCCCAGGTCGGTGGCGGCAAGGCCGGTTGCAAACTCGGTCATCATCCAGGCGCCGCCTCCGAAACCACTCGTCAGAGGGTCCCTCATATTAGCATAGATGGCATTCACTGAGCTAAGGGCATGGGCCGGCTTGGTAAAATAGTTCTCTACTGTAAAGTTGCTGGGATCGGCCTCCGTCAGGAATTCCGTGCATCCTGAGAGCAAGGCCAGTCCTCCCAACAGGAGCCCTGCTTTGTATCTTTTTAAAATATCCATTTTCTTGACGATCTTTTCGTGTTAGAAATTAAAGTGTGATGTTTAACCCAAGCATGAAAACCCGTGGTTTAGGATAGTCATACAACCCGAATCCCTGGTCAAACGGCTGAGCCGAATTGGATACCTCAGGGTCATAGCCCCAGTACCTGGTCGCCAGGAAGAAATTCTGGACGGAGGCAAATGCCCTCAGACGTTCCAGCTTCATTCCCGACACCGTCCTGGACGGGAAAACATAGGCCAGCAGCAGGTTACGCCCCCTTATGAACGAGGCATCGGAAACTTTATGACTGTCGTTGTTGGTAGTGTAATAGGCGTTGATCGGCCTGATCTGGGCTATCGGGGTGTTCTGGTTATCTTCACGCCATGCATTCAGAACGGTTTTGTAGCTGTTGGCGATTCCCTGGCGATCTTCAGCCGAATGGATGCTGCGGTCGAGAACATCGTTGCCGTACATATACTGAAGATCGACCGTGAGCGACCAGGGGCCGTACTGGAATGTATTCAGCAAGGTCCCGAAGCCGTCGGGAATACCCTTCCCGATGATGGTACGGTCGTTGTCATTGATAGTACCGTCGTTGTTGAGGTCGAGGTACTTCACGTCACCCGGCAGCATGTTGTACTTCTTTGCCTGCTCGGCTTCGGCAGTCGACCATGTCCCCTGGTGCACCCGGCCGAAAAATGAGCCTACCGGCTGCCCTACCCTTATCACCGTGGCCCCTGAATAGATATCGCTTCCTCCTGAAAGGGCCAGTACCTTGTTCCTGTTTACCGAGATGTTGAAGGTGGTGCTCCAGGTAAATTTCCCACGCTTTATATTCGTCGAATTCAGGGCAAACTCCACCCCCTTGTTCTCCATGCTTCCTATGTTGGTAAAGATGGACGGGTACCCGCTGCTCAACGGCAGGGGTGCATTCAGGAGCATATCGTTTACCTTGCGGCGATAGAGGTCGAGCTCCATGTTCAGACGGTTCGAAAACAACCCGATCTCGAGCCCTACGTCGACCTGGTGCGTCTTTTCCCATTGCAGGTTAGTGTTAGGCATCCTGCCGATACCAATACCTATGTTACGGGCTCCGCCGAAAATGACATCATAGTTGGCCATACCGGCGAGGGCCATGTAAGCAGGTATCTCCGAATTCCCGGTGGCGCCGTAGCTCGCCCTGATCTTCAGATTGGATACGGGGCCGGCGTTCTGCATGAAATCTTCCTCGGTCACCCGCCAGGCGACGGCGGCAGAAGGAAAAAAGGCATACTGGTTGTCTTCCCCGAATTTGGAGGACCCGTCTACGCGCCCTGTAAAGGTGAGCAGGTATTTTTTGAGCAGGCTGTAATTGAACCGGGCAAAGTAGGAATTCAATCCATAGGCAGTTGCTACCGAAGCGGGTGCCAGGGCCGTCGCGCCTGCCCCCAGGTTGTTGTACTCGAAATAGGTATCGGTAAAATTCTGGCTTCTGGCCAGGTTTTCAAACCGGTCGACGTGCTGCCATGACAAGCCCAGCATAGCGTTTATCGAATGGATCTTACCCAGATCTTTCTGGTAGGTCAGGTAATTTTCAAACTGCCAGGAATTGAAGCGGTTGTTGGTAACCGAGGCGTCACCGTTGTTGGAGATGTACTGAAGCCCTGCCGCTGCAAAATAATCGAGTCGCTGGTTGATGATATTGGTCCCCAGCGTGGAACGAAACTCGAGACCATCTGCGAGCCGGATATTGGCGTACATATTTCCGAGCATCGTCTGGGTTTTCAGATAATACAGCCGCTCTGCTCCTACTCTCAGCGGGCTGTCACCGCCTTCCATGCCGGGGTAGTCGCGGTTGCTTGCCCAACTGCCATCGGGGTATTTCACCGGTATGATGGGTAGCGCTTCCAGCACCTGGCGAAGCGTGGTGATACCTCCGCCGCCGAGCTGGTCTACCTGCTTCTCATTCTGGTCGTTGTAGCCCAGCGTTCCTCCTACCCTCAGCCAGCTTTTCACCTGGCTGTCAAATACAAACCGGCCTGCGTATCTTTTCTGCCACGATCCCCTGACGATACCATCCTCGTTCCGGTAGTTGAGAAAAGCGCCGTAGCTACCCTTCTCATTACCACCTGTAAAGCCCAACTGGTGGTTCTGGGTGAAGGCTTTCTGAAATGCCTCGTCCTGCCAGTCAGTATCGTAAAGAGGATTTCCGGCGGCATCGAAAAGCTTGGGGTTCGTACGTTTGGTGCGGGGATCGGTGTACTTGGTGCCCGTAGCCCACCCGATAGGGTCGTATTTGGCTGCGTTGGCATAAATGATCTCCTCTACCTGCAAAAACTCCTTCGCATTCAGTACTTCGAGCTTTTTAGCGGCCACCCCTATGCTGAAGTCGGCATCGTAGGTGACCTTCCCACCTCCTTCGTTCCCTCTTTTAGTAGTGACGATGATTACCCCGTTGGCTCCCCTGGCTCCGTAAATAGCAGTAGAAGAGGCGTCTTTGAGGACTTCGATAGATGCGATATCGTTGGGGTTGAGATAATCGATCGGTGTGCTACCGTTCTGCAGATCGACCGCGTTCAGGATTACACCGTCGATCACGTAGAGCGGGTTGTTCGAAACGCTGATTGAGCTGGCGCCGCGAATCCTGATGTTGGCCCTTCCTCCCGGGCGGCCCGAATTGGATGAAACATTTACGCCTGCAATCCTGCCCGATAAGCCCTGGTTCAACGATGACGCAGGTCTTTCCTGCAGAACTTCGGCCTTAACGGTACCTACCGCACCGGTCAGATCAGATTTCCTGACCGAGCCGTAACCTACCACAACAACTTCTTCCAGCGCTTTCAGGTCGGGCCTGAGCGTTATATCTATCCGGCCTCTGTTACCGACCTCCACTTCCTCGGCCAGGTAGCCTACATACGAAAACACGAGTATTGCCCTGCTGTCGGGCACCGCCAGCGTATAATCGCCGGCTATCCCTGTGACCGTACCGATCGTCGTCCCTTTTACCAGAACGCTTACCCCGGGCAGCCCCTCTCCTTTTTCATCCGTCACAGTACCGGCTACCGAAATATCCGCGGGCGCCTTTTCAGGCGGTCCCGCTGCCCACGCCGGAACAGGTGCTTCCTGAGCGGAAGAGGTATTGTCTTTATCGGGATAGATCAGCACGGTGCTCCTGTTAATCTGCTTGAAAGACAATCCCGTATCCTTCAGCACGATTTCGAGCAGATTTTTGAGCGAGCGTTCCCTCACTTCTAAACTAATATCTTTATACGTCTCCACCTCGTCTATAGGGATGACGAAAGAATAGGATGATTTTTTCTCAATCTTCTTTAAAACCGACTTCAGGCTTTCGTTCCTGAAGCCTACTGTAATAAGCTTTTCCGAGAGGCCCTGCTGCGGATAATACGAATTCACTGCAACAGCAGCCGCGCTTCCGCACCATAACCATAGAAGCGCCAGACTACGGGCAAGCCTGAGTGCCCTGCGAAAGCTTTGCTTTTTCCGGGCAATAGCAATCCTTCCGGTGCTATCACCAATTTTTGTTGTTTTCATAAGCAGATTTGTCTAAAGTATTGTTTGTTTCCTGTTCCCGGCGATAACCTGTTTCTGCCGGTAGCCGTCTTGCTTTTTTAATTTGGAACAATTGTTTTTATCATGGGCATTTGGTGTGTGTTTAGTTGTGAATTGTCAGTTGCAGGGCCTTCCTCCCGTGATTTTTATGTTGCTGCCTTCTCTTGTATAGCCTGCATGTCTCATCTGGCACACCAGGTCGAGGATTTCCTCCAGGCTCTCGCCATGGGTAAAGCTGGCGCTTATCCTGCACTTACCCAGCCCGGGGTTGTCTGCCAGTATGTTTGTCCTGAACCTCCTCCCTACTTCTTCAAATACCTCATCCAGAGTAGCTTCATCGAAAACAAGAGGGAGAAGATCCAGCGAAAACAGCTCGGTCTCCGCTTCGCTGAGCGTCTGGATGCTCGACGAGCTCTCCTTGATCGTGATCTGCTCCCTGGCGGTAAGCTTCCCGAAGGATTTTCCTTCCCTTGAAACCTCCACCATGCCGCGTGCTACGGTCACTTCCGTCTCACCTGCCCAGGTCCTGATGTTAAAAGCGGTCCCCAGGACTCTCGTATGGATATCGCCGGTGTGTACGATAAAAGTAGCAGAAGGGTCATGCCGGATGTCAAAAAATGCTTCTCCTTTCAATATCACCTCGCGTTCGAAACTGTCTCCGGTATAAAGCGCAATCAGCTCGCTGTTAGGCTTCAGCAAAACACGGCTGCCGTCGGGCAATGATATTTCCTCGCTTTCGCGGTAAACCCGCCGCTCCAGCACATGCTCGTCCTTCCCGGCTACCGGGAATAATCCGGAGCCTGCTTCCCGGCCTGGCAGCCAGAGCATCAGCACCAATACCACTGCGGCCGCTACCGCTCCCCAGGCCGCTACTCCGGCCCACGGCCACCTCCTGTGCCTTTCTATGCCGTTACGTTTCAGGATCGCCTCGTATATCCTGTCGCTTTCAGGGCTTGCCTCTCCATCGGATTCCAGCTCCTTCGCGATGGAACTTTTGAGAAACCCGGAGGCTTCGTCGTCCCGGACATAGCCGAAAAACTCGGCCTTTTCAGATTCCGAGATCTTCTTTTCAAGATACTGCTTTAAGAGGTATTCCAATCGTTCGTTCATCCCGGTATTCTATTTGGGCCGGCCATCCTGCACCTTGTTAAATCCAAAAAAATATCCCATTTCTCCCAACCTGACTTATAGACGGAAAACCAGGCGGGCAGGGACAGTCGTTTATGAAAAAAAATAAAAAAAATACGGCTACAAAAACGCAACCATCTCTAAATCAGGAACAAAAATAAAAACAGCGGGAAGTCTACATAGGCGGAAAGCTGCTGCCTGATCGTCTGTAGCGCCCTGACCAGGTGGTTTTTCACCGTTCCCTGTGAAATGTTCAGCCGTTCGGCTATATGGTCGTGCGACAGCCCCTCGTTCCTCGAGAGATGAAATATCTCCTGCTGCCTGAGCGGCAGGCCATCCAGGATTTTCTTCAGCAATTCCTCGTTCTGGTTCTCCAGGATCGCGAAGTCGCAGTCGTTCACACTCGACTCGGTCACCCGGAGGTAAACAGCCTTCTGTTTTTCCTCGTATGAAAGTTCTCTTAAAAAAGTATAAATCTGATTTTTCGAAACCGTTTTGATGTAGGCTTCCAGGTTCCGGATGTTGTTCATTTCCGCCCGCCGTGTCCAGATCGTAGAAAAAACCTCCTGCACAACATCCTGCGCCAGCGAAGAACACTGTAAAAATCGCTCTGCAGCCCTGAAAACTTTACCGTGATAGCGGTCGTATATCTTGCTGAAGGCTTCCTCGCTTCCTTCCGACAGCCTTAGCAAAATTATACTCTCATCAAAGCTATTACGTTTATTCGCAGTTCCCATAAATCGCCGATAACAAGTCTGATTTTCTAAAAAGTTCAATAGCTCCGGATTATACTGGCCCACAGCTTTTTCCTACCTGCAGTGACCGCGTAAAGCCAGGTCCGGACAGCCTCTTCTACCAATAGCCGGTGCCTGGAGGGTCAAAGCCGTCAGGCAGGCAGAGCCGCGCGTTACAATATTCCGGATAATAATTTGGGAGAGATAATAACTTTGTCATAATTTCCCGTCTGTTCCCTGAAGAACAGCCTGAACCTGAATCCTGAATTCCTATGTCCGAACCTACTCCTGCTATCCGCACACGAGATTCAAGCTTCTATCCCTGGGTTGTGGTAGCCCTTCTTTGCGTAGTCGGCTGCCTCAACTACCTCGACCGCATGATGATTACCACCATGCGGTCGTCTATAGTGGAAGCGATCCCGATGACTGACGCCCAGTTTGGGTTGCTTACTTCCGTATTCCTCTGGATTTACGGATTGCTGAGCCCGGTAGCAGGTTTCCTGGCAGATAAATTCAACCGCAGCAAAGTGATCCTGATCAGCCTTTTCGTATGGTCGGTGGTAACCTGGCTGACCTCATATGCAACTACGTTTGAGCAACTATTAGTGACACGGGCCCTGATGGGTATCAGCGAGGCGTGCTACATACCGGCGGCGATGGCGCTTATCATGGACTACCATCGTGGCGGTACCCGCTCGCTTGCCAACAGTATTCATATGGCCGGAATCATGGTAGGGCAAAGCCTGGGCTTCATAGGCGGCTGGCTGGCCGAAAATCACGGCTGGAATCATGCTTTTGTTATTTTCGGTACAATAGGCGTAGGTTATTCCTTTTTATTGCTGCTCACCCTGAAAGACCCCGCCGGGAATCACCGGGAAAAAGCTTTACCGGCGGCAGAGGCCGGCGTCGGTTTTGCGGACGGGATCAGGGGACTGATGGGCAACCGGTATTTCCTGATGGCCGTTGCCGGCTGGAGCCTGCTGGGAATTGTAGGCTGGATTATCGTCGGCTGGCTCCCGACTTACTTTAAAGAGCATTTCAACCTTTCGCAAACCATGGCCGGCGTATACGCAACCGGCTATTTTTATACGGCTTCGCTGGCCGGCGTCCTCACAGGAGGCGTGCTTGCCGACCGGTGGAGCAGGGTAAACCCGAGAGGGCGGATCCTTCTTCCCGTAGTGGGGCTGTGTATAGCCGCTCCCGCGGTCTTTATGGCAAGCTCGACTTCGATACTGCCCTTAGCTGTTGGCTGCTTTATGGTATTTGCATTTACGCGCATCTTCACAGACGGCAATATGATGCCCATACTGTGCCTTATAGCCGACCCGCGGTACCGTGCCACCGGCTACGGGGTGTTGAACCTGTTCAGTTGTATCATCGGCGGGATCGGCCTTTATGCGGGCGGCGCGCTTCGCGATGCTCATATCGATCTAAGCCTGATGTTTAAATTCGGGGCGGTCCTGCTGCTCCTGAGTGCGGCATCACTTTATTTTATCAGGCCGGTATACCGGGAAGAAGGCAAGCCTCCCCGTTAAATTATCCGCGACAAGGAACCCTATCCAGATTCATATACCAGTTATCACCTTAAAATTATAAAACATTGAAAATGCGTGAAAGCCGGGTACTCGGTAAACTCCGGGCCGGCGAAACGGTAAGCTGTTTTAAAATCAATCTTTCTGACCCGCGCGCAGCCGAAATCGCAGCATTGTCGGGTTTTGATTGCGTATGGGCAGACCAGGAGCATATCGGGCAGGACTGGTCGGCAATAGCCGGAAATGTCTGGGCTACCAAATCGCACGATACCGACCTGATGGTCCGTGTGCCGCGCGGTTCCTACAGCGACTATGTACGCCCGCTCGAGCTGGATGCCACCGGTATCATGGTACCGCATATCATGAGCCTGGAGGATGCCCGGAAAGTAGTCGAGATGGTACGTTTTCATCCATTGGGAAAGCGCCCTATCGACGGTGGGAATGCCGACGGGGCCTACACAGGGATCGATTTCAACGAATACCTTGCCCAGGCTAACCGGCAGCGCTTTGTCGTGCTACAGATCGAAGACCCGGAGCCGCTTGACGAACTGGATGCCATAGCCGCCCTGCCGGGATATGATATGCTGTTTTTCGGGCCCGGGGACTTCAGCCAGGGCATAGGGGCGCCGGGCGAATGGAACCATCCCAGGCTCATCGACGCCCGTAAAAGGGTAGCGGAAACTGCCCTGAAGCATGGCAAGTTTGCGGGCACCGTCGGGAATCCCGGTAACCTGAAAGAGCTCCTGGATATGGGCTACCGGTTCGTGAGCATGGGAGCCGATGTTGTCGCACTCAGGAACTATTGCCGCGACCTGGTGAATGTCTACACCGATAACATCCAAAAAGATGCAAAATCGTCTTACCTGGAAAATTAAATATGCGTCCTACCATGAAGAAACGCCAACTTGGGAAAACCGGTATCGAAGTCTCGGAAATTGCTTTCGGAGGTGTTGAGATCGGGATGCCCTATGGCCTGAATACTGCCGGAAATGCCGCGATGCCGCAGGAAACCGAATCGGTTCAACTTCTCCATACCGCCACCGACAAAGGGATTAACTTTTTCGATACGGCCAGGCTGTACGGGAGAAGCGAGGAGATTATGGGAAAGGCATTTGCCGGGCGTCGCCAGGATGTGGTAATCGCTACCAAGTGCCGCCACTTCCGTGACAGCAACGGAATACTCTGTCCCGACAACCGGTTGAAGCAATTCATTGAGAGTTCACTGCAGGAGAGTCTCGCCGCGCTCCGTACAGATTACATTGACATATACATGTTGCATGAGGCTGATACGGAAATCCTCATGCACCCTTTAATTGCAGATACTTTTGCCGGGCTGAAGGCAAAAGGCGTTATCAGGGCCACCGGGGCGTCGGTGTACAACCCGGAAGAAACCGCACAGGCTATCGGTTCGGGAAATTGGGATGTGATCCAGTTACCCTTTAACCTGCTCAACCAGAGCCATGCCGCTTCGTTTAAACACGCCCGCGAAAATGGCGTCGGTATCGTAGTACGCTCCGTGCTGATGAAAGGCCTGCTTAGCAACCGGGGTCATAACCTGCACCCTGCTCTTCGTGAAGTAGAAACATACATCGGAAAATACCGCGCATATACCGGCGGGGCATACCCGGATTTGCCTGCCCTTGCCACGCGTTTTGTCCTGTCGTTCGGGCAAGTTTCGTCGGTCCTGGTAGGGATCGACAAAATGGAATATCTCGATGCGGCACTGGCCGTTACGCATTATCCCGATCCGCCCGACAGCCTCCGCGACGAACTCGCCGGCCAGGCTTATCCCGATCCGGATTTCCTTAACCTTCACCGCTGGTCCCAAATGGGATGGCTGAAATAAAACCAATATGATCAATATCGGCATTATCGGAATGAGTCCGGGAAACGCCCACCCCTACTCCTGGTCTGCAATCATCAACGGCTGCTTCGACGGAGAAGAAATTACCGTAACAGGGTATCCTGCCGTAGCTGCCTACCTTGAAGCAAACAAAGACACCCTGGGCATACCTTCTGCACGCGTCACCCATGTGTGGGCACAGGAACAAAGCATAGCCGAAAGCATAGCACGGGCGGCACGGATCGGTACCGTAACCCGGCACGCAGAGGAAATGATCGGGCAGGTCGATGCCGTCATACTGGCGCGGGACGATCCGGAATACCATCGCGAAATGGCCGCTCCGTTTATCAATGCCGGGATCCCTGTCTTTATCGACAAGCCCCTGTGCTATTCGGAAGAGGACCTCAGCTGGTTTTCGGAGCAGCATTCGGCGGGACGGTTCCTGATGTCGTGTTCTTCGATGCGCTATGCGGCCGAGGCACGTACCCTGAAACAGGAGCTGGCCGCGCTCGGCGAGCTGGAGCTTGTAACGGCAGTAGGCAAAAAAGACTGGAAAAAGTATGGAATTCACCTTTTGGAAGGCATTTTTGCCGTGCTCGGTGATCCAAAAGCCGTCTCTGTACAACATATCGGTTCTCCGGGAAGGGAGATCGTGCACATCCGCCTGGAAAAAGGGCCCGGGATCACGCTTCACCTTTTCCAGGAAATCACGGGTACTTTCCAGTTTTCATTTTTCGGGCAAAACGGCTGGCGGCTCGTAGATATCAGGAATTCGTACTCGATGTTCAGAGATAACCTGGTGGAATTCATACGTTCGGTTGAGGAAGGTGCGCCGAGGATACCCTTTTCTTATACCGAATCGCTGATGCACATCCTCATCGCGGCAGATCGAAGTCGTGTGGCGGGAGGAAAACTGATTGTCTTGTAAAAACCCGGAAAACCATGAATGTCAAAGAATTATTAAGCCTGAAAAATAAAATCATTCTCGTAACCGGCGGTTCCGGTAATTACGGAAAATGTATTGTGGAAGGACTTGCCGAAGCCGATGCTACCGTAATCACATCATCGAGAGATGCTGCTTCTGCTGACCGTACAGCGAGGGAAATGCAGGAAAAAGGCCTGGAAGTTTATCCTGCCGTGGTCGACCAGGGCAACCCGGAATCCGTGAAGCAGATAACCGGTTTTATCAGGGAGCGTTTCGGCCGGCTCGACGGTTTTATAAACAACGCAGTGTCGCGCCCTATGAAGGGTTACAGCGCACCGATCGAGCAATTCTCCGAATCGATGCGGGTGAATGCTACGGGCATGATGGACCTTCTCCGCGAAATGACCGGCCTGATCGTAGAAAGCGGCGGCGGCAGCGTGGTCAACATTGCTTCGATGATGGGAATGTTCGGCCCGGATCTCAGCAATTATGAAGGTACCGAAATGGGCGATCTGCCACCGGATTACTTTTTTCATAACGCGGGCCTGATCAACCTTACCCGCTTTATGGCCCAGATGAACGCCGGGAAAAATATCCGCTTCAACTGCATCAGCCCCGGCGGCTTATTCAATCACCAGCCTGAAGCATTTCTTGAAAACTATTGCCGTAAAGTCCCGCTCAGGCGTATGGCAAACCGCGACGACATCAAAGGGCTGGTCGTATTGCTGTGCTCGGATGCAGGCGCCTATATCAACGGCGAGAATATTCTGCTGGACGGAGGGTTAAATGCGTAAAAATTTGCCTTGTTATTCTTCCACATCATTAGTATGCTCTATGAAACAGCTCCTTACCGTTATAACCATGGCGCTTGTGTGCTCTTGCGGCGAAATCGGCAGGCAGGCTCCTGAAACCCAGGCATTAATGCTATCGGCAGACGGCAGGTATATCGTGCGCAACTACAGTGTCTTGTTTGTCAATATGTATGAAAAAAAGGGTAATTCTACTTTCCGCAGCGGATTCACTACGCATTACCTGGAAAAATACGATGCGCAAACCGGGGCGCTCGTCAGTCAAAGCCCTAAAATAAAAAAGAACATCACTCCCATTTTTGTTTCGGGTAAGCTGGTATGGCTCAAAGAACTTAATCCTGACAGCAGGGAATTCGATCTGCTGGCAGTAAGCCTCGACGATTTCCGGGAGGTGTTGACTCCCGAAAAAATAAAGGCTGTTAATCATGGTCTGCGACTTGTTCCCCACCAGGCATTCCGAATGAAATCAGACAAATCTCAGATTGTGCTGAAGGGGAACGATGCCAGGCATTATAAAATAGATGAACAAACCGGTACGGCACAATTGGTAGACACCAAAGAAACCGAACACGCCGCGCCCGATTTTTCGGGCAGTAATTGGACAACACCTGTCCGACGATATGATTTCAAAGGAAGTGACAGAAGATACCTGGTTGCACAAACCAAACAGGGCGATATGCGGTCGACCGATGATTTTATCCAACCCGAAGTGTTGGGCACCCGGGAAAGTGGCAGCTTCCGGCCTCTCTCTGTTGACGGATCGTGGTTTGTCCTTTCCAAAACCACAACAGACAACAATGGCTTTTTCCAGATAACGGCTGTTGATACCACCACACTTGAAACCCGATGGAGCACAGCAATGGATTTCAGCCCTTTGCCAACTGAAAGGAAACTGGCCAACGCTGCTATCGCCGGAAACGGCTTATTGGCTATCGGCAAAAAATCGATGGGAATGCTGGATACCAGAAATGGAAAATGGGTCTGGAAATATAATTGATGATCAGCTCTTCCCCGTCATTCGGCTTTCACCTTCACATCCCTGAACATAAACGGGTTATCGCTGACTCTTAGCGATTTACCGCTGGCGGTTGTCACATTCCGGAGAATTACTTCCTTCGTTTTAACATAAGGAAACTTCTCCTGGTAGGTCCCGTCCGTCATCTGCGGGTTGAAATTTGCAAAAATAGCCGGCCCCTGGTAGTTTTCAGGGTGCTGCGAGTCGTCGATACGAAGATTTTCAATGGTGATCTTTTCGGGCATATAACAGGTATATCCGAAATCGTGCAGGCCTGAATAGGAACCGTTAATAAGCGCAGCGGTGACCGGCTTACCGCCTGCAGGCACAAAGATACAGTTTCGGATGACCAGCTCTCCCTGCCAGGTGCTGCCGTAGTCGGAGCGCAGGTTGACAAAGCTCCTACCCCGGATAGTAGAATTTTCTATCGTCAGTATCCCGCTGCCGATAGCATTGATCCCCATGTGTCCCAGGGTAGAGTTACGGATGGTGGCATTGGCAACCCCCTGGTGGGCATCAAACCGGGAAAGAACACAATTATCATAAAGAAGGTTTTTGCAGAAATTCGAACCCAGGATCCCCCAATACGTATTGTCATTGATATCGTTGGTCTGGCTGCAATTCACGAAAGAAACGTTAAGCGCACGATTAACGGAAAGGTCGTAAGTTCCCATAGAAACCGGCTTTCCTGCCGCACCGATTGTGTTGTAGGTCTTGTGCCCGGTCAGAACCGTATTTTTTACAGTGACGTACGAGCAGTCGCCTATGCTGATAAAGCCGCCATACGGAGCGCCGTGGTCCCCTTCACCGGTAATGCGGTGCTCAAGCCCTTCCAGCATAACATTGGAACGCCTGATGGCGATGTTCCGGCTATAATAGGTATATTTTGACTCCGCTTTGTTGGCTATAGTCGTGAAACGCCCCCCGGTAATCTTCAGTGGATTCTCGTCAATGGGAAGCGCTGTAGCCTCGGTAATCCGGTCGAAATCCCAGATAATCGGGGCGTTCATATCGACGTTCCCGTTTTTATCAACGACAAAGATATCGGTCTGGGAAGATCCGTTATTCTGGTTGAGCCCAAACCGGATGTATTGCTTAACATGTGAATTGGTGACCGTAACCAGGCAAGGTCCCGGCAATGACACGTCTATTTTTTCCTGGTTTCTTTTAAGCGAAGATATCGCCTCCAGTTTGAACGGCTTAAGGTTGGAGCTGACCGTAAAGACCGACGCATTGCGGTTTTGCACTTCGGTATCGTCAATAATAAACGCTGCTTTCCCGAAATCGGTATCGGTCCGGATTATCGCCGTACGCTCCTTGCCCCCGATGTAATAGGTAGCCTTGTCATCGGCTTTCACCCGAAGCCCGTGGAGGTTGGCAAACGCATGCGTAGCGGCAATGGCATCCATATCGTCGGTTTTCCCATCGCCCTTTGTACCGAAATCGCTGTAGCGGACCACCCCGGCAGCTTTAAATTTTGCCGCATCCTTTGGCGAAACATTTACATGCAATTCCCCGTTTTCATTGGATAACACCTGGGTTTTCTTCCCCTCTGACGTTATAACGACGTTTTCAGACTGGCTTTTACGCTGCCCCTGTGTCGCTGATACACAGGCTAAAGAAAGTAACAAAAGGAGTTTATACCTGGTCATAAAGGTTAGTTTAGTCGTAATTCTCAGAAAAATCTGCAGGATCATCAGATCCATTGCTGAAGGTGAAGTTAAATAAAAACTTGTAGTTTCACATAAATCAACAGTCTTAAGGGATCTTTCTTAACCCAAATGTCCTGAGAAAAACTGCCAATCATGAAAAAGTCATCGCCAGCCTGAAGATACTACTCAGTATGGCGGACGTGGCTGTTTCAGTTCTGCTACTCATTCGACTGACCTTCACCGATTATCCGCCACCGTTCGGCGATAACATCACTCCCTGATCCGGGTTGTCGCTAGCTTTGAGATATTAACCAGATCTCAAAACCGGCTCATGAAAAATCGTCTTCTTTCGCTGTCCCTGCTGTTTTGTTGCCCGGTGGCCTTTGCACAGCTAAGAGTAGAAAACGGGGCATTCATTAAAACCGTCTCTGATATCCGGATTACCCTCGACAATATGGACCTGGTCGTCAACGGCAATATCGATCAGGCACCGGGCGAAGGCACGTATATTTTTTCCGGGAATGGCGATAATACATTCAGCGGTACAGGCATCCCTACATTTGACAAGATCGTGCTGTCGAAGTCATCCGGCGGAAAGCTCGTGCTTAACCAGAATTTCCTGGTCGCCTCGGCACTTGATTTTGCTTCAGGGTACCTCGATCTGAACAACAGCCTGCTCCAGATAAAGCCGGGTGGTACCATCTCAGGAGAGTCAGGAACGGGGCATATCATCGGATCCGGCAACGGCTACGTATACACTACTACCACATTGAATGCACCTGACGCGGCAAACCCGGGCAATCTCGGCGCGGTCATCTCATCGGCGGCCGACCTGGGTGTCGTCACGATCCGTCGCCGGCATACAGCCCAAACGGTTTCTGCCGGGATTACGGGAATAAAACGCTACTATGAAATATATCCTGCCAACAATACCGGGCTCAATGCCACGCTCAGGCTCTACTATTCCGACAACGAGCTGAACGGTCTGAATGAAAACGCGCTTATTTTGTGGAAAAAAACCGGTGCATGGACTGAAGAAGGATATACGTCAAGGAGCACGGCTGAAAACTATGTTGAAAAACAAGGTATATCGTCGTTCTCCACATGGACGCTTGCTTCTTCGTCAGGCGCGCTGCCGGTTATGCTGGCTGACTTCCGGGTCGTGGGTACGGGTCCCGAGGGAATATCCCTGCGCTGGTCTACTACTTCTGAGTCGAACACCCGTGAATTCATTATAGAACGGAGTCTCGATCCCTTGAGCGGATTTACGGAGATGGGCAACGTACCGGCAGCCAATGCTTCTGAAGGCGCGGTATATCACTTTACCGATCCAGCTCCTGTAAAAGGCCTGGTTTGCTATTATCGCCTGAAAATGATAGATGCAGACGATTCCCATGCATTGAGCCGTATTGTTTCGGCGCTGGCGCCGGACGGAGCTTCTTTGTGTATCTACCCTAATCCGGCGGTATCCTCCGCTACACTTTCTTCGGAAAAAGGTATCAGCAGCGTCGAAATTTTCAATATTGCCGGGAACAGAGTCGGAAGCTTTCAGTATACCGGGCGTCCTGTCGAAGCGTCGCTGGACATCGAAGCCCTATCCCCGGGGACCTACCTTCTGCGGGTCGTCGACTCACGCGGCATAGCGCGAACTGCCAGGTTGGTGGTATCACGTTAGCAACCGGAGTTTAAAGTCAACATAACATCATTTTACTCGAATGAAAAAGTCTCTAGTTCTCCTGTCCATCTCCGCCCTATGCGCGGCATCATGGAACGTTTCCGCGCAAAGCGTCGGGATCAGCAATGACGGTTCTGCCCCACATCCGAGCGCCATGCTGGACGTGAAGAGCGATAGCAAGGGAATACTCGTTCCCCGGATGGCTACAAGCAAACGAACCGGTATCGCCTCTCCCGCCGAAGGCCTGATGGTATACGATACCGACACGAAAAGCTTCTGGCACATCAAATCAGGCGCCTGGACGGAAATCGGCGGGCTGAAGCTGCCCTACAACGAATCAGTCGCAGCCAGTGGTAATGCGATGCTTATTACCAACGGGTATATTTCCGGGAACGCGATCGTCGGGCAGGCCTTCGGAGGTGCGGGAATTTCGGGCTATTCGGAAACCGGGGCCGGAGGCTTGTTCAGCAGCCAGAGCGGGCCGGGGATACGTACTGTCGGGAGCGGGGCCGAAATCAATGGAAAAGTAAAAATTGCCGACGGGACGCAGGGAACCGACCGGGTTTTGACCAGCGATGCCGCCGGGATTGCGAGCTGGAAACCACTTCCAACCGCCAAAACTGCCATGACGTCACTTTTTGACATCAATAACGATACCTACATTACAGTCCCGGCGTCTACGCATATGGTGCTTCCTTTTGTCGCCAACCCAGCCACGCCGGCATATGCCGGTTACGGCTACGATGCCGGTGCGAACTTCAATCATACCACCCACGAGTACACCGTTCCTTCCGATGGCCTGTACAGGGTAAGTTTCAAGCTGGTTCTGAAAGGACAGGTAACACCTGCCGCCTTCACATCCGGGTCTTATTTTTACCCGTCGCTCTCAAAAGTCACTCCCGGGGAAACGCCTGATGCCTTCGATTACATCTTCAGATCGTGGGCCTTTGAATATAAGGCCGGCGACTCGTTTCCTGTCATGCTGACCGGAGAAGCCAGTACCTACTTCAAGGCCGGTACGAGCCTGAAATTTCTGCTCTACCACCTGGTAAACAGCTCTTCCGATACACATCCCTCAATACAACTGCTCGGCGGACGGTATTCTTTCTTTTCAGTGGTAAAGGTAGAATAAGAAAGACGCTACGCAGCGGCAGTGTAATTCCCCCATCCTATCAACACGATCGATGCTATGAGAAGGAGAATTCCCGCTGCCAGCCAGATCATGGTTTTACGACCTACGCCCTGCCATTCCTTCAGCCAAAGCCCCCAGAGGTTGCTGAACAGGACGATAGACGACAAGTGGATACACCAACTGGCAAATTCGTAGCCTTGCATCTTGGTAGCTCCCATCCCGTAAAAAAAGTACTGCAGGTACCACATCACGCCGGCAAGGATCGCCAGGAGATAGTTTCTGCCGAGCATTTTGATCTTCCGGTTAAAGAGATTGGAAAGCATATCGTTCCCCCGGCTCTTTATGGCTACATAAACCAGGTTGGTGGTAAAGCCGCCTCCCAAAGCGATTACAAAAATGGGGATATTCATAAAAATCTCTACCGTACCCGAAGCAACCGCCGCTTTGGCAATAGGCTCTCCGAACATGATGGCAATGGCCATACAGGCGCTCATAATCCCGCCCAGTGTAGCAATGATAAGACCTTTCATCAATGAAAATTCTCCCTTGCTTTCTTCACTGCGCTGCGCGTTCCAGGCCTTTTCCTTCAGATGGCCGGCTACGCCGCAGCAAATAATACCAAGGATGCTGATAACCAGCCCACCGGTTACAACCATACCCGATGGTGTAAAGAGCAAATTCCCCAGGCTGTCGTTCATGGCCGCAGGGACAATCGTGCCGACAACAGAACAAACTCCGAGCGAAATGGATTGTCCGAGCGCAAGCCCCATGTAACGTATGCCCAGCCCGGCAAATAACCCGCCAAAACCCCACAGCGCACCGAAAAGGTAGGTGTAAAAGAGCGAAGATGAGGAGGTGGAGCTGTAAATATCCCAGGCTTTGTCGGTAACGAACCAGCAGCCTATGGCGGGCATTACGACCCAGGCTACAAATCCCAGCAGGATCCAGTAGGTTTCCCAGGCCCATTTTTTGATTTTGTACGTAGGTACATAAAAGCTGGCCGATGAAAAGCCGCCGATTGTATGGAGAATGATCCCCAGTATTTGCTCCATAAATGTTCTTTTTACCCGAAAAGGCGTCGGGTCAGGTTTAAGATAGTTTCACTCCGGGGACTGTAACACCCCGTCGATATCTCCATAAAGCACCCCTGTACGCCTGACATACTGTGCCCGGCGCCCTACTCCAGGTAAAAAACCTGCCGAAGCTCTTCTTCCCAGCCTTTTTTGTCTCCCGGTGCGGCGACTTCAAGCGCTTCGGTCATGTATTCCCACCATTTGTGACAAACAGGCGATTGGGCCAGGGCTTCAAGTTGATCCGGATCCGCGATCTCCATATAGCAGAACAGATAACGGGTGGAAGGGTGAAGAAAAATGGAATAGTTGCTGATTCCGTGCGACTTTATCTCTTCTTCCAGCTCTTTCCAGATCGGGTTATGGCGCCTTTCATATTCGCCGGCCATTCCCTCTTTTGCCTGGATGACAAATGCTTTCCTGATCATAGTTTTTGTTGTTTGTATGCTTTCTCCAAATAACGCTCCTTTTAGGTTCAATTACCAATTAATACGAAGCGAATGGCTTTCATCAGAATCGCTTCTGCCGAAGGTCCAACCAACGATTTATCCGGCTGTGTTTCATAGCCTCCTTCCTCATACGACTTTTCAGTTCCGATATAAAACGGCCCCAGATCCCCATATGCGGCAGTACAGAGATGCTTTCCGGGTAAAAGCTCCTGGGCGGCCAACTGATATTCTACGAAAAGCTCACCCGGAAGAAACAGCATCCCAACTTCTTTCAGTTGCAGCGCCGATACCATAGGGTGCATACCGTTTTTTACACGAAGAATCCAGGCAAAATGCCTTGCCAGATAGTATTTCTCCAGATCAGGCACTTTATCGTCTGCAAGCTTACGGCATATTTCATGCTCATCCAGGCCATCTCTTAAAGGCAATTTTACCGGGACACTTGTCCATTTTATATCGTCGGGCTTCACCGGGAAAAGAGTGGTTTCATGCCAGGCTTTAGCCATTGCTTTTTCTATCCTTTCCGCCAGAACAGCTCGCATAGGCCCGGAGCCGTCATTATATTTTCCTGCCGCAATGTTGCCGCCGGCTCCGTTAAAATGGATATGCGCCAAACCTCCTGAATCTCTTTCACGGGCGGTACGGGCCAGGCCAATAAAATCAGCACTTACTTCTCCCCTGCCATAATAACTCATCGGATGTGTGGCATAAAAAGTCAGAACGGCCAGCGGCATTTTCTTATTCCAGAATGAAACAGCTTTCAACAGAGGATCTATCGTTCCCTCCGGCGCTTCAATTGCTGCTTTGTCAGAGGTCCTGCTATTGCGGATAACCGACACCTTTCCATCCTTGCCGAGAATCCTCCTATTGGATGCCACTTTCTCAACAATCGCTTCTCCGAATCCTATATGCGTGACCACTGTCGCATTCCTGACTGCCTTCTCAACTGCCAGAGAGGTATTCCTGATCACCCTGTAAAGAAAAGCCGTATCAAAACGTGCCCCGCCAAACCCGTATTCGCGAAGGATCTTTTCAGTAGTAAAATCGCAGCGCGGAGCATCATGCTGATGGACAACATGAACAGACACCCTTTCTATATCAGTTCCTGCCGCCCTGGCAAGCGCGCTGCGCCACATATCCATTCCTTCATTGGCAATCCCTACCCAATCGACGGAGCACAAAACAACAGGTTTTCCTCCCGACAGAATCACAATTCCGCGGGCACTCAGAGAATCTTCTATTTTGCCGGCATAGGTATTTAAAACCGGGCTTCCGATCGGAGGCGTGGCATCGACGCGAAAGACACCGACTTTCAGCCGTCTGGTCGCTCCGCCTGCGTGCGTTTCTGTGGGGCTGATGAAATAAAGGCAGCAGCAAACCCATACCAGCGCAGGCTGATATATAGATAATTTCTTACCGTATGTGAACTTTCGTAAAACAGGCATAAATTCAATCTTTTCTCACCGAAGGGTTATGCACCAGTACATAGTCGATAAACCGGTAAGCATCTTCCCTGGTTTCAGTCGGGAAGTCATGGGTTGCAACAGGATACCGGACCCGGATGTTCTTTTCCGCATCAAACAAACGGTACACTGCCGAAGCGTTGGCAATTCCCTTACGTACACCCTCAACGTTGCAGTTCGCGTCATGAATAGGAGAATTTGAGAAAAAATACCTGGGAGCCAGCACGGCGATAACGTCATCGAAATCATAGGGAAATCGCTCCGCTTTCAACCCGTACTTTGTCAGCGCCAGTGGTACATAACGCTCCTGTGCCCGCCCCCAGAGACGGCTTCCGTATTTCTTTCTCATCTCTTCATTATAGTTATCCTTGTAGAGATTAAGCGTCCATCCGCAGCTTGAAACAATTACCTTCATTCTTGCATCAAAAACCGCTGCATACATCGCACTATGACCACCCAAAGAATGCCCGATTACACCGATTCTTTCAGGATCGACCTCTTTTCTGGATTGAAGAAAGTCCACGCACCGGATATGATTGAAAATACCCTTCATTATACCTGACTCATACCGGTCGTTTTTAAAATCATAGTTTACCTGGTCTCCAAAGCCCGGGTAATCGGGAGCGATCACGACATACCCCCGTTCGGCAAGTTCTTTGCCATACGCGAGATTTGCGCGGCTACGCAGATAAGATCCTTCGCCATCGACACTTTTTTTGCCTGCTAAATCCGTTTCGTGCAGTGCCAGCATAGCCGGTAATTTTTCATTCGGCTTTCTGCTTTTAGGGATATAGAGATAAGCCGTGACCGATTCGCCCGATGCTACTGTAAATTGTATGTTATACCGGGTATAATGCATTGTTACCAGGCTATCTTTCACACTCGTATTGAACAAGGGGAATTCTTCAGAATCGTCTTTAAACGGCGGTATTGTCGGTATTGGAGGCAATTTGCCAAAGAGTGCCTGCAAACTATCTTTTATCTGTTCCCTTTTGAGCTCCCATTCAAACAAACTGCTGACCACTTTCTCCTCACACGAATCGTTTTTATACTTAAGTACTCCTGGATAATGCGGTGGATCAGGATCCGCTTGCTGTGAAATACCGTAAGACGGTACCAAAGCAAATAAAAGAAGCAAATATTTCATAAAAGCTATTTACAGTTCAGATCACCTCGAACACTTTTGTGTAAAGAGCTTTCCCGTCTACGTTACAGATACTCAGATTTAACTTTGCAAGCCCGTTTTCACGAAACACTCTTCCATGAAGAAATCCGCCCATAAGCCTGAAAAACTGATGATCAGGGTGCTTTCCACCCGTCCAGCCCATATTGGCAAAGTCCGTTCCGGCGCCGCAGCAAAACTCCCATAGATTCTCTTCCTTCCGGTAGGTTACGTGCTGCCAATGGCTGTCTCCGTGACATAGATATAAATTTTTCTGCTTGCTAAAAAAGCTCTTCAACATGTCACCTTCGTATTTGAAACCTTTGGTAGCATGGTTATCTGTTTTATAAGAGAAATCGGGCCCGAGAATAGGCGTCGGATTGATGATCAGTTTGAATGTTGCGTGCGATTTTTCTACTGTTTCAAAGAGCCAGTCCCGCTGTTCCCTGCCAAGCACAGTCTTATCCGGACCGTCTTCCATCTTATTGTGAGAGCGATAATTTCGTCCTTCTAATAACCATATCTGGAGATCTTTTCCCCAGCAAATGGTTTTGTAAGTCTTTTCGGTCGTCGGAAATTGTTCGTTATCAAAAATTTCAAGTCCGCGTTCAAAAGAAACCAGTCCGTACCGGTCTCCTGGAGAACAGTCATCCTTCAGTGTATCATGGTCATCTTTCATAAAATAGCTTGTTACCTGCCTGAAGAAATTTCTCTGAAACGGCAGCGCAAACAACCGGTTCCACTTGAATCTCATCAGGTCTTCCGTCAGCGCCCAGGGATATATGGCGTCGTAGTACTCGACATCGCCTGTGTGGACATAAAAATCCGGCTTTTTTAATAGCATTGAGCGATAGATCTCATGTCCGCCTTCGCGGTTGTCCCTTCTGTGGTGCCCGTGGCAGGTTACGATGCAGAAACTGATGTCTTTCGGAAATATCTCTTCGGGAGGTGTCCCGAATTCACCGTTTATTTCGTGCGAAACTTTTGAATCACCGGTTTTGCGGGCTTTGATGGTAACGCTATAGCGTGTACCGGCCTTCAGATCGCTAAGCTTCCATTGCTTTGTATGATCCCTGTTTTTGTCCACAGGTTCCCACCGGGTCTCTTTTGATAGCAGAGGGGATCCTGCCGGGTACCAGATCAGTTTTACTTCCCCTTCACTTCCCGGACAAGCCCCATCCATTTCCTCCAGTTTAGCTCCTTTCGGTATTTGCAGATCGTAAATGCCTGCTTCAGTAATTGTCTCCGTTTTGAGGAATTCATTAACAGAAACAAGGTCCGGGCATAGAAAAGGCGTTCCGTCTCGGTTCATGTCAGGCTTTTTCGTCAGTCTAGTCCATATTACAACGCTTTCCTGATCTGCCCATCCATTTCTCATGCCATTTCCAAGAAAAGGGCCGGTACCCGGAGTTTGTGAAAAGCTTCTACCTGAAGGAATAATCGCTGTGAATGAAGCCATCCCCACAGTTGAGAGAAATCTCTTTCTACCTATTTTTTTCATTCGAATAATCCGATTAACTGAGTTTAATCGATATTTCCCAATACAGGTTCGTTCCTTTCTGCACCTACGTAACCGACATTCTGGTTAATCCGTCCGAGTGTATTGGCATTGATCAGTTTATCGTCGATCGGCCACTGGAAATGATATGGTTCGATATGAAATTCGCGCCAGTAATTCTTTCTCGTATAAATTTCGTTAAGGTTTATGATTCGGTCATAAAACCAGTTTTTAGCAGCTATATTGGAAAGGCTGTAACCGTTAACACCCATTTTGGCCATAATGTAGGAAACCCTGTTCAGTTCATTCTGCCGCGGCTCTTCCAATGACAATTCCCTGGCTCTTTCATCAAAAATGAAATCTATCGTAACATCCCCCGCCGAAATAAGCGGCGCTTTTGCACGCGCCCTGACGACGTTGATATCATTGGCTGCCGCGCCCTTATCTCCCTTCCAATAATGCGCCTCTGCGCGCAGCAGGTAGGTTTCCGCCAGCCGGAAGATGTACCAGTCACCATTACTCCCATAAGGAAGGCCTGTCTGATCGGGATGGTTGGGAGCAAATATTTTGTAGTGAGGAGTCGGATAAAACCGGACGGGAAATGCCCTGGGATCGATTGAAAAGTTTGCCGGATCTACAAGCTTGCCGTATTGAACTGACGCCGGATTATTATAAAAATATTCGTTTCGATCGACCCAATTGATATTTGCCCTTCTCAGATCCGGGGTAGTTTCCCACGTATGATTTCCGACCGTCCAGATATCATACGCATGGTAATCACTCAAAATACAATCGGGGTTAGGATAGCCCAGAGTATCATACATGGGGCCCGAAAGAATAAACCCGATTCCGCCAGCCTTGTCACGGTTGTTGTTGGAATTATGATAGGCAGGATTATACACTCTCATCGTATAGAGACCTTCTGTCCTTGCAGTCTGCGGAGCTTCAAACCGGTCGACGAATGCCAGGATCGTTTCAGTGTTGGCTGCGATATTTTTGTTAGCCGGCCGATGAAGGTCCCAGATTACATTTCTGACCGGATTACCGGCATCCTGCCCAAACCTCAAGGTCATTAAAGCGTAAGGGCCGCTAATAACGGTACTCGCTGCCGTTATCGCCTTATCCCACTCCATGTTGGCCAGGCAGATTTTGGACAACAGGTGGTTCCCTGCGCCTTTAGAAGGCTGGCCGGGTTCTGCGGACACAGGCATCCATTCCGCAGCCCACTCCATGTCCTTTTGAATCTTTGCCAGGATGGCCCACCGGCTGTGCGATTTATAATCCAGCTTTGCACTTTTTACTTCTTCACCCAAAAAAGGGAGATCCCCGTAACACCCCACCAACCGGTAATACCAATAAGATCTGTGCCACAAGGCTTCGGCCAGCACCTGGTTCCTTTTTTTCTCATCATTCCATACGATATTGTCAATCCTGCTAATGATCGTATTGGCATTTTTAATGATTATGAAAATATCG
This sequence comes from uncultured Cytophagales bacterium, assembly GCA_964562455.1. GTDB lineage: Bacteria > Bacteroidota > Bacteroidia > Cytophagales > Spirosomataceae > Ravibacter. Next base: position 36,333 of record CAZLTN010000019.1, read on the forward strand.
TTGATCTGGCTGACGAAACGCTGGCTGGCCTCCGATGTCGGTGTCAGCAGGCGCCAATCTGCATTACCCGCTACATTCGGTGCACCGAGTTCAGACCCCATGGTTTGGTGCGCCATAAAGTTCTTTTGTGATGTTTGTTCCCTGGTCAGATCCTTTCTCAAAGTAGCCAGAGCAGCGTCATAACCTGACGGGTTTAAAAAAACATTCTCCGGAGAAAAAAATGACCTGGGCTCTGGCTTCAAAAAATCAGTGCCGCAGGAAATCGTAAGAAAACCCAGAAAACAGAAGATATATTGAATAAATGATTTCATTGGATTCAGGAAAAAAGGATTAAAAAGACACGTTTACACCAACATTGTAGATCCTGGGCATCGGGCTGCCGCCGGATTCAGGATCCCATCCCGGCCAGTTGTCGAAAGAATACAGGTTCCTGATCGAACCGAACAAACGGAACTCTTTCATGAAATCCTTTAACAAAGGGACATTATAGGAAAAGGTCACATCTTGTATCCTGACATATGAGCTGGGCTTGTAAAGTTTTATCCCTCCTCCATAACCCTCTACGCGGGGATGAATACGCGGGTATTCTTCGGAGCGGTTGTCGGCTGTCCAATAGGAAAAGTTTTCAGAACTGATATTGACGATCGCCCCGGCACCCGGCACAGCCATCGGCGCGCTAAATTCCCTGATATGCCCCAGGTCAGATCTAAGGAAAACGGAGAGCGTAAAATTGTTTAAGATTTCAAAGGTATTTCTTAGCCCGAGGCGAAAGCGCGGCTGCACATACCCGATAAATACCTTGTCCTGCAAAGCCTCGTACTTGCCGTTTTCGTCCAGGTCGCTGACTTTAAAGTCGCCCGGAAACAGAGTATACCTGGTTGCCTCCTCCTTTTCCTCCACCTGCCATACGCCCAGGATACGGTAGTTCCAAACCCGGTCGATCGCCTGTCCGGGAAACCACTCGTTCGTATAATCCGGTAACTCCCCGGTAAGTTTCTTTCCTTCCAACGTATATTCTCACCGATCACCGAAAAGGGATCTTATTTTATTACGGTTCAGGGAGAATGTCAGATCCGACTTCCACCTCAGGACGTTTGAAGAAATATTAGTAGTGTTCAGAGTGAGCTCGAATCCTTTATTCCCGAGCTCCCCGATATTGGTTGTAATACTTTCAAACCCGGTAATCTTCGGCAGGGTACGTTTCACCAGCAGGTTCCGGGTACTCATATCATAGTAATCCAACGTCAGGAAAACTCTTTCTGAAAGAACCGAAAGGTCCAGGCCGAGGTTGATCGATTCAGTTTCCTCCCATTTCAGTCCTGAGTTAGCGAGGCTCGACGTAAAAATACCCTGAACCACCCTGGTACCGTTATAGTATTGGTTAGAGGCCATCTGGGCCAGGGCGGAATAGGCTCCAATATCCCGGTTGCCGTTTCGTCCCCATGACAGCCGCAGTTTCAGGAAATTGACTACATCGCTTTTAAAAAAATCCTCATTTGATATCTGCCATGCTACCGCCGCCGCAGGGAATGTCGCCCTGGGGTTTTCCTGCCCGAAGGCTGAATAGCCGTCCCGGCGTACGGAACCCGTAAAAAGATACCGGCCTTTGAAAGAATAGTTGAGCCTGGCCATCAGAGCGTCGCCTGTCACCTTGGTATCGGTAGAAGATACGCCCGGGTTGTTACCGAACTGAATACCCGAATATCCCAATACAGGACTGGGCCGGAAAGTCTGGTTGGTAACCTGTGTAAGCCAGGTTTTGCCCTGTTCGGCGTTATGCAGCAACGTGACGTCGAAAGAGTGTTCCCCGAATTTTTTATTCCATTTCAGGACGTTGTCCACCATCCATTCAAATGAGGAGTAATCATTTCGGGTAGCCCTTCCCTCTGCATAAACCTGTCCGCCGGTGATAGTCTCAGGAGACCAATAATTATAGTCCCGGTAGGATTCTATCCTGGGTTGAAAGGATACCCGGTACCGGATCCCGAACGGCAGACTGATTTCCGAAAAAGCAGTTCCGAAAAGGTTGTTCACTTTCCGATCCCGTTCCTGGCCATAGTAATCCATAAGCGGGTTCCTGGCTAAATCATAGCCGCTGGGGAACCATCTTACCGAGCCGTCGTCATCCCACATCGAGCCGTAAGGGCTTACCGTTTTCATACCGTCGAGGCTGGCCTGCACCGCACTCTCATCCCTGTTAGAAAACTGTATATTGGTGCCGATTTTTAACCAGTTAACAATATTGAAATCGAGATTAAGCCGGGTACGGATAGTTGTATACTTGTCTCCCTTTATGATACCGTCATTATTCACATAACCCAAAGACCAGAAATAGGAAGAATTGCCCGTCCCTCCCCTTACATTGACGTTGCTTTCCTGGCGAAAACCCCGCTGCATTACTTCATTCCGCCAATTGACAGTTTTCCCCGCCAGGTAGTTTTCCACTTCCGTAGGCCGGAAATTCAACCTGCCCAACCATTCCTGCGTGTTATCGGGGTGCGGATTGTTGCCTGCGGCGCGCCACTGGTCTACGGTCACACCCTGCGGCAGAGCCTCAGGATTAAAATAGTAGTAATCGGGAAAGCGGTTGGAAATGGCATACCTGTAATAGTCCCTTCTGTAATTGATATAGCCTTCCGGATCGCGAACAGCAAAATCATCCCGGGCCACTTCTGCAAACCCGGCATTTGTGGAAAAACTAACGATAGGCTTTCCCGATTTTCCTTTAATAGTCGTGATCAGGATTACTCCCGAAGCGGCCCTCGCTCCAAATACTGCGGCAGAGCTGGCGTCTTTTAGTATATCTATCGTTTCGATATCGTTCGGATTGATATCTCTTATATTTCCGTTAAAAACTACGCCGTCCAGCACGATCATGGGCGACGTTCCGGCATTGATCGAATTAGGCCCCCTTATCTCCATGGAGCTTCCTCCAGCTGCGGAGGTGCCCTGGCTAGCATTAAAACCGGCTACCGTTCCGGTCAGCATATCGGTGAGTTGAGTCATGCTCTGGTTTTTGAATACATCTGCACTTATCCGCGCCACCGAGCCGGTCAGGTCGCTCTTTTTAGCTGTTCCATAGCCGATTACCACCAATTCTTCAAGTACCTTCTGATCGGAAGCCAGCCGTATTTCCAGCGAATTTCTCTTACCTACCAAAACCTCCTGGGCTATATGTCCTACAAACGAAAATACGAGAATGGTATTCTCATCAGGGACTTCAATCGAAAAACGGCCGTTTGCATCGGTAATCATGCCCTGCTGCGTTCCTTTGACAAGGATGCTCACGCCTGGCAGAGGCTCTCCTTGTTCATCAATAACCCTACCATCTATACGTAATCTTACTACGGGCACGTTTTCCACGGAAGAGACAGTTTCACGGCGCAACGTCCGGGAAGGCAGGTATACCGATCCGGGCGCGTGCTGACCGTCCTCCGGCGATGCCTCGTTTGTCTTCTCCCCGGTTGCACTTTCCTTCATCGTGCGGATCACAATCCGGTTCTCCACTACCTGGTAGAACAATCCGTAGGGAGCAAGGAGCTTACCGAGTACTTTTTCGAGCACCTGGCTTTCAACCTGCATACTAATGGTCTTCCGCTGCCGCGATTGGGTACCGACAAACACGAATTGTGCGCGTGTCTGCCTGGCAATCTTATCAAGGGCTTCTCCCAGCGTAGCGTTATGTAGTTTCAGTGTTACCGGTGTTTCCAGCAACTGCTGTCCATACGTCTCCCCTGCAAGGGTAATGGAAGTCATGGAACAGACCAGCAAAATAAGGTACACACTGCATCTCATAATTTTACCGATATAGTAAATCAGGTTCCCTCCGGGGGTAGCGTTTTTTTTCATACATTTGATCTGTTAAGGTTGAACGGTTCTGTTCCGGGATAGCGGTCGTTTTGTTTCGAAGCTCTCGTCCACCTTCCCGGCATTAAAGTTTTTTCCTGACATAGCCCGGTACCTATGCCGGGCTTTTTTGTTTTCTATTTTTTCATAGGCGCTTTAAAGGATTTCAGGTTTAGGGTCATATCAGGGCTGGCAATCGATATCGGATGTCAGGTAATATCCGCCGTCATCTGTCTTCTCCACGCTGCCATTTACCGCCAGCATCAGTGTACCGAGAATACTTTCCAGCGAATCATTTTCGTCAAAATCGGCATGAACAATCGGGCAATTCTCCAGGCGGCTGTCATAGCTGATTTCCATGCCGCGGGTTCTTTTCAAAACTGCCGCCACTTCCGGGAATGTAGTATTCCGGAACCGGAGCATCCCCTCTTTCCATGACACCATTTCAGACATGAACATTTCCTCCCGCTTATCGAGCTTATGCTGTTTTTTGTCGAATACCGCCTGCTGGTTGGGTTCCAGGTGAAGCTCCGCTTCCGGAGAACTTACCCGCACCTTGCCGGTCACCACCGCTACCGACATCGTCTTGTCTTCCCGGTAAGCCCTGATATTGAAGCTTGTACCGAGTACGGTTGTTTTCAAAGCGCCGGACTTGATTACAAAGGGCTGATCTTCCTTACGTGCTACGTCAAAAAATGCCTCTCCCTCCAAAGTAACTTCCCTTACGTCGCCGGTAAAACGCCCGGGATAGGTCAGCCTGCTCGCCGCATTCAGCCACACTACCGAGCCGTCGTCCAGCTTCACCATTTTCCTCTCACCCAAAGCGGTAACCATCGAAAATTCGGGCCCTGAAGCGGTACGCGCCGGGTAGTATATGTAGACAATGAAAGCTGCGCAAATCAGCACTCCTATCCACGCCGCAGGGATTGCCGGACGAAGCGCTGCCGGCCATTGCATCCGGAAACGGGGAGCATTCTTTTTGCCCGTCACCGGTTCAAAATGATGATAAACATCCTGCACCGCCCCGACGGACTCTTCCCCGACCCGTATATCCTTTCCGAATTCCTCCCGGATCAGTGTCCTGACGTATTCCTCGTTACCCTCCTGGTCAAAGAACGCCATTATCGCCGATTTTTCTTCAGGCGTACATTCGTCTGCAAGGTATTTTGCGAAGAGTTGCCGGATATTTTCCTGATCGCCTTTCATTGCTTTCCGATTTTTCAGGTAAACCTCACCTGTTTGCCACTTGTTTATACCTATTACGCTTACGAGGCGGAGACCATCTGCTCGTTCATCATTTTTTATCAGAAATGCCGAAAATGAACAGGAATGCGGTTGTAACCCGTTCCTGTCCGACCGAATAGAAAATACATGCTTATATTGCTCCGAAAAGGATAATCCAGAAAATGACCGTATCGGCATGGTCAGCCAGGACCTTTCTCAGGTAGCGATTGGCTTTGACGATGTGATCATTAACTGTAGAAGTAGAAATACCCAGCATCCCGGCTATTTCCTCATAGCTCCTGCCTTCTACTTTGCAAAGCAGGTAAATCTGTTTCCTGGCGGGAGGAAGCTGGTCTATCGCCCGGTTGATCAGGCCGAGACTTTCCTGGTAAAGCATCCTGTCCTCCGTATCGGTATGAGAAGCCAGGGAAGCAGCCAGCAGGCTACCGGCCATGCGTTTTTCCCTTGCTATTTTACGGAAGTGATCATACACCTTGTTTTCTGCTATCCTGTAAAGGAAAGGACCGAACGGCCTGTCGCTGTCTATCCTGTCGCGGTATTCCCAGATTTTCATAAAGATCTCCTGGAAAATTTCCTTTGAAAGCTCTTCCGACTTAATCATGCGCAACAAATGAGCGTGAAGCCTCGCTCCGTAACGATGATAAAGCGTAGTAAAAGCATCGGGATCGCCTTCTGCAAGCGCCTTCAGCAATTGTTGCTCATCAACGGCAAAACGATCGGATCCCATAGAAACAAACTTAATAAAGCGCAATATTAATTTCTAAAATAGTGCGATACTAAAATGATGACACTATTTGACAAGCACACGAACTGCCACGTTCATACAGAAGGTTTATCTGCGCTGAGAAGTCCCGCAGGGACGATATCTGCATAACCGCCGGTATAACCGGTGGCCCGCGGCAGAGCCCACCAGGCTGAGCCAAGTCCCGCAGGGACGACACAGATGGCGCAGCAGGGAATGTGCCGCCGCTGCGCGGCTCCGTCCTCACGTAGATGCAGTTCAGCCGCAGATTCCGCTACGCTACATCCGCGGTTATGCAAATTATGTCCCTTGCAGGGACAACCCTCCGGAATCACTTCTGTCGCGACGGCATACAGAAGGTTTATCTGCGCTGAGAAGTCCCGCAGGGACGATATCTGCATAAC
>CAZLTN010000019.1:42669-70768 GCA_964562455.1 uncultured Cytophagales bacterium
CATACAGAAGGTTTATCTGCGCTGAGAAGTCCCGCAGGGACGATATCTGCATAACCGCCGGTATAACCGGTGGCCCGCGGCAGAGCCCACCAGGCTGAGCCAAGTCCCGCAGGGACGACACAGATGGCGCAGCAGGGAATGTGTTGCGACAGCGTACCGCCTCAACATACTCTCTTATGTACAGACGCCCGCCCCATCTCCAAGCCACCCGGTCGGTCGTCTACCCGATTTCCTTATTTACCGACAACCACCCGGTGAAAACTGGACTGTCCAGGTTCTTCAACCGAAAGCACATAGACCCCCGGTTGGAGACTTTCGGCAATTTTCAGGCTTAATGCCCCGTTTTTCCGGCCGGCTACTTTAATTTCGACCTGCCTCCCCTCCGTTGTAAACAACTTCAGTACTGCTTTCTCCGGATCGGCGAGCCTCACACTGAAACTGCTGTTTGTTACAGGATTGGGAAATATCCTGTTGTCTCCTCCGGCAAAGACCGATACCCAAGGATAAGCAATATGGTTCCCATCCAGGTCAACCTGTTTAAGCCTGTAGTAGCTTCGTCCTTTGTAAGGATTTTCGTCGATAAAGCCGTATTTTTTCAACTGATCGCCCGCAGGCAGGGGATCGAGCCGGGCAAACTTATCGACTGTTTTCAGATCGGCGCTTTTTTCCAGCTCATAGTAAGCATTATCCTTTTCAGCCGTAGTGGTCCAATCCAGCTTTACTGTTCCGTTCGATTGCATCCTGGCAGAAAAACCCGCCAACGACACCGGCAACGGTCCTCCATTCACTACCACTGTCACCTGGGCAGTTCCTGAACAGCTTCCGTCCACTCCCGTGACCGTGTAGGCCGTTGTAGCCGGTGGCGACACCGTGATCGACGCAGTTGTACCGGAAGGTGTCCATGTATAACTATCTGCACCCGAAGCTGTAAGCGTAACATTCGCCCCGGGTGAAATGCTTAGTCCCGGATCGGCCGAAATACTCAAGGCGAAAGGGCCTCTCTGCAGCTCATTCGATCCCATGTCAATGGCTGTTCCATAAATGCGGGTATTGCCGCCTATATCGGTAGTACCTGTCTCTGCAATCGTCGTATTCGGATCACCGGCATTCAAAGCAGGAGAGCACGGCTGCAGGCTCAGGTCTCCTAAAGTAGTGCTCCCGATTACCGGCTGGCTGACAAACAGCGGATTCGAATTGAGGTTATTTCCTGGTCCGGGGCCTGCCGAAAGCTCCTGCACAATACTATAGCTGACATGAGGGGTGCTTGCCGCTCCTCCCGATAGCATGGGCTCGTTAAAAATCCCGGCACTGTTTCCCCAGATAATATTATTGACAATGACAGGCGACGACCCATCATAATTATAGATCGTCCCGCCTCCCGGATTGGTAACCCGGTTACCGGAAAATGACGAGTTCATAACGACGGGACTGGAACCGGTATAATTGCTCATCGCGGCCCCGTCATATTCGGTGTTGTTAAGCTGGAATGAGCTGTTTAAAATCAGCGGCGACGAGCGGTCGTTAGCAATTCCGGCGGTGTAATAACCCGAATTCCTGTTGATCCGGCTTTGCTTTATCGAAACATGCGACAAAATGTTCGACATCGCACCGCCTTCATAGGCATAATTTGATTCAAAAACAGAATTACGGATTTCCGGCCCGGCTAAATAATTGAGCATCCCGCCGCCATAACTAAAAGGAAATATAAGAGTGCCGTCACCTGCTATCATATTTGCATTTCCGCCACTTATCACAAAGCCATCGATTACCGTAGTATTGTCCATTACCTGGCCATAAAGAGGTACGTTCCGGATTACATGATAAGCGTTATCACCGGCCGAAGCGTTTTGCTGGATATCGCCGTCGAGTACGGTCCGGTTAACGTTGAAATCCCGTTGCATAAGGTCGAACCCGGACGGTTCATTCCCGGCAAAGCCACCGTATAAGGCCAGGTTATTTCCTAAAGAAAATGTTTTGGTGCGGACGTTCCAATACGGATTGGTATTCCCGAATTCGTCAGTTGACGGATAATAAGTTCCTTTTGCCACCCATATCTGCGTAATAGAGGAGCATTTTGCAGCCAGTGCAAGTGCCGGCTGAAGTGAAGTAAATGCATCAGACCATGACAGGCCTGTACCGCCGCCCGCTGCGCCGGCTTTTACATAAAGTACTGAGCTGCTACAGGACAGCATACATCTCCTTCATCTATCAGCCCGTCATTGTCGTTGTCAATACCGTCGCATATCTCGGTTTTGGGGTAAATACCCGGATTGTTGTCATCCAGGTCACCCTCGCAAGGGGTAAATCCGTCATTGTCCCCGTCGGTATTGTCGCCTGCTGTAGCTACGGTGAGGATTGCATCCGGAATTCCGTCCTTATCTCCGTTTACCCGCTTTGAAGCACACAGGTCGACTCCCAGAAGGAGAAGCCCTGCAATGTGGGGCGCCGCCATAGAGGTCCCGTTGCGGTACGAATACCCACCGCCCCTGTTACACGACAGGATATTTACCCCGGGAGCACAATACCTTATCGCCCCGCCAAAATTGGAAAAGCCGGCAAACGTATCTGAAGCATCCATTGCCGAGACCGTATATACATTCGGGTGAATAACCCTGGCCGGGCCCATAAAATTAACGTTCCTTGTATCATTCCCCGCAGCAATAATCACTTTACATTTACCGGCCAATGCCACCACCGCATCTTCCCGCGCTTTGCTTGGCACCCCACCCAAACTCACGTTTACGACATCGGCTGCGTTCAGACCCGGGAAACCGGCCACATAGTTCAATCCTGCAATTACGGAAGCGCCTGTACCGTTCCCCGCGGCATTCAATACCCTGACTGCAACCACTTTAGCTCCTGCCGCTACCCCTATAACCCCCTGACCGTTATCCAGGGCAGCCAATGTCCCCGCCACATGGGTACCGTGACCGTGCTCATCATCCGGGCTGGGGGCTCCCGCTACAAAAGAGGCCGAATTTACTAAATCGACGTCTAGGTCGGGATGATCCAGGTCAACCCCTGAATCTACAATCCATGCCCGTTTTCCTCCTCCTGGCAATCCTCCTCCGATCCGGGTAATCCCCCACGGTGTGCACTGAAAGGTATTGTCGGGCAAACCGTAATAAATGCCCGCCATAACCGCAGTCCCGCCGCTGACCGCCGCCTTGATGGCAATTGCTGCTTCCTGCGCTATGCTCATCACCGGGATTGTTACAAGATTGGCATGCTCACCTACTCCCAGGGCGGGCGGAGCTCCCGGGACATTATTTACGATAATTACGCCAACCGCCCCGGCCAACTGTGCCTTGTAGGCCTTTAAGGAAAAATCACAGGTTCCTCTTTCAATCAGGGCTATTTTAGGCCCGGTAATACCGGCAGGGAAAAACGTCGCAGGGGTTGGGTCGCCGCACGCGTCGGCCGGGTCTGTCAACACCAGCTGTCCGCCGGCATTTATCCTGGGACCAAAGCTTGCCTGGCCAATATTAAAATTATCTGCCCCGTCAAAAGTAACATGCGGACTGGCACACGCTTCTGACACATCGGTACTCACCGCTTGTGCGGGGACAGAAGCAGAAACCGGGACGTCAGGCTCTATGTATTCGATCCCCGCATCACTTCTGAGCTGCCCGGCCTCCTTCTCCGTCAAACCCGACACCGAAAATCCCTGGAGAGCAGTTTCATAAATATGTAAAACCTTGTTTTCCGAAATGCCGTTTTTCCTTAATGTCGCCGAAACTTCTTCCTGCATACGTTGCCTGCGCAGTCGGGTATCCGCAATGGTCTGTACCCTGGAGCTGGGTCCCCCGCTTTTCCTGAATACGACAATATACTGGCCCGGGATAACCTTTCGCGGGTTTTCCGGCTCAACAGGACCTGAACCGGAAGACTGCCCGGATACTGTATTTACAAAAAGAATGGATAGAAAAAAAAGTACCCGGTTAAACTGAGCAATCATCACATCTGCTAATCACCACATTAATCAATTCTTCAACCACCTGTCAAACCATCCAAAAGCATCTCTTTGCATTTCGAGATCGAATTTGTGAGGCCCGGGGTAAAAGCGGCAATCGTATTTGTCAGCAGCGCCGGCCTTGACAAAAACATCTTTCAGAATTTTGTCTGCGGCCTTCATTTCCGGTAAGGTATATAATCCGTCCTCATTATCATTGAGCACCATGGTCGGTAACGGCGCCCGTAGTCCAAGGATTTCCGGGAAATCGAGGTAATTGGGTAATATGGGCACGTAGGTCATCCAGGTATGGGTATAGGACTTATTAAGCGCAAAATCCTTCCATGTCGACATAAAACCTACGCATACGCAGCATTTGATCCGCTCGTCCATGCCGGCGAGAAAAACGGTCCGGAGGCCGCCTCCCGACAACCCGCCACAGCCAAGATTTTTCGCATCTACGTCACTGCGGGCAGCCAGGATGTTCAGTGCAACCTGGTCTTCACTAAGGAAAACTCCCGGCCAGGTGGTTCCGGCGCAGAAGAGAGACTTGGCCATGATGTGCTCGTGATAGCCTGCCCACCGGTTATATTCTGTAATATTTTCTTTCAATTCGGGGTTTTCATCCGACTTTCCCTCCGTACTGGTATCTCCCCATTTGAGCGGCGACATATCGCCGTACAAAACACGCCTGCTCCCGAAGGTAAAAGTATCGTGAACCAGGACTACGTAACCTTTCCTGGCAAGCTCATTAGCCCAGGCAGCTCCCTCATAGTAATGCTCCTGGTGCTCTTTCATCATAGGATGCTGGTCGTCGGCGACTTTGGTGATTTTCCTCAACCCAAAATATTTATTCCCGCCATGATCATGCAAACCGATTATGCCCGGGAGCTTTCCTGTAGCCTTTGCCGGTTTCAGGACCACTGCTTTGGTTGCCCTCCCATAGGGGAGCTGCCAGGAAATCTCTTCGACAGAGAGGCCGTCGTATTCGTATTTTTTTTCAACTTTTACCGCCGGAGTATAGTCCGACGCGGGCGCTGCGATGTACCTGCCGGCTTCCGGTTTGGCGGCAGCCTTCCATTTTTTCAGATCAGTCCATTCACCGTTCCTGAAAGACAATTTGGGCAGGCCTTTCTGCCGTGACATAGCCCACGGGCCATATAGCCCGATGATACTCTTTTCTGTTTCCATTATTTCCGGGGATTCAAAGGTTGGTCCGGGCTGAAATTCGCGCCCCAGCATAGGGAAGGCAAGCGCAAGCGCGGCAGATTTACGGAGAAATTCTCTCCGGTCGGAAGGTGATTCAAAGGACTGATCCATTTTGATGAAAGATTTTAGTTTAGTTGAAAGTTGAAAATTGAAAATGGAAAGTTGAAAATGGAAAGTGCAGAGCAACTCTCAACTTTCAACTTTCAACTCTCAACTCCCTAACTTCATACTAAAACCGACACTTCATCTCCATCTACTGAAATCAGGGACGCCGATTTTTTGTCGAGGTAAAAATGACAGGACGGATGCTCCTGCAGGATGCTGGCCGGGAACAGGTTGCTTACCATCTGTGTAAGGCTGTTCTTTACCGCCTCTGCCTTTCTTTCGTCGGGCACTGAACAAATGATATGCTCCGATTTCATAATCTGCCTTATCGACATGCTGATGGCCTGCGCCGGTACTTCATCCAGGCTTCCAAACCACCCTTCATTCAATTGCTGTATACGGCAGGGGCCGTCGAGATCAACGACCAGGTAAGGCTCTTCCGTGTCAAAATCAGCAGGAGGATCGTTAAACGCCAGGTGCCCGTTTTCGCCGATACCCACCAGCGCCACATCGATAGGATGATTCGTTATCAGGTCACCCAGCTTTTTCCTTTCCTCCTCGGTATCGGTTTCGCCATTGATAAGATAGGCAGCGGCTAACGGCGGAAGGTTCTCGAGAAAGCGCTCTCTGAGATATTTCCGGAAGGACGCCGGATGTGAGATCGGGAGGCCGATATACTCATCCAGGTGAAACATCGTTACTTTCGACCAGTCAATGTCTTCCTCGGCGATAAGCTGCTTCAGCGTCTCGAACTGGCTTGTGCCCGTAGCTACTATAAGATTGGCTTCCCCTCTTTCTGCAATTGCCTGGCGCAACAGCCCGGCAGCGTGAGAACCGGCGGCTTTTCCCAGTTCGGCCGGCGTATCAAAAACTAAAATACTCATTTGGTTATAACTATATATGTAATCAACTTCTAAAATCCTGTCCGTACGGGTTATTTCACATTAATTCCTGTGTTTCCTCCCTTCGACATGGTTATATCGACCGGTGCATTAGTTTTCCAGGAACCGCCCGTGAAATCCGGTACGTCTATTGAATTGGAACGGTTCGCTATCGACCATTCGCTCAACGGTATGATCGAGCTCCAGGCTGCCGCGTCGTACACGTCCATATCCAGCGGAAGACCGTTGCGCAGGCAGTCGATCAGGCGCCAGTCCATCAGGAAGTCCATACCGCCGTGCCCTCCTACTTTTTTGGCCAGCTCCCCTATCCTCTTTACTATGGGCGGTTCAAATTCCTTTTCCAACGCCTTGAATTCTTCTTCCGTCAGCCATTCATGCCCTTTGGCGACCCTTCCTGGCAACGGGTATTGAACTGCACATCCTTCCGTACCGCTCACGAGGTGGATCCTCGAATACGGCCGCGGGCTTGTCACGTCGTGCTGCACCATGATCGTCTTCCCTTTCTTTGTGCGTATAGTAGTTGTATTCATATTGCCCCGGTAGGTTTTCCCTCCGAAAGCGGCAAAGTCGGGGTCTTCCTTAGCGAGTTTATCTGCCCGGTCTTTGAGCATGAAATCGTTGCTCGACATGGAAACGAGATAGTCGTACTGGTCTCCCCGGTTGATGTCGAGTATCTGGCTTACCGGTCCCAGGCCGTGCATCGGGTAAAGATTTGCGTTTCTCTGGTTTTCCCGAAGCCTCCAGAGATCGTAGCGGCCCTCTTTATTGAAAAGTGAATCGAAAAGGTCATGGATATAAGCGCCTTCCACGTGCACGATTTCCCCGAAATATTTCTGGCGCGCCATGTTGAGCGTCAGCAGCTCGAAAAAGCCGTAGCAGCAGTTTTCCAGCATCATACAATGCTTTTTGGTACGCTCTGATGTCTCTACCAGTTGCCAGCACTGCTCAAGCGTCAGAGCTGCAGGTATTTCGGTAACGACGTGTTTTCCTTTTTCCATCGCGTAAAGCGCCATCGGCGTGTGCAGGCTCCATGGGCTACAGATATAAACAAGGTCTATATCATCCCGGTCTACAGCCTCTTTCCAGGCGTCGGCGCTCCCGGTGTAGGTTTCAGGATTTGCCGAAGCGGTTGCAAGAAACTCTTTGGCGCGATCTATTTTTTCCGGCACTATATCGGCAATAGCCCGGATTTCAGTATTGGCAATGTTGACCATTCTCTTGAGAGCTCCAAAACCGCGGTTTCCCAGCCCCAGGTAGGCGATCTTGACGGTGTCTATGGCAGGCGCCGCGTAACCGGTCATGTTGAAGCTCTGCTTGTGCTGCTTCTTCGCGAGCTCAAGCGTCTCCGGGAAATTAGTTGATGCGCCCGCAGGCTCTTTTGAACAGGAAACCAGGCCCGCTGATCCGCTCATAGCCAGACCGCCCAGGCCGGCAACTTTCAAAAACTCTCTTTTATTCATGATTTTTACTTGGTTTGGGTAGCTAATCTTAGTGTTGCCAAGGGTATGTGCACCTGTTAATTACTACTAAATACAGAATAACAGGGCAGATTCTAATGTATTATTACAATTTTACAAAAATATACCTGCCACCGGGCAGGTTTTCCGACTTATAATACTGCAAACGTTCTCGAAGCGACTTCTGAAAGATCTTCCGGCCTGTGACTAATCAGCAGAAATCATTAAGTTTACGGGCAACATTTATTCAAATCATACCCAAATATTCTCATGCGATTCAACTTTACTTTTCTGTTTCTGCTACTGACTATCCCCTGCCTGCGCGCCCAGGAATTCTATGAGCTGAAAAAATACACCGTTGCAAATGCCGGACAGGCGGCCCGTCTCGACGAGTATCTTCAAAATGCCTATATTCCTGCCGCAAAAAAAGCGGGCGTGACAAGGGTCGGGGTCTTTAAGCCGGTGGCTTCCGACAAAGACAATTACGGTAAGCTGGTGTTTGTACTGACTCCTTACCCAAACCTCAGCCTATTCGAAAAGCTTCCTTCGATTATTTCCAAAAACAAGGAATACCTTTCAAAAGGGAAAGATTATATCGACGCGCCGCACAACAACCCGCCCTACCAGAGAATAGAAACGACGCTGCTCCGTGCTTTTTCCGGGGGACCCAGGCATAACAAGCCAAGCCTGTCCTCGCCTGCGTCGGAAAGGGTATACGAGCTGAGAAGCTATGAGGGGCCGACCGAAAAAATCTACCTTAATAAAGTAGCGATGTTTAACGAGGGAGGTGAAATCGGGCTTTTCAAAAGACTGGGCTTCAACGCAATGTTTTACGGTGAAGTACTGGCAGGCAAAGATCAGCCCAACCTGGTCTACATGACTACTTTCGAAAATATGAAATCGCGTGATGAGCATTGGGATGCTTTCAGGGTAGATCCCGTGTGGCTGAAGCTGAAAGACGATCCCAAATACCAGAATAACGTATCCGGCCGCTGGACATACCTGCTCTATCCGACAGATTATTCAGACCTGTAGGACAGCGTTTCGGGTTCATAACCTACCTCCATCAGGTATAAACCATGTGGCGGGGCCTGCGGCCCCGCCATTTTCCTGTTCCGGGCCAGGATCAGTTCCTCAAACGAAGCCACCGTCCTCTTGCCCTCTCCCACTTCCAGGAGCGTTCCTACCAGGGCCCTTACCATACCTCTCAGGAACCGGTTGGCTTTAATATGAAACTCCCGGAGATACTGTCCTTCCGCTTCCCAGCGCGCTTCCATAATATCACATTCGAAATGATTGACATCCGTATGGATCTTACTAAAGCTCTCAAAATCACGATACTGAAGCAAAAGAGCCGTGGCTTCATTCATCTTCTTCATATCCAGCTCTTTCCGGAAATAGTATGCCTGTCCCTGTAAAAAAGGGTCTTTCCTCCGGACCATCTTATAGCAGTACCTCCGATAGACCGCATCAAAACGGGAGTGGACATCAGGTGAAACAGGCATTATACGTCCCACCGCTATATCATACGGCAGCATGCCGTTCAGACGAAAAGCAAGGTCCGCCGGGTCATTCAGTTCCCCTTCAACATCAAAATGCGCATATTGCTGACAGGCATGTACGCCGGCGTCGGTCCTGCTGCTACCTACCAGCTTAACCTGCTCCCGGAGCAATATCGCAAGCTTTTCTTCCAGTACCTGCTGAACGGTAATCCCGTTGTTCTGGATCTGCCAGCCGCAGTAAGCTTTGCCGTGGTAAGAATGTTCTATAAAATAGCGCATAGCCTTGTGTTCCAGGGAGATCTTATTTAGGCTCGACGTGTACCAGTACGTTACCGATATTCGGAATCTCTTCTTTCAACGTGTCTGCAAGCTGATGGGCCAGGTAGTGGCCTTCCGATACCGTGATCCGGCCATCGACAATCGCATGCAGATCTACGTAATAAAACATACCAGATTTTCGCACGTAGCATTTTTCGGTGCCTAAAACACCCTTCACCGTTATCGAAACACGCCTGATTTCGGCTACCAGGTCGTCGTAAACCTGCTCGTCCATCAGTTCGCCCAGCGCCGGACGGAAAATAGTATAGCAATTGTAAAGAATAACACCGGAGGCCAGCAAGGCAGCCCAGTCGTCGGCAGATTCATACCCTTCCCCCAGCCATATCGCGATTGAAATCCCGGCAAAGGCCGCCAGGGAAGTAATGGCATCGCTCCGGTGGTGCCAGGCGTCGGCTTTCAAAGAAGAGCTGTGGGTTTCCTTACTTTTCCGCATTACCAACTGGTAGGAAATCTCCTTCCAGGCGATAATAACGCCGAGCACCCACAACGTCCAGGCAGACGGCTGTTCATGAGGGGTATTGATATTTTTGATGCTTTCGCTCGCGATAATCGCCGCTGAAATGACCAGGAAAGCCACCACAACGAAAGTAACGAGCGGTTCGATCCTCCCGTGCCCGTAAGGATGATTATCATCGGCATCACGATGGGCATATTTCAAGCCGAGAAGCACCAGTAGAGACGAAAATACATCGGAAGTAGATTCTATCGCATCGGCTACGAGAGCAAAAGAGTTACCCAAAACGCCCGCAAGGCCCTTCACCAGCGCTAATCCGAGATTGCCGGCAATGCTGAAATAAACGGCCTTTAAAGCGGTCGCTTTCTGAGACATAATATTCCTGGCCTGGTTTCTAAACGTTTATTGATCCATCCATTTCCGGGCATTTACGAAAGCCTCCATCCACGGCGAAACTTCGTCGTTCCTGCCTTCAGGATAGTGCGCCCAATGCCACTGGAACAGCGATCGTTCAATGTGCGGCATGATGACCACGTGCCTTCCGGTCTCGTCACCCAGGACGGCCGTGTTGTAGTCCGAACCGTTAGGGCTCGCCGGATAAGCATCGTAGCCGTATTTTCCTACAATCTTATACCGGTCTTCGGCATAAGGCAGGTAGAACTTGCCTTCCCCGTGCGATACCCATACACCAAGCACAGCCCCCGCCAGGCTGGAGAACATCACCGTATCATTTTCCTGCAGCGCGATCGAAGTAAATACGCTTTCGTGCTTATGACTGTCATTGTGAAGCATTTTTGGATGCTGTTCATGCTCCGGATAAACCAGGCCGAGCTCCACAAACAACTGGCATCCGTTGCAGATCCCTATCGACAGGGTATCAGGTCTTTTGAAGAAATTCTCCAGCGCCGTACGCGCCTTTTCATTGTATTTGAAAGCTCCTGCCCAACCTTTGGCAGAGCCTAGCACATCAGAGTTTGAGAAACCGCCTACAGCCCCGATAAAACGCACATCCTCAAGGTTTTCTCTCCCGGAGACCAGGTCGGTCATATGAATATCCTTCACATCGAAGCCCGCCAGGTATAAGGCATTGGCAAGCTCTCTTTCCGAGTTGCTGCCCTTCTCGCGGATAATAGCTGCTTTCGGTCTCTGGTTGTCCGGAAATACAGGCTTTTTACCGGTAAACCCTTCCGGGAAGTTATATCTCAGCGGCTGTAGCTTGTAGTTCTCATAGCGCGCCTTTGCATTTTTCTCACCGCTCTGACGAATATCGAGCAGGTAAGAAGTTTTGTACCAGATATCACGCAAGTGAGCTACATCCAGTTGCAGGGTTTTGTCGTTAAGTGCAACGACAAGTTCCGGGGTTGGCAACGGCTTTCCTATCTTATGGAAGGCAATGCCGCGTTGGGAAAGCACAGCTTCCGCTTCCCCGTGCGCCTGGATCACCACCCCGGTATTCTCGGCGAATAAAACCCTTACAAGGTCGGTTTCCCCCAAGGCGCTCAGATCGATCCGGGCACCCAGTTCCACATCGGCAAATGTCATTTCCAGCAGTGTCGTAATGAGCCCGCCACTTCCGATATCATGACCGGCTTCAATCAGCCCGAGGCCAATCAGCTCCTGCAGGGTATTGAAAATGAGCTTGAACTGCTCCGCATTTTTCACGTCCGGCACCTCCGATCCGACGGCGTTCAGGACCTGCGCCAGCGACGACCCGCCCAGCTTCAGCCTGTCGCCCGAGAGGTCGATGTAATAGATGGAACCGCCTTCCTTCTTCAATACCGGCTCTACCACCTTGCGTATATCGGTGCAATGCCCCGCAGCCGATATGATCACAGTTCCGGGGGCTATTACCTCGGCATCCTTATATTTCTGCTTCATCGAGAGGGAATCCTTGCCTGTAGGAATGTTGATTCCCAGCGCTATAGCAAAATCCGAGCACGCTTCTACCGCGTTGTAAAGCCTGGCATCTTCGCCGGGGTTCCTGCAGGGCCACATCCAGTTGGCCGAAAGCGATACACTCTTCAGACCGTCATTTAAAGGCGCCCAAACGATATTACTCAACGCCTCGGCTATCGCATTGCGGCTGCCGGCAGCTTCGTCGATCAATGCGGTCAGCGGCGAATGTCCTACCGAAGTGGCGATGCCATCTTTCCCTTTGTAGTCAAGGGCCATTACTCCGCAATTGTTTAGCGGTAACTGCAAAGGACCTGCGCACTGCTGCTTGGCTACCCTTCCTCCCACACACCGGTCCACCTTGTTGGTCAGCCAGTCTTTGCAGGCCACAGCCTCCAGTTGAAGCACCTGCTCCAGGTACATCTCCGCAAGGTCTTCGTCGTATTCCAGCGGACGATAACCGGCTTCTGCCGTCTGGTCATCCATGATGGTTTTGGGCGAACTGCCAAACATATCCGCTAAAGCAAAATCCATAGGCTTCGCTCCGGTTGTACCCGACTCTATGGTAAAGCGATGATCGCCGGTCACCTCGCCGACGACAAACATCGGCGCCCGTTCACGTTCGGCCAGCTCTTTCAGCGTGTCGATGTGCTCCTTACCAATGACCAGTCCCATTCTTTCCTGCGACTCGTTTCCGATAATTTCTTTCGCCGAAAGCGTCGGGTCTCCTACCGGCAGTTTGTCCAGGTCTATGTGCCCGCCTGTGCTTTCAACCAGTTCCGAAAGGCAATTCAAATGTCCGCCCGCACCGTGGTCATGGATGGATACGATCGGGTTCTCATCACTTTCCACCAGTCCACGTATGGCATTGGCTACCCTTTTCTGCATTTCCGGGTTCGAACGCTGGATGGCGTTGAGCTCTATTCCCGAGCCGAAAGCCCCGGTATTGGCCGACGATACGGCCGCACCGCCCATCCCGATACGATAGTTGTCCCCACCCAGTATGACCACCTGGTCGCCCGGGCGCGGCTCTTTCTTTACCGACTGCTCCAGCTTGCCGTAACCGATACCTCCCGCCTGCATGATCACCTTATCATATCCGAGCTTACGGCCGTTTTCCTCGTGCTCGAAAGTCAGCACCGACCCCGTAATGAGCGGCTGACCGAACTTATTCCCGAAATCGGTAGCGCCGTTAGAAGCCTTGATCAGAATATCGACCGGGGTCTGATACAGCCAGGGGCGTTCTTCCATACCGTTTTCCCAATTCCTGCCCGCTTCCAAACGCGAATAGGCCGTCATATAAATGGCTGTACCTGCCAGAGGCAGAGATCCCTGTCCACCGGCAAGCCTGTCCCTGATCTCACCTCCCGAACCCGTAGCTGCGCCGTTGAACGGCTCGACGGTGGTAGGGAAATTATGGGTTTCGGCTTTCAGGGAAATGACTGAGTCAAATTCCTTAAGCTTATAATAATCGGCTACATCGGCCCTTCCGGGGGCAAATTGCTCGATACGGGGCCCTTTCAAAAAGGCTACGTTGTCTTTATAAGCCGATACGATGTCATTGGGATTGGCCTGGGAAGTCTTCTTGATAAGCCTGAAAAGGGAACTTTGTTTCTCCTCTCCGTCTATCACGAAAGTACCGTTGAAAATCTTATGACGGCAGTGCTCCGAATTGACCTGCGAGAATCCGAACACCTCCGAGTCCGTCAGTCTGCGGCCAAGTTTTTCGGCCAGGTTATTGAGATACTCTACCTCCTCTTCGCTCAATGCCAGACCTTCTGTTTGATTATAGGCTGCAATGTCATCGATTTCCAGAATGGGCGAAGGTTCGATATTGATCGTAAATATATTCTGATTCAGCCCGTTATACTTCTGGAACAGCATCGGATCGAAGTCTTCAAATCCTTCCTCCACCCTGACAAACTTCTCGATACGGAGAATATACCCGATCGCCATGTTTCGGGTAATATCGACTGCATTCGTGCTCCAGGGCGTGATCATAGTTGCCCGCGGACCTACAAAAAAATCATTAAGCTCTTTCGAATCGATCAAAGATGCCTCACCAAAAAGCCAGTTGAGCTTTTCGATGTCTGCGGCTGATAAAATCTGATCGGATTGTACTGCAAAAACTGAAGCGGAATTATTTCCAAAAAAATAGATCATGGTAGCTATAAATGGTACTGCAAATATACAACCTTTTAAGGACACCCTCGAATGAAATACATTCGTGCGGCACTGTTCGTTCTAAATGTCCCGATTATCTGAAGGGCTGTTATGATATTGGTCTTTTATCCGGAATTCACGTTATCTTAGCTATCATCACGCTTTCTACCCATGGATTACCAGACCTTTCAGCCTCACCCCGATTTAAAATCACTTGTAAAGTGCTACTGGACTTTAGAGGTCCCTCCATCCGACAATCCTCAGCGACAGCGGATTATCCCTGACGGCTGCATCGAGCTGGCCTTTATTCTCGGCGACGACATCAGGCGGTATACTTCCGGGGAAGAATTCATCCTCCAGCCCCGTGCTATGGTGCTCGGGCAAACCATCGATCCGTTCTATATAGAGCCGACAGGATACGTCAACACCTTCGCTATACGATTTTATCCGTACGGCTTTACAAATTTTGTTGCCATACCGCTCAGGGACCTGGTCAATAAAGAAACACCGCTGGAAACACTATTCGGGGAGCAATCTGCAAAGGAGCTGGAGCAAAAGATCATCCTGGCGAAAACTACCTCTGAACGGATAGCGATCGCCGAAGAATTTCTCCTGGAAAAGCTCATAAGCGAAGTAACTATAGACAGCATTGTAAAATCGACCGTCGATATGCTTTTATCTACCAGTGGTAGTTATTCTATCAATGTTATACTTAAAGAAGATCTGCCCAAAAGGAGAAAGCTGGAAAGGCAATTCGTAAAACAGATAGGCATCAGTCCCAAGCAGTTAGGCAAAGTGATCAGGCTGCAGACCGCCCTGAAACTGCTGCTCAATCAGAAGACAGAAAGCCTTACCGAGATCGCATACGAAAGCGAGTACTATGATCAGGCCCATTTTATCAGGGATTTCCGGGAGTTTACCGGTACTACTCCCGGCGCTTTTCCCGATGATGATAAAATGGCGCTTTCCTCTATTTTCTACAAACACGACTGAGCTGTCGCATTTATACAATTCCCGGTGGGATAAGTGTGGTAGCTTTGAGCTTAATTGTCTGAATAACCATTTATCCTAATGAAAAATATAGTTTCAATAGTTGAAATCCCCACCAGCGATTTTTCCAGGGCAATCGCATTCTACGAAGCAATTTTGGAGATCAGCATCGAAAAAGTCGAAATGGACGGGATACAGATGGGGTTAGTCCCTAACGACGGTGAAGGGGTTTTTGTCCATCTCATTCACGGAAGTGATTACAAACCTTCCGCCGACGGCGCAGTCGTCTACCTTAATACCGGCAACGACCTTCAGGCAGTGGCCGACAGAATAGAAGTAAACGGAGGGGAAATAATTATGCCTAAAACGGAAATCGGACCGGAAATGGGGTATTATGCCTTATTTATCGATAGCGAAGGAAATAAGCTTGGATTGCATTCTTTTGAATGAATACTTTCCATATTACTCAATACTACTAACTGTTCCAATGTCGCATAGTCTCTGATGTTTCCGTCTTTGCCAGGATTTTTGTCGCGCCATTCCTTAGCAGTAGCTCCAAAAAGAGCGACGTTTAGCAAGTCTGCTTCATTGGCGTAGACCAGACTCGCCTGGTATCTGGTAATCTCCTGTGGTATCAGGGTTTCTTTAATAGCGTCTGTGTGTATATGGTAGTTTACTTTGGCTAATGTACGTTGAAGGTTCCATTCTAATTTCAGCCGATCGTTTTCATCCTCTTTGAGGCGTTGATATTCTTTCACTAAAAGCAGCTGAAACCTTGGGCTTATCCACATTCCAAAATGGAATGCAATATCCTTGTGAGCATAAGTTCCGCCATACCTGCCCGCTTTGGCAGTAATGCCAATTGCATTTGTTTTTTCAATCCAGTTTTTAGCAGACAACACGAAGTTGTTGCTGCCGGCAGCATTTTTAATTATACCGAATTCGGTATAATTAAAATCAGGGTTATACAAAGCTTCCCATTCTCCAATATATTCTATGGTACTTTTCAGGGTAAGCCATTTTATAATAATGGCTTCCTGTAGCTGGCTTTTTGCTATATCAGTAAGTGAAATGTAGTCATTTTCCTTTCGGGAGATAATGGTTATTTCGTTTCCCCCGACTTCAAGTTTTTTATTTTTTAGCATGTCTAAATAATTTTAAATAGATAATAATATGTACCATATTTCTTAAAAAGAAAGGTTTATTTCGTACAACGAGCCAGTTCTTCTACAAATTGTTCTATAACTGCCTCTTCCGTCGCCCAACTCGTCACCAGCCTTATGGCCGCGCTATGGTTATCTGTTTTCTGCCAGATGTAAAAATCATAGTTTTCCCTGAGGCCGGCAATTATCTTCTCCGGGAGGATGGGGAAAATCTGGTTGGTTTTGGAAGGTGTAAGAAAACCATAGCCTAACTGCGTGAACGCTGTCGCCAGCATAGCAGCCGCCCGGTTCATATGCGAGCCGATTTCAAAATAGAGGTCGCCGGTAAACAGCGTCGCAAACTGTATACCCAGCAGCCTGCCTTTTGCCAGCAACGCGCCGCGCATTTTCAGATTATAGCTGAAATAGTCCTGTAAAGCCGGGTTATTGATCACGATCGCTTCTCCCAGCAAGGCGCCGTTTTTGGTTCCCCCGATATAGAAAGCGTCGGTATACCTGCCAAGGTCGGCAAACGCGATATCGCCGGCATCCAGGCCCGAAGCCAGGCGTGCCCCGTCCATATAAAGATACAGGTCTTTTTTCCTGCAGTATTCCCGGAGCGCGATCAGTTCGTCTTTCATATAGTGAGTCCCCAGCTCGGTGGAATTGGAGATGTAAACCATGCGCGGCCTGCACATATGCACTTCTTCCACCTGCTGGAGAAAGTCCGCGATCAGCTCCGGCGACAGCTTCCCGTCGGGCGCGGAAATAGTCTCGATACGGTGCCCTGTGGCCTCGATAGCGCCGGTTTCATGGCGATCGATATGCCCCGAAACGGCCGAAATAACCGATTCATGGGGCCTGAGGACGGAAGAGATTAACGCCAGGTTTGCCTGTGTACCACCCGACACCAGGTGAACGGCCGAATGCGGGCTTCCCAGCTTCGCACGGATCAGCTCACATGCTCTGACCGAGTATTCATCATCGCCGTACCCCTGCTGCTGAGATCTGTTATTTTTAAGGAGCGCATCAAGAATAAGAGGGTGCGCCCCCTCACTGTAGTCATTCTTAAAACTGTACATAAAGCAGCGATCCTGGTCTATATTACCCGTTATGGACGGGGTGCCGAAGGTATCATTTTTTTCCAACCGCTACAACAGTATTTCTTGTCCTATGTAAAGTCGATTGATACAAAAAGCCTCTAAACTTGTAATAAGTAAAGCAGCACGGCGTGCGGCTTAATCCCGGAAGTAACAATCTAGTTAACAACTACTATATATTTCATTCCCATGAGCAACAATCTATATCCCTGCATCTGGCTGGATGGCAAAGGCAGGGAAGCTGCCGATTTCTATTGCAATGTTTTTGGCGGTGGAAAAATAACCGCCGACTCCCCGATGGTAGTCACATTTGAATTGAGCGGGCAAAAATTCATGGTCTTGAACGGAGGGCCGCGGTTTAAACCGACTGCTGCCACGTCTTTCTTTGTGGTATTGGAAGACGGTGCCGAAGTAGAAAAAGTATGGAAGCTGCTCAGTGAAGGTGGTTTCGTATTCATGCCATTGGAAAAATACGACTGGAGCGATCTTTACGGATGGGTACAGGACAGGTTCGGGGTTTCCTGGCAAATCGCTCTGGGCAAACTGAGCGATGTGCATAACCAGAAATTTGTAACTACTTTTATGTACTGCGGCGAGCACCAGGGGAAAGCCGAGGCAGCCTTGAATTTTTATTCGTCGGTATTTCCGGGCTCATCTGTGGAAGGCATCCTGAAATACCCGGAAGACAGCGGTACTCCCGGCCAGGTAATGCACGCGCAATTCAGGTTGAACGGCGTCGTGTTCGGCGCTATGGATAGCGGCGTGCCGCAGCCGTTTACTTTTACCGAAGGCATGTCGAATGTGATAGAGTGCGACACTCAGGAGGAAATAGACCATTACTGGAATGCCTTTACCAGAGAAGGAAAGGAAAGCATGTGCGGCTGGTGCCAGGATCAGTTTGGCGTATGGTGGCAGGTGATACCCGCTATATTAAAAAACCTGATGAGCGATCCGGCCAGGGCAAGTAAGGTAACGGAGGCCTTCATGAAAATGAAAAAATTTGACATCAGGATGCTTGAAAATGCGTGAGGAAGATCACAAACTGGTGAATGGTGAATTACGGGTTGCTTACCAGTCAATGCCCGACCGTTTCAACCCTATTCCATCCTTTTAAAATATCTTTCCAGTACATAGGGCGGCTGATGTTGATCGGGGCTCTGCCTGAATGTTTCGGGCTGATAATCCGGCAGCATCAGCCGCTCTACCTGCAGCCGTGCCGTATCGTCGGTCTGTCTCTGCCATTGTCCCAATAACTCCATCATTGCCCTTTCCTTTTCGGCGTAAGCGGGCTTACCGGCCAGGTCATTGAGCTCCAGCGGATCATCGTTCAGGCTGAAAAGCTGCGTGCGGTTGATCAGCGGATAACGGATAAGCTTGAAATCCTTGTCCCTGACCGCCCTGACAGTATTACGGTAAACGGTAAACAGCGATGTCCTGCCTTTCCCGTCAGGCAGCCTTTGCTGCGGCTGCTGCAGCAAAGGAAGAAAACTCTCCCCGTCTATACCTTTGGGAGCAGGCAGGCCGCTGGCTGCCGCGAGTGTCGGGAACAGATCGAACAGGTACACCAGAGCCTCCGAAACTTTGTTTTCAGGAATGCCCGGTCCCGCTAAGATCATCGGGACTTTGGTGCTGTGCTCGTAGAGGTTTTGCTTACCCAGCAACCCGTGGCTTCCTATGGCAAGGCCGTTATCGGCCGTATACACGATCAGCGTGTTTTCATACAATCCCTTTGCCTTAAGCAGGGTGATTATCTCGCCGATTTTTGCATCCATATGTGAAATAAGGGCATAGTAGTCTGACAACGAAGCCTGTATGATTTCAGGTGTCCTTGGCCAGGCAGCCAGCTGCTCGTCCCTGATCTGCATATTGTCGAAAGCAAACGGGTGGTACTTTCTGAAATTACCCGGAACGGGCAGAGCCCCGTCGGGGTATAGTCCGCGGTAATTCTCTTTTGGCTCCCGCGGGTCGTGCGGAGCCGTATAGGCCACGTAGCAAAAGAAGGGAGCCTCTGTCTTCCGCCTGGCATAGTTATCCAGGTATTCGATAGCTGCACCCGTAAAAACATCGGTGGAATAACCGGTTTCCCTCACCTCCCCCAGCCGGCCGTTCTCTCCCATATCCCTGACTGGTACCTTCCCGTGGTCGCTCATTCCGCCCAGGAAAACAGCCTTCCCCTTCTGAAAGCTTGCTTCGAACGCCTTCGCGCCGTTATGCCATTTCCCTGTAGCGAAGGTCTCGTAACCGTGCTTTGCAAAATGCTGCGGCATCGTATAAACGCCGTCGAGCACATCATAAACATGAAACAGGCTCTTCCCGCTCATCAGCATGGCCCGGCTTGGCGCGCAAACCGCCCCGTGATGCCCACCCATGACATAGGCGTTATCCAGACGGGTTCCATTCCTGGCCAGCGCATCGATATGGGGAGTATGAATATAGCGATTCCCCGCAGCCCCGAGCGCGTCAGCACGTTGGTCGTCGGCAAAAATAAAAAGGATGTTCGGAGGACGTCTGCCGGTATCTGCGTCGCGGCGGTTGACCGAAGCGCCGATGCAAAGTCCTGCCATTACAGGCAAAAAGATAATTATAGCCCGTTTCAGAAAGTGTTTTGCTGACTGCATCATGCCGGCTTCATAAAAGTTTGCTATTCTAAAAATATAATAAGTTACTGTCTTTATCGACAAGTTTACTTTATTTTTGAAAAAGCAATTACGCCTATCCGTTTATCTGTACAGTTGTAATTTTGGTAAAAAACATACTATCGATAAGTTTTGTCATACTGATTGCAGTATCCATAGATGCAGTATCGCAGAACGTTAGGTTCACTCCCTCGCCTGATTGGATCGTTGTAACTGAACCAGAAGGTAACCCTCCAACTTCCAGGGAGTTTTCGGACGGATACTTTCTCTCATTTGTCGAACAGCAAATAAATCTCGATTTGCAGTCGGATTATTTCCGGACCATACGGAATATAGAATCCGAAAGCGGCGTGTCGAACGGTTCAGAGGTTTCGGTTATTTTTGATCCTGTATATGAGCGGATTGAGTTTCATAAGATAGCTATTATACGGAACAACGGGGCTATCACAAATGTCGAAGCGGGTGATTTTACGGTAGTTCCTGTAGAAAATGACCGTCAGCGTTTCCTTTATAACGGGACTTACCAGGCCTCGGTTATTCTAAAGGATGTCAGAAAAGGAGACCGGATCGAAGTTGCCTATTCTAAAATCGGCTGGAATCCTGTACTTAAGGGCAAGTTTTCCACTTTTTTGTACTTTGGGGCGTTTGATTACATTTCTCACATTCGTCGTATTGTCGTTGCTCCGCCGGAAAGAACATTGCACTTCAAGGACTTCGGGGCAGTGCCCAGACGAAAGGAATTTCAACGCGCCGGTAAAAAGGTTTACCAATGGGACTTGAAAAATGTAAAAAACCGTCCATATGAAGACGATACGCCTTCCTGGGTAGATAAAGATCCTTTTGTCCAGGTAAGTGAATACAAAAACTGGGCTGAAGTTGTCAATTGGGGGCTTGAATACTACAGTAATCCTACTCTCTCGGAGGTCCTGGCTGCTAAAATACAGCAACTGAAAAAAGAGGCCGGTGATTCGGAACTTGATTATGTCAATAAGGCAATCCGTCTTGTCCAGGATGAAATCAGGTACCTGGGAATCGAAACAGGAGAACACTCTCACAAACCTCATGATCCGGGAGTAGTGTATAACCAGCGTTTTGGAGATTGCAAGGACAAGACCTATCTGCTCTGCACAATTCTTCGGGCCAATCAAATCGAGGCTTATCCCGTCCTGGTGGATACGTATCAAAAATCATCGGTAAACGGCTATCTTCCCTCACCAATCGATTTTAATCATGTGATATGCCGGGTAACCGTAGCTACCGATCTTGAAAATAATCCCGGTAAAAAGGAATCTCTTTTTGTCGATCCTACCTATTCTCTCCAGGGAGGGAGTGTGCAGGATATGTTTTGCCCGAATTACGGAAAAGGGCTATTGCTCAGGCATGGAGAAACCGGGCTTGTTGAAGTTCCGGGTAAAAACGCCGGCAGCATTTTTATAAAAGAAGAGTTCCTGATATCCAGACGGGGAGGTAACGACGCAAAAGGAGAGCTGATGGTCTGGACAGATTTACGAAACGGGGAAGCCGATAATATGCGCTCCTTTTTTCAATCCGGTAAACTTTCCCAAATCGAAGAGAATTACCTGAATTACTACAGGGACATTTTCCCGGAATCTAAGATAGAACTCGCTGATTCCCTGGATTTTTTTGACGACAGGGAAAGCAAAAACGAGTTTACTATAGTGGAGCGTTATAGCGTCGATGACCAATGGTATTATGAAAACTCCCGGCAAAGCTATGTATTAAGGGTAAGGCCCCAATCCTTTGCCGATCGTCTCATTGTTTTACCTAACCGGAGAAGGGAATATCCCGTAGCACTCAAATACCCCCTTAAATTGAAGCAGGAGGTGAATGTAAGGCTGCCTTCCGGGAATTGGCAGATAGAAGACGAAGAGTATAAGGTAGAACGTGATTCATACCGGCTCTCCTATCAATCTCTCTTTGATGCTAAAACGAACTCCTGGACTTTGCGCTATGAATATGAGACCTTCAGGGATCATGTGCCTGTCGATCAGGCAGAACAGTTCAGAACGGATATCAGCCGTATGCAGGAGCATCTCAATTACGAGCTTAGCGAGCCCTGGAGCGGGGGATTACCTATCCGCTGGGGCAAAAAAGTAAATTACTGGATGATTTTAGTATGGCTTCTCGCAATAGGTGCCGGCGGCGTTCTCAGCAGTTGGCTTTATTTTAAGGATACCGGAAATGAAACATCGGGTGAGGTTATTCCTATAGGCGGCTGGCTGATAGTATTATTAATAGGAATCGCCTTCAGGCCTTTTAGCCACTTGTATCAGTCTGTTTTCAGTCCTGAATCTATTTTTTACTTCACCTGGAATGCCGGCGATGCCCCCTTTCAGTCCGGTACGGTTTACCTCATGGCAGGTATTGCGGGTATAACGTTCAATGCAATATTGTTTTGCGGATCAATCCTGATGATTGTATTGTTTTTGCAGAAAAGGGATACCTTTCCGGTGCTGTATGTCAATTTTTTATGGATAACCTTTTTAGTTCACGTGGTGGTGCTGGTTCTGTTTCAATCGGTGAAAGGTGAAGGATATTCCTGGCATAACGGAGGGAATGAAATGATAGGAAAATTATTCGCAGCGGTAGTCTGGACGATATACCTTAAGAAATCGGACAGAGTCAGGAGAACTTTTGTACAAAATCACGGGCGGATATCTTTCAATATAGATTTCAATCAAAAAGAAGCCTAATGACAGAACAAAGCAGCATTGAAGAAATCTTTTTCAGATACCTGTTGCAATATCAATTCGATGAGGAAGACCTGGACTACGGGATAGTACAAAAGCATGCGGCCGTACTTCAAACCTTGTCCGACATCAGCAACTCGGGAACAAGCATATTCGATTTGTGCAAAAGGCAGATAGTCTTCTATTCATCCAACTACGGCAAGCTGCTGGGGTACTCTCCTTCCGATTATGAAAAGACAGGGCAACAGTTTTTTGACAGTAAAATCCACGAAGACGACAAACGCAACTCAAGCCTGAACGGCGTTTCGGTGTTAAAACTATTCGGCAACTTTTCGAGCGATGAAAAGCTGAATCATAAGCTGATCAACGAATACAGGATGTTAAATGCCGCCAATGAGTACGTGCGCCTTATCGAACAGCATCAGGTACTTGAACTGGATAAGAAAGGGCAGGTATGGCTGCTGGTAAGCTTTGTAGATATTTCTCCCGACCAGGAAGCATACGACGGAATGAAAAGCCAGTTGCTAAACTTCCGGACAGGGAAAACGATCCCCATGCAGGCAGTTGAAAAAGTCGGGGTTGAATTGACAAAACGGGAAATCGAGATTCTGAGGCTGGTAAAAGAGGGATACCTGAGCAAGGAGATTTCCGGGAAGCTATCCATCAGTGTACACACTGTCAATACGCACCGCCAGAGATTCCTGGAAAAACTAGGTGCAAATAATTCTTTTGAAGCCGTCATGTTTGCGTCCAAATTCGGACTTCTCGACTAGCGGTACTGATAAATCAGTATTGCGTCAGACAGGGATCGGAGAGACTTTTGTCCTCTCTGAATACCTTGTAGACAATGACTCGAACTGTCCTTTTTCTTATCCTGTTGCCGTTTTTTGCTGCTGCCTTGCATGCCCAGCCTGTACAAACCATCAGAGGTACCGTAACCGACTACTTTCCCGGCCGGCCTGTCGTTTTTGCCAGCATTTTGCTGCCCGGTACCCATCCTCCAATCGGTACGGTAACAGACAGTTCAGGCAATTTTGTCCTTACGGGTGTTCCGGTCGGAAGGTATGACATCAGGGTGTCCTGCGCAGGTTATGAACCTGTTATAATCGCCGAAGTAACGGTCAGCTCTGCCAAAGAGATTTTTCTGACTGCAAAGATGAAGCAAGGGCTTAACCTGCTCGAAGAAGTGGTGATAAAACCCGGTATCAGCAAGGAACAACCTTTGAATGCAATGGCAACTGTGAGCGCCCGCTTATTGAGTGTGGAAGAAGCGCAGCGCTATGCAGGCGGCTTCGATGACCCGGCGAGGCTGGTTTCAGCATTTGCCGGCGTATCGGGCCATATCGGCAACAACGCAATCGTCGTAAGGGGGAACAGCCCGCAGGCGCTGCAATGGAAAATGGAAGGCATCGAGATACCAAACCCCAATCATCTCGGGGATATGCGCGTGTTCGGCGGCGGAACCGTTACTGCTCTGAGCAGCCAGTTGCTGGCGAATTCCGATTTCCTGTCGGGTGCAATGCCCGCCGAATACGGTAATGCCCTTTCCGGCGTGCTTGATATGTACATGCGCAACGGCAGCAACCGGAAGCAGGAGTATACGCTCCAGGTAGGGGTATTAGGAATAGATGCGGCTTCGGAAGGACCGTTTAAAAAGGACGGACGATCGTCCTACCTCTTTAATTACCGGTACTCGACACTCGCCCTGGTTGGCCCTTTACTAGCCGAAAATGCCGGCGGGATCAGGTACCAGGACCTATCCTTCAAGCTGAATTTCCCAACCCGGAATGCCGGTACCTTTTCTTTTTGGGGTATGGGCCTGAAAGACCGGGTTGGAGCCAAAGCCAAACGGGATATCGGTCAATGGGTGTACGACGACGACCGGGAAAACCATTTGATGAAACTCTATACTACCGCTGCCGGTATCAGTCATAGGCTGATACTAAATGACAAACAAATTCTGAAGACTATTTTAGCCGTGACTGCCAACGGCATAAACTATCCTGTCGAAAAGCTGGACAGCAACCTCAATCCCATTCCTAAAAGCTTTCTCGATACCCGCTATGTACATACAGTACTCTCTTCTTTTCTCAACACGAAATTCAGCGCAAGCCATACCAACCAGACCGGGATTAACCTAACCCGCATGCAATATGCCCTGCATTTGCAAAACTCCCCGGCTCCGGATGCCCTGCCGGCAGATATTGCTAATGAAACCGGGAACAGCATGCTGATTTCGGCTTACACCAGCTCCACATTTCGCATAGCCAAAAAAATAACCATTAATACCGGGATTAATGCTCGTTTATTCGGGCTGAACCATAGCTATTCCATCGAGCCGAGAGCGGGCATCAGGCATAAATTTACATCCGCACAGTCGATTGGCCTGGGCTATGGCCTACACAGCCGGACCGAGCGTCTCAACTATTATTTTACCGGTAACGCAGGGCGTAAGAAACCGGGACTGACCAAAGCACACCACCTGGTACTCGGGTATGACATCAGTACGTCGCAGTCTACACACCTGAAAACGGAAGCATATTACCAGTATCTCTTCAACGTTCCCGTTCTGGACGGCAGCTCATTTTCCATGCTCAACCAGCAGGGCGACTGGTTCCCCGAAGGCCCTTTGCAAAGTACAGGCGCGGGCAAAAATTATGGGCTGGAAATGACATTCGAGAAGTATCTTTCCAAAGGTTACTACTATATGGCTACCGCGTCTGTCTTCCGCTCCACCTACAGGGGAGGCGATCGTATCTGGCGCAACACACGCTACGACCGAAATTTTGTATTCAATTTCCTTATTGGAAAAGAGTGGTTTTCAGGTAAAAACAAACAAAATGTTGTCGGGGTGAATACGAGGCTAAACTACCAGGGCGGTGACCGGTACTCCCCGGTAAATACACCGCTGTCGCTGGCAGCCAAATCTGTCCTACTGGACGAGACCCGGGCGTTTTCATTGCAATATCCTGCCGCGTTGACAAGCCATCTTACAGTTAGTTACAAAATGAACAGGGAAAGCACCTCACATACAATAGCCCTCAAAATCATCAACCTTACGCAGTACAGCGAATATATCGGATACCGTTATAATTACCGGACCAGCCACGTAGATCTTTACCGCGAACCCGTAATAATCCCGAATTTCAGCTACAGGGTTGACTTCTAAGGTATAGAAACGCCTTATCCTGATTATATAACGGCGGAGCCGGCAGCATGTTTACGTCCGGGATTTCTGACCTTCTGCCCTTTCGTATCGAGCCTGATCGCCCCCAGGTACATTATGTAGGCTGCAATCGCCAGCAGAACATGGCTGATATCTATGTAATTGAACCATGTATGAAGCGAGAGGTGGCGGGTAAATACGACCGAGGCAATCGCCGTAACACCTACGGCACCGAGAATGATCAGGCTGCCCCTGTCCTTCGTCCTGTACCAGGCATAGCCGTGAAAACCCGCCACGTTGACGATCAGGCCATAACCATTGTGATATTCCACCCATTTGAAATCCAGCGTGATCACTGTGGTTACCAGGATGGCAACCATTTCAACAATATTGAAAACGAGGAAAAACCTGCCGATCTCCGGCCTGATCAGGCGCTGCGCATGCGATATTGCCGCACGCTCTACAAGCGCTACAGAAACTATGCCGACGATCCATCCCGGCAGCTTCCATACAAAGCCGAATGCATACAGGAAACCGTGTCCGATCAACCCGCCAAGCACCGTAGCGACGGCAACCAGCAGAAAATAACGCCTGAAATGAACCTGCGACCAGGCATTCAGCCCCATGCGCTTCATTCGCAGATAGGCATACAGGGAAACGGCCGAAACCAGCAGATCGGTGACCGTCGCTACAGGTTCATCGATACGGATACCAAAAGGAAAAACCGACGGCGGCGGGAACTCTATCATGGTGTGCTTTTTTCTTTGCCAAGTTGCATCAACACCGGTGTAAAAAAGGAAACTATCCCCACTACCATCATCATACCTCCTGATATCATAAACGCATTAGCCACTCCTATTACTTCCGCGATAAACCCTGTAAATAACAAGCCGATGATACTCGGAAGCACCGCTATACTGAAGTAAAGTGAAAATACACGGCCGAGCATATTAGGAGCTACTTCCTCCTGTATAATAGTCATAAACGCTGCCGAAAAGACAGACATTCCAATCCCGCCTATGGTTGTCAGCACAACAAAGCCGACAAACCAGGAGGCCGGAAAATAACCGGACAATACGAAAGTCAGCCCCAGGAGAATGTGCATTGCATTAACAAGGATAACCTTTGAAATGGAGACCCGCATCACACCCAGGATCGATCCGCCCACCAGCATGCCCATCCCCCACACGATTTCGATCAGGCTCATTTCCCATTTACCGCCGGCGTAGTGCCCGGTGGTCAGAAGCGGGAACATCACCGCGACCGGCATGATAAAAAGGGTGGCGATCATGGCATACAAAAACAGGAAACTGAGCCCGCGGTTGCCAAGAATAGCTTGAAACCCTTCCTTCAGCTCCGTAACGACCGCCGATACGCTGGACTCATTCCCGGTTTTCAGACGGGGAATAGTGACAAACAACAGGGATGTGACTGCCGCCAAAGCACCGATCACGTCCAGGTAAAGCACCCTGGAAATAGGAAAATAGGTAATGGCCAGGGTCCCCAGCGCCGGTCCTGCGATACTGCTTACCGATTGCAGCATCTGGTTAATTCCCGATACCCGCAGCAGCGCCTGCTCCGGAACCAGCAGGGGCGCTACCGCCTGCATCGCCGGGGAATGAAAGGCAGTCCCTACAGAGCGGCACCCCAGCAGCAGGTAAATCCAGATGAGATCGGCGCCGTCGTCATTGAGAACGAAAGTCATGGCCCAGGTGCAGAGGGCTATGAAAACATCCGAAAAGATCATTACTTTCTTACGGTCCCAGCGATCGATAAATACCCCGGCAAAAGGGCCGATCACAGCCTGCGGCAGCATGCCCGCAATTCCTGCAAAGGCCAGTACTTCCGCAGACCGGTAATGAAGGCTCAGCCAGATAATTACGGCGAAGTTGACCGCATAACTGCTGAGCATCGATATAAATTGTCCGGACCATATAAACAGATATGTACGGAACCACTTCTTATTTTCCATAAAAACTCCTGAGAAAAATATACAACCTTTATTCTGCTGTGAGAATTTTTTTCCTGTGCTTTTGCCCCCATTTCTCCATTGCAATAAGCACTTCGCCCAGGGTTTCGCTGTAGGGGGTCAGGGCATATTCTACCGTTACCGGCTTGGTATTACAGACAGTGCGGCTTACCAGTCCGTTCATTTCAAGCTCCTGCAGCTCTTTGGACAATATGCGCGGCGAAATGCCGGCTTCTCTCGACAGTTCATTAAAGCCCTTGCTGCCACTTCTTAAAACGGAGATCAATACCAGTTTCCACTTCCCTCCTACTATATCCAGGGTATCCCTGATAGCCAGGTTGGCTTTACGGCAGCTTTCGACGGTATGCATATACTATTCTTTTTGTAAGTACTATCCTTTTTGTAACAG
>CAZLTN010000020.1:0-70235 GCA_964562455.1 uncultured Cytophagales bacterium
CGCAAACCCGCACTCCCCTTGCGGAGAAGAAAATCATGGGCACCTGGCAAACCACGGCAACGTACCTTCTGGAGCACGACAGCTTTGGAGCACAGCTCGGCAAGAGCCGTAACTGGATGGATGAAGCCGTCAAAACTGCATCCGGAACATATGCTACAGAACTCGAAAAGGCTAAAAATATATACTACTGGGTTCAGAAAAATTTCAAATGCACCAGGCATTCAGGAGTGTTTACCGATCAATCTATGAAAGAGACACTTCAAAAGAAAAGCGGTAGCCTTCCTGAGATTAATTTATTGCTGGTGGGCATGCTCCGCCAGGCCGGCATCAAAGCCGACCCGGTAATACTCAGCACCAGGGCCAATGGCTATACCTTTGAGTACTACCCGATTATAGGGTATTTCAATTATGTAATCGCACAGGTCCGGGACGGAGAAAAAAGCTACCACCTCGATGCCACAATGCCCGGGTTAGGCTTTAATAAGCTTCACTTCGACTGTTACAATGGTCATGCCCGCGTCATCAGTCCCGAAGCGCCTCCCGTATACTTTTATTCCGATTCCCTTATTGAGAAGAAGTACACCAAAATCAGCCTTCAGAATGACCAGGACGGTGATGTTTCCGGAATGGTATCGCAAATGCCTTCGTACTTCGAATCGTTCCGGCTAAGGAAAAATCACCTTGAAAACCCCGAAGAAAACACTGAAGAAAAGATCGCAGCTTCATTTGGCGATGAATATGAAGTCAGCGAACTGAAGATAGCTTCGCTGGATAATTATGAAAAAGGTGTCGAGATGACTTATAAGCTGAAATTGAAAAACAAGGGGGAAGCGATTATCTATTTCAGCCCGTTCTTCAATGAAAGCTACAAAACGAACCCTTTTAAATCTGCCGAGCGGAACTATCCCGTAGAAATGCCTTACGCCGTTAATGAAACATTCCTGCTTGATATGGATATCCCGGAAGGCTACGAAATAGACGATTTGCCGAAACCCGTCAAAGTCAAGCTCAATACCGACGGTGATGGCTTATTTGAATATTTTGGCGCAGCACAGGGCAGGAAACTTACGCTGCGTTATCGTCTTTTACTGAAGAGGGCGACTTATTTCCCTGATGAGTACAATAGCCTGCGGGACTTTTTCAGTCATGTTGTCAACAAACAATCCGAACAGGTTGTCTTCAAAAAGAAGCAGTAATGAACATTCTCTTTTTAGCGACGATGGCATGGGCAATATCGGCTCATGCAGCCGGTCAGGACCCTGCGGCCTCCTACGCAATTTCTGAAATCCCCCAAAAGCTCCTTGAGGGAGCCAGCGTTGTGAAAAGAAACGAGTCGGTGGTTGTCGAAATTTATGACGAAACACAGGCGACTATCAGGCGAAAATATGCATATACTATCCTGAATCCCGCCGGTGACGATGCAGCCGGTTTCGATGAATATTACGACCGCCTTCATGAAATAAGGTCAGTTGAAGGAAGGCTCTATGACGCAAACGGGAAGGAGATCCGCAAATTGAAGAGCAGAGATATTAAGGATCTTAGCGGTGTATCTCAATCAGACCTGATGAACGATTATCGTATAAAATCGCACAACTTTCATTATTCCGAATATCCATACACAGTCGAATACGAATTCGAAACAAGGTATAAAAGCATGCTTTCATTACCGGGCTGGGCACCGCGCGATGACTATGACCTGTCGGTACAGCAAAGCTCCTTCACTGTGATATATCCGCAAAACTACACGCTGAGGCAGAAAGTTTTCAATTATGACGGGCAGCCCGTAGAAAGTGCCGACAAAAATAAACGCTCTCTGACATGGACCGCAGAGCACCTGCCGGCGGTTAGTGAAGAATTTGCCTCTCCTAACTGGCATTCGTTTAACCCGGTGGTCATGATCGCCCCTTCCAGCTTCTCGGTAGAAGGTTTTACCGGAAAAATGGATACCTGGGAAAATTTCGCACGCTTCACCGCTTCACTGAAAAAAGGTAAAGACCAGTTGCCCGAGCCGGTAAAACTGAAAGTAAAAGAGCTGACTGCCTCCTCACCGGGCAAACGGGAGAAAGTGCAGGCGCTTTATCAATACCTGCAGTCTAATACCCGCTACATAAGCGTTCAGTTGGGGATCGGCGGATGGATGCCATTCGATGCGGGATATGTAGCGAGAAATGCCTACGGCGATTGCAAGGCACTCAGCAATTATATGACCGCGCTTTTAAAGGAAGCAGGCATAGAGTCGTATTACACGCTGGTAAGGGCCGGGAAGTATGCCTCCGATATTGTCAGCGACTTCCCTTCGCAGCAGTTCAACCATGTAATTGTCTGTGTCCCGATGGAAAAAGACTCCATCTGGCTCGAATGCACAAGCCAGACAACAGCAATGGGTTACCTGGGAGGATTTACAGGTAACCGCAATGCGCTCCTGATCGGGGAAGAGGGCGGAAAGCTGGTCAGAACTCCTTTCTATAACCTCCAGGACAATTTGCAGAGGAGAATAACTGTCGGAAGCATCACCGCTTCCGGTGATTTAACCTGCTCTGTCGAAACAGATTATAAAGCCAGGCAGCAGGATGAACTCCACAGTATGGTGAACAGCAAAAGCAAGGATGAACTAAAAGAATATCTTCAGAAGAATCTTCCGCTGGCTACTTACCACGTAACCGGGTTTGACTATAGCGAGAAGAAGTCGGCGCTGCCTGTAGTAACGGAAAAAATAAGTTTATCTGTTCGTAATTATGCTACTATTACAGGAAAGAGGATGTTTGTCACTCCCAATGTACTCTCCAAAGACGGACAAAAGCTGAAAGTTACCGGACAACGCCTGCTGCCCGTAAGTGTGAACATGCCCTACCGCGATGTGGATACGGTAAAAATAACGCTTCCCGAAGGATATAAACTGGAATCGGGCGGAGGCGGCATAAAAATCTCATCGTTATTTGGAAATTATACGTCCCATTCCGAAATACAAGACAAAACGCTGGTATACTATCGTGATTACCAACGGTTTAGTGGCGAATTCCTACCGGCACAGTACCCCGAAATGGTAAAGTTTCTCGAGGAGGTGTACCAGGCAGACAGGGCCAGGATAGTCCTGGTAAAGGAGTAATGCAGCACAGATTCAAGCCCTTATTTCTCCACAATCGTCCTGAATGTCAAATTAACTCTCGGCGTATGGACGCGCTTTGTGACGGGCAGCCGGTGCAGCCAATGCGTCTGCGTGGTACCCTTCATCACCAGGAGGCTGCCATGGGCCAGGACAAGCTCTACCTTAGCGCCGGTTAGCTTGTGTTTGAACGCAAACTTCCGCTCCGCACCAAAGGACAACGACGCAATGGCGCCATCTTTCTTTAGATCGGCTTCTCCGTCACTATGCCAGGCCATGCCTTCTTCGCCATTGTGATACAGGTTAAGAAGGCATGAATTAAAAGTTTCGCCGGTCTGCTCCTCCACGCAGGATTTAATTTCCAACAAGGTTTTCGTCCAGGGAAGCGCTGTTTTGGTTATACCGGAATAAGTGTATCCGAACGGGCGGTTTCCATACCAGGCTACTTTTCTCCTGGTTATTATTTTCTTCCCGAAAATGACAGCCTGATCATTCCGCCAGTCGATATTATGAAGAAGGAGGAAAAGAAACTGATCGGAAGCCGGTTTATCGAAAATCCGGCCATAGTAATTCACGATACCATCCCCCGGAAGAAGATTGTCGGCATTATCAATCTGGTTATCAAACAGTTCCATTTATACCTATTCAGATCCTCCCTTTTAGTCTACGTATGTCCTCGCGCTCTCCCAGCCTATTATCGCCGTTTTACGTAGCGGGCCCCACATATATCCGCCAAAAATCCCCGAAGACCGGATAACCCGGTGGCATGGGATTAAGAATGCTACCGGGTTGCTGCCCACTGCCGTTCCAACAGCCCTGGATGCCGCCGGGGTACCGATCCGGGCAGCGATATCGCCGTAGGTAGACAGGCGGCCCATCGGAATTTTCAAAAGGCTTTCCCAGACTTTCAACTGAAAATGAGTCCCTTTTAAATGAAGCTTAATCCCCGGAAGGCTTGACCAGTCCCGCTGAAAAATCAGTAGTGCATTTTGCTGGTTCTCATCGGTACCAGCCTGGAAAACAGCATTCGGGAATCTCTTCTTAAGACCTTCAAGCGCCTGTTGCCCCTCTTCTTCAAAGGCCATGTAGCAGATACCTTTAGGGGTCGACGCTACGATTAGCTTTCCAAACGGGCTGTCGGCGAAGCTGTAGGAGATTAAAAGGTTCCTGCCGCCCCACTTATATTCGGCGGGGGTCATCCCTTCCAGGGTGACAAACAGGTCATGAAGACGGCTCGGGCTCGATAACCCGGTATCAAGAGTGGCATCAAAAAGCGTCATTTGCCGGTCTCCTTCCAAAATACGCTTCGCATGCTGGATACTTATATACTGCAGAAACTTTTTGGGGCTCGTCCCGGCCCATTCCGTAAATAAGCGCTGAAAGTGTGCCGGGCTCAGATGTACTTTTTCCGCTACCTCCTCAAGGGTAGGCTGTGACCGGAAATTGGCACTGATATGGTCAATAGCAGCCGCAATCCTGTTGTAGTCAATAGAGTGTTGCTCCTTCATTTTAAAAAAACATTTGGTTGACAAAATTGTGAAAGATTTCCCAGCCTTAAAATCCGGAACATGCGCTGTTTTACGAACGCAGACCGCCGGTAAGATATCCGAAAACCCGGACAACATGGTGAAAACCCCAACACAATTCCTCACTCTTTGAAATTTTCAAAAGACACTTAATTCTCTAATAATGAACATATTATATATTTTTTC
The DNA here is from genome assembly GCA_964562455.1 of uncultured Cytophagales bacterium. Classification (GTDB taxonomy): domain Bacteria; phylum Bacteroidota; class Bacteroidia; order Cytophagales; family Spirosomataceae; genus Ravibacter. The sequence goes on from CAZLTN010000020.1 coordinate 4,816, forward strand.
GCAAGTTTGGCATGTTTATGATACCACTAGAAGCACAAAGACGCCGGATATGGGGCGACAATTATTAAAATTAAACACTTGTATTATGAAAAAGTTAATGGTTTCTATGGCAGTTGCAGTTTTAGCATCAGTTTCGTTTGCAAATGCCTACAATATAACCGAAAAGTCATCTTCTCCTGTTATGGTAGCTGCGCTTCAGGAAAAAGTAGAAATTAAGCCTGAGGAACTGCCGGATGCAGTAAAAGCAACACTGGGCAACGAAACTTACCAGTCGTGGCAGGTTCAGAAAGCCTTTATTGTACCTACTGATAACGGGGATCAGATATATGAAATAGCACTTGCGAAAGGAGAAGAAACACAAACAGTCAAACTGGATAAAGACGGAAAGGTCGTTGAATAAGCCATCGTCCACATCTCACCACACAAACTTATTTAACTAAACAACACTTATTATGAAAAAGCTGATGATTTCAATGGCAGTGGCGATGATAGCTGCTTTCTCATTCACAAATGCATCTGCGCATAAAATGATCAATCCGGCCATAGAGGTCCGTAACGCGCAGGATAAAGTAGAAGTTAAGCCTGAGGATCTGCCTGAAGCGGTCAAAGCAACGCTTGCCGCTGCACCATACAACGAATGGAAAGTAGAAAAAGCCTACTCGGTACCCGGAGAAAACGAAACCACGTATTTCGAGGTGAGCCTTTCGAAAGGTGAAGATACGGCTACCGTCAAGCTTGACAAAGACGGTAAGGTTATTCAATAAACACCGTACATCAACAAACTAAAAACCGGGTCGGGGGAATAAATCCCCGACCTTTTTCGTTTATTTATCTGATCAACGGACAAGAAAATACACCACGGCTGGACAAGGGCAGCCCCGAATGAAATGGCGAAACTACTTTTACTTGAAGACGACAAAACCTTTTCTACTATTATAAACGGGTTCCTGACAAAGCACGGGCACGAACTCACATTATGTGCAAGTATCGGCGATGCCGCAAAATCTTTCCAGGAATCATTGCAGCAGAATTCTTATTTTGACGCGCTCCTGCTGGACTATCACCTTCCCGACGGGAATGCCATGGACTTTATTAAAGCGGCAAGAGCCGAGCTGGAGCGAAAGCCCGGCGTAGAGTTCCCGCCCAGCATCATCATGACCAGCTTTAAGGATATCCGTACGGCTGTCAATGCATTGAGATCGGGGGTGCTTGACTATATTACCAAGCCTGTCCATCACGAAGAGCTTTTACAGACGCTAAAGGAGGCGCTGACAAAAAAAACGGCGGGAGAAAGCCCTGCACCCGCAAAGGCACAGGTGCAGGATTCCAGCAGCATGTTCCAGGGGCAAAGCGAGGCTGCCCGGAAACTCTATAAATACGTTGAACTGGTCGGGCCGACCGAGCTTTCGGTCATCATTCAGGGTGAAAGCGGAAGCGGCAAGGAGCACATTGCCCGCAGCATTCACAACCTGAGCCCCAGGAAAGACCATCCGTTTGTCGCCATAGATTGCGGTGCCCTGTCCAACGAGCTGGCAACAAGCGAGTTTTTCGGATACAAGAAAGGAGCTTTCACAGGAGCGGTACAGGACAAGATCGGTCAGTTTGAAATGGCCGATGGCGGCACGCTGTTCCTTGACGAGATCGGCAACCTGAGCTATGAAATACAGATCAAGCTGCTAAGGGTCATCCAGGAAAGGGTCCTTACGCCCGTAGGCGGTCTGCATCCTGTTAAAATAGACGTGAGGCTGATCGTTGCAACCAATTATGATTTACTCGGCGGGGCTCAAAGCGGGGAATTCCGTGAAGACCTGTATCACCGGCTCAACGAGTTCAAGATTTATGTGCCGCCTCTCAGGGAACGGACTGACGACCTCAACGCCTTTATCAGGTACTTCATCAATAAAACCAATGCTGAACTTGGGAAAAACGTCACCAATTTCTCTCCTGAACTCATGTCGATGCTTTACAAGTATGACTGGCCGGGTAACCTTCGTGAGTTGGGAAATGTGATCAAGCGCCTGGTTTTGCTGACCCCCGACGGAGCGACTGCAACTATAGAAGGACTGCCGGAGGAGATGCGGTATTCCATCATTAAAACGTCCCCGCAAAAGGCTAACACTGCTAATCTTAAAAAGCTGCAGGAAGAACACGAAAAGGAAATGATTACCAGTGTCCTGCATCAGGTACGCTTTAATAAGAGTAAAGCCGCCAAAATACTGCAGATCGACCGGAAAACTCTTTATTATAAGCTGGAAAAATACCAGATCAACTGACGTACCTCGCCTGGATCTCTTCCACCAGTTGGTAACCGGACCTGACGATTTCCCCGATTTCGTCCGGTGAGACCGGCCTGTCGCCGGCCAGCGCGATTTCCATCTGCCGCATCCTCACACCGAGCTCCCCGGCGCCGACCTGCCCGGTCCTTCCCGCCAGCCTGTGAAAAAGCTCACGCAGCTCATCCCGGCCATCGCCTGCAGACAAGTGCCGTTCGACAAGCCCCAGGTCTTCGACCGTATCTTCGATGAATTGCTCCAGGCTATCCCTTAGAAGCTGCTCATCGCCCATCGTCATGGAAACCAGGTTCGAAATGTCGATTACACCGACATCGCAAGTATCAGCCCCCGGATATGATCCTGACAATACAGCAGTATTATTTTCCATACGGGTTTCCTCACTACTCCCTGAAGACTGGTGCGATCTGCCGAGAATCCGTAAAACAGACGACCTCCGGAACGGCTTCATAAGCAGGTCATCGAATCCGGTCTGCAGTATCCTGGCCCGTTCATCAGGCAGGGCCATGGCTGTACAGGCTATAAACCGTACGGAATTTCCTGCTTTTTCCTTCAGCCTCCTGCACAGCTCCGTACCCGACATACCGGGCATTCGTATATCAATAAATACAAGGCTCACCTCCGGATCCCACAACGCTTCGTCGGCATCTACCGGCGATGAAAACGCCCTGACTTCCGTTCCACTTTGTTCCAGGACCGTCTTCAGCCACTCAAGGATATATTTGTCGTCGTCTATAATCCAGACCTTTCCGCCGTCGAAAACATAGTCCGTATCGGCCAGGTCTTCATACTGATCTTCCGCAACGGGCCGGCTTCCTTCCCTGAACGGCAGATGAATGGTGAAAGATGAATACTCTCCCCATTTGCTGTCTACCTCAATCCTTCCTCCCTGCGCAGTTACGAGTGCTTTCACAATACTCAAGCCCAGGCCGGAGCCTCCGAATTCCGAAGCTATACCCGCATGTCCCTGTTCAAACTGGTTAAACACCCGTTTCACCTGTTCGGCCTTCATCCCTATACCTGTATCTTTTACTACGAGCCTGATCTCCTTTAGATTACCCTTCTTTACCGGCCCGGCTGTCAGTTCGACGCTGCCTTCCTTCGTGAACTTAATCGCATTGCCCAACAGGTTGAGAAGTATTTGTTTCAGGCGGAATGCATCGCCGGACACATAAGTCGACGGATCAAATTCATTTATCAGCTTCAGTTCAAGCCCCTTATCTGAAGCCTGAAGCCTGGCGGCTTCCACCACCTCTTCCAATATTTTACTTATATCGAAATCATCTTCTGCAAACTCGAAGCTGTCGGAAATAATGCGGCTGTAGTCCAGTATCTCGTTGACCAGGTGCAGCAGGTGCTCCGACGATTTGTGAATAATATCAAGCTGGGCCCCACCGGGATTTCCTTCATTTTTCAACAGTTCGCTGAAGCCTATGATCGACTGGAGAGGCGTCCTTATTTCATGACTCATATTAGCCAGGAAACGCTGTTTGGCCTCGCTGTGATAGTCCGCCTCCTCTTTGGCAAGTATTAACTCTTTCCTGTATTCGCTGCTCCTGGTAATATCTGCAAAAATCCAGAAGCCCAGCAACGCAGTCAGCGTCAGCACGCCCAGCAGTATGAACCCTATATTGCTGATACTCTTGCCGATAGTTTGTCTGACCTGGGCATTGTCTCTATACATATTATCGAGAATATCGGCTTCAACCTCCCGCATCACCTCCATCAACTGGCCGACCAGCAGGGTTTCTCCCAATTGCAGTTGCCGCTCTCTCTCCAGGAAACGGTTGGCCCTGGTGATCTGGTTTTTTGCCATATTCCTGATTTCCCTGTCAACGAACTGGATCGTACTATCCTTTTTGGCAATCGTAAGTGTATCGATCAGGACTTTAACTTCTTCCTTTTTTATTACAGAGGCCTCACTGGGCCCCGGAGTGGCTTCCTCCCTGGTTTTCTTACCCCGGAACAATTTCCCCCAGAGCCCTTTCTTGCTGGCGTCGTCAGTATCCTGGTTTGCCGCCGGAACGACGGAAGGGGCGGGCGCGTTTGTGATGGTAGTAGTAGTAGTATGCTGTTCCGTTTTGATAACCGTGCTGTCACCTTTTGATTCGGCCGAGGTGGCGATTATCTCCGAAATGGAATTCACTTTTCTCTTCAGGTCGATATTAGTGACAAGCCCTCTGCGTTCGCGAACGTAGGCCTCGAAAGCTTCCGAACGTTTGTCAAGCATGAGCCTGATGGTATCGAGCCTGGCCAGTTGCCCCGGGCTGTCGGCAAACCAAATCGCGAGCGTATCCAGCCTGGCTTTCAGCCTGCCGGAATGCTCCTCGTAACCCTCCCGCATTTCCCGTCGCAGACCTGTCCCGCTTATGGCTCCCTGGATATCGCCCTGCAGTTGGTTGAGCATTAAAATATCCTGGAAAGCCACATTCACCAGCCGGAGCTTTTCATCGGGAGTGGAGATCTGGGAAACCATTTCCTCTATTTCGTCGAAAGCGCCCTTGCTGATCACATATGACGATGCGAGCGCAACCACTCCTACGAGGAAGCCGAAAATGACTTTCCCTTTCACTGATTTGAGAAAAGACTGTTCCCCGCTTTCGTTAGCCATAAATCGTTGAAGGATTTCCAAGTAGGTTATAACGAAATAATCAGCAAAATAAGTATACTAATCCCGGATCAGCTCTTTTTCAGGTTTCGCCAGGCCAGGATAGCGCCGGTCAGCGAAAAAAAAGCAGCCAGCAGCATAGGCGCTCCCGGAAAGTAGGGACGGACGGGAGAAGATGTAAAAAATGAAAACACGTTGGTCATAAGCGGCGGCCCAACGATAGAAGTCGCGCTCGCCAGGCTGGTCAATGCGCCCTGCAGCTCGCCCTGCTCATTCAGCTTAACCTGGGTAGAAATCACGCCCTGTATGGCAGGCCCGGCGATTCCGCCAAGAATGTACGGGACCATGTAGAGGTACACCTGCCAGCTTTCCTGGGCAAACGCAAACAATGTAAAACCGACGCAGTAGAGCATAAGACCGGTATAAATGCTACGCTCATTGCCTAGTTTGGGTATGATTACCCTGATCAGCCCGCCCTGCACGATCATTGACAATACCCCGAAAGCTCCCAGTGAAATCCCGATCTCCCTCTCCTGCCACCCGAATTTCTCCATCACGAAATACGACCAGCTTCCCTGTACCGCGTAGCTCGAAAGATAAAGCAATATCAGTGAGAAAACCAGCCCTGCGATAACCGGGTAGCGCTTCAGGTGAAGAAGAGCGCCTACAGGATTGGCCCGCCTGATATCAAACTTCCGGCGATTTTCGGGTTTAAGCGATTCGGGAAGGATAAAATAACCATACAGGAAATTAATGAAAGACAGACCGGCTGCTACCATAAAAGGCATCCTGGCCCCATATTGCCCCAGCAAACCGCCGATCACGGGACCTATGATAAAACCGGCGCCGAAAGCTGCACCGATAAGGCCGAAATTCTGGCTCCGCTTTTCGGGTGTGCTGATGTCTGCTATATAGGCGGCGGCTGTAGTAAAGCTGGCTCCCAGAATACCCGCTACGATGCGACCGACATACAGCCAGAACAGCGTTGGCGCGAAAGTCAGGAACAGGTAATCGATCGTAAAACCGAAAAGCGAGGCCAGCAATACTGGTCTCCTGCCGAATTTATCGCTCAGCCCGCCGATCACCGGGGCAAAAATAAACTGGAAAAAGGCATACACAAACATCAGCCAGCCACCGTCCCTGGCTGCTTCCCCGAGAGAATCGCCCGTAAGCTCGGTAATAAGCTTGGGCATTACCGGTATGATAATCCCCAGGCCGATCACATCTATCAGCAGCGTGATGAATATAAACCCGAGGGCAGCGTTTCGCTTGGATGACATACAATGAAATTTGAGTCCGGAAGAAGCGCTGCAAACTTAGGAAATACCGCGAAATTTGACCTATCCTTCCCGGATGAAAATTATGTTAAAACTGTTACCTTTGCGGTTTCAAAACAAATCCCCATATCATTCCATTCAAAAATGGCTAAACAGATAAAATCAGCCCTTATTTCGGTGTTTTACAAAGACGGCCTGGCGCCTATTGTAGAATTGCTTCACAATAACGGGGTAAGCATTTATTCAACCGGAGGGACCCAGTCTTTCATTGAAAATATGGGGGTTCCTGTCACTCCTGTTGAAACACTTACGGGCTATCCGTCCATTTTTGGGGGAAGGGTAAAGACGCTTCACCCCGCAGTTTTCGGAGGAATCTTATATCGTCGTGACAACCAGGGAGATGTCGATCAGGCCACTGAATTCAATATTCCTGCACTCGACCTGGTCATAGTCGACCTCTATCCGTTTGAAGAAACGGTTGCATCGGGCGCTACGGAGCAGGAGGTTATCGAGAAAATAGACATAGGAGGCATCTCGCTCATCAGGGCTGCGGCCAAAAACTTCAAAGATACCCTGATCGTATCCTCGCGTGAGCAGTATGCACGCGTCCTGGCGCTTCTCTCGGAAGACAGCGCTAAAACAAAGCTGGACGATCGCCGTCAGTTCGCCCAGGAGGCTTTCGCAACCACTTCCCATTATGATACTTCCATCAACAACTGGTTTTTAGGAGACGATTCCGTCTCGGTGAGGGACTTCGAAAATCTCCACGCCCATGTGCTCCGTTACGGTGAGAACCCGCACCAGAACGCTACGTTCTTCGGTGACCTGGATGCGCTTTTTGACAAGCTTAACGGTAAGGAACTTTCATATAACAACCTGGTGGACGTAGATGCATGCCTGAGCCTTATCGATGAATTCGCGGGAGAGCAGCCGGCATTCGCTATCATCAAACACACAAATGCGTGCGGCGTAGCGGTAGCGGCGACACCGAAAGAGGCATATCTCAACGCACTTGCATGCGATCCGGTTTCTGCTTTCGGAGGCGTTATTGTTACAAATTCGATAGTTGACCTGGCTACCGCCAATGAGCTCAACCAGCTTTTCATGGAAATCCTGATAGCTCCCGGTTACGACGCCGAGGCTCTGGAAGTGTTGTGTTCGAAGAAAAACAGGATCATCCTGAAGCGCAAGCCGACGCCGGTGTCGCATGAAATGTTCAAAACAGTATTGAACGGCGTACTGGTACAGGATAAAGACGCATTGACCGAAACTTCGGCTCAAATGACCGTGGTAACAGAAAAGTCCCCTACAGAAAACGAATTGAAAGCCCTGGAATTTGCACTTAAAGTCTGTAAGCATACCAAATCCAACACGATAGTACTGGCAAAAGAAAACCAGTTGCTGGCCAGCGGTACGGGGCAGACTTCCCGGGTAGACGCATTACGCCAGGCTATAGAAAAAGCCGGAGCTTTCGGGTTTGACCTGAACGGTTCAGTAATGGCATCCGACGCCTTTTTCCCCTTTCCCGACTGCGTTGAAATAGCCCATAAAGCCGGTATTTCGGCTGTAGTACAGCCGGGCGGCTCTATTCGCGACAAAGATTCTGTCGAATACTGTAACAAGAACGGGGTGTCAATGGTCACTACCGGAATAAGGCACTTCAAGCACTGATTATCGCTCTATAGGAGCTACCTGTCTGTAGTATTCAATTGCCCCTTGGGGGCTACCCATTCTCATAGACAGGTAGCCCCTAAGGGGCATGCGTCTGTATTGGATCCTTTCTTTTCTATAAACGGGTAGTGCCTGGCGGCACATCTATCCGGAGACCGCTAAGCCCCGTCGTAACGTGCAAAACTCTGAAAATCAAAAATCCGGCCGGCTGAAAGGTATTCCTTTTCTTCTCTTGCTTCTGCTGGTTATTTCGCTCTGCCTGCAGTACAACCACATTATCTTTTGCGAGGCGATCGGGTTAAGCTCTTTTAAAGAAATTGAAGCCGGTGTTTTTGTAAGCGAAGAGATCCCGGTCGAGAACCACGCTTTCATCAGCGAAACTCTTTCAAAAGCCAGGGAAAGGGTCGCCGGCTTCTGGGGTGAAAAAACAGGAGATGCCGTTATCATTGTCTGCGCTACTCCGGGCGAATACGAGAAATATTGCCACAGCAGGGAGGGGGCCGGGTGCAGCCTGGGAACCCTTTACGGAAGCTCTTTCATCGTGCTCAATCTTCATGGGATCAATACCGACGTAATCAGTCACGAGATGAGCCATAATGAGCTCTTCAAGCGGCTGGGATGGAGAAAAACCACCTTTGGGGTCCCTCAATGGTTCAACGAAGGCCTGTCTATGATGCTGGACTATCGCTTTGTCAATGCTGCAGACAGCGTGGAGCGCTTCCGGGGGTATATCCGCGAATTGCAGATCCGCACGGTCCCGCCTGCAAAAAGACTCTCGCTTGAAGAAATTTCGAGTCTCAACGGCTTTTTTAACGGCGACAGCCGCCATGTAGCGCTGGCCTACCTGACCGCCGCATCGGAGGTTTCCTACTGGCTGATGGTTGTCGGAAGGCAGGGGCTCAGTCAATGGCTGGAGACCATGCGCAACGGGGGAAGTTTCACAAGCTATCATGAAATCGAACGGTTGCGCCGCCGGCCGGCGGCGCAACCGGGATACGACAATCCCGTCCGCCACACGACCATACAGCGGCGAACAGAATAAAACAACTCGTTTACTTACAAAAAATCCTTGCAATATTTTCAATCCGGTTATGTATTTTTGGCCCGCTGATACAAGCTGCGCCTCTAAAGCCGAACCCATCTTACTTTAACTACCGGTATATGAATCAACTGCAATCCCTGGACTATATAGTATTCCTGTTTTATTTTATCGTTGTAGCCGGCTACGGCTATTGGATATACCAGAGAAAGAAAAGCAGCGAGGCATCTACCAAAGACTTTTTCCTTGCCGAAGGCTCCCTGACCTGGTGGGCGATCGGCGCCTCTCTCATTGCCTCCAATATCTCCGCCGAACAGTTTATAGGGATGTCGGGCAACGGATTTACAATGGGGCTGGCGATTTCGACCTATGAATGGATGGCTGCCGCAACACTCATCGTAGTTGCCGTCTTTTTTATGCCCATCTATCTCAGGAACAAGATCTATACCATGCCGCAGTTCCTGAACCAGCGGTATAACAAAACGGTTAGCCTCATCATGGCCGTATTCTGGCTGGCGTTGTACATACTTGTCAACCTGACTTCAATACTCTACCTGGGGGCCCTTGCAGTATCGGGTATTTCCGGACTGAGCTTTATGACCTGTATGGTAGGACTCGCGGTCTTTGCCATCGTCATCACACTGGGAGGGATGAAAGTAATAGGCTACACGGATGTTATCCAGGTCTTTTTCCTCGTTATAGGCGGGCTTGCCACCACTTACCTGGCCGTCAACCTGGTTTCGCAGGTTTTTGGTGTCGACGGGCTTGCCACCGGCTTCCGTTTGATGCAGGAAAACCATGATGATCATTTCCATATGATTTTCAAGAAAGGAGATCCGCATTATATGTCGCTGCCGGGCCTCACCGTGCTCCTGGGCGGGATGTGGATCGTAAACCTTAATTACTGGGGCTGCAACCAGTATATCACTCAAAGAGCACTCGGCGCCGATATAAAAACAGCGCGAAACGGCATTCTTTTCGCCGCTTTTCTGAAATTGCTCATGCCCGTTATTGTTACTTTACCGGGAATCGCTGCTTTTGCACTCTACAGCAGAGGGTTATACCAACAGGAAATGCTTGGTGAAGACGGCCTGCTAAACCCGGATAAAGCTTACCCGGTACTGCTAAGCCTGCTGCCCGTAGGCCTGAAAGGGCTTTCTTTTGCCGCCCTCACCGCTGCGGTTGTTGCTTCGCTGGCAGGCAAAGCCAACAGTATCTCCACCATATTCACGCTCGATATCTTCAAAAACTATATCGGAAAAGACGCTTCCGAAAAACAGCTCGTCAGTATAGGCCGGTGGGTAGTGGTCGCATCTATGGTAATAGCGATCCTGGTGTCTCCCTATATGGGAATAGAAAAGAAAGGGGGCTTCCAGTTTATACAGGAAATGACCGGCCTGCTTTCCCCCGGCATTTTTGCCTCGTTCGTTTTGGGTTTTTTCTGGAAGCGGACCAATTCGGCAGGAGCTCTGTTCGCAATAGTGGGTGGATTCCTGGTAGCATTGCTGATGCACCTTGACTATTTCCCGTTTGCGGACTGGACTACCGTTCCGTTCCTGGACCGCATGGGATGGGTCTTTCTTATCTGTGTTGCAGGCATGGTCATCCTTGGTTACATTCTTCCTGACGAGAAAAAAGGTCTCGATGTCGATATTACCGCATTCAAAACCCATAGCACTTTCACCTGGGGCGCGGCTGCCGTGTTGACGACGATTGCGCTGTTATACTGGTATTTCTGGTAAATTGATGAATGAATCTTAACTTTGTTCCATTAGCCATCATCGGGAAATTTCCAGCATATGTCACCGGAGGAGAAAACAGCTTTTTTTGACCTGCTAAATAAGGGAAACAGCAATTTCAGGTATAGCCTGCCTTCCAGGAAGGACAGCGGTCAGTACGTGCAGTCGCTGATCGATTATCTCTTCCCAAGCAGCTCCGATTGTGAATGCCGGTTTGCGTCAAACAGCAAGGAGCTTAACAGCACCTTTGAAAAGCTCTCCTATAAGCTGGAGTGCCTCATGAAACCTGTTGCCCCGCTCCTGAGCGCTACAGTCGAAGAAACCATAAATGATTTCAACCGTTGCCTGCCCGGGATATACCAAAAACTCCTGGAAGATGCACAATCTATAGCAGACAACGATCCGGCTTCCTATGGAATAGAAGAAGTTGTAGGTATTTATCCCGGTTTCCAGGCCATAGCAACATATCGGATAGCCCATGCCATGGCTAACCTGAAAGTCCCGTTCCTGCCGAGGATGTTCACCGAATATGCGCATAGCCAGACAGGTATAGATATCCATCCGCACGCTAAGATCGGCCGCCATTTCTTCATTGACCACGGAACCGGTATTGTTATCGGCGAAACAGCGGAGATCGGCGACAACGTCAAGATCTACCAGGGCGTAACGCTCGGCGCTACGCATGTATCCAAATCGATGGCGGCTACCAAACGGCACCCGACCATAGAAGACAATGTGGTCATTTACGCCAATGCAATTATCCTCGGCGGAGACACTGTAATCGGTCACGATACAATAGTAGGAGGCAACGCATGGGTTACCCACAGTATCCCTCCCTATTCCCAGGTGTACCAGAGAAGCGCTACTGAAATCCGCACACACCAGCCGGCATAAAACACAGCCCATGTCGAAGCTTTATTACGACATCAATGAAGCGGCCGAAATGGTCGGATGCGAACCTTCTACGCTCAGGTTCTGGGAAAAGGAATTCCCGCATCTGAAGCCCAGGCGTGACAACCGGAACCGACGGAAATATACCGATGCCGACATTGAGGTCGTCAGGAAAATCATGTACCAGAAGGAAGTACAGGGCCGGACCATTAAAGGCGCCCGGGTTCAGTTGAATCACCGCGAAACCGCCGAAAATATCATTCTCCGCCTCCAGCACTTACGTGATTTCCTGGCCGATCTCCGGGGAAAGCTGGAATAGTCGGGAGGCAGCTATCTTATTTATATTAATTGTAAATTAAAGAGACGTTAACGATATTTGCGCCGACATTTAATTTTCCCCTTGTACATGAAACGCTTAATCGCTTTGTTTCCGGCGGCCATGCTGCTGGCGTCCATAACCCTGGCTCAGTCCATCACCCCCAAATCACTGCAGCAGCATATCAACATTCTCGCCTCTGATTCCCTTGAAGGAAGAGGAACGGCTACAATCGGCGAGATAAGGGCCGCAAATTACATCGCGAGGCAGTTTCAAAAGGCTGGGCTGCAGCCTAAAGGAGCAAACGACAGCTTTTTCCAGCCATTCACGCTTTCTTCTAAAATCGACGGATTTACCCATCAGCAGACCGCAAGGAATGTAGTCGGCTTCCTCGACAACAATGCTTCCAAAACCATCGTCATTGGTGCACACTACGACCATCTCGGCTACGGGATCCAGAGTGGGTCCCTGTCTCCCGGCTCAACAGGCCAGATCCACAACGGGGCCGACGATAATGCTTCGGGAACATCGGGAGTAATAGAACTTGCCCGGTACCTGGCTTCCAACGATGTGAAGGAACGATATAATTTTCTCTTTATAGCTTTTTCGGCTGAAGAGTTGGGATTGATCGGCTCCAAATACTATGTCGAAAACCCTACAATTCCTCTCGAATCCGTTGCCTTTATGATCAATATGGACATGATCGGGCGCTATGATGCAGAAAAAGGGCTTACCATAGGAGGCTGGGGAACGACGTCATGGTGGGGCAGGCTTATTCCCGACATCGTGGCATCGGAAAAGATCAAATACAGTGCAGATTCTTCAGGTATCGGCCCTTCCGACCATACCTCATTCTACAGCAAGAAAATGCCGGTACTCTTTTTCTTTACCGGAGCTCATAATGACTACCACAAACCGGTCGATGACTCAGATAAAATCAATGCCGACGGCGCCGCAAAAGTACTTTCCATTATTACTAAGCTGGTTGCCAGGCTGGATAAAGAAACCGGGGATCCGGATTACATCGAGGCAGCAAACCCGCATACGGCCAATGCCAGGAGCAGCTTTAAAGTTACCCTGGGTGTAATGCCCGATTACAATTTCAGCGGGAAAGGGGTGAAGATCGACGGTGTTTCCGCCGGGCGCCCGGCGGAGCTGGCAGGAATCAAAGCAGGCGATATTGTCACCAGAATAGGCAGCTACCCGATTAAGGACATCTACGAGTATATGGATGCCCTGGGGAAACATGAAAAAGGTCAGACCGTGGAGGTTGAATTCCAGAGAGACAATAAGGTACAGAAAAGTAAGCTGACGTTCTGATAGTATCAATAGCTCAACTGCGGCGCGAGCCACCGTTCAGCCTCTTCGACAGTCATACCCTTCCTTTCAGCGTAATCTTCCACCTGGTCTTTCTGGATTTTCCCCACAGGGAAATAGCGGCTTTCAGGATGCGCAAAATACCATCCGCTTACTGAACTCGCCGGGTACATGGCAAAGCTGTCGGTAAGTTCAATGTTTATAGCTTCCGCCTCCAGGAGATTGAACAGGGTCCGTTTTTCGGTGTGTTCGGGACAGGCAGGATATCCCGGTGCGGGGCGTATTCCTTTGTATACCTCTTTGATCAGTTCCTCGTTGGAAAAATTCTCTTCGCGGCTGTATCCCCAGAACTCCTTTCTTACCCGCTCGTGCATCAGCTCGGCAAAAGCTTCGGCAAGACGGTCAGCGAGCGCCTTTACCATGATGCTGTTGTAGTCGTCGTGTTCGGCTTCATATTTTTCCAGGAGCGCTTCTATCCCGATACCAGACGTAACCGCAAATCCTCCTATATAATCGGGTTTATCTTCCAGTAATTCCACAGGCTTAACAAAATCGGAGAGGCAGTAATTAGGCAATCCCGGGGCTTTCTGGTTTTGCTGCCGCAGGTGGTGAAGGACATGCGTTACTTCATTTCCGGGCCGATAGGAGATATGCCGGTGGCTGCCGTGTTTGTCACAGGTAGTTTCGGTTTCCTTTTCTTCAAAGCTATAAAGGCATACGTCGTCCACATCCGCCCCTGCCGGCCAGAAACCTATAACAGCATTGGCCCTTAACAACTTCTTCGCTATTATTTCGTCCAGCAATTTCTTTGCGTCTGCAAGCAGCTTCCTTGCTTCGCTTCCTACGATTTCATCGTCAAGTATGGCAGGGTATTTCCCGGCTAGTTGCCAGGTTTGGAAAAACGGTGTCCAGTCGATATAACGGGCTATTTCTGCCAGGTCATAATTTTCAAACCTCCTCACTCCCAGGAAAGACGGTTTCGGAGGTGAGTACTGCGCCCAGTCCGTTGTAAACCTGTTGGCCCTTGCAGCCTCCAGCGATAACTGGGTTTTTTCCGATTTTCGCCGGGCATGGTCTTCTCTTAGTTTCGCGTATTCCGTCTTGAATTCCCCACGCATATTGTTACGGCTGTCCTCGCTTTGCAGCAGCTTACCGGCTACAGGCACCGAACGGGAAGCATCCAGCACATGAATTACCGGGCCGCTATAATGAGGATCTATCTTCACCGCCGTATGGATCCTGGAAGTAGTCGCTCCCCCGATAAGAAGCGGCGTTTTAAAGCCCTGCCGTTCCATTTCTTTGGCAACGCTCACCATTTCGTCTAGTGAAGGCGTGATCAGACCTGAAAGACCGATTATATCGACATTTTCTTCCCTGGCGATGGAAAGGATTTTCTCTCCAGGCACCATCACGCCCAGATCGATCACTTCATAATTATTACATCCGAGTACCACCCCAACGATATTCTTACCTATGTCGTGGACGTCCCCTTTTACAGTTGCCATCAATACTTTACCCGCGCTGACAGAACCTTCTTCCTTCTCCGCTTCTATAAACGGCTGCAGGTAAGCAACAGCTTTTTTCATAACCCTGGCCGATTTAACCACCTGCGGCAGGAACATTTTACCAGCACCAAAAAGGTCCCCTACAATACTCATCCCATCCATCAGCGGGCCTTCTATTACTTCAAGCGGCCTTGCAAAAAGATGGCGGCATTCTTCCGTATCCTCATCTATAAAATCGGCAATACCTTTTACCAGTGCGTGGGCAATACGTTCTTTTACCGGCAGCCCGCGCCAGCTAAGATCAGGTCCCGACTGGGATTTTCCTTTATCCTTGATCGTATCGGCAAACGCCAGGAGACGCTCCGTAGAATCAGGCCTCCTGTTAAGAATCACATCCTCTACCAGTTCGAGAGTCTCACGGGGTATTTCGTCGTAGATCCCGATCTGACCGGCATTTACAATCCCCATATCCATTCCTGCCCGGATCGCGTGATACAGAAAAACCGTATGGATGGCTTCCCTGACAGGCTCATTCCCCCTGAAGCTGAACGAGACGTTGGAAACCCCGCCCGATACTTTGGCGAACGGCAAATGCTGCTTTATCCAGCGTACGGAGTTGATATAATCTACAGCATAATTATTGTGCTCCTCCATCCCGGTAGCTACGGTCAGGATGTTGGGATCGAAAATGATATCTTCCGGGGGAAAACCCACTTCGTCTACCAGTATTCTGTAGGCTCTCTCACATATCTCTATCCTTCGCTCATAGTTATCCGCCTGGCCTGTTTCGTCAAAAGCCATTACCACTACAGCCGCGCCATAGCGCAGTACATCGCGGGCTGACTGTCTGAACTTTTCTTCTCCTTCCTTCAGCGATATCGAATTCACTATGGCCTTTCCCTGCACGCATTTCAGACCTGATTCGATCACCTCCCACTTCGAAGAATCTATCATTAACGGTACTTTGGAGATATCCGGCTCGGAAGCTATAAGATTCACAAAAGTCTTCATAGCCTCAACCCCGTCGATCATTCCTTCATCGAGATTGATGTCGATGACCTGGGCTCCGCTCTCGACCTGCTCCCGGGCAATGGCCAGGGCTGCATCATAGTTTCCTTCGCGGATAAGCCGGGCAAACTTTTTAGAACCCGTCACATTGCACCGCTCGCCGATATTTACAAAGTTGGAGAGCTCATTGATCGTAACAGGCTCCAGTCCGGACAGCTTCATCACATGCTCCCTTTCCTGTTCGGCCCGCCCTTTATACCGGGCTGCCAGCTCCGCTATCACCCTGATATGGTCGGGGGTCGTCCCGCAGCAGCCGCCGATAATATTCAGCATTCCTTCTTTCAGGAATCCTTCAATCACCCTGCCCATCTGCTCGGGCGATTCGTCGTATTCTCCCATTTCATTTGGAAGACCCGCATTGGGGTGCGCCGATGTATGAAAAGGAGATTTATCTGCCAGGATCTGGATATAAGGTCGCATCAGATCCGCACCCAGCGCGCAATTCAGCCCAACCGACAGAAGCGGCAGGTGAGCTACCGAGGTCAGGAACGCCTCCGTATTTTGCCCCGAAAGTGTTCTTCCTGACGCATCGGTGATAGTACCTGAAACCATCACGGGCAGCGTATCCTTCCCATTCCACCGCCAAGAAGGCAGCGGCGTGATCTTACCTTTCCTGGCATCTTCGAAGAACACATCGATGGCAAACAGCGCCGCTTTCGCATTGAGGGTATCGAAAATAGTTTCTACCAGGAGTATATCCGCACCTCCGTCGACCAGCCCGTGTACCTGTTCGTAATAAGCCTCTACAAGCTGGTCAAACGTGATAGCCCTGTAACCCGGATTGTTTACATCGGGTGAAAGAGACGCGGTCCTGTTTGTAGGACCGATCGATCCGGCTACAAACCTGGGCTTTGCCGGATTCCCGGCCGTAAATTCGTCGGCTACTTCCCTGGCAATCCGGGCCGATTCGAAATTCAGTTCATAAACAAGCTCTTCCATCCCGTAATCGGCCATTGCTATGGTCGTTCCGGAAAATGAATTGGTCTCGGCAATATCTGCACCGGCCTCGAAGTAGGCGGCATGAATCTCTTTTATAATGTCAGGCCGGGTCAGTGAAAGCAGGTCGTTGTTGCCCTTCACGTCATAAGGCCAATCTTTAAAACGCTCCCCTCTGTAATCCTCATCCTCCAGCTTGTAGCGTTGGATCATAGTCCCCATGGCCCCGTCAAGAACCATGATCCTCTCTTTAAGAATTTCGGCAATCACACTCATTGTATTCCTATATACGGATTTACCTTTCTGATATAGCAGCACCGCTGCATCCGGTAAAATTAACTCTTTAAAAATATTTTCTTAAATAACTGCAAAAAAGCAGTTATTTTATCTACAAAACTTATATTTTTACACCCATAAAATCTTCAATCTCGCCCTATTAAGGGTGAATCTACAATTATTACCTATGTTTTCCCTGGACGACGCCGATAAAGCCATTTTACACCATCTTCAAAGCGATGCTACCCTTAAGACCCGGGAGTTGGCCGAAATGGTAAATCTTTCATATACTCCTGTTTATGAACGTGTACGAAAGCTCGAAAAAGAAGGGATCATCAAAAAATACGTCGCGTTGGTCGACAGGGAAAAGGTAGGAAAGAAGCTTATGGTCATTTGCAGTGTGGCGCTGAAGGAGCATTCCAGGACCATGGGCGAGCGCTTTGTCCAGGCCGTAATGGGCTATCCCGAAGTGCTGGAATGCCTCAATATATCGGGAGAATACGATTTTCTTCTCAAAGTGGTAGTAGAAGACATGCCTCAGTACCAGAAGTTCCTGATGGAAAAGCTGGGAGCGCTTGAAAACATCATAGGCAGCACCCAAAGCCAGTTTGTAATGGGAGAAATCAAATCAACAACCAGGTTGTCACTGTAGAGACGGACTGCCGTCCGTCTGTATGACACGGCATTTCGCTTCCAGGGGTCATCTGGGGTAGAAAGACGGACTGCCGTCCGTCTGTATGACACGGCGTTTCGCTTCCAGGGGTCATCTGAGGTGGGAGAGACGGACTGCCGTCCGTCTTTACGGAATTTCCTCGATTTTAAGCTGCTTTTCGTGCAGCTCAAAATATACGCCACCCCTGGCCATCAGGCTTTCGTGCGTACCGGTCTCCACTATTTCTCCGCCATCGAGTACCACAATTTCATCTGCCAGCTTTGCAGATGACACCCTGTGCGATATGATAATGGATGTTTTTCCTTTCATTATCCTGCCGAGATTGTTAAGTATAATATTCTCGGTATGAGTATCTACGGCAGAAAGGCTGTCGTCCAGCACCAGGATTTTGGGTTCTCTCACAATAGCCCGTGCAATCGAGAGGCGTTGCTTCTGCCCCCCTGACAGCGTAATCCCCCTTTCACCCAGCCGGGTCTGAAATCCTTCGGGGAAACCCATTATATTATCATACAAATCGGCATCCTTCACCGCCTGCACTACCTGCTCCATTGACAGGTCTCCTCCACCGAACCGGACGTTGTTCTCGATCGTATCAGAAAAGAGAAATACTTCCTGCGGCACATATCCTATCTGGCGCCGGATATAGCTTACATCATAATCTTTCAGAGGGATGTTATCGACCCTTATCTCACCTTCCGGGTCATACATCCTGACAATAAGATTGGCCAGAGTGCTTTTACCCGACCCCGTCGTGCCCAATATAGCTACAGACTGACCGGCTTTCACTTCGAGATTGAAATTGTCGAGCGCTACTATCCCCGAGTCAGAATATACAAATCTTACATTCCTGAAAGAAAGATGACCATTTACCTCCGGCTTTAATCCTTTTTCGGAAACAATTTCAGATTTTTCATTCAGGAACTCATTTATACGTACCTGCGATGCTGCTGCTCTCTGCACCTGGCTGGTAGTCCAGCCTATGGCCATTACCGGCCAGGTCATCATATTGAGATAAATGATAAACTCCGCAATATTACCTGCTGTAAGCCTGCCGTTAATAATCTCCTGGCCCCCTATGTAAATAACCAGTACATTGCTGAGCCCTACCAGCACCATCACCAGCGGGTAAAAAAGCGAGTCTACCCTGACCATTTGCAGAGAGCGTTTTTTAAATTCTTCAGCTCCTGATCTGAATTTACCGGCAAAATAAGACTCCTGGACAAACGTCTTGACTACTCTTATCCCGGAAAAGGTTTCCTGCGCGTCGGTCGACAGCTCCGATAGTTGCTGCTGGATAGCTTCCGAACGCTTCATGATGATGCTGTTCACATAATAAATAGCTATCGAAAGGAAAGGCAGCGGCAAAAGCACGTAGAATGTCAAAACAGGGCTGACCGACAGCATATAGGAAATAACCAGCACAATGAGCACGACCAGGTTGATCCCGTACATGAGCGCCGGCCCCACATACATGCGCACTTTGCCTACGTCTTCGGAGATCCTGGCCATCAGGTCGCCCGTGTTATGGCTTTTGAAAAACCGCATGGGCAACTCCTGGTACTTCGCGTAAATCTCATTTTTCAGGTCAAATTCGATATGCCTAGACATAACGATAATGGTCTGCCTTACCATAAAAAGGAATACGCCTTTCATGATCGCCATCAGAAGTATGAGCAACCCGAAATAGGGAATAGCGGTATAAAACTGCTCCCTGATAGCGGCTTCGAGCGAAGAGCCCCTGTAAATGAAATAAATATCCAGCGTATCCTTAACCAGGTCCAGGGACTGCCGTACTATCTGGGCAGGAAATATCCCGAAGAGGTTGGAAATAATAGTAAAAACCGTACCGAACACAAGGTACCATTTATACTTGACCAGGTATTTATTAAGATGGGAAAGCGCTTTCACAAACGGCAAACTGGGTTAACTAATGAGGCAGCCCGTAACGACCACAGATAGTAAACATGATTTTACAAACGAAAGTTTGACTCCCGCGTAAATGCTGTCAAAAACCCTTATTTGTCCCTGAAAAACAGCGATACCGGCACTCCGCTAAAACCAAAATTTTCCCTCAGCCGGTTTTCGAGATAGCGCTTATACGGCTCCTGCACATATTTGGGATGGTTGCAGAAGAACACGAAGCTCGGGGAAGCCGAAGGCAATTGGATCATATATTTGATCTTGATGTATTTACCCCTGTAGGCCGGCGGATGGTGTTTTTCGATCTCAGCCTGCATCACTTCATTTAGCTTTGAAGTAGATATCTTCTTGGTTTTATTCTCGAAAACCTCCATTGCCTTTTCCATCACCTGGAAAATCCTTTGCTTGTTCAGAACGGAAACAAAAATGATGGGCAGGTCATTCTGGGGAGCAAGCCTTTCTTTGATCGTTTTCATCCATACATCGGCAGTCTTGGAATCTTTTTCGACGAGATCCCATTTGTTGACCATCAGCACAACGCCCTTCTTCGCCCGTTGCGCGTGCCCGATAATATTGACATCCTGTCCTTCAAGCCCTCTGGCCGCATCGATCACGACAACGCATACATCCGACTCCTCAACAGCCCTGAGCGACCGTAGCGTGGAATAAAATTCTATACTCTCGGCTATCCTGGACTTTCTCCTGAGGCCCGCCGTATCGGTCAGGATAAACTCCTTCCCGAACGCTTTATAGTGCGTATGGATAGAGTCGCGGGTAGTCCCTGCAATATCGGTCACGATACTTCGCTCCGTACCGGTCAGTACATTGAGGAACGACGACTTTCCTACATTCGGCCTACCGATAATGGCAATCCTCGGGATCCCTTCTTCAGGATTTTCTTTACCCTCATCTTTAAAATAAGAAACTACTGCATCGAGCAGTTCCCCGGTACCTTCTCCCGTCTGCGACGATATAGCGAATATTTCGGAATCCATTCCCAGCTCGTAGAACTCGGAAACAGTAAGCCGGCGATTATCAGTCTCCGCCTTATTGGCGACTATCAGAACCGGCTTATCGTAGCGTCTCAGCACATTGGCAAACTCCTTATCGAGCTCTGTCAGTCCGGTGTCGGTATCTACCATAAAAAGTACTACCGTCGATTCTTCGATCGCCAGCTCCACCTGCTCGCGGATAGCCTCCTCGAAAACATCTTCCGAGCCTACCACATACCCGCCGGTGTCGATGACAGTGAAAAACTTCTCAGTCCAGTCGGCATACCCGTAATGACGATCACGGGTAACCCCGCTTTCATTATCCATAATCGCCTTACGCTGCTCTATAAGCCTGTTAAACAAGGTGGACTTCCCTACGTTCGGGCGCCCTACAATCGATACTATATTTGCCATAATGCTATTCTTTATACCCCAACTGCTTGAGACGAAGCTCATTGTTACGCCAATCGGGGTCAACTTTTACTCGTGTTTCCAGGAACACCTTTTTTTGAAAAAAGGTCTCCAGGTCTTTCCTTGCCTGGATCCCTATCTTTTTAAGCATCGCTCCCTTTTCTCCTATCACAATGCCTTTCTGGCTGTTACGCTCTACCAGGATTTCCGCCAGGATTACGATAAGATCTTCCTTTTCTTTAAATTCACGGACTATTACTTCGCTGCTATAAGGTATTTCCTGTTTGTAATTAAGGAAGATCTTCTCCCTTATAATCTCAGACGCAAAGAACCTTTCGGGCCTGTCGGTAAGGTCATCGTCCGGGAAGTAGGCGGGATGCTCGGGCAGCAGGTTAACAAGGACGTCCAGTATCCCGTCTGTATTATAACGGTGAAGTGCCGATATGACGGCGACATGAACCGGGTTCATCACCTCTTTCCACTCGGCAATCTTCGCTTCGATCGCCTGCTGGTCGGACAGATCCATTTTATTAAGCACCAGTACTACCGGGGCATCGGTCCTTTCCAGCAGCGGCAATGCTTCGTGGCTTGCAGCCTTTTCGCCCGGTTCGGTCACAAACAGGATGGCATCGGCGTCTTCCAGCGATCCTTTTACAAACGCCATCATGGAGTCGTGGAGCTTATAGGAAGATTTCAGGATACCCGGGGTATCGGAATATACCAGTTGAAAGGGCGCCCCGTCGCTGACGCCATTCAGGATGCCCATGATCCTGTGCCTGGTCGTCTGCGCCTTGGAGGTCACGATCGAGAGCGACTCTCCTACCAGGACGTTCATCAAGGTCGATTTGCCTACATTGGGCTTTCCTATGATGCTCACAAAACCCGAACGCTGCCTGCCCGGCTGACTAACATGATTCGCTTCCAAAATACGCTGGTTTTTAAAAAATTTGTCTGAGAAGAAAATGCTTTTGCAAAGTTAGTTGTTTTTTAAAAATTCTTTACTACCTTTGCAGTCCCATTACATAACAATACCGCGGGATGGAGCAGTTGGTAGCTCGTTGGGCTCATAACCCAAAGGTCGTTGGTTCGAGTCCAACTCCCGCTACGAAGAAAAGGTCGGCAAAGATGCCGGCCTTTTGTGTTTTTGGATCAGCGCTTTGAACTGATCATTCCCGTCGGAAAATTCTACAAGACACCGGCTGGGCCGTCCGGCTCCGGGCAGATTATCTCCCTCAAGCCGGCCCCGGAGGCCCGGGTATAAATGTGTATTGGGTGACCGGAATATTAAATCCATATAGAAGTTCAAGATTTTTTTAAAAGACATGGCCTTTCGACTCCCCCCACGTTTTTACAAACTCCGTAGTACTATATCCGTGTAATCAAGTAATTTCTAAAAAAGAAAAAATTCTTACAACTCGCACTGAGACATGCATTTTATGAAAAAATTTCTTAACCCGACAACACTGGTGACATTGTTGATATTGTCTGGCTCGCTCCTTACCCCTTCAAAAGCGCAACAACGTGTAAAAAATGCCCGGCATTCTGTAATCTATCATCAGCCGGGCCGCTTTGCCGGATGGCCTGCGAATAACGGCGTCTATATCTTCGACGGCAATGAAATCCTTGTCGGATTTACTGAAGCGCAGTATCAAAAAAGAGACGGACACAATGCCAACAAACCTTTTTTAAGCTGGCTGGCGCGCAGCACGGACGGCGGAAAATCCTGGACAGCCGGCAATCCCGATAATTTTGCAGGAGATTTTGGCGATGTTCCCGATTTGAAAACCGTAGATGCCCCGATCAATTTTAAGCATCCGGGATTTGCCATGCGGGTAGTCGGCTCTGCCTATCACGGAGCGGAGGACAACAGGGCACATTTTTTCTACTCCTATGACAAAGGAAAAACATGGCAGGGTCCGTATACCTTCGGAAATCTGCTCGCCTGGCCTGAGTTTTCAAACACGAAGCTAAACGCCCTGACGCCGAGAACAGATTATATCGTTACAGGTGATAAAGAGTGCCTGCTGTTTTTCTCCATAAGAACGGACGAAGTATTTGCCTCCGACCGGCTTTTTTGCGTCAGGACAACAGACGGCGGGAAAAGCTTTCAATTTCAGGGTTGGGTAGTAGGACCTGCAGAAATCCCAGGGAACTATGTCAAAGTAAATTTATTTGACGATCCTGCCCGGAATCCGTATGCAAATGAATGCCGCGCCGCTATGTCGCAATCCGAAAGGCTTGATGACGGCACCATCGTTTCGGTGATACGGCGGAAGTTCATTACAAAAGACCGCAAGGAATTACATTGGCTGGACGCCTACTCTTCCGGTGATGGCGGAAAAACCTGGCGGTTCCTGTCTAAAATAGCTGATACAGGAGGCGAAAACGGTAATCCTCCGGCTTTTACAACCACCAAAGACGGTCGCCTGTGCGTCGTGTATGGAGAGCGGGACCATGGCACTATCCGCGTGATCTACAGCTCCGACAAAGGTAAAACTTGGAGCGCTCCTCAAATCCTGATGGACGGCTTCTGGTCGGAAGACATGCAGCTCAATGACCTGGGCTACCCGCGCGTCGTACGTCGCAAAGACGGCAAAATGGTGGCCATGTATTATTACTCTACCAAAGAAAAGCTCCACCACCTGCGGGCTACAATCTGGGAGCCATAACATATAAGGCGGATCCGGGACTCAGCCTTCCAGCCTGTACCGGATCCGTCTCACCTGTTCTTTTGCTGTCGGACAGAAAACAGCCAGTTTGTATTCGTTCCCCTTTTTCAGAACATTGCCGAAGTTTTCCTGCAGTAAAAATCCTTTTTTAAAGTATTCCCCGTCGACTACCATGTTGTACCGCCCGTTCCTTTGAGGGCGGGCAGCAAACAGGTAAATATTAGCTTCATCGTAAACCACCACGTAAATACCCTCGAAATGATTGCCGACAGACGGGTATTCGTCCGTTCTGACATCCAGGCATTTACCCTGAAACCCCTGGCAATTTTCCGACTCCGATATTTCTACCTGCTCCAGTACCGGCGCTTCTTCCAGCGCCTTCCTCGTAAGCTGTGGAAAAACCTGGTGAAATACAAAAACCGGATCCGGGTTCGCGGCCATCGAATCGCTCAGCATCTTGCTTGCACCTTCATAAAATGCCGTATGGCGATAGATGACCCATTCCCCGTTATTTTTATAGTTAAACAGGCCGGCAATAAAATTGGATTTAAAATTGCTGAATTTCTCATAATAAGAATAATAGCCGAGAACAAGTATCACGAGGCTCATAATACCGAAAACCAGGCCTACCAGCTTCTTCCTTTCGAAATAAATGAGGCAACCCCAGTATACTATTATCCAAAACAGCATGGAATAGATCTTATAACGGCTCGACAACGTAGTCATCGCCGCTCCCGCTGTCCTGGAGTAGGCCATTACCAGGGCTGTCACCAGGAGAAACGCCGCCATTCCCAGCCATGCGTATTGAATGTTCCTGCGGCCGGACTCTCCGTCCGGGCGGGAAGTATCTTTCAGAAATATTAATGATCCGTAACTGATCGCGGCAAATAACGTTACCCCGAGCAACGTCGCCGGGATATTGGCTGAAACAAAAGGCGAGTTGATATTTTCGCTGTAATCCAGAATCCCGCCGATAAACGCGAAAAAATTGTAGAGCAGGTACATCGGCTTTCTGAAATGCGCGCTGAACCCGAAAGCATCGGTACTGCTGGCGGAAAAGAAATTCATGAAGTACAACCCGATTGCCGCAACGCTTGCCAACCCCCATATAAAAGCTATCCTGAACCGCTTCTGATAAATCAATAACACAAGACCTACCAGGAGCACGAACATCCCGTTACCAAAGGAAAAAGTAGCCAGCAAGGCCGTAAACAACGGCCACGCAATGCCAGATTCGCGATTACATGCCAGCAGGTAAACGGTCAGAAGACCTAAAAAAGCTACCGGCATATAAACTGTACTGGCTCCGGCCCAAAGGTTTCCCTCGTAGGTGACAGGGCTGAACAGGATCAGCACTACCGGGATCAGGAAATAGAGAGAGGCTCCGAGTTTCCTGATTACCTTCCAGAAAAGAATGGTAAATGCGACCAGCGTCAGATTACCGATAAGCGCAATGGTAATAAAGTTGACATTACCTGTCAGCCAGTATGACAAAAGAGCGGAAAACCGGGAATAGACAATACGGTGTTCTACCCACTGCTGGGTAAGAAGCACGAAACGCTCATAAAATGTCGACGCATCCTTAAATTGTTGCGTGAAAAGCATCAGGCAATAGAGATCGTCTCCATTGGGGATATTCGCGGTATTGGCTATGATCAGCGAAAAGAAAAACCCGATAAGCAAAACGCATATTACGAGGGCGAGGTCATGCGCCGGTTTCCCGCGCAAGGAGCCATAGCTGCGACTTGTATTTTCCAAACAGAAAGTGATTTAATAAAAGCTTACCGCTGAACTGTCCGAACAGGAAGCACATTCTATCAAAATTGCTCAAAATTAAGCCTTTTACAGTCATGATCCAATAAAGGCATCCGGATCATCCCGGACCTGCGCCTGCGCACGAACCCGATACCAGGTCAGTACAAAATAAGGAGCCTCTGCAGTCATGAGACTGCAGAGGCTCCTTAAAAACCACAGTTATTCTATGCTTCCTTTTTCATGCTGTCGCTCAGCTTGGCTCTATTTGCCATTTTCACTATAAGGAAGATAACCCAGGCAATAAGAAGGAATTGGATCACCTGGTTCAAAAAGCTGCCGTACCTGATCGCTACTTCAGCAGTTTCACCCTCAGCCTCCTTCAAAACGAATTTAAGCTGATCAAAATC
Organism: uncultured Cytophagales bacterium; assembly: GCA_964562455.1. Classification (GTDB taxonomy): domain Bacteria; phylum Bacteroidota; class Bacteroidia; order Cytophagales; family Spirosomataceae; genus Ravibacter. Next base: position 30,577 of record CAZLTN010000020.1, read on the forward strand.
CACCCCTCCGATAATCAACCCCAGGATAGGATTAATGATATCATCGACCAGAGAAGTGGTTATTTTTCCGAATGCGGCACCAATGATAACACCGACAGCAAGGTCGAGCACGTTACCCTGGGCAATGAAGGTTTTGAATTCTTTAAGCATACTAAAGATTTTTAGGTTATTTGTTAAATTATAATGTTAAAAAGTGTATAAAAACCCTACAGACAATACCTGCGCCCATTGTACCTTCGCGATCTGGTCGTCATCATACAGCATTATAACCCCAAGATTGACGTTGAAATATTTGTTTATTTTGGCCGTTATATTTGCATCAAGCCGATGGTCTGTATGAAACGCCGTATTTCTGTGCTTATTTGAAGCGGCAAACATCTGGTACCTCCATTTCAGGTTAATGTCTTTTGCTATATCCTTGTCAAAATTGGCGATCAATTGGGCGAGCGCTATTTCATTGCGAACCTTCTTCCCTATTGCCACACCATAATTTGTTTCACCCGGAGTATTCCGGTATAGTTCGGTGTCGGTTACAAAAGTCTGCCGCAGCGCCCCCGGCGAAAAGGTTACGAAGAAATACGGAACGGGATTGTACTGGATACCTATGGCCTCGGTCAGGTAACCGGGTGCCATAAAACTGGAAATTTTCTTGCGGATTTCCTTTCCGTCCGTGTCGGTTTCAAAGCTGTAGCCGGGTGCAAACTGGGTAAGGAAATTGATGTTTCCTACAAGGCTCCAGTTTTTACTTAGTTCGTAACCATATTTGGAGTCAAAAAACAAACGGTCGAAGCTCTTGCGGGCAGCCAGGCCTTCATTTTTTACGATACCGTACTGGGACTGAAGATCGTTTCTCCAGGTATGCTTACCTTTTTTAAACTCTCTTAATGCATTGAAAAACACACCTAAAGAGATTGAATTGACACCTCCCCCCGTCCAGGCGTTATTAAACGATCCCTGGTTGAAGTTTGCTCCAAATTCGGTCTTACTTTTCCATGTGGTATCTTTTACTGCTTTGGTCAGAGCGGCTATATCCGGATTTTGCGCCTGTGCTGCTAAAGCAAAGGTCAGACCGGCACATAAAAAACTGAATCTTAAAAACTTCATGAAACTGAATTAAAATTGAGTGTGAGAAAAAAACTGGTTAAGACTTGAATATTTCTACCCGTTGCGACTGAAAATACCTGAGAGGCAGTACAACACGGGCATCGTCGGTTTTGATAACCACGGAAAGATTGTCTATTTCTATAATCTCCCCTTTTATTCCGTCGACTTTAACGATCTGTCCCACATTATATTTCTTCTTGCTGTAAAAAGAGGCGATAATATTACTCAATACATCTTTCGAGGCAAGACCATAGCCTATCGCGAAAGCGACCACTATTCCTCCGAAAATAATGATGAAACTCGATTCCAGCAGCTCGGTATTGATCCCGATCTGTGCAAGTGCCGAAATAAACGTAATGACCAGGAAGAACCCGAAGACCAGGTTGCCGATCAGCTTTGCGGAAGGAATGTTAAACGATTTACACAGCGTTATAACCCCCGACTTGATAATATCCGAAACGATAATCCCCACCTGCAGCATAATCGCCCCTGCGATAAGCTTCGGTATGAAGTTCACCACTGAAAGCACCATACTGGTAATGGTTTCCACACCCAGTATTTCGGTAGCAGCGGTGAGAAACATCAGGATAATAAAATAGTAAAGTGCCGTTGCTACCAGGCTGCTGAGCTTTATTTCCGCCTTGATCTGCTTGATAAAGCCTATCTGGTTCAACCTTTCTCCTATCCTGTCGAATCCTACCCGGCCCAGGATATTCCTTACAATAGCCCTGATAAAATTAGCCACAAAGTAGCCGATGAGCAGCACGACGATACACCCGATGATCCGGGGAACAAAATCAATAAACTGCGTAATAAGGGAGTTAAATGTATTTTTAAGAATATCCGTGATATTATAAAAACTCTCCATGAGGTGTTATGCGGTTTTTTTAGATAAGCTATTCATTATCTTGCGGTGTGCCGGAAATCGAGGAAATCGCTTTTATCGCTGCCATAAAAAAGCCTGCCCCGAAAAGCGTGACTACCTGGAGCGAATCCTTAATAAGGTCTATCTCCGACACCAGGCTCGTTTTAAGGTATTCAGGAACGCTCCCTTCCGCCTCAAGCTGCTTTAAAATATCACTGTTCGAATTATCCATTCCGTCAGAATTTTGTAATGATCTCGGAAATGAGTTTTGCCAGGAAAGCAATCAGCAGTATCAATACTTCCAGGTATTTCTTCCGCAGGTTCTCGCGTGACCTCAGAAGCCGCATTTTCACCGCACTTTCAGTTATCCTGAAAACACTTGCTATATCGCGGATACTCAGGTCATCCAGGTATTTCATCATCAGGATACTCCTTTCTTCCGTAGAAAGATGATCGATGGCCCGGTGCAGCCTTCTCGCGTCCGTATCCCTTTCTTCGATGAGGACCGAAACATCCACATCTTCGTCTGCAACTTCCAGTTCTTCCTCGAGATTCGTTTCCCCACGCTTCTTATTGACCCTGAGCTGATCCATACAATAGTTATACGTAATGGAATACAGCCATGTCGAAAAACGCGCCTCTTCTTTAAAGCTTCCCAGCTTAAAGATCAGCTTCAAAAATATATCATGTGTAAAGTCTTCAGCGCGGGCACTGTCCTTAACCAGTGTCAGGCACTTCCTGTACACTTTGTCGGCGTAACGCTCATACAACTCCTCGAAAAAACTATTCTTCTGAGTGAGTACAAAAAGCCGGACTAATTCTTCGTCTGAATGCACTTTGACTTTATTTACCTAAAGACTGAAAAATACAAAAAAAGTAACGACGGCACACAGGAATATGAGTAGCAGAATAATCTGCATCAAAAAACGCTTTACTTTTCGAAAAAAGCAAAGCGTTTTATAAAACAGGCGGTAAAAACGCCTAACTACCTATGCCAACACGCTTAAAAGTCTTGATTGACAACCCTTTAGCAGTACGCTCAAGCAACTGGCGAATGGTCAGTGACGAGTCTTTTACAAACTCCTGGTTAAGCAGGGTATTGTCTTTGTAAAATTTCTGAAGCTTACCCTGTGCTATACGCTCCAGCATGGCTTCAGGCTTACCTTCCGCACGTGCCTGCTCTTTCCCGATTTCGATTTCCCTTTCTACCAGGGCAGCGTCTACACCTTCCTTATCCAGAGCGACAGGACGCATGGCAGCAATCTGCATAGCGATGTCCTTTCCAACAACATCCAGATCAGTGTCTCCGGCTCCTTCGAAAGCAACCAGTACACCAAGCTTACCATTTGAGTGGATATAAGGAACTACTTTTTCCGCATCCAGGTTTTCATATCCAACTATCTCTATCTTCTCACCCAGTTTCCCTGTAAGATCGACTATGCGCTCGGCAACAGTAGAACCATCGGCCAGCTTAGCTGATGAGAGGCTTTCTACGTCTGAGTGATTACCTGCAACTGCTTCATCAAGAATCACCTGGGCAAGGCTTTTAAAATCTGCTACGTTGGCTACCGGTTCTGTTTCACAAGCCAGCGCTACAAGCTTTCCGTTACTCCCGTTATCGCTGATCCTGACCAGCACGACCCCTTCCGATACGGTATTGTCGGCGCGTTTGGCGGCTACTTTCTGGCCTTGCTTCCGCAGTATTTCAATTGCTTTATCAAAATCGCCGTCGGCTTCTGTAAGGGCCTTTTTACAATCCATCATGCCCGCTCCTGTTAGCTGGCGAAGTTTGTTTACATCTTGAGCAGTAATTGCCATGACTCAATATAAGTGAATATGATTAAATAGTAATTATTTGAAAATCCTTAATAGCTTCCGAAGGAGAAGCTTAAACGCATAAAGCCTATAGCCGCCAAGCTACAGGCTTTATGCATATCATTCTAAATTCCACTAGTCTTCCGAAGCCTCATCAGCCTCAGCCTTAACATTCAGTCTTTTTCTTTTCTCGTGACGGGCTTTCTCAGCATCGTCATCTTCGCCCTCACCTGCAACAGTGCTCCCTGAAGCGTCATCCGCATCCACAGCCCTTTTCGCCTCTTCCTCCTCAGCCAGGCGCTGATCTTCCTTATCCTGCTTCCTTTCCAGAAGCCCTTCCTCTACTGCCTTTCCTATCGCCAGGGTGATCAGGGAAATGGACTTGAAAGCGTCGTCATTACTCGGAATGGCATAATCTACCTGATCCGGGTTAGAGTTGGTGTCGCAAATAGCTATTACAGGGATCCCGAGGCGTTTTGCTTCCGCAATTGCAATGTGCTCGCGTTTTACGTCTACCACGAACAAAGCTGCCGGCAGCCTGGTCAGTTCTACAACACCGCCAAGTACCTTTTCCAGTTTGTCCTTCTCGCGCGAGATGGTCAGTCGTTCGCGTTTCGCGATATTTTTAACGGTAGTCTCATCCTTAAGCGTCTTGTCCAGGTACTGAAGTTTCTTCAGCGATTTCCTCATGGTCGTGAAGTTGGTCAGCATACCACCCAGCCAACGCTCGGTAACATAAGGCATTTTCAGCCTTCTTGCCTCTTCCGCCACAATTTCCTGTGCCTGTTTCTTAGTAGCTACGAACATAATTTTCCGTCCGGAGCGTACGATAGACTTAACTACCTCCTGCGCCTGATCCAGGCATGCAAGCGTCTTGTTCAGGTCAATGATGTGGATCCCGTTTTTCTCCATGAAAATGTAAGGAGCCATACGGGGATCCCATTTGCGGGTAAGGTGACCAAAGTGCACCCCCGCATCTAAAAGCTGTTTGTATTCTAGCTGTGCCATTTTTATAATTTAAAGGTAATAAGCAGCACGGTGCACCGGACACAGTAAGCACCGACTGGACGAATATATAATTAAGAGACGCTGCGTGTGAGCGCCTGACAATACATTCCGATTAACGTTTCGAGAACTGGAAGCGCTTACGGGCTTTCCTGCGACCAGCTTTCTTACGCTCTACCATACGGGAATCACGCGTAAGGAAACCTTCTTTTTTCAGCGGCGGTCGGTTCTCTCCGTTGTATTCTACAAGAGCACGGGAAATCGCCATCCTTGCTGCTTCAGCCTGACCTTTGATACCGCCTCCCTGTACGTTTATCTTCACATCATAGCTTTCGCCTGATTCCAACAAACTGAAAGGCTGCTTTACCAGAATCTGGTGAACCTCGAATGGGAAATACTCCTTGAGCTCGCGACCGTTGATGAAGATCTCGCCTTTACCCGGAGTGAGATAGATCCGCGCTACAGCGGTTTTCCTTCTACCTATGGTATTAATATATGCCATTGGGTGTTAATAATTAAACTTTAATTCTTTAGGTTGCTGAGCAGCGTGAGGGTGTTCGCCTCCTGCGTAAACAAACAGGTTGGTAAATAACCGGCGACCCAGACGATTTTTGGGTAACATTCCTTTAACAGCTCTTTCCAGAATTCTCTCAGGGTATTTTTCGAGAGCCTCCTTGGGAGTCTGAAAGCGTTGCCCTCCGGGGTGGCCTGTGTGACGGATGTAGACCTTGTCGGTCATCTTCTTACCAGTCAGACGGATCTTGTCTGCATTGATAATGATCACATTGTCGCCACAATCGGCATGCGGGGTAAAGCTTGTTTTGTGCTTGCCACGGATAATCCGCGCCACATTACTGGCCAAACGCCCTAAAACTGCATCTTCTGCATCTACCACGACCCACTCCTTGGTAATAGTGCTCTTGTTGGCAGAGATGGTTTTGTAGCTTAACGTATCCACGATTAACTATATGATTTTAATGATTTTAACGTATCCGTCCGGGCGGGCATACTATTACCCAGCCAAAAAGGGAGTGCAAATATAGAAGCTTAATATATTAATCGCAAGACCGGGTGCAGAAATTAATTATAATATTCCCGGCAGCCGGCTAACAGAGAGCAGAAATCAACGATCATTCCGGAAACGGCCGGGGGCGGGATCAGTAAGTTCAGGGAATTATTCACAAAAAATCCGCCATCACCCTCTCGACAGACGCCGTGTTGTCGTAAAAAGAGACAAGCCGCAGCAGGATCTGCTCTATGGTAGCATCGGGGCAGGAAGCCCCGCTTGTGAGCATAATGACAGGAATTTTATGCTCAGGAAGGAATCCCGGAGTCACCGTCTCCTTCTTTTCTTTGAGGTTGTAATGCTGTATCAGATCCCTGCTCAGGATTTTATCTGCCGACGAAATAAAATACGTGGGAAGCGCGCTTTCGCAAAGCTCCACCAGGTGAGATGTATTGGAGCTGTTGTAGCCGCCGGCGACAATCGCAAGGTCCGCTTCATTTTGCAAAAGCGCGCTGGTTGCGTCCTGGTTGTCGTTCGTCGCATAACAGAGTGTATCCCTGGTATTGGCAAAACGCTCATCAACGGTTTCCGGCGTCAGCCCGAAATGCTCCGTCATGACTCTTTTAAGGTAGTCGGCGATGCCCTGGGTATCGGAAGCCAGCATGGTGGTCTGGTTAACTACCCCGATCCGCTGCAGGTCGCGGTCAGGGTCGAAGCCCTCGGAGTAAAGTCCTCTGAATTCCTCGTAAAAATCAGCGCGGGCTACTTCACCGGTAATATACTTTGCCAGCCGCTTTGTCTGCCCGAGGTCCCGTACGATGACCGTCGGGGCATTTTCTTTGCTGTGAGAAAAGGTAGCCCTCGTCTCTTCGTGCTGGGGTTTGCCGTGGATTACAATTGTATAACTTTTCCCGCCTATCTGTGCGGCCCGGTTCCATACCTTTTCCACAAAAGGGCATGTGGTGTCATAGGCATGTATATCGACCCCTCTAGCCGCAAGCTCTCCCTGTATTTCCAATGTAGTTCCGAAAGCCGGTACAATTACGATATCATCGGATGTCAGGATATCCCAGTCGATTACCTGGTTCCCTTTGGTGTCCATCAGGAACCTGACCCCCCTTTCCCGCAGATCGGCATTCACATCAGGGTTGTGGATCATCTCGCTCAGGAGAAAAATACGCCTGCCAGGGTTGGTATCCAGCGCCTGGTAGGCGATCTCGATGGCATTCTCTACGCCATAACAAAACCCGAAATGCCTTGCGATCATAAATTTAACAGACCCAAAATCCAACACCGAAGGAGAATAATCTTTTTTGAGCTTATCTTTCTTCCTCCTGTATTCTTTTATAGGCGTAATGATGCTGCTTTTATAAAACTCGGGGATTTTAAACGCTTTCATGGTACGTGCTACAAATTTATACCGATCACGCCGACGATGTATAAAATTGATGTATTCTATTTTTTTTAACTGCAATATGCAACTTTTAATTCCGAATAGAGACATTGTAACAGAAACATTCACCGCATTGCCTTCTATACCTTTTTGAACGATAAACTATATCCTGACCCGCACACCGAACTGGTGGAGCGATGTAAAATGGGAGAGCGCGGCGCTCAATATCAGCTGTACAGGCTTTATTCAAAAGCCATGTTCAATGTCTGCATGCGCGTGCTCAACCGGGCGGAGGAAGCGGAGGACGTTCTTCAGGATGCCTTCCTGGATGCTTTTACGCATTTGCATCAATTCAGGCAGCAATCGACGTTCGGGGCGTGGCTGAAGCAGATCGTGGTAAACAAGGCAATATCACAACTGAGATCGCAAAGGGTCAAATGGGTCGAACTGGAATCTTTACAAAGTGTAGAAAATGAATATGAAATCGAAGACGACCATTGTTATGAAGCGGATGAGGCCGAGCTGAACGTCGAACGCATCAGGAGAGCCCTGCACCTGCTTCCCGGAGGCTACCGGGTCGTCCTGAGCCTTTATCTGTTCGAAGGTTATGACCATGAAGAGATCAGCGGTCTGCTGGGGATTTCGGAAAGCACTTCGAGAACGCAGTACATGCGCGCCAAGCAAAAACTGATTGAAGTAATTAAAAACAAAATCTATTGAAACTATTGAGATCATTTTACCAGGATACTTTACAAATTGATATCCATGAAAAAGTCTTTTGACAGGAAAGATAGGCTGGAGAGGTTTGTCAGGGACAACCGTTCAGGGTTCGATACAGAAGAACCGGATGCCCGGCTATGGGAAAAAATCGAATCCGGGCTCGCACCTCCCACCTTTCCGGACACCTCCCCGCAATCGGGTACTAACCGGTGGAAACGGCAGATTACCTATGACTGGCGGGTTGCGGCAGCGGTTATCGTACTGCTTTTCGCCGGCATCCTGGTATATATAAACGGCCAGTACGGGCTGACCAGGGATCCACAAATGGCGCTTCAGATGCCGGATTACGCAAAAGAGGTAAACCAGTACACCCAGATTATCAACGAAAAGCGGAACCAACTGAAAAAACTGGCCACGCACAAACCGCAGCTCTACAGTGACTTCGCGTCGGAGCTCGACCGGTTAGAGAAAGCTTATACAGGGCTGCGATCGGAGCTCCCCCAGTCTCCCGACCCGGAGACGCTCCTGCATGCTATGGTCAGAAACCTCCAGTGGCAGGTCGATCTTTTGAATCAGCAGATTATCATTATTGAAAGCATTGAGAAAGGAAATGAAAACGAAGACAGCGATAGCGACCGCATTACTATATAGCACGGCTCTGATTGCGGCAGCCGGCCCGGGCGACAACATTCCCGGTGTTTTTATCGAGCGCAAAAAAACCATAGTAAAGGTATTTGACGTCCGCCCGAACGAAATGCTCAATATCGATAACCGTTATGGTGATGTGAAAGTGTTGCTTTGGGAAAAACAGGCAATCAGGATCGATATCACCATTACAGCCAACGCACCTTCCGAGCAGAAAGTAAGCGAAGCGATCAATGCGGTGGACATTGAAGAAAAAAGGGGCAATAATAATATCACCGTTCAGACGGTATTGGGCCCGGGTACGCAGAGGATTAACTGGAGAGGAAAAAAGGGTGAAAACTCTCTTCGCATCGACTATCTTATCCAGATGCCGAAGCAAAACCCGCTCAACCTGAAAAACTCCTACGGTGATACGGATATAGCCCGGTTTATCGCTCCACTCGCCGTCGAAACCCGCTATGGCAATTTCAGGGCAGAGGATCTTGCCAGCATGGCAAACGATATCATTGTTCAGTACGGGAATGCGGTTATCGGGCAGATGGGCATGGGTAAGCTGCATTCAAATCACTCGGAGATAAACCTGGAAAAAGTCAAATCGCTGGAGCTGGTCAATAAATTCGGCTCGCTTAACATCGGCGAAGTGGGTTCTCTGAAGGCTGACATCGGTTATTGCGGGGCGCGGATCGGAACCCTGACAGACAACGGTACGGTCAAGGTCCATTATTCCAATAACTTTTCCATTAACGAATCTACGGCAGATAACATCGACATACAGGCAGCCTATTCCGAGGTAGTCATACCTGTCCGGCAGCCCGCAAAATTCGACGTATCGGTCACGTACGGTAATTTTCAGTACCCTACAAAAACCGCAGTATCTTTTACTAACAAATCCGGGACCAGCAAAACCAAACAATACGAGGGTAATATCGGCAGCGAACAACCCGCCTCTACGATACGTGTGATATCGACATACGGAAACGTAAAATTAAAAGACTAGTGGATGTGCCCCTTCGGCTCCGCTCAGGGGCCGGAGGATCGAAGCTTTAGACCCCTGAGCGGAGTCGAAGGGAGTCGAAGGGAGTCGAAGAGTCAGTGGATGCTGAAATGTACCAGGAGAAGATAACTCAGATGCGCAAGGCGCTCTTTGAGAAATTTGAGCGCTTTCACCATCTGCCCTTCTACCGTGCTTTTCGAAATTCCCATGTCGGCGGCGATCTCATCATAAGTCATAACCTGGAACCGGCTTTTTTCAAAAATCTCCCTTCGCCTGGGCGGGAGGGCGTCCAGCGCCCTTCTGAATTCTTCCGATGCTTCAGCTTCCCTGACAGTAATTTCCGTATCATCAAAGGAAGTCCTGAAGCTGTTTTCATGCTGTAATAGCGCCTCTTTTTTCATGACCTCTCTTTTGTAGCGGTTGATCACGGCCTGCCGGGCGATCAGCAGCAGCTGGGCATCGGGAGGAACAGTATCCGAAAAGCTGTGCCGGTAATTCCAGAACTTCAGGAAAACATCGTGCGCAAGATCTTCCGCGTCATGATCATCTCTTGTATGACGCAGTAAAAAACGGAATACCTTTCCAAAATACCTGTGATACAACGATTCAAAAAGTTCCTTGTCCATGACTGATGTATCGCTTTTCTTTTAAACACCCTCCCCAAAATCCATGCGCCGGTATACTAAATGCAAAGGTCAAAAAATTCTGTCGCCGGCCGATTTATAAAAGCATTCTTTAACAATTATATAATGGAGCCGTCTTCTCTAATATCTCCGGCTACCTAGCACTTTTTAAGCAACCCCGCCCGGCATACCGGTAGAAGTATATAATCCAAAATTGTTTACGTTTGCATTATAACCGCTAATTCGTCATTAATGAAAGCTCCTGTTTTTTTTATCGCTATCCTTGCCTTCCTGTGTATACAGCCGGCGTTTTCTGTACAGACCGGCAACAGCGGCCCGGGCAGAACGCTAAAGGTGATGACCTACAACATCCACCACTGCAATCCGCCCTCCCTGCCTGAAGGACAGATAGATGTCCCGGCAATTGCGAAGGTAATCAACGATGCTAAGCCCGACTTCGTAGCGCTTCAGGAAGTGGATGTCAATACGGAGCGTTCGGGAAAAGGAAAAAATCAGGCCCGGGAACTGGCTCAGCTTACCGGAATGTACTTTTATTTTGCCAAGGCAATCGACCACCAGGGCGGTGATTATGGAGTGGCTGTCCTGTCAAAATTTCCTGTACTCGACTCTTTGCAACTTCCTCTTCCCTTGCCTGCAGAGGTAAAAGGCGAGCCCCGCACGGTAGCCGCCGTCAAGGTACGGATTCCCGGCGGAAAAAAAATCTGGTTTGCTTCCACGCATCTCGATCTGAAAGAAGAAACCAGGTTGTTCCAATCCGATATCATTATCAAACGCCTGGGCAGCCGGAAAGAACCCGTTATCCTTGCCGGCGATTTTAATGCTGTTCCTACAAGTCCGGTCATAGCGCTTCTCGACAAGACGTTCACCCGTACATGCATCGATGACTGCCTTCCTACGAGCCCCCACATCAACCCGAGACGTACGATAGATTTTATCATGTTTACTGCACCAAAACGTATCAGCGCAGTCAAAACGTCCGTAATCGAAGAGACCTATGCCTCCGATCATCGTCCGGTCGTAGCAGAGCTCGCGGTAAAATAGGCTTTGTTATTTCACTGGCAATAGCCGCAACAACCGGTTTTCGGGTATTGTCTTAGTAAAATAACATTGTCACTTTCCCGAAAATCAAGCATCAAGATGCGGATATTAAAAGCTGTACGCAATAATTTGCCGGTACTCCTGGCGTTTTTATCGGTTCATTCTTATGGGCAACTGGAGTCACTTTACGTCCCCAAACCTTTTCCCGACCGGATCATTCTCAATGCCACATCAGACTTATCCACCTCTGCTGCAGTCAATTGGCGCACTACCGACACTACAGCGGTCAGTTTCATAGAAATTGCCCCGGCCGATGCGGATCCCCGTTTCGTGGCGAAAGCACAGAGATTCAAGGCACAGTCCGAGCTTCTTAATGTGGAAGACACGCCTTCTGCCTTTTATCACTCTTATGAACTCAAAGGCCTGCAGCCTGATACAAAGTATGCCTACCGGGTAGGGGCTGGAAAATACTGGAGCGAATGGTTTCATTTCACTACGGCCGGGATGGATAAGGAAAAGCTCCAGTTCCTATACTATGGTGACGTACAGGTCAATATGCGTTCCCTTTGGTCGAGAGTAGCGCGCGAGGCCTTTAAGAAAGCGCCCGATGCAAAACTGGCTATCTACGCGGGAGACCTGATCAATCGTGCGAACCGCGACGTTGAATGGGGTGAATTTTTCGATGCCGGTGGCTTTATTCATGCGATGATCCCCAATTTCCCTACACCGGGAAATCACGACCATTACGACAATGATCAGAAGGAAAACGCCATTTCCAAATTCTGGCGGGCACAGTTCAACCTCCCCTTGAATGGCCCTGAAGGGCTGGAAGAAACCTGCTACTACGCCGATATACAGGGTGTCAGGTTTATTTCCCTTAATTCGGACCAGGCCGAAGAATCAGACAAGTTCCTCAGGCTCCAGAAGGACTGGATGGAACGCGTGCTGGCCGATAACCCCAACAAATGGACTGTTGTGACTTTTCACCACCCGATTTTTTCGCCCAAGCGTACCCGCGACAACAAAAGAATGAGGGATGCTTTCAAGCCTATGTTCGACAAATACAAGGTCGACCTTGTACTGCAGGGACACGACCATACCTATGCACGCGGCATGGACAAAATTCCTATGCAGGGGAAAACGAAATCAGGTACTATGTACGTAGTTTCAGTGAGCGGACCGAAAATGACCGATTCGCACGTCGAGAAATCAGACTGGATGGACAGGAAAGCCATTTATACCCAGTTGTTCCATGTAATTGAAATTGACGGCGATATGCTCAATTTTAAAACCTATACCGCAACGGGGGATGTCTACGATGAATTTGACCTGAAGAAACAGAAGGGGAGCATCAACAGGCTTATTAACAAAATACCGCAAAACGTGGCAGAACGTTAGTCGCCTACATAAGGCTGCGATAAAGGTCCTGTGTAACTTAATTCCCCGGCAAGGATATTCCCCGTCAGCCGGGAAGCGAAGTTGGGGTAGAGGTTGATGTCGCCGAGCTTCCCGGCTGAAATCCATTCTATTGCCTCTGCCGATGTGTTCGCCCGGTCAAGTACAGGGTCGCTGCTGCCTATATCTGCACTGAATATGCAATGGAGCGTATCTTCCCTGCCTCTAAAGCGAAGTACTTCGCCGACCAGCACCATATTGCCCACAACTACATCGATTCCGAGCTCTTCGGCCAGTTCCCTGCACAATGCATCGGGCAGAGACTCTCCCGGATCCGGGTTTCCGCCGGGCAATACGTGCACATACCCGCTCCCGTACCTGTAGCGCATCGTCAGGACAGCTCCTTCCCGTACAATTAATGCGGCCGGTCTTACTTTCATACGAAATTAGGCTATCTGATCCTGACTACTCGTGATACTCATATTTACAAAGTCACCCGTCGTTATACCGCCTTATAATACTGCTTTCTCAATTAAAAGAATCAGGATATGGATTACTTTAATATGCACTTCCTGTATGCGGTCCGAATACCTGAAGTGGGGCACCCTGATCTCCACATCCGCTTGCCCCGCCAGCTTTCCGCCATCTTTCCCGGTCAGCAAAACCACTTTCATCCCTTTTTGCCTGGCAGCTTCGACCGCCTTTATTACATTCGGGGAATTGCCGCTCGTGCTGATGCCTAGCAATACGTCGCCGCGGGTTCCCACCCCCTCAACAAACCTGGAAAACACATAATCGAACCCGTAGTCGTTGGAGACACAGCTCAGATGGCTTACATCCGAGATCGCAATGGCCGGTAACGCCCTTCTGTCGTCGCGGAACCTCCCCGTAAGCTCCTCGGCAAAATGCATGGCGTCACAATGAGAGCCGCCGTTCCCGCAGGAGAGGACCTTCCCACCCGATAAAATCGAAGTGGCAATTACTTCAGCCGCTTCCTCTATTTTAGAAATATTGGCCGGGTCGTTTAAAAAGCTATCGAGAACCTGCCGGGCTTCGTTTAGTTCGGATCTGATAATCTCTTGCGTTTCCATTCTTAAAAAATTTGCTGTCTGTAAGGCATGTTATACCTGACTCCGAAAGAAAACAAACCTGTTTTCGGCAAATCTGCGTTCCATGCAACAATCCTCCTGTTCGTCATCCGGTAGTCGATAAACAGGTTTTGCCTGAGCATATACGACAACCGGATATCGAACAGGTTTGTTTTCTGCAGCAGGCCCTGGCTTACCCTTACGCCTGTATCAGAATACCTGGTATCGTAATCGAGCGTCAGATCGCCCCCGTAATTTCTGCCGTAAATGTTCATTCCCTTCCTTGCAAGCATCATGGTACCGAAAAGGGTGAGCCTTTCATTGAACTGATACCGCGCTATTCCAAGGAACTCATAAAAATTGGCTTCCAGCGGATGGGCGAGAGGCTGTTTGTAATGCATGTAGTTTCTACCCCCGTCACGGTGGCTGTAAGTATAGGGGTAGACCACATTATATTCCAACTGCAGGTCGAGATTCTGGACATTAAACGCATCGATCATTTTAGATCCGAGCTGGAAGGCGTACTTGCGTGTCCACGATTTCTTGCCGTTGAATAGATCCCGGCTTAGAAATTCGTCGATCATGACCTGCCCGTACAGAGATGTATTTTTAACGGGCGGCAGCCACTTGAAATCAACCCCGAGCAACGCATTATCAGAGCTTCCCAGGTAAGATTCGACGAACCTGTAGAAAATCACAGGATTAAAATAATTGAGGTCAAATCCCCCGCCTGTGCTGTCCCTGTTGAATATCTCCGCTTCAAAAAAGCCGATATTCAGCTTATCGGTAATGTTGACACTCAGGTGATGCATGGCCGAATATTTCTTCTTCCGGAGCAGGTCCTGATAGGACGGATCCTGATCATTGATCATCGAGGACCAAAGGTTGGTATAATTAAACCTGCCTATCCTGGTATTTAACTTCAGGAACAGGTAGGGCGCGCTGTTATCCGATAAAAAAAGCGATCTGAACCCGTTGCCAAAAATATTTTTGTCATGGCCAAACTGGAGATTAATACTCTTTATCGGGTTGAAAGTAATATATCCCCTGGCAGAGAAGAAATCGACATTTTTCCTTTCGGAAATCTTTGTCAGCCCTTCACCCGGGAAACCCAGCCTGCCGGCATATGCCTGTACATATTTTGGAAAATGGCCCTGATTATCAGCAACAAAAGTATAAAAACCCAGCTTTTTATTGATCATTCCCCTTACCTCTACACCCCGGCCCGAATAGTAGATAGCCCGGTCGAGGTTGTTGTCCCTCCCGAGAAAATTGTCGGTAACAAAATTCACATGAACGTCGAAGTCCTCTGACCGGTGGCTGTAAAAATCAGCAGGATGTGCCCAGAAGAGGCGTTGCAGGCCTTTTTCATTTTTCCGCTGAAAATTACCGCCGGCAATGTTCAGCGTATCTTTTGTCCATTCCCAACTCCCCCACCGCATAAAACGAAGGCTTGCGAGGTCTTTATGATTCAATTCAATCTCCGGATCCTGCTCCACATCATCCAGGAATTCCATAACCGCCTTTCTTTCGAACGGCTTAATTCCCGTGTGGAAACGACTGGAAAGCTTCCCGGTCTTTAGCTCGAATCTTTCTACCAGGTGATAATAATCGTCGTTAAGAGGAATGAATGTACTTTGAGATAGGGATACATTAGCCGAGATAACGAGTATCAGAAATAACAAACAAATTCGGCAATGTATGGGCATGTTTATCTCGAAGCTGGCCGGTTTTAGACAATCAACGGCGCAAAAGTATCTATTTTAACAGTTTATAAAAAATTTTAGACCAGATGATCGGCCCCTCTGCATTATCCACCTTTACAGCCAGGCGAATGCCACCGGAAAATATAAGAACACCGGCATTCGAAACCGGCGTTCTCTCCTTCAATATAAACTGTATTTAATTCAAAAGCTGGTCAAAAGTAAGTGAAACGTAATACATGGCCCCTATGGTAGGATTGCCCCAGCCTGTTACATACTGCTTGTTGAGAATGTTGGTGCCTCCTACTTTAAGGATTGACTTAATCGGGGAAAGCTTCCTGCTCACCTGGGCGTCAAGCGTGCCGATAGCCGGAATGATCGACTGACTGCTCCTGTCGGTCGCAAACTTTACGGCGTTTGGAACGAATGACGAATTCCAGATAAAGGCATCCTGTCTGCGCCATACCACGTTGAAGGCCCAACCCGTACGGGCGATATTGCGATTCCCGAAGGAAAGGTTGTAGCGGTATTTGGGCGTATTGAAACCTATGTCCGCTCCATCCTCCAATACTACTTTATTCATTTCGTTGCTGAACAGTCCCACGCCTCCGGAACGGAGCGTGTTATTGGAAAGGTTCGCACCCACGTTAAAGTTGGCGGGCAGCGCGTAGTCAAGACCCAATCCGAAACCGTGAGTTTTTATGTCCTTGTCATAGTTCGACTGCATCCCGAAAAACTGACCAGCACGAGGCCCGGAAGTTACCTGGAGATTGTTGCCGACCGTATAATCCTTATAAACGCTGTTATAATAGTAAACATCCGCAAAAAGCACACCGGCGATCAATCCTTTATAGCCGACCTCGGTCGATACGACACGTTCAGGCTTGAACTCACTGAACTTGAAAGGCTGGCCGTTTTTCGCATTTATTACCGATGCTCCCGCAAAATATCTTTCCCGCAGCTGGGGGAGCCCTCCTATCAGATGCGCGTTAGGGGTGATCAGGTCGATAAGCTGAGCCTGAGTATCAGGTATCCGGAACGCAGTCTGGAAGGATGCACGGAAATTATGATTCTTATCAACCGTCAACACACCCGAAATACGGGGAGAGAACTGACCCTTGAAATTGCTGTTCTTGTCGTATCTCACCGAGCCAGTGAGCTTCAATACGTCGGCTATCGTCTTCTGTGCCTGTACGTAGCCTCCTATTTCGGAAATATTGGGTTCTTTTCCATTCTCATCCTGGTAGAAAAGGGTCCCTTTGGAATTGAGGTCGAACAGCCTGTAGCTCGCCCCTGCTATGATTTCCAGTTCTTTCGGATCGATGAGCTTATTGAAGTTGTACATCCCCTCGAGGTGATAAAGGGCAGTCCGCTCCAGGAATTTGGCGCCGACACCCGACGCATTTCCCGGTATCGCAGTGCTGGTCACCTTGTTCAGCTGCTCTATAAAAGCCGCGGAACCCGGCTCCTCAACCCTCCCGTTGCCGATCCCGGGTTGTGCGCGCAGCGCCTGCGCAATCGCAGTCGCATTATTCGTATATGAAGAGATCTCGTTGAAATAAGTCCCCAGGGCAGCAGAAGCTCCGCCCGGAAACGCAGCATTGGTTTTTTGTAGAATAGTCCCCAGACTGCTACCCGCCAGGTTGGCGCCGTAAGTTGCGAAATAGCTCGGATCGAGGATTACATTGCCATTCTGTATCGTCCACATCCTGTTAACGCCAAGCCCGGCCAGGCCCACCGCATAGGTATCGCCGGAATTCTCCTGTGTAGTATAGGCCCTTACAAAGAAGTTCGAGCCTTTTACCTCGGCTTTATACTGTCCGATGGTAAAATTTTTGATAAAATACCGGTCAGCCCCGGTGTATACGGTCGTTCCAAGCCCCCAGTTCGCCTGTATCAGCGCCTCTACATTCTCGTTGATCCTGTAATGCAGGGAAGCGTTTGTTTTGATGCTATAGGCGTTGTAATCGACAAGGTCGCGCTCCTTATAGCCCCTTCTCGCAAAAGTACTGTTACCGTATACGTCGTTGAATACTTGCTGGTAGCCCTGGGCGGGAGTTGTCACCTCGGGGAATTCAGCCGCCTGGGCGAATATCCCCCCCAACTGCTTGATCCCTGCATCCAGCATCTGAAGCTGCTGGTTCTGTGTCAACGCCGCGATGTTCGAGAGATTCTGCCCGAGAAAAGATGCGATCCCGACCGAAGGATCGCCGTATACATTCACTCCGTCATAACCGGGATTCGATTCCTCGGTCCCGTTGAACCCGTAGCCGTTCGAAAGGCTCTGGTCCCTGTAATCGGTAGCCTGCCAGTCTTTCGCCTTCAGATAGGTAAGGTTTACTTTGAAAGCCAGCTTATTGTTGATAGCCTTTGCGTAACGGATCCCTACGTCGTAAAATGGTGTTGTAGCCTCGGATTCGTATGAATACCGTTTGACGCGGTTATCGGCGTGCATGATGCCCGTTTTGACATAAGCGCTTAAGCCCTGGTACAGGAACGGGCTCTTGCTGTTCATCAGCAGAATACCGTTTATTGCATTTGCGCCGTACAGGGCAGAAGCCGCGCCCGGAAGTAATTCCACACTTTCCACATCCAGTTCAGACAAACCGGCGATATTGGCTACCGAAAAGTTAAGGCCAGGCGCCTGGTTGTCCATGCCGTCCACAAGCTGCACCATCCGAAGGTTGCCGTTTCCTGAAAAACCTCTTGTATTGGGATTGCTGAAAGTCAGCGATTGCGTACTCATATCCACCCCTTTGAGATTCCTGATAGCGTCGAAGAAGGATGGGGCCGGAGCTTCACGGATAGAGCGGATATCGAGACGCTCTATCGATACCGGCGACTGGAGCACACTCTCTTCCACGCGTGACGCCGAGACGATCACTTCCCTCCCCATGATAGCTTCCTCGCGGAGCGCCACCGAAATATCGGACCTGCTGCCTGATACCTCTACCTCCTGGGACTGGAACCCGACCGAAGAAAAAACAAGCGTGAACGGAGGAGACGACAAGACCTTCAGTTCAAACTCCCCTTTCGAATCGGTAATAGTCCCGACTACCTTATCCTTGACTTTCACACTTACACCCACAAGCGGAGACATCGAACCCGCTTCCGTGACCCGACCTGTCAGCGTCACCTGTGCCCAGGCACCCGGCTCTCCAAAAACCAGCATACAGGCCAAAAATGAAAAGCAAAAAGTAAAAATTCTCATATAGCTGTGATATTTATTGTTATGCAAACATAACGAAAATACATATTTTATTAAATTTTTAAAAAAAAGTGTAAAAAAAAGACGAATCGAATTGCTATGTTCGTGTAAATTAGATTTTTACAGATCCATTACGAACAATTATTGCTATGCAACTGCAGTTCGAAACCATCCCATTTACGGCAAATGACGGGTTTGAATGCAACCTGTTGCATGTAGCCGCTCCCTCACCGGTACGGGGGCCCGTTTTACTGGTCCACGGCGCCGGGGTCAGCGCCGGCATTTTCAATCCGCCGCATCCGCAAAACCTGATACATACCCTGATCGGGGAAGGCTATGACGTATGGTTGGAAAACTGGCGGGGGAGTATTGTCTTTGAACCCAATGAATGGAACCTGGACCAGGTAGCCATCAACGATCACCCCGCTGCCGTCAGGAAAGTCATTGAGTTGACCGGTGCCAAAACGATAAAAGCAATCATTCACTGCCAGGGCAGTACGAGTTTTATGATCTCGGCAGCACTCGGCCTGCTACCGGAAGTCGACCTGATTATCAGCAACGCCGTTTCCCTGCACCCTGTTGTGTCCCGGTTTTCCCGCTTTAAATTGAAGGTTTTCTTACCACTTGTAAGCCTGTGGTTCAGGTATCTCAACCCGCAGTGGGGAATACATGCTCCCACAGCCGGCAGCAAATTGCTCCGTGCATTTGTATGGCTCACGCATTGGGAAAAAGACACTATGGTCGGCAAGTTCGTGAGCTTTACCTATGGCACCGGCTGGCCGGCATTATGGCGGCTCGAAAACCTTGACAATACTACTTTACAATGGATACAACGGGAGTTCGCTGAAGTTCCCGTCAGTTTTTTCAGGCACATCCGGAAGTGCATCGGTAGAGGTGAACTGGTTTCCGTCGACGGGCAAACGGAGTACCTCCGTGACTTCAGGAGCAGTGCCTCCTTCACACTTCTGGCCGGCGAACAAAACCAATGTTTTTTGCCCCGGAGCCAGCAGAATACCTTTGCATTCCTGGAAGCACGCGAACCGGGAAAACACCGCTTACACCGCATCAAAGCATATAGTCACCTCGACCTTTTCTGGGGAAAAGACGCCCACAAGGATGTATTTCCCCTAATCTTAAATGCACTAAACCCCGATAACCATGGCAATACCGAAAAGAATCAGACAATACGGCGGGAGACACGCGCTGGTTGACGGCATCCCTTATGAGATGCCCGTTTATGCAAAAAAATCCCCCGCTTTGATGGCCGGCTTTACCTGTGGCTACCAGCAGGCGCAGGCGTTGTTACCCGGTAATGAGCTGCATCCGCTGCGTCTGCCCAACGGACGGGCTGTGCTCATCGTAACAGTGATCAATTACCTGGATACCAGTATCGGGAAATATATTGAATACAGCATCGGTATTGCGTGTACTCATGGCCGTAAGCCCGCTCCTCCGCTATTGCCTGCCCTGCTGATGAAAACCTACGGCACGGGGCAGTATATCGTGGATCTGCCTGTCAGCTCGGAAGTTTCCGTAAAAGGCGGGAAAGGCATCTGGGGTATGCCCAAACACAAAGCCAACCTCGATTTTATCATTACGGAAAACACTGTTTCCAGTCAGTATGAGAAAGACGGACAGTTTGCGTTCCGCATTGAGATCGACCGGCCTAAATCACCGGCCTTCCGTCTCAGCGTCGGCACTACCAATTATTGCCGGTTTCGTAACATGCTGATGGCCTCCTACATCTATTTCAAAGCAAAGGCCTATATCAATCTCTTCAGCAAGGCCCGCGCCCGCCTGTACATAGGCGATCATCCCAATGTTGCCCACCTGAGAAAACTGGATATCAATGGAAACCCCTTCTTTACCTTCTTCATGCCGGAAGCCGACGGCATCCTGGACGATAATTTTAAATGCTGGTTCCTGACGCATGAAAGACCTCCGGCAACAATGCCCGAAGGGCTGGAAAGCATTATAGACCTGACCCTGGACGAGAGCTGGCTGGAGCCGCCCGCTTTCACAGACTATGACAAATACAAAATCTGACACTCAAACTATCCCCGTTATGAATTGGAAACAACTTGGAACCGACCTCTGCAATGCGTATATCTTCTTCTGCGCATCCATTTATCTCGGCCTTTTCTGGTCACTGCATTTCTTTTGGTTTCCCAATTACCCGGCCACGCTGAACCCGGATAATTATTACGACGCCATCATTCCACAGACCACCCTGGCCACCAGATTCTTTTTCGTTACCATTCCCATCATGGCCGTAGCCATCCTGGTCATGCTGATCAGCGAGTGGAAAACCCGCCTGCGCTGGGTACCCCTGCTGTGGATACCCGGACTGTTGATCCCGGTAATTGTGCAGCAAGCTTATATAGAAAAGGTAAACAATGAGTTTATTGCCGGTGTAAGCAGTATGGAACGTCTGCAGGAACTGTTGCAGCGCTGGATGTTCCTGAACGACCTCCGCTGGATCATCCTGACGATTATGTGGTGTGTGACGATGTACTTTTTCGTGGCGAAAGCCCGGAATAACAGGCAACCGGCATGAAACGTTACCTTCCTGCCATCATGGTTATCATTTCGGTGATTACCATCATATCCGGCCTGACGCAATTGTTCCTGCCCCGTTTTGTACTCGGCGTAATCGGTGCGGAAACCGATCTGCTGGCCGATCACTTTTTCAGGATCATCGGCATGTTCATGGCGTTGTTCGGCGGCCTGCTGCTGCATACCGTATATACCCCCATACCCGCCCGTGCCGCAGTAGTATGGTGCACCCTGCAAAAGCTGGGGGCTGCTGCGATGGTCGGAATCGCCGTATGGAACGGGTTGTTTTCACAACTGGCGCTCGGTGTGGCAGCCTTTGACCTGCTTTCCGCCTTGCTGCTGTTCATTTACTTCAACTACCTCGGAAGATATGAAGGCGCTTAGCTATTTTTTTTTCTATGCGTATATCGGCCTGGTTAGCCTCGCCGGCTTTTGGGGCGCCTTCCTGAATGCACGCCTGGACCATCAGCTGCTGTTTCAACTGGATACCCGGGATCTTCCTGAATATACCCGTATCAACATGCTGAGCCAATACCGCTTCCTGAGGGCTATCGAGTTAGGGTTCGGTTTATTCAGTTTCTTTTTCACCAAAGCTATTTTTAACGAAAGGGTGTTCAACCGCCTGTTTCTGAGCATCATGGCGCTGGGTGTACTGGCAAGGCTCGTTTCCATCCTGTATGAGGGCTATCCAAGCTGGATGACCTGGTTTTTCCTGCTGTTTGAGCTGATCGGTGTGATCATCATCTTTCTGTACACGCGCAAAACCCCTGACAAACCATGAGTATACCCAAACGATCGCTGGTGCTCGCCGGCGGGGGAGTAAGGCTGGCCTACCAGGCGGGAGTTTTGCAAGCCCTGGAAGAAGAAAAACTCTCTTTCAGCCATGTGGACGGCACCTCAGGAGGTATTTTCAACGCCGCAATGATGGCCTCCGGGTTATCGCCCGGGGAAATGAGCCATCGCTGGCGCAACCTCAAACTGGCGCATTTTATGGCGCCAAACAGGTTCGGGAGCTATCTCAGGCCCTCCCGCCTAACCGGCATGGCAAGTCTTGACGGTATACGCAAAAAGATATTACCGGCTCTCGGGATTGATCCGGAGAAAATCAGGAACGGTATGGGTATAGCCGTCACCTTCAACGTATGCAATTTCTCGGACAAAACGGTAGCGTCAATACCACACGCGCAGGTTACTGAAGATCATCTCGTCGCCGGTGTTTCGCTGCCGATGGCAATGCCGGCGGTCCTTATAGGCACCGACTGGTACACGGATGCGGTTTGGATCAAAGATGCCAACCTGATGGAGGCGGTGAAGCGGGGGGCCGAAGAAATCTGGCTGGTATGGGCAATCGGCAACAACCGTGAGTACCTGCCGGGATTGTTCAACCAGTATGTGCACATGATAGAAATGAGCGCCAACGGCGGCCTGCTGCTGGAGTTCGAGCAACTTGCAGCTATAAATGAGCGGATCAGCGAAGGCCGGTCGCCATATGGACAAATCCGTCCCATCGTGCTGCACGTTATCAAGCCGGCATTTCCCTTGCCGCTGGACCCGGACCTGTTCTTTGGCGGTATCGATACGGCCACCCTGATCAACAAAGGATATGCCGATACCAAAGCTTACCTGCGCGACCGGCAACCCGGCGGTGTTCTCCCCGGTATCGGCAGCACTGCCATGAAAGAGCCGGGTATCACCCTGAACTTCCGACAGCACTTCGCCGGCTCGTTAAAGCTGGCTGCAAAGCCTGTCCGTGTCTGCTATTCCACGGCGTTTCATTTTATGAGCGGGGAAAAAGGGAAGTTTCTGGAGCTCTTTTCCGATATCACTATCGGCCCGTTTGGCAACCCGATCCCGACCTTCGCCAACGAGGCTACCCTCGAACGGCCGGACAATCATACAGTTATACGCGTCACGTCCCTGTTTATGCATGCGCAACAAACGTACCGCATTCGGGCCGTTATCAAACTCGGGGTGGTGGCCGACTGGCTGTTGGGACTGGAATTCAAAACTGTGGAACTAACGGTTTACCACGTACCCGATAGCGGCCCGGACTCCACTTTCCTGCAGGGGCGTTTGTATCAATCCATCAAACGACGCCTTCTTAACTGCTTCTCAAGCAATGTACGGCACTACCATGGCAGAAAATTGAAGATCGTAAAAAAAATCACCCTCATTAAACAATTATACCGGCATGAAATTTAAGCCCCAACGTATGGTGGCATGGTACGATGTGAGACAACTGGCCCGCACCGGTGTAAAGACTGTAGTCTCTTCCATTTTCGGCAACTTTGCCGATAAACGCGAGTTGCAGGCTGTATTAAGCGAGGCAACACCCGTTGATTATACTGCACAGGAAGACCTATGGGTGGATTTTATTTCCGATCTGGGTGACGGCTTCAATGCTACTTACACCATGGCCAGTCTGATGGCGCAGGAGCAACTGAAGGTGGGCGACCATGTGCTCCAGCGTGGAAAAATACTGATCATGGGCGGTGACGAAGTCTATCCTACGCCGGAAAAAGAACATTATGAAAACCGGCTGCAGGGCCCGTACGAAGCCGCATTTCCGAAGAACGCAGACCAGACAGCCGACGAACGCCCCCACCTGTTTGCCATTCCGGGCAATCACGACTGGTATGATGGGCTCACCAATTTTATTAAGTTATTTTGCCAGGAACGCTCTTTGGGCAACTGGCAAACCCGGCAAAAAAGAAGCTACTTTGCCCTAAAGCTGGCACACGATGTCTGGATATGGGGCATCGACGTACAGCTCAATGCGGACATCGATTACCCCCAACTATGCTATTTTGGAGAAATCACCGACAAGATGCCCGAAGGTAGTAAAGTAATCCTCTGTACTGCCGAACCGGGATGGATATACCAGGGGGTACCGGCGGAGGAAAACGCTTACAAGCGGCTCGAGTTTTTCAAAAACAAATTTTTTAAAGGCGGGAACGCCACCCTGCTGGCGACGCTGAGCGGCGATATGCACCATTATGCACGCTATGCGGCAACAGACGACAAGGGCAGAGAATATAACCAACTCATCACGGCGGGCGGCGGCGGTGCTTTTACGCATCCCACCCACTTCCTTGCCGATAACGTTGTTATAGGCCCGCACACCACAGCCCAACTGAAAAAGACGTATCCTGACAAAGGGACGTCCAGTATGATGGCCTTCGGCAACCTGCTTTTCCCTTTTCTCAACTGGCAAATGCCGCTTACGTTCGGCTTGCTGCACCTGTTCACGTCGTGGTTCCTGCAAAGCACCACGAAATACCGGAAGGCCGAAGGAGGCCAATCATTTATGGAGTTGCTTGCCGGGTATGAGCTATCCTTCCGCAACCTGGGCCATATACTGGACATCATGCATTATGCCTTGTCGCATAATCCTGCCGTGGTGTTGCTCAATCTGTTGCTGGCGGCCGGCATTGCCGCTTTTACGGACACCACTTATGGAAAAGGGAAGCTGAACTGGATTGCCGGCGGGCTGCATACGCTATTACAGGTTGTCAACTTTTATCTCCTGATCTGGGTCATTTCCCGTATCAACCTTCAAATGTTGGAACTACCATTGGAAAGCGGGCAGCAGATTACTCTTTTTACGTTGGAAATGGTCATCGGCGGTGGGCTCGTCAGCGGCTTGATCTTCGGATTGTACCTATTAGCAAGCACCCTCCTTTTCAAAGCGCATCCAACGGAAGCTTTTTCGTCTATGCGCCTAACCCGCTATAAGAATTTCCTTCGCATGCATATAACAAAAGAGTCCGTCCGTATCTACCCGATTGGGGTGAGGAAGGTGGTTTCTGACTGGAAGAATATCAGTGAAAATGAAGAAAAACCAGAATTTAAGGGTTCCGAAATTGATTGCGAACTCATTGAAGAACCGATTGTAATACACTACTGACCAACAACATGAAAAACAGGTTATCTGCTCCTATTACAGCACTCAAAAACCATTATGATGTGGTGGTTATCGGCTCAGGATATGGCGGAAGCATCGCCGCATCCCGCATGGCGCGCCTGGGAAAACAGGTATGCCTGCTTGAAAAGGGCCGGGAGTTCCTGCCCGGCGAATTTCCGGCAGGACTGTCTGCCGCTACCAAAGAAATGCAGCTCAGCAAAGGAAAACTACACGTTGGCCCCAAAGATGGTTTGTATGAATTTGTAGTCGGCGACGATATCAGCGTGTTCAAGGGGTGCGGGCTTGGCGGTACGTCGCTGGTCAACGCTAACGTATCCATTGAAGCTGAAGAACGGGTATTTGATGATCGGAGGTGGCCGAAAGAAATCCGGGAACACCCCGAAACATTGAAAGCAGGTATCGAACGCGCCAGGCAGATGCTGCAGCCGAACCCTTATCCGGAAGGCCGTGACAACTATCCGTTGCTCAATAAAACAGAGGCCCTGCGACGATCTGCCAAACATATGGATAAACCCTTCCGGCTGATGGATATCAACGTTCGCTTTGAGGACGGGCCCAACTATGCCGGCGTAGAGCAGAAAAAATGCAACAACTGCGGCGATTGTGTGACAGGGTGCAACGCCGGCGCCAAAAACACGACGCATATGAACTATCTGCCCGATGCCGCCGCACACGGAGCCCGGATATTTACGGAAGTATCAGTAAGTCACCTGGAACGCCGTGGAAACCGATGGCTGGTATGGTTTGACCTGCCGCGCTCCGGGCGCAACCGTTTTAAAGCGCCGCTACTGTTTATAACGGCCGATAGCGTGATCCTGGGCGCGGGCTCGCTGGGCAGCACGGAAATACTGATACGGTCGGCTGAAAGAGGCCTGGAACTATCCAACGTCCTCGGAAAACGGTTTACAGGCAATGGCGACGTACTTGGTTTCGGTTATAACAACGACACGGCGATTAACGGTATAGGGCAGGGCAGCCGGATAAAAGCGGGCGTAACCGGCAAAGTAGGCCCCTGTATCACAAGCGCCATCGACCTGCGCCGCCAACCGAACCTGGAAGAAGGCATGACATTGGAAGAGGGAACGGTTCCCTATCCCATCCGAAGCATACTCGGGGCGGCACTCATTCCGCTTGCACGCGTAGTCGGCCGGGATACCGATCGTGATGCATTCGACTACCTGAGGGAAAAATGGCGGGAACTGAAAAGCTTCTCGGCCGGCCCCTTCCTTGGCGCCATGAATAATACGCAGATCTACCTGGTCATGACACACGACGATGGTAACGGTGAGCTGGAGTTGAAAGACAACAAGATAAACATCAGGTGGCCCGGCGTCGGCGAACAGGAAATTTTTAAAAGCGTAAACCGGCGCCTCATAGATGCAACAACTGCGCTCGGGGGTAATTTTGTAAGGAGTCCGGCCTGGACCAAACTGATGAATTACGACCTGATCACCGTCCATCCGCTGGGAGGCTGTATCATGGCTGACGATGCGGCGGAAGGCGTTGTGAATCACCGGGGACAAGTTTTTGCGGGGAAAAGCGGCACTGAAGTATATCCCGGGTTATATGTCATGGATGGTGCGGTTATTCCCCGGACACTGGGGACGAATCCGCTGCTGACCATATCGGGCCTGGCCGAACGGAATTGTCTCCTGATAGCCGAAGAAAAAGGTCAGCGCCTGTCATATACTCCGGCTGCTGCCATTCCTGAAGGCGAACCCGATACCACCGGCATCCG
The DNA here is from genome assembly GCA_964562455.1 of uncultured Cytophagales bacterium. Classification (GTDB taxonomy): domain Bacteria; phylum Bacteroidota; class Bacteroidia; order Cytophagales; family Spirosomataceae; genus Ravibacter. The sequence continues at coordinate 57,419 of CAZLTN010000020.1, forward strand.
GTTTACGGAAACCATGCGCGGCAGCTTCAGAAAGACAGGAGCAGAAGACGATCAGCCGTTTGAATTTACCCTGACTATACTAGCACCGGATATCTCCGGCTTTATTGCCGACGAAAACCATGAAGCCGGTATGGCAGGATCGGTGACCGCCCCTTCCCTTTCGGCAAGCCCGATGACGGTCAGCCGGGGCGTATTCAATCTCTTTGTCAGGGACCCTGCCCGTAAAGACGTGAAACTGATGAAGTACGCCATGCAATTGCACAGCGCCGAAGGCCGTACGTATTACTTTAAAGGCTATAAAGAAATTGAGAACAATTCAGGATTTGATGTGTGGAAAGACACAACTGTACTATTTATCACTTTGTATGACGGGGCTGATGACCGGCAACCTGTATTAGGACAGGGACAACTGAAAATCCTCCCCTTCGATTTCCTGAAACAGATCGCAACGATCACGGCCATCCGGCCCCGTAACCGGTTGAATGCCATATGGACGCTGATCCGGTTCGGGCTGCTGTTCGGCGGTAATATTTTCAAAACCTATTTCCGGTTCCGTAAAAGCCGGAATGTGGCTGCTGAAGACGAGGATATGTAATATTTTGTAAGCGCTGCTCTTCCCTATGGGCATCCCGATTTGGTAAACCAGCCAAAGCGGGATAGCTTTGTGCAAAAAAGAAAGCAGTGAAGTCATTTAGCTATGAATGATACCTATGTAATTATAATGGCCGGCGGAGTAGGAACCCGCTTCTGGCCTTTCAGTCGTGCCAATTTTCCGAAACAGTTTCATGACGTACTGGGGACAGGCAAAACATTGCTGCAGCAAACCGCCGGCAGGTTCCGGGACATCTGCCCCGAAAGCAACCTGTATGTCGTTACCAGCACCGAATATAAGGATCTTGTTTCGGAGCAGCTTCCGTACCTTACACCCGATCAGATTCTTCTTGAGCCCAACCGGCGCAATACGGCTCCGTGCGTGTCTTACGCCTGCTTCAAAATAGCATCGAGAAACCCGAAAGCCAATATAGTGGTTGCCCCGGCAGATCATATTATACTCCAGGAAAGTATTTTCCAGGATACGATCAGGATAGCGCTCGGCGCGACCCGTATGGAAAATATACTGGTTACGCTGGGAATTCAGCCCAACCGGCCCGACACCGGTTACGGCTACATCCAGTATGTACCGGGTAAAAAAATGGTCAAAAAAGTAAAGACCTTTACCGAAAAACCCCACTACGACCTGGCTGTACAGTTTATTGAAAGCGGTGAATTTGTGTGGAATGCCGGAATATTTATCTGGAATGTGGCCGCATTCAAGGAAGCGCTCCGCAAAAGCATGCCCGATACCTACGACCTTTTCGAGGAGGGTAGCCAGTTCTACTACACGGAAACAGAACCGCAATTCCTGAACAAAGCGTACGCGCAATGCAGATCGATCTCGATAGACAACGGGATCATGGAAAAAGCCGATAACGTATACGTAATACTCAGCGACTTCGGATGGTCCGACCTGGGAACGTGGAAGTCGCTCTATGAAGTATCGGAAAAGGATGACAACCAGAATGTTACGACCGGAACACTCTCCCTGCACAATACGAAAAACTGTATCATTAAAACCCCGGAAGAAAAGCTTGTGGTGATCAACGGCCTCGAGGGTTTTATAGTTGCCGAATATGACAATGTGCTGCTGATCTGTAAAAAGGACGATGAGCAGCGCGTCAAGGATTTTGTGGCGGAAGCTAAGTTCCTGGGCGGCCAATTCGTCTGAGGACAGGTTTGCCAAACTCAAACATAAATTTAACGGTACCCAATGAACAAACTTATCATTTTCTCGCTCCTGGCTATCCTACCCCTGATGCTATGCGCTCAAAAAAAAGCAGATAAAGAATTGTGGGAGCCGCTCTTTAACGGGAAGGACTTTGACGGATGGGATATCAAGATCCGTGGCCGCGAGCTGAATGACAATTACCTGAATACCTTCCGGGTAGAAGACGGGAAAATGGTGGTCAGGTATGATCAGTATACCGACTTCGCCAGGCAATACGGGCATATTTTCTACAAAAAAGAATATAGTTATTATAAACTGGTAATAGAATACCGCTTCGTAGGAGAGCAGGCACCGCAAGGCGAGGGATGGGCCTGGCGGAACAGCGGGGTGATGCTCCACGGGCAAACCGCCGCCTCTATGGGCAAAGACCAGGATTTTCCTATTTCCATTGAAGTCCAGTTCCTGGGTGGCGACGGAACGAAAAAGAGGACTACCTGCAACCTTTGTACTCCGGGTACCAATGTGGTAATAGACGGAAAACTGGTTACATCGCATTGTATCAATTCCACCTCACAAACCTATCATGGCGATCAATGGGTACGCGCCGAAGTCATTGTCCTCGGCGATTCGCTGATACAGCACTTTGCCAACGGTGAAAAAGTGCTGGAATACAACAAGCCCCAAATGGGGGGAGGGAATGTGAGCGGGCAGGAGCCGGGGATTTTCATGGATGGAAAACCGCTCACCCGCGGTACCATATCGCTCCAGAGCGAAAGCCATCCGGTCGAGTTCCGTAAAGTGGAAATCCTGAACCTGGAAGGCTGTACAGATCCCAAAGCAAGCAATTATAAGTCTTATTTTGTACACTCGGACAATTCTACCTGCGTGTACAAAGGCCGGCGAAAATAACCTCGAGAAGGATTATCGTTAAAGGAGAAAAGCCCTATTCTCCCTCCCGGAAGTCCAGGTTCTTCCCGAAAGTTTCTTCCATTTTCAGCAGGGAGATAAATGCTACTGCAAAGCATGCAGTCCCGATCAGCGCGGCTGCCTGCACTGTACCTGTATAAGGTTTAAGAAGCTGGAAAACCGGCAGCGTGATCAGCACGGTGGCCCGTACATTATTGGCCACGGAAGTGGTGACTGTTGCCCGAAGGTCAGTGCCAAACTGCTCGGCGGTAGTAGTCAGGAACATAGCGATATAGCCGATAGAAAACCCGAGCACTGCATAACACGCATACAATTGTCCCGCAGTTTGCAGCCACCCCGACAATAAAATCGCGGTAACCAGCAGGGTGGTACCCATCATAGCTCCTATCGCCTTCCTGCGTGAACGCAGCCAGTGGCTCAAAACACCGCTGAACAGGTCACCGCTTACAATCCCGATGTAAGTATACAGCACACAGGAAGCTGCTGCCACACCCGTTATGCCCAATGCTTCCGCAATTTCATTGCCGAAGGTTGCGTATATCCCGATCACCAGGTAAGTCGGCAGCGCGATGCCCATGCAGCGGAGATAGCGGACCAGACGATCTTTCCTCGTCAGGAGGGTCCACCATTGTCCGCGCTTACCGTCCGCCTGCGCCGCCCTGGTAAACAAATGGGATTCGAGCACTCTGAGCCTCAGCGCCAGCAGGATGATCCCCATTCCTCCGCCTATGAAGTAAGCGCTCCGCCAATCGGTCAGGGATACTGTAAAATAGGCCGCAATTGCCCCGGCAAGCCCTACTCCGGCAACAAGGGCAGCTCCCAGTCCACGGATTTCCTTGGGAAGAATCTCCGCAATAAGCGTTATCCCGGCTCCGAGCTCTCCCGCCAGGCCTATCCCGGCCACAAACCTGAGCAGGCTGTACGTCTCTACATCCTTCACAAAGCCACAGAGTATATTCGCTATGGAATAAGTAAGGATAGACGCGAAAAGCACCGATTTCCTTCCCAGCCTGTCGCCCAACACTCCCCAGAGAAAACCTCCGATCAGCAATCCTGCCTGCTGCCAGTTATAGATATACGCTCCCGAAACGGAAACCTGCGCATCGGAAAGACCGAGGGTCTTCAGGCTCGGCACCCTTACTATATTGAAGAGTAATAAATCGTATACGTCAATGAAATAACCGAGAGTCGCTACGATTACCGGGGCGCTGAAGAGCAGATTCCGGTTAACCGGAGAGCCTGGTGTCATTACTTTCCCATCCATTCTTTAAACTCGGTAGCTTTTTCACGGCTGATCAGAACTTCCCTGTCAATGTCGGGTTGAAGCTGGAGCTTCAGCTTTCCATTGAAATAATTATGAATCTGCGCAATGGCTTTTATATTAAGAATAAAAGCTCTGTTTGCCCGGTAAAACTGCTGAGGGTCAAGCATCTGCTCCAATTCCTCGATTGTGTAGTCCACTATGTACTTCTGCCTGCTCCAGGTTATAAAAAAACACACCCGTCCGTCGGCGTAAAAGTAAGCTATTTCATTGATTTCAACAGACAAAAGCTTTTGTCCCTGCTTTACCAGAAAACGGGAACGCCAGGTTTTGGGCTGCTGCTGTTTAAGTTCCTGGATAAGCTGTTCGACATTCAGGGTAGAAGCAGAGAACCTTTGCTGCCATTGCTGGTATTTATCCAGCGCATTTTTTAGTTCACGTTTTTTAATAGGCTTTAAGAGATAGTCGACACTATTGACTTTAAAAGCCTGTAATGCATATTCATCGTAAGAAGTAGTAAAGATAACCATGCTCTTTATGGCGACATGATTGAATATTTCAAAGCTCTGACCGTCTGTCAGCTCGATATCCATCAGGATGATATCAGGATGCTCGTGCTGTAACAACCATTCTACCGAAGATTTAATGCTCCGGGTATTGCCTGCTATCCTGATCGAATCGTCGATAGATGTGAGCAACCGGCTCAGCTTTTCGGCGCCCAGCTGCTCGTCTTCAATAATTAATACTTCCATAGCGCTAATGAATATTTTTAATCAGCGGTAATACCACCATAAATTCATCTACTGTTTCCTTGATTTCTACGTCAGGGTAATTCAGCAATTTGTATTTGGATATAATATTGCTCAACCCCACTTTGCTTGAAACCACCGCTTTGTTCTTCTTCTGCAGGTTATTGCTCACCACCAGCTTTTCATCCTGCGTATACAATTGCACAACCAGGGGTCTGTCCGGGTCCACAATATTATGCTTTACCGCATTTTCTATCAGCAACTGCAATGTCATAGGCGGCAGCAGCCACTCCTTCATGTTTTCTTCTATCCTTATCTCCGGCTGGAAGCCGCTGTCGAAACGGGTTTTGAGCAGCATGTTATACGATTCAATAAAGTCGATTTCATTTTGCAGAGTTGTAAGCTGCTCTTCGTTGCTGCGTAGCAGATAGCGGTACACCTGGCTCATTTCGTCTACAAACTCTTCCGCCCTGTCAGGATTGGTAGAAATCAGGGCGGACAATGTATTCAGACTGTTGAACAGGAAATGAGGATTCACCTGCTCTTTAAGAGAGTTAAACTGCGTCTGCAGTTGTGCTTTTTTCAGTTGCTCCGCTTCCAGTTGCGAGACCCTGATGCGGTTAAAGGATGCATCCGTTTCATATACCGCCTGGTTCACGATGGTACAGATAACGCCTGCCAAAAGGCCTCTCAGCCAGGTTTTGACGGTAAATTCGTAGCCCGATATATTGAGCAGATCGAACGCCAGGGCCATCATTGTAACAGACAGCGTTACGATCAGCATGTTAAGGAAGGAAAAAGTCAGCATTCTTTTCAAAGTATCCCTGTGCGAAGGATAGATTTGCACCATCCTCCAGGCCAGCTTATTCTGCACCATCCAGATGCCTGAAAGGATGAGAAATGCGGCCGTGGTGGCCGCGCCAAACGTTTCCAGGCTGGAGTAATAATTTTCACCCAGGATAAAATAGGTAGTAATGGCCAGTGTTGGCGGAAGTAAAACTACCATCAGCAATAGAGTGTTATTAGACTTTGGCTGCATGGATCAAATATCGCAGAAAAATATACGCTTATGATAGGTCCGCGTACCAAACTGCTCAATCCTGTATCGAAACGTAGAAATAATGGTGTGAAATATCCGCGCCTGCTACTGTATTTCCTGCATCCATTTCCGGACAAAGGCCCTTGCCGGCTCCACCACCTCTTTACCAGCCCGGAAAGCCATTTTCCAATGTACGTTTTTGCTTTCATAGACAGGGTTTGAGAAATACTTTGTGCCTTTCTTCTCGTACAGTTCCGCATCAAAATCCATGTCTTTTGTTTCTTCCAGGAACTTCAGCAACCGCTGCTTTATAAATTGCCGGTGATCGGCGGGATATTTCGCTTCCCAGGTTGCAATCTCTTTCGCATAGGTATCATCCCTGTTTTTCACCAAGATCGGGTAGCCGTTCCTATAGCCGGCGATAGATTTATTATCCGGGGCTTCTGCCTGCTCCAGTTGTTTCCGGATCGATTCCAGCACTTTTTCAAATATGGGCTTCATAGAGGCATCTGCCTGTTTCATTTTTTGCTCCACTTCAGCCATGCTCTTTTTTGCATTATCGATAATCTCCTGCTGAAATTCTTCCGGCGTTTTCACAATGGGCATAACCGGCTTCTTTTGTTCGCGCAATTCACCGTACTCTTTAATAAAACCGGGGCTGTCCACATATTGCTTTACATATACCAGCAGGTTGTTGGTAACGGCAGCCCGGTCTCCCATGGCAATTTTTTTTATATTCTTCACGCCAAAAGCATCTACATAACCCGCTATCAGGCTGCTGCTTATCTTGCTGTCCGCATCGGCGTTACTGATGCCTAATTGCTTCAGAAAGTCATTTGCCGCTTTGTTATAGACAGTAAATGAAACCAGGAACAGCGAAAGAATTCCTGCTGCCAGTGTGGTTAAGGTCTTAATAAAAAAAATACGTTGTTGTACTATCCGGCTTATCATGGCTCTAATTTTTTATTGTTTTCCTGATTAAAGTTTTTGGTTTTGACTGCGAATATGACCGCGACCAAAAGGGAAAGGAAGCAGGGATGTTATCAAACGGAAAGAATGATACATGAAACAACCCTTGAAACCGGTACGCCGGACATGCACAACTAACTAAACTTCGTACGCTTATTTCTCCGTTTCATTGCACGCTTCATTGGCTGCGGGTGTCGCTATATCCAAGTTTGTACCGGCATTTATCAAAATATAAATCTTATGAGAACCGGATTCATTAAAAAAGCGGCTATGTGGTTGTTCCTGTTTATAGTATCGTATCTGCTGGTTGGCCATCTATTTCACAGGGTTATATTCCCTGAACAAAAACCGGCCATCCCCGGACATTTCAAACCCGGGCAGGTACTATATAGTAAGACTGAGGGGTTCCGGCAGACAGTAATCAAACACGAAAAAGGGCATGTACATTGTACGCTGGAAATGGAACCATATGCTGCCGGTCCGCCCAAACATATCCACGCAGATTTCGACGAAACATTCCAGATAGAAAACGGGGAATTAACGGTATGGGTAGACGGTAAAATAAAGAAATTACGCCCCGGTGAAGTTTTGCATATCCCAAAGGGGATTCCCCATAAACCCTACAATGAAACTGCTGATACCATCCGCTTAAAAGGCTCTTTTGCCTTTCCTGAAAAGTTTGCCTTTAACCTTGTACAGGTGTACGGCATAATGGACAGCCGGGCCGGGTTTGAACAGTCTCCGGATATAGTCTTACAAATGGTCATGTTCCAGGACAGCGGCTTTGATTCCTATCTGGCCGAAGGTCCGCCGGTATTTGTTCAGAAAGCAATGGGATTTCTCATTACTCCATTGTCGAGACTCCTGGGATACAGGAGCTATTATAAGCAATACGACCCGTCGGTAACGGAAAAGTGATAAAACCGTCAGGGGTATTCCAGGCGCATTTATCCTATTTCAGATAACTATTTTCAAAACAAATAATCGTCTTAATTATGAACTTCAAAAACGTTATTTATGCATTTGCCTGCCTTTCTTTCTCTGTTGTAGTAGGGGCTGCCATTTATGAACACATTGCAGTAGTACCCGGATGGAGCGCTGCCCCGCCCGCTTCTCTCAGCATGTTCCAGGGAAAATACGGATTAAATCCAACCCCTTTCTGGATAGCAATACATCCTGTCACCCTATTGCTGCTGGCCGCCTCTATCGCCTTTTTCTGGAAAACCGGAAGCAGACCGTACCTGCTCACCACATCTGTCGGCTATGTGATCGTATTGATCATCACATTTGCCTATTTCGTTCCTGAACTGATCGCCATCACCGGCACTCCGTTTTCAGAGAACATAGATCAATCATTAATAAAACGGGCAAAGCAATGGGAAATGTTAAGCCTTGTACGCCTGGCTTTTTTGATTGTACTGGCTGTCACTGCATTTTTAGGACTGACTAAACCGGGAGTACAACGATCAAAATTATCTGCTTAAAAAGTGAGGCTGCCACCCAAAAAAAATTGTGAAGTGACAGCCTCAGACTATAACAGGTTGGAAAGGGTTTTAGTCGGCAGAAAGGCCGAAATGCTTTGCGACTTCTTCATAGTCGTTAAAATCAACGCTGATCCGCCCGTTTTTCAACACATTGGCAGGAATAAGGATAATCCGGGTAGCATCCGAATTCAAAGTTCCGCCCGTGCTGACTCTCCTGACTACCACAGAAGTCGAAGACATGTACGTCCTGAACTCACCCAATGTAGAGATTTCACCAGGTACTGAATACCATAAACTACCATTTTTGATATAGGTAAAATACGCGCTTTTTTCCAGGACTTCGCTCGTCGTACCGCTAAGGGGGAAGGTAACTATTGCCCCTATCGAATTCGCCCAGGATTTGGCCCCAAACCTGAACTGGACAACCTCCGCATTCCCGGTATCACCCTTGTCGCCCTTATCTCCTTTGTCACCTTTATCTCCTTTGTCACCCTTATCACCTTTATCGCCCTTGTCACCTTTATCCCCTTGTTGCCCGTCAGTTCCCTGGGGGCCTACTTCCGAATCGGATTTGCAGCCCTGGAAAACAATGGCAGGAGAACCACAAAAAAACATCCATAAAACGGCCGAAAAAAATCTTAGTGTTTTCATTATTCTTCTAACAATTTAAAGTGAAACATCTTTAGACGACTGTTAGTCGACATCTCTGCCTGATCGGAAACATGCGGACAATATTTTTTTTACCAGTAGCCGGCCACCGTCCTATATGGATATCCAAAATCACTAAATTGCCGTCTTACCGAAATGCCGTGCGGGCTTTATACGCTTATTTTAAACGACATTCATGCTGAAGATTACCTTTCCCCTTTTCGTTATTGCGCTGCTGGCTTATCCCTGGAGCAGCCGGTTTTTGCCTTTTTCTGAGCGGCCTGAAACCAGCCACCTGCCTGCTCCCGATTCCCTGTTCAATGCGAAAAGCTGGCCCTCAGACCTCGATGTGACTCCTTTCGCCGGTCCTTCGGTCGTTCCGAGCCCGGCCTGTCTTGCGGTAGCTGCCACCGGAGAGGTTTATGTAGGCGTCGACATGATCGGATCGCTCGGCAAGGAAATGGGCAAGGGACATATTGTCCGTCTCACAGATACCAACAATGACGGAAAATGGGACCAGCAGAGCATTTTTGCAAAAGTCGACAACCCGAGGGGGCTCCTTTCCATAGGTGACAAGCTGTATGTCCTGTATACAACTTTTTCGTCTGAAACGCAGAAGGCCTCCGGAATGGACCTGGTAGTTTTTGAAGACAAAAACCGGGACGGTGTGGCCGACGGCCCTTCGAAGCCCCTTATCCGGAATATCTGCTCTCCCGGGTTTCTGCAGAGCAGGGGTACAGATCACGCCACAAATGGAATCCGCATGGGGATCGACGGTTGGATATACATTGCTGTGGGAGACTTCGGGTTTCACGAGGCTATAGACCAAGCCGGTAACAAACTCACCCAGCTAGGAGGCGGGATCGTACGCGTAAGACCCGACGGAACTGAAATGGAAGTGTATACACATGGTTTGCGCAACATCTATGACGTGGCGATCGACCCGTATATGAACATCTTTACACGGGACAACACCAACGACGGGGGTGGTTGGAACATCCGGTTCTCGCATCAGATCCAAACCGGGGAATATGGCTATCCTGTCTTGTTCAAACATTTTACCGAAGAAATCATCCCTGCCCTTGCGGATCTGGGCGGCGGCTCCGGCACAGGATCGATTTTCCTGGACGATGACCGCTGGCCCGCAGGCTACAACCAGACGCCCCTCATGGCCGACTGGGGGCGGAATGAGCTCTTTATTCACCGGGTTTCGCCCGACGGCGCTACCTTTACACAGAAGGAAGAAACTTTTATCAAGCTTTCGCAGGTTACCGACGTCGATGTCGATGCGTCCGGGCGGATGTACCTTTCGGCATGGGCAGGCGCCGGTTATTCGGGCAGTCCTGATAAGGGCTTTGTCGTAAGAGCCGTGCCGAAAGGATGGAAATTTGAAGCTTTTCCGAACCCTGCACGACTATCTTCAGAAGCGCTCGGGAAGGTCCTGGTATCGGCTCGCGGGACAGCGCGGCTGGCGGCGCAGCAGGAACTGCTCGGCAGGTCACAGAAAGAAGTAATGGCCCTGACCGAAAAAATCACTTCCGACAGGAAGCTCCCTTTATATGCAAGAGTCGCCGGAATGTACACTTACGCCCAGGCCGCAGGAGAAAAGGGGCTGCCGTTACTTGTGAAGCTGTCAGAGGAACGGGAAATGCGGGAGTTTGCATTGCGGGCGCTCGCAGACCGTCGGCCATCCCTTAAAAAAGTCCCTTCTTCTATCTTCCTGAGTGGTCTTAAAGATCCCTCCGACAGGGTTAAGATGGCTGCCATAATCGGACTCGGGCGCCTGAACGCTCCTGAAGCAGCTTCAGAACTGCTGAAAATAACAGTACCGGAATCGTTCACCGCGCCTCCCGCAGGTACAGAAGGTCCGCATGCCACTCCAAACGGCTCAATAGTTTTACCTCACCTCGCAGTGAAAGCTCTTGTTGCCATGGGAGCGGAAGAGGCTGTCCTTTCTCAACTGCGCACCGGAAATAACCGACTGGCGTTGTGGGCTTTACGATATATGCATACTGATAAGGCCGTCCGGGGACTATTGAGTGCCTACCCTCTTACCACCGACAACGGGTTAAAAAAGGAAATCGTCTACACCCTGGCGAGATTATACAAGAAGGAAGCCCCTTACGACGGTTCGTGGTGGTGGAGTACACGACCCGACACCCACGGTCCCTATTATAAGGGTATCACCTGGGACGCTTCTCCTGCCATTAAGGATTTTCTGCTCCGGCTGAAAAGCGAGCCTGATGCCGAGCCGGATTTTTTCAGAGATCTGAACGATAAATTCCGCCTCGAGATCAATGAATTCGGCTCCAACGAAGCCGTTGCGGTAAGAGAGGAAGTCAAGGTGGACCTGGAAGCGATCAAAAACAAGAAAGGGCAGGTCGGCGAATCTTCCATCGAAGACGTTATGCTAGCCATGGCCAGGATCCCGGGGAACGCTAAGGAGGGAAAAAAGATTTTTGAACAGCAAGGGTGTATCGCCTGCCACAGCATACGGAAAGATGAACCCATGAAAGGCCCTTTCATGGGACAGATCGGGTCCATCATGAACCGGGAGCAAATCGCCGAATCCATTTTAAAACCCGATGCCTCTATTTCTCAGGGCTTCGCCTCCGTTCTGATTATGGCCAAAGGAGACCAGTCTTATATGGGATTTGTCACCGAAGAATCGGCCGACAGGGTAGTCATGCGGGATATTGCCGGGCAGGTTTATGTTATCAGGACTAAGGATATCATTTCCCGCCGGGAGCTGGAAAACTCCATGATGCCTGCCGGGCTCGCCAATTCCCTGTCGTATGAAGAGCTGGCATCGCTGATCACATACCTGTCGCAGCAAAAGGAATAGGTTAAGGAGTAGTGTCTACACCCTCACAATCTCCGCCCCGATCGCGTTCAGCCTGGCGTCGATGTTCTGGTATCCCCGATCGATCTGTTCGATGTTGTCTATAATACTGGTACCTTTTGCAGACAGTGCAGCAATGAGCAGCGCCACCCCAGCACGGATATCAGGTGATGTCATCCGGATCCCTTTCAGTTGCGACTCCCTGTTAAGGCCGATCACTGTTGCACGGTGCGGGTCGCACAGTATAATCTGCGCCCCCATATCGATCAGCTTATCTACGAAGAAAAGGCGGCTTTCAAACATTTTCTGATGAATCAGCACTGTCCCCTGCGCCTGGATAGCCGTTACCAGCACTATACTCAGCAAATCTGGTGTAAACCCTGGCCAGGGAGCATCGGCAACCGTCATGGTCGAGCCGTCGAGAAAAGTCTCAATACGGTATTTTTCCTGCGCCGGAATGTGAATGTCATCACCCCGGATTTCCAGTGTGATACCCAGCCGACGGAAAACATCGGGAATGATCCCCAGCTCCTGCACCTGGCAGTCCTTAATAGTAATTTCGGACTGGGTCATAGCTGCCAGTCCTATAAAACTACCTATCTCAATCATGTCCGGAAGCATGGTGTGCTCCGTGCCCTGAAGGCTTTCAACTCCTTCTATAACAAGGAGGTTCGATCCGACTCCCGATATCTTGGCGCCCATCCTGTTGAGCATCTTGCAAAGCTGCTGCAGATAGGGTTCGCAGGCGGCATTATAAATGGTAGTGACACCGTCAGCAAGTACCGCCGCCATTACAACATTGGCGGTTCCTGTAACCGAGGCTTCATCCAGCAACATATAAGTCCCTTTCAGCTTTTCGGCTTCGACCCGGAAGAACCCTCCGTCCTCATCGTCATAATGAAAGGTAGCACCCAGCTTTTCGAACCCAAGAAAATGAGTATCTAAACGCCTGCGCCCTATTTTGTCGCCTCCCGGCCGGGAAATACTTCCTTTTCCGAACCTCCCGAGCATGGGCCCGAGCAGCATTACCGAACCCCTCAGGGCAGTAGCCTTCTGCTTGTAGAGGGCTGTCTCAAGATACCCCATGTTGACCTTGTCGGCCTGGAACCGCACCGACGACTCGCTGAGCCTTT
>CAZLTN010000021.1:0-66866 GCA_964562455.1 uncultured Cytophagales bacterium
TGTCGATATCGACGTTTTTCATAGCAGCGCCCATTCCCGGTATCATGCCCAGCAGGTCCTTTACATTACCCATTTTCTTGATTTGCTGAAGCTGCCCCAGGAAGTCGTCGAAATCGAACTTATTCTGCCGCATTTTGGCGTTAAGCCGTTTCGCTTCGTCCTCGTCAAACGCCTGCTGCGCCCGCTCCACAAGTGAAATCACGTCACCCATCCCGAGGATACGGCTGGCCATACGATCGGGGTGAAAGACATCCAGGGCCTCCATTTTCTCGCCGGTACTGATAAACTTGATGGGTTTTTCGACCACCTGGCGGATCGAAAGCGCCGCACCACCTCTCGAATCACCATCGAGCTTGGTAAGCACTACCCCGTCAAAATTCAGTCTTTCGTTGAAAGTCCTGGCCGTATTGACAGCATCCTGACCGGTCATTGAATCGACCACGAACAATATCTCAGACGGGTTGAGCGCGTTTTTGATATTCTCTACCTCCTTCATCATCGCCTCGTCAACGGCAAGGCGACCGGCAGTATCGACAATTACGATCTTCTTCCCGCTCTTTTTAGCGTGGGCAATAGCATTCCGCGATATTTCAACCGCATTTTTGTTCTCCGGCTCGGCATATACATCCACTCCTATCTGCTCCCCGAGCACTTTCAACTGGTCTATCGCAGCAGGCCTGTAAATATCGCAGGCTGCCAGCATTACCTGCCTTCCCTGCTTTTTCAGCATATTTGCCAGCTTTCCTGAAAAAGTCGTCTTACCCGACCCTTGTAAGCCTGCTATCAATATTACCGCAGGGTCGCCCTTAATGCTGATGCTCTCCGAGTTGCTCCCCATCAGGCGGGTTAGCTCCTCCTGCACAATCTTCACAAACATCTGCCCCGGCTCTACCGATATCAATATTTTACGGTCGATCGCCGTCTCCCTGATACGGTCGGTAATTTCCTTGGCTATCTTAAAGTTAACATCGGCGTCTACCAATGCGCGCCTCACCTCTTTAGTGGTCGCCGCTACGTTGATATCGGTAATCCGGTCTTTTCCTTTAAGCGTGCGGAATGCACTATTTAGTTTGTCCTGTAAGCTCTGAAACATTTGATTATTACGCTTTTCAAAATTTGTCGCAAAGTTAGAATTTATTTGCGAGGTTTTGATGGAATGGACCAAAGCCCGTTCCTATTCAACATGCGGCAGGTATTCAGTTGCCAGTCGCTGGTACCCGCTTTCGTTAGGATGCAACCCGTCAGAGAAATAGGTTTCTGCAATTTTGCCATCTTTCCCCAACAGCGCCTGACCCGGATCGAAATACATGGTATTAAACTCCCCCGCCAGCTTCGCCAATTCAATATTGAGCCTTTTAACCCGCTCTTCCTGGTTTCTCCTCGGGTAAATACCGGTCAGATAAAGCTTTGCTGCAGGTTGCCTGCTTTGGATTGCCCTGATCAGGTACCTCCATCCCGCCACGATTTCTTCATCCGTATTGACCTGGAAGTTGTTAGTCCCGATCATCAGGAATATTTTTCCGGCTTTGTATCCATCCAGCTCTCCGTGATACACCCGCCACAAAACATTTTCTATCCGGTCCCAGCCAAAACCGAGGTTCCGCACCTGCTTTTTCCCGAAAACTTTCTCCCAGGACACCGGACCGTTTACCCGGTAGGCTTTCGGCTCCCCGCCCCAGAAGTGCGTAATCGAATTACCGATCGTCAGGATTTTCGGGGAAGAGGCCCGGTTCAACTCCATAATCTGCCGGTGTCTCTGCTCCCAGTCATAACCCGGCAGCTCCCGCAGTTGGGTAACAGGCCTGGTTGTGCTCTGTTCGCCGGCCGGCTCATTCAAAATGGCTCTTAACGCTTTCTCGTAGCCCTCCGCATACAACATCATCCCCAGGTCGGACTGGTGCGTACCATCAACCGTCGTTTCGATGCTTTGTCTGAATTCAGCTTTCTGCACCAGGAAGATGTCCCGGATACCTTCCGATTTAAGTTGCTGAAACGTACTTTGCGCAACCTTGTTTACCCGCTCGTAAGCTGATTTCCTAACCGCGTTCATCGCTTCTTCCGTATATCCGGCGTGTTCGGCCACTACAATGGGGGTATGCGGGTACTTCCCGCGAAGCTGTTTCACGGCTGACCTCAATCGCTTCGAAATTTCTTCATCCGGGAAGTCCTTCTCACTAGCCAGGTTCGGCAGACAATCCAGGATAAAAACCTTTGCGTCTATTTCGACGATAGATTTCATCACTTCATCTTCCAGCCGGCCGTTGCCTGAGAAGGCCAGGTTGATCAGCGGGCGGTCCATCTTTCTTCCCAATATGGCAGTCCAGGCCATACCGGGCCGGCTTGCACAGCCCCCCTGCGCAATAGAGGTACCGTAAACGACAATGGGTTTGTCGTCCCGCACGTGGAGCGGCTCAAGCGTACTCCCCTCTTCCACCCCGATTTCCAGCCATTTTACACCGTTGTAAAGAGGCAGGTACAACCGGTATTCCCTGCCTTTCTTAAGGTAATTATCGGTTGTGATCAGGTCGTTGAAGTTGTACTGGATCGTATCCTTGAATGAATATCTACCTGCGCACCAGCGCTCCTCGCCGTCCATTGAAACGGCATAAAGATCTACCCCGCTCACCCCTGTGGCCGGCATGTGAGGCATGCCGTGGCGGTCGCTCGTTACACCGTACCTTACCTGGATAGCGGGAGAATTTGTCCTGAACCGTATCATAAGCCCGGCGGTGTGCCGGGACAATCCCCAGACAGCATCACGGACAACCCCTTCGGAGCTGGCGGGCAACCTGTCATAAAAGCTCTTTACCTTTCCCCGGAAAGCCTGTCCCTCCAGCACGTTAAATTCTGAAGATTCAGGATTCCACCATTTAAGGTTCTGGGCTGCGGCAAGCTGCGATAAAAGCAGCAAGCCGAGCAGGGCTGCACCCTTAACAGAAGTATGGCACCCTTTCATCAAACCTTCGGCTCCCATCCTGGTGCGTATTGCCTGCTCCAAAGCTTAAGCGCATCTTTATCAAGCGCCTTACCGGTTTTAGGGTCTATCTTAAAGCCCTTGCCGATGCGGGAGGATATATTCGCCATATGACACAGATGGGTGCTGACCGCCCCGTCGATAATATTGGAGTTCTGCTTTTCCTTACCACGGATTGCCTGGAAAAAGTTAACTACGTGGGTAGTACTCATATCGCCGCCACCACCAAGGGCTGTACCGGCTTCTTTTCCTTTCCCTTCGCTGCTCCTTATCAATTTCCCGGCACGATCGTAGAGCCTATAGCCATTCCTGTCGACATATACCGTCCCCTCGGTACCGTAAATCAGGGTACCACGGTCGCTACCATAGGTTTTGTACCCGTTGCGGCTCTGCCCGTCCCATTTGATAATTTTCTTGTCCTCAAAACGGAAGGTAGCGTCCATTGTATCGTACATCTCCCAGCCGTCGTTGGCGAAGTAGCGCTTTTCAGCTTCCACCTCCACCGAAGAAGGGTAGCTCACCTGCAGTGCCCACCGGGCTACATCGAGCTCGTGCGTCGCGTTGTTGCCGGCTTCGGCGGTGCCGTAGTCCCAGCCATACCAGTGCCAGTTATAGTCCCATGTCTCGGAGGTATATGCTCTGCGCGGCGCAGGTCCCTGGAAAAGATCCCAGTCCAGTCCGTTGGGCACGGCGGCCTTTTTTTGCAAAGGTACCTCTCCCCTGGCCGACGCATAAAATGCGATTGCCTTGTAGGCCTTGCCGATCGTTCCCCTGTGAATTTCATTGATAATCTCGATGGATTCGGGAGCGGAGCGCTGCTGGTTACCCATCTGGATAATTTTCTTGTATTTTCTTTCTGCTTCCATTAGCAATTCCCCTTCCCTGGGATTATGACTGCAGGGTTTTTCTACGTACACATGCTTCCCCGCCTTAACTGCCATAATCGTCCCGGGGGTATGCCAGTGATCGGGTGTTGCATTGATCAGCACATCGACTGAAGTATCTTCAATTACTTTCCGGATATCTTTCTCCAACCTTGGGGAATAATCGATATGCTTTGCAAATTTAGATGCCCCGTTTTCGAGCTGACTCTGCATGACATCACACAGGTAAGCCAGCTCCACATTGCTCGATTTCAGTGCAATGGGCTCATAAAAAGCTCCCATTCTCCTTCCTAAACCCGCTAACCCAACCCTCAGACGGTCGTTGGCACCTACAATACGGTTATATGCCCGGGCAGGCAAGGCATTGAAATTAAAAAGCGCTGCGCCTGCTGTACCGGCGGCCATCGTTTTAATAAAAGATCTTCTCGATTTTTCCATTGTTGCCAGTTTTAGCTTTTTGATTTTTTTACCGGCAGGAGCATCATCACTGTCCGGCTTATCCTGTAAGACGAAAAAAGCACCATGCATACCGGAAACCCGGATGCATGATGCCGTTTATTTTACCTGATTAAAGCTCTGTCAGGAGCAGGTTCTTCCAGCGAACCTTGATTCCGCCTCCGTCATGGATCTGGAGCGCTATCGACCCGTTAGCCGCACCGATTTTCGCATCCTCGAAATCTACCATTTCGTGACCGTTGAGCCATGTCTGCACCCTTCCTCCCTGTGCGCGGATACGGAGCGTGTTCCAACTGCCGTATTTCAGGTAGCCTTCTTTTTCATCCGGTATTTTGATGAGCCAGCCGCGACCATAGGACTCATAGATCCCGCCTGTATCCTGGTTGGGACCGGCTACCTCTACCTGCCATCCCGAAACCTTGGTTCCTTCTACCGAAGACCGGATAAATACGCCGCTGTTACCGTTGGCTTCCTGCAAAAAGTCTACCGAAAGATCAAAGTCCTTATATTGCTTTTCCGTTTTGAGGTACCCGTAACCTTTATCCGGGCCACTTTCACAGACGAGCTCCCCTTTGTCTACATACCATTTTTCGGTTCCGTGCACTACCCATCCTTTGAGATTCTTGCCGTTAAACAATTTAACAGGCTTCCCCGGCTTCTCAGGGCTACCAGGCCCGGCCAGCAGGCTTCCGGCTGTCAATGCCAATACAGTGAAAAGAAACGCTGCTTTTCTGGAAATTACTTTCATGCTTACAAGTGATTAAGGACACAATAAACTTAGAGGCGCATACCCTTCCGGAAATATGCGCCTCTAAATTATACCTTTATCGCGATAGTAGGTTCACTATTCGGCTTTTTTTAAAGCCGACCAATTCTTCACCTGTTCCTTTGTTCCAGACCAGAATGCAATTTTCTGCCGGTTCCAAGTGTAGGTGGTAGCGACGGAATCTCCCCAGGAAATGATAGCCGGGTAAGAAAACTCATCTTCTTTATCTCCGGCATCGATATCGATCACGTCGGGCCAGGTCACGCCGTTGTCATATGAAAGGGCAAGAGAAACCGGTGACCGCGACCCCCAGTTCTCATTATCGGGATTGTACATAAGCGCCAGCGTTCCATCGGGCAGCCTGGTAAGATCGATACCGCTGTTAGGATTTGGAAGGCTCGTAGCCGTTATCTCCGACCAGGTTTTGCCGTTATCTTCCGAATCGCTCCTTCCGATCACGCCGCCTGTTGTCCTGACGAGCATGTGCACTTTCCCCGGTGCGCTTTCCCATAATGTGGGCTGTATAGCACCTTTGCCCCTGATAGCCATCGTATCGATTTTAAACTTCGGGCTTTCTACCCAGGTTTTCCCTCCGTCCTCGCTCCTGTCGACCATTACTTCCCAGCGATCGGGCTCTACCGAAGCCCCTGCCAGCCATGTACCGTCCGAAAGCGCTATCATCTTGTTTTTTACGGGTCCGCGTCCGCCGCGATCGCCGGCAACGAGCTCATGAGCTTCAGACCAGCTCACACCTCCGTTTTCAGATACCTGCACCCAGGTTTCCCAATGGGAGATTTCCTTGCCGACTTTAAAGAACAGGTATATTTTTCCGTCCTGAGTACGATGCAATACAGGGTTCCAATGCGGGTCCTCCCTGATTTTGGCGACTTCGAGCGGAGCACTCCAGTTACCGGGACGTCCTTTCGATACCCAGATTCCCACATCATCGTCTTTTTCCTCTGTCCCTCCAAACCACGCTACCACAAAGCTGCCGTCATCGTTTCTCACCAACGTAGAGGCATGGCACTGGGGAAAAGGGCGGTCGTCTCCGAAAATAAAGTCTTTCCGGGCTGCAATTTCGGACGCCGGATCTTTTCCCGCTTCGTTGTTTTGAGATGAATCAGAGGAATTACAGGAATAAATCGCCGGAATTATGGATAACGCTGAAAATGCCACAAAACGGCAGGCATTCTGTCTTAAAGTCATGACTGGTCTTTTTGCTTGGATTAAATATTGATTACTTGCCATTTACGCAAAAAGACTAGCTGTACCGGCAAAATACTCCTTCAGGATCGCCGGGCGATCTTACGGCTTCCTCACGAAATCAAACTTTGCCGGGCCCTGGGAAAAATGAAAACCTTTTCCGCCATCCTTCTCAAAGAAATTCATCTCGATTTTGGCCTGGGGGAATTCAAAGTTCGTGTCTGAATAGGCGGTAAGCGGGAATGCTCCCTGGCCCGTAGCCTGACCATACAGGCGCCCTTCCTTTACAAATACCTGAATCTCCAGCGGAAAGCCGGGGGCTGCGTACGTACCTTCATAGCCCTTAAGCACGGCCGTCTCTACGGAGACTTCTTTTCTGTCTGATAAATCGGGATACTCTACAGGGTAACCATAGGTGGCATTTAAAAGCTGGATGGAGATATCGTTAGCCGGAAATCGCTTTTCCGCGTTGACCAGGTTGACGATCATGGTCTTATCTTCGGGGTTGTAGGCTGCCATGGAATTAAAGTGCTCGATATGGCCTCCATGACCATAAAACTGCTTCTCTCCATACGGCACGGCCATTAGCCCCAGGCCATAGTCGTCTTTCAGATAAGTCATCCTTGCCAGGCTTCCAGGAGAAATAAGATACCCTCCGAATAAGTTCTCGAAAAAAAGGGCCAGATCAGCTGCAGTGGCTGTAATAGCTCCGGCCCCACCAATCCAACTGGTGTTCCAATCTATCGGCGCGGCTATCCATTCCGTTCCGTTATAGGCGTACGACCGGGCAAAATTTTTCCGGTCAACAGGGCGCCCGTAACGGGTTGCCTTCAAACCCAACCGGTCGATAATACGTTTCCTGAGCTGGTTTTCGTAAGAATCGCCGGTCACCTTTTCGATAATGTATCCCAGAAGCAGATAATTGGTATTGCTGTACCGGAATTGTGTATCGGGTGTGAAAAGCGTATCCAAACGCTTAAAACGCTCCAGGACATCGTCTTTCGAAACAAAAGAGGTTACTTCGTTGGCAAATGAGGGAGAATCAGTATAATTGAAAAGGCCGGAACGATGGCGAAGCAGCGCTTCAAGGGTGATCCGGCCGGCATTGGGAATCTCCGGGTAATACTTCGCCAGCTTGTCATCGAGCTGTAACATGCCCTCCTCTACCAGTTGCAGGATGACCACGGCCGTATAGGTCTTAGTAATAGAACCTATAAGCATCTGCGTCTGGGAATTATTCTTAATGCCTGCTGCCAGGTCCTGGTACCCCGACGTTCCCTGATAGAGCGTTTTTCCATCCCGCTTCAGGAGTACATTTGCAAAAAAGAGCCCGTTCTTATCGTAGATAGTAAATAAACTATCGAGCTCCCGGATAGCGGGCAACTGGCTGTAGCCCAATGAGACGACCATTGCCAGGACAAAGGTAAAGAGGATTTTTTTCATCGATTGCTGTCCCGGAATTGTATGTCGGACGGGACGGATTTTCCGAATGTTATGCGGCAAAGATAGATAATCCTGAATTACAACTCTTTCTTAGGAGTCAATTGAAATGGCGTCTTTCAGATGCGCCGAAAGTAGCCTTTTTTATGGAATCTGTCGCAGTAACAATACAAACCGCTACTAATCAGAAACTTACAAAAAAATAATTTGTCAATCTCTGAAGAGAAGAATCACGACTTTCGGGCTCAAACCCAATGATTATTCCGCCCGGTATGTCGATAGTGAAGTGACGATGCAGGATCTGTTTTGAAAGAAACCGGGAGCTTAGAACGGTCCACCGGTGTTGATCCGGTCTGCATTTCCCGAGCTGCCGGGCATCTCGCCGCGTTTGCCCTTTTGGTTTGTGGGTGCACCCGTTTGCCTGTCGTACCAATCCGGAGTGAGATTTGCAGGCTCAGTATCGCCGGTTTCATCCTGCCATTGTTTCAGGACACGCCTGAGTTTAGCTATGTCTGTGGCATACGCTTCGTTTTGGATTTCATTTTCAGATTGAAGCGGATCTTTGAGGTTATCGAAAAACTCCTCCACGGGACGTGGTACAAGAAACACATCATTTTGCAGCTTTGTCAGCTTTCCGCTTTCCCTGGCTTTTTTAAGGGCATTCGCAGACGGGCTCTGGTTTGCGTCGATAGGACCACCGTTATCCAGCAGGGGACGCTTATTCACGATGTACAAGAACTCTTTACTACGCACCGATCGTTCATAGGCCTCGTAGTCATGCCAGTTCTGTTCGGCGAAAATATAGGTCCGGAATTCTTTGTCAGGTGTCTTCAGCAGAGACGCGAAACTCTTACCCTGGATAGTTTCTGCCGGTTTGAGTCCAGCCAGCTCAAGCAGGGTGGGCGCTATGTCGATGCTGCTGATAAGACTCCGGGTCACCAGGCCGGGTTTGATACCCTTTGGCCATTTAGCAAGAAACGGCGTTTTTACGCCCGCATCGTACAAACGGGTTTTACTCCCCGGGAACGCCCTTCCATTGTCGGCCGTGAAAATGATCAGGGTATTTTCCGCAATGCCCTGCTTTTCAAGCTCCTTTTCCAGCAGACCTACATAGTGATCAAGGTTAGCAATCTCGTCGTAATATTTTTTAAGGTCTTCGCGCGTTTCGCGGGTGTCGACCAGCATAGGCGGAACCACCACCTCCGCGGCCGGGTCATGCGTCGGTCCGTCTGTTTGTTCTGACCAGGGCCTATGCGCATCCAGGGGGGCCAGCCAGAAGAAGAAAGGCTTATTTTTCGGCCGCGCATTGAGCAGATTAATCCATTGCAATTCAGCCCCTTCTCCGTTATCTACCCTGTTTATAAGCAGCGTATCGTAAGCGCTCTTCGTAGCAGGTCCTTCATGCCACTTACCTGCAAGCGCTGTAAAGTAACCCCCTCGCCGGAGCTGTCCGGGGAAAAAACTCAGATGCGCCGGAAGCGGCGTATGGAGCTCGGCAGCTCCGGTATTGTGAGGATAGCGACCTGTCAGGATGCTTGTCCGGCTGGGGCTGCAGGAGCTGGCGGTCAGAAACATATTTTCAAATTTCAAACCGTTTTTTGCCAGTTTGTCGAGATTGGGTGTTTTGACCTTGCTGTTTCCGTAGGTACCGATGTCATCCCAGCTGATGTCATCCGCTATGATAAAAATGATATTAGGAGCATTTTGCGCTCCTGCAACCCGGATGTTTCCCAAAATGATCAATATGACGGTCAGGGCCTTCCAAATTCCCCTTCTCCCGGCGGTTGCCCGGTGTTTCATTGTTATCTGGATTTTTTACTTCGCGATATGAAGCTGCAAGCCTTGCGGCTGTACCGGATTCATGTGTCGTTTCTTCACTATTTTCAGGATCTGCTCAGTATTTTCTTTGCGGCACGTATGTCATAATCGCCGTCTTTCTGATCGTCTTTTATCAGCGCCCGGATTTCGGGGTAGACGGGCTTCGCCTTATCCCCGATTTGCTCCAGGATATTGAGTGCCTGCACACGCACCATCTGGTTGTCGCTTTTGAGCGCTGCGCCAAGCGCTGCCAGCGGCTTGCCGGTTTCACCCTGCCGGAGGAGCGCTTCCGCAGCGACGATGCTTACCGGCGGTACCGGGTCCTGAAGCAGTTTTTCCAGGGTTGCTTTTACAGCGGGCGACGCTTCATTCAGGATAATGGTTCCGGTCACTGCCCAGTAGCGCATTACCGGGTCACTATGAGTCAGGTTCCGGATAATCTCCGGCAGCCTGGCACGGTCACGGGAGGAAGCCGCATCGGCAAAAGCAATCACTTTCCCGGCATCATACCGGTTACTGCGAGCGAATGCATACGGCGTGGTGTTCCGGGATATATCGGCAACGATCCCCTCCGGCACGAATCCTACGTCTCTGGAGAAGATCAGCCAATCGAGATTTGCCTTTCTCAACCTTTCCAGGTCCTTTTTGTAGGCAGGGTCTTTCGCCAGGTTATGGACATTATGCGGATCTTTTTCCATATCGAAAAGCTCTTCAGCAGGCTTTTCCTCCCAGAATTTCCGTTGAATGTCGTTCAGCCTGCCGGCTTTATATTCGGCTTCCCATGACTGCATGGAAGGAGCTTTCCAGAGATATTCCAGATACTGGCCATAAATTTTATGGGGAAGGTAGTTCCTGATGTACCTGAATTTCTTGTCGCGAACCGTCCGCGAAAGATCGGTGCGCTCGTCCATTCGGCCGCGAAAGCCGTAGGCATAGTCGCGTTCTCCCTGCTGAGCGCTGCCCAGGAAGGCCTTCCCCTGGAAATACGCCGGCACCGGGATGCCTGCCAGGCTCAGCACGGTGGGAGCAAAATCCACGAAGGTGACAAGACGGTCGGTCCGGCTTCCTGCTTTCCCGGGGCTCAGCTTTTTATATTGCTCCGGGAAACGGATAATCAGCGGGATCCGTAGCCCGGATTCATATACAAACCGCTTGCTCCTGCCCAGTATGCCGCCATTGTCGGCATAATAAAATACGATTGTATTATCGGCCAGCCCTTCGGCCTCCAGCCCGGCAAGCAGCTGCCCGGCCTGCTCATCCATTTCCTGTACTTTGTCGTAATACTGCGCCCAATCGTGCTTCATTTCCTTCGTACGCGGATGATAGGGCGGGATAGGAACTTTTTCAGGATCGTGCTTCAGGTCTTTGTCCGGCACCGAAACATGGATGGAGCTCTCATGTGAAGTCCCGATATTGAAGACCGCAAAAAATGGCTTGCCGGCCGGCCTGTTCTTATAAGTGGCTTTGTTGCCTGATTCGTCCCAGGCATCGGTCTGGTCCACCGTATTATAGTCTTTTTTGGCGTTGTTGGTCGTATAGTAGCCCGCTTCCCGCAGGTATTTCGGGAAAAATTTCACAAAATCCGGGACGGGATAGGTGCTGCGCATGTGCTCGGTCCCCATAGAAGGCGGGTACATCCCGGTGATAAGGGTATTCCGGGACGGCGCGCAGACCGGCGCAGTAGAAAACGCGTTTTGATATAAAATTCCCTCGGAAGCCAGCTTGTCGAGGTTAGGCGTAGTGGCGAAAGCATCGCCGTAACAGCCCAGGAAAGGACTGTTGTCCTCACTGACGATCCATAGAATATTTGGCTGCGCCGCCGCATAGTCGTGCCCTGTCAGGAAAGCGAGGACACATAAAACCTGCTTTATTGTCTGTTTGATCATGTACAAATATATTACTTATTACGGGTTTTGGGTCAGCCTGGGATTGGACACCCTGCCGTTCCGAATCCAGGTAACCAGGCCCTTGCCCGCACCTGGTTGAGATAGGTGGGGTTGTCGGTGATTCACGCCTTTCCTATAAGACCGTGCCCGCGGGCAAAATTAAGGAGGCCGACAGAAGTATAAATTTCGAGTTTTCTGCAGATATTTCTCCGGTGCGCATTAATCGTAAATTCGCTGACAAACAGCTTTCCGGCGATTTGCCGGCTGGTGAGCCCTTCGGCTATATAGGTGAGAATCTCCACTTCGCGCGGCGTAATCTGGTATTTTTTAACAAAATCGTCTACCTTCCCGACGTCCGTTTCTTCTGCAGGGCCTGCTGCGAAGGGCCCGAACCAGGTTCCTCCACGTGCTACGGTGACGATAGCTTCCTTGATCTCGGACGAAGAGGCGCTTTTCAACAGGTATCCTTCGGTACCCAGCTTTTTTGCCTCCTTCACAAACTCGGGCCTGGAATAACTGGTAAAAACGATCACCTTAATCTCCCCGAACATTCTACGAAGCTCCCGGATTGCCTCCGGCCCATCCATTTTAGGCATATTCAGGTCCACCAGCACGAGATCTGCCTGAACGAGGCTCAAGGCGGCAATAAGCTCCCGCCCGTTGCTAACTGACCGGACAACCTCCATACCCGGAATTTCCTGAATCACCGCCCTGACACCTTCTACCAGCATCGGGTGGTCGTCTGCAATCACGATTCGCAGTTTATTTTCCATATTCATCGGCCTTGCCGGGTTTATATGCTTCTATCACCACCATGGTTCCTCCTTCGGGTCTCCGGCTGATCTCTATGCGCCCGTTCATATAAGCTACCCTCGACCGGATACTGCCTATACCTTGTCCTTCCCTGATATCCGTATCGCTGATACCGATCCCGTTGTCCTCAAGGATCACCGACAACAATCCTTCGTGCTCAACCACCTCAAGGGACGCGGTCGTAGCTCCCGAGTGTCGGATCAGGTTATGAAGAAGCTCCTGGATGATCCGGAACACGTTGGACAGGAAAACGGAAACCTGATCGGGCCCTCCTTCGAAACCAACGATGACCGCCGACAAATTTATTTTCCCTGATGTGTTAATAATCGCTACCGATTCTTCCAACGCCTTTTTGAAACCGAATTTTTCGAAGGTAAGCGGATTAAGCTGATGGCTCAGGTCGCGGATAGTAGCAGAAACGGAAGACAGGATTCCATGGGTCTTTTCAAGCCTGCCGTCACTGTATGTGCCGTGCTCCAGGGCAGACGACACCGACAGCGAGGCCAGAGCCAGCATGGAGTTGACTTCGTCATGCAGCTGATCCGCGATTTTACGGCGCTCTTTCTCTTCCGCTTCCAATACGCGTTCCGTCAGCTCAAGATGCCTTTCTTTTTCAAGGCGCAGCAGCTCGCTACTATGCAACGCCTCCTCATGCCTGGCGCGCAGGCTTTTGTTGCGGAGATACAAAACGAGCAAACCGATCGTAAGCAGCAACGACGTCAATACGACCGCATACAGGGCCCTCTCCTGACGAACCTGCCTCTCCCGGTTCTGCTGCTCATCGTTCAGTTTTTCGATCTGCTGCTCCTTGTCCCTGATCCTTACCCTGGCCAGCACTTCCTGAACAGCCCTGTACCTTACGAGATTGTTTAGCGAATCCTTGACTTCATAAAATTCCTCTATTGCCCGGGCATAGGCGGGAAAATCCCGCTTCGCTTTATAAAAATCAGCCAGAAACCGATAGTAATAATAACCCGTTGCCGAATACTTACGTGTCTTCGCCAGTCGGTCAAACCGGCTAAGTACTTTTCCGGCTTCCGGAAATTTGCCATTCGCGATCAGCGCCTGCGCATAATAAAGCTCCACGGGCAGCACCTGCAGCCCATGTGAATATCCATGAGGACCTACAAATTTTTTATAATACTGCTCCGCTTTCGCATGATCTCCTTCATGAGCAGCAAGAAGACCGGCAGCAATGAAATAGCTGACATAAGGTATCTGCTCTTCCGGCAGCCTGAACAACCTCCTGCTTTTATCCAGGAGCATCCGGGCCGCCTTGAAGTCTTTCCGGCAGGCTTTTATAATAGACAGCTCGGCATAGTAATAGGCGGCTTTTCCCCCTTCAGGATTAGGACGGACCACCGCATCGTGAAAAAGGGTTGCAAACTTATCGGCATTCTCGAAATCCATCAGCAACAGGTTGAGCTGCATGAGCTGATAATATACGCTCGGAGCCGCGCTGCGGAAGGTAAATGCGGTACGTTCGTAGAGTTTGCGCGGATAATGATCCAGCGACGGATCTTTGGCAAGCTCCAGCAATTCTTCAAATTCCTGAACCTGTTTCAGGGGATTGTGCTGCAGGAAAATATTCGCATGGTTGTACCTCGCAGTGAAAAGCGCGTTTTTATCTTTCAGGTCCGATGCCAGGGAAATGGCCTTTGTCAGGTAGCTGCGCATGGCTGTCGTGTCGACCATATCGGACATGGCTTTGAACGTATAAATAAATGAAAGGTTCTCATGGTCACGGGCACGTATACACGCACTTTCCCCCAGCCCGGCATATTTTCGCATCGAATCCGGCCGTTCCCATTCGCCATAAAGCAAGACCGTACCGACCAGGGCTTCCCGGAACAGTACGGAGGTATCCGGGGCATTCTGTCTCGCCTGCCGGTACAGTCCTTCCGCCTCCTCAAAAAAGTGGTAAGAAGCTTTCGCGCGCGCCCAACCCATCAGCAGGATATGTATCCATTGTTTATTGCCCGTTTTCCGTACCAGGGGCAGATAATCAGCCAGGATTTCGTAGCTCAACCCGATATGATCCTTCGCAACATCCTGGGCCAGGTCACATACTTCCCTGAATGTTTCCCCGGTAACAGCCTGCTTTTTCAGCTTTTGCCAGGCTGCCAGCGCCTCTGCTTCGGTATAACCTTCCCCCCCGGCTGCCGGAAAACACCACAGGGCCAGCGCAAATGCTAAAAAGGGGCGTAATATGCTGACTTTCATAACATAAGGGCCATAATATAAAAGGGTTCTGTTTCTGCGAATTTACGCGAAAACCACCGTCAATCTTCGCACCCGAGGGAATAATGTCAGGCAGGTGCGAAGACCAGGGAAACAATATGCGCATCCCCCCGAGAATCCGGGATCACACGCAGGTTGTCTGTGAAAATAGTTACGACTAACTATTGGCGTACAAAACCGGGATAGGGAACTTTGTAAGGTTCGCTTTCAAACGATTCCTGTTATGAAAACCATGGTCCGCCTCTTACTGCTTTTAATCGGGCTGTCACCTATCACCGGATGGGGTCAACTTGGCCCCGATATCCCTTCGCGCCCTCCCACCTATCTCGACCACAAGATCAACGCCTTCCTGCAGGCCTCGATCGATCTCGCCCGGCAGAGACTCTCCGGACCTTCCTACGAATATACCCCGGGACTGCAGGATCTTCGGAACCATCCGGCCGATGTACTGGTCATGAATGTTGCTTTGAAATACGATAATCAACGCCTGATCGACCAGATGATCAACTATTATAAAGGTAAGAACGCCGCTTACCATTCCCCGCGGCCGCCCGACCCGGCCAGGTTGCTCGCATCTGCCGACAGCCGGCCGGGGCCGTCAGAAACCGCCGCCGGTAAGACGTCTTTTCTCAGCCGCCTTAGCCTGCTTTACGGTGTACAGCTTATAGGCAAAGGAGGTAAACAGAAATACAGCGATGGATATTTCCTCGCCCGGATGCTCTACCTTGAACCGATCGTCTCGGTATTGTATAATTACGACCTGCCCGATAACAAGGGCCGCCTCTATGGCGGGCCGGGCCTTTACCTGGGCTACGGGCTGTTCGGCAGGCTGCATGATAAGGGTACAGGCTTCGATGATTCGTATGCGGCTTTTGAAAAAAATATGGGTTTCAGTCGTTTTGATGCCGGTCTCAGCCTGACTGCGGGTTATCGCCTCGCGCGGGGCTTAGGGGTCAACCTTTCCTATGAGTTGGGAATGGCCAATGTCGACCCGGGCCGCGGCGATGATAAAACCAGGAACCGGGTACTCAGCATCAACCTGGACTACCCGTTAACAGCTTTGAGCAGGTAGCTGGCGTGCAAAAGCCCGACCGTACCTGCCTCCTGCAGCTCCCTGCCCTAAGGCTCCTCCCCGCACGCGAAAGGCGCCCGGCAGGGGCTGCTGTCAGCAAGATTAGCTCAAAGGCTATGGAGAGAACTTTCTCCGGATTTTTCAGGTCTTCAAAGAGCTTCTTTATGACCTCCCCCGTTTTATCCCGCCGGGTTCCGGTAAGTGTACCGGACCCCGGGCCCGTGCAGAACTCAGTATCAGCCGCAGGACAACGAAAAATAACCGGATAAGTGGTTATTTTGTCAAGGTTCGCTTTGCTCCCGCTTCTGCTTTTTAAAGTAATCGTTATTGTCGTACCTGGATACCGCCGCCCACTTTACGTTTACTTCCGGCAGGTACCGCGATAGCCGGGCTTTGACTTTCGCATATTTTTTTCTGCCGGCTACATTGTGCCACTCATTCGGGTCCTCTCTTAGCAGGTACAACTCTTCCGACCCATCCTCATAGCGGATATACCGGTAGTCTGAGGTGACGATCGCATGATTGTTCCTCGCCCAGGTGGTAATAGCAGGAGCAGTCCAGTCCGCTTTTGGATTTTTCAGGAGGGGATAAATACTCCGGGCTTCGATATTGTCAGCAGCAGGCAGACCACAGAGGTCCACTAACGTCGGGTAAATGGAAAACAGCTCCACCGGGGCATCAACACGCTTGTTTTCCGGGATACCGGGCCCGGAAAAAATTAATGGCGAAATCGTGGCCCGGTTCCACAGCGCAACCTTGGCGAAGGTGCCCTTCTCGCCCATCCTGTAGCCGTGGTCCGACCAGAGCACCACGATCGTATTCGCGGCGTGAGGACTTTTTTCCAGGGTGTTGAGGATCTCGCCGATATAATGGTCGGCAAAAGAGATACTCGCCAGGTAGGCATGGACCATGTTTTTCCACTGGTTGTTTTGGATGGCCCATTCGGTGGACGGCATCATGGGCAGATCGTCGATTGCCAGGGCAATTCCAGGCAAATCGTCCCGGTCGTTTTTCAGGTAGGGCGGAAGCTGAATCCGGGTAGTATCATAAAGGTCAAACCACTTTTGCGGCACATGCCAGGGCACATGGGGGCGAAGAAACCCTACCGAAAGAAAAAAAGGCTGGTCGTAGGATCTGCTTAACCGCTCCCTGGCCCATTGCGCCGAACGGTAATCGGGCATCTGCTCGTCTCGCTCAGGAAAAGCTCCCCAATCGGTACCGGTGCCTTTGGTGTGCCAGTTCATGCGTTTAGGGGGCACAGGACCGAACCCTTTTTCCCGGCCTCCGCTCTCATCGAATAAGCCTTGCGGCGCATGTTCATGGAAAATCTTGCCGACACCCATCGTATAATATCCGGCGTCTTTAAAATACTGGTGCATGAAAACCGCTTTCCGGGTAGCTTCATTCACGTTTTTGATCTCATCGTCGCCGATAAACCCGTAAATCCCGGTTGTGGAAGGCCGCAGCCCGGTCATAATAGCGGTCCTCGACGGGCTGCACATCGGGGACTGGCATTGTGCATTGGCAAACAGGGTACCCTTCGCAATCAGCCGGTCCAGGTTAGGAGTAATGGCGCCTGGGTGACCCATTCCTCCTATGAAATCGTTCAGATCGTCGACGGCGATCAGCAGGATATTGGGACGTTGCGAAGGCTGCGCCTGCAGGGCAGCACTGTTCCCGATAAGGGTAAGAAGAAAAAGAAAGGCAGAAGCGGCAAACGGGTTCATATTTAAAGTTAAAGTCCAGTTGTTCAGTACCCTTTGTTCTGTGGAAAACCGGTTATATCGACCTCTGTCTGCGGAATCGGGAACAGGTAGTCGCGTTGCGGATCGACATTGTGCGGCTCAAGGGATCCCTCCTTTGCAAATGCTTCCTCCAGGATCCCCCAGCGCTTGATGTCGTACCACCTGTTAAATTCGAAAGCAAATTCCAATCTCCTTTCCTCTCTCACTGTCTTTATAAAATCTGCTTTCGAGATCCCGGGGCTGACATCTGCCGGAAAATCCGTAACGGTCGTACCATTAAAGCGCGCTCTTCCACGTACCTGGTTGACATACCCGATCGCCTCAGCCGTCGCTCCTTCCGATTCGGCAATGGCTTCCGCCGCCATCAGCAGCACATCGGCATAGCGGTAGAGGCAGTAATGATGATCGCTCGACCGGTCGTCTCCCGACTCCTGGGGACCCGGATAGCGAAAGTACTTGGCGATATGCGGGACAGGCGTCCTGTATTTCGAATCGGTTAAAGCAGTTTTTACGCCCTTGATCATTACCGAATCCTCAAAACTCACCTTCCTACGGTAGTCCCTCGCATCCCATGTAGTGTAAACCTTGTAGGCGGGAACGGCTACAGACAGGCTCCTCGGGGCATGGTCCCTGATACGGGTCAGGTTGATCAGGCCCTCTATCGGGTTATATCCCCCCTGGGACAGGTTATTTTTCAGGTCAATAGTGAATACCGGCTCGCGCAACGTTCCTGATAAATTGGCATTGAACAGGTCCTGGTAGTTCTTCTCCAGGGCATAATTAAAACTTGCCGCATTCTGGATCACATACCGCGCTTCTGCAGCCGCCTCGCCGTAGCGATGCAGCGTAAGATATACCTCCGCCAGCGTGGTGGCCGCGCTCCCTTTAGTACCTATATTTCTCACATCGGCAGGATTCCTGTCGGGAAGGTGTTCCTTAGCGAATTTCAGATCCGCGACAATATGGTCATATATTTCGTTTTCAGGGGTCCTGGTAGCGGCATCAAGCTCTTCCGCGCTTTCTACCGGTACGTCCATGTAAGGCACATCACCAAAATAGCGTACCAGATGATAGTACGTAAATGCGCGGATAAACCGGGCCTGTGCCTCCAGCTTGTCTTTTATGGCCTGGTCAGCCTCGATCTGCCGGGCGCCCTTGATGGCCGTATTGGCAGCAGCAATAGCCTGGAACAAGCCGTTCCAGGTAAGCCGGGTCATATTATTCCTCGCATCCATGTTGAAATCATTGATGACTACCCTGTCGCCCGTTGTGTTCCTATCCCCGATTTCGGCCATATCACTACGAAGAATAAGAGACAACAGATATTCCTTTTCTATATTCAGGGTAACCCATTCAGCATAGGCACCATAGACAGCAGCCTCTACATCGGCGGGCTTTTTAAAAAAACCTTCCGGGGCCATCAACCCCCTCGGGTTCTCTTCCAGCAATCCGTTGCATCCTGTATGCATCAGCATAAAAGGGAGTAAGATAATGACTAATTTCCTCATCTTTTTAAGTTTGAAGGCGAAAAATTAAAATCCCAGGTTAATTCCTAAAGTCCAGGATGTGGTGTTCGGATAGCTGTCGAAGTCCAGTCCCAGGTTAACATTACTGTTGGTGACGCCATCAGATCTGAAAGCTACCTCGGGATCCACCCCGGAATACTTAGTGAATGTCAGCAGGTTCTGCCCGCTCAGGTAGATGCGCGCAGAACGGATCTTAAATCGGCTCAGAAGCCCGGGAGAAAGATCGTAGCCCAGCGAGATATTCTTCAGCCGGACAAAAGAACCGTCCTCCACAAATCGCGTCGAGGTTAGGGGCGACCTTCCTGCTGCGGCCTTCGGTACGTCCGTATCCGTATTCTGAGGGGTCCACCGCCGGAGGGCGTCCGTGGTAGCGTTGCTGTTCCCGCTCAACCGGTCGAGCTCCATTCTGACCAGGTTCATCATATCGCCGCCGGTAAAAGCCTGGAAAAATATATTCATGCTGAACCCTTTAAAGGAAAAATCGTTGTTCAACCCCCAAACCGCCCTGGGGTTAGGATTCCCGATAATTTTCCGGTCCCTGCTATCCAACACTCCATCGTTGTTCAGATCGGCATATTTTTCTCCTCCCGGCACTTTTTCAAAAGTCCCGCCGGGTATAAATTCATCCCCCACCTGGTACACACCGTTATACACGTATCCGTAAAACGAACCTACCGCTTCTCCTTCCCTCAGGATAGAATTCTGAACACTCCCGGAAACGCCCGGTACACTGGCGATGATAATATCTACCCCACCGGGCAGTGAAAGCACCTTATTCCTGTTAAATGTAAGGTTAAGGCTGGTAGACCATTTGAAAGCGTTTACAAGGTTCCTGGAATTGATCTGGAGCTCGACTCCCTTATTCTCTATCTCCCCAAGGTTCTGCAACCTGTTCTGATAGCCGGAAAAAGCAGGAATAGGGACGTTAAAAAGCAGATCTTTCGTCAGTTTATAATAGTAGTCTCCCGAAATATTGATCCTGTTGTTAAATAAATCCATATCCAGCCCTATGTTAAACTGGGAGGTCTTTTCCCAGGTAAGGTCCTTGTTTGCAATCGAAGTCGGGCGCACCGAGCTCACGACACTATTGTTCATCACAAAGAAAGTAGATGAAATCCTGGCAAGCGATTGATAGGCGCCAATGCCCTGGTTCCCGGTCAATCCGTAGCTGGTCCTTAGTTTTAGTGAGGACAATACGGGGTTCTGGGGGTAAAATTCCTCATTGCTGACATTCCACGAAAAAGCGCCTGATGGGAAAAATGACCATTTATTATTTTCGCTGAACTGGGACGCGCCGTCGTAACGGCCTGTAAATGTGAGCAGGTACCGGTCGTCAAAATTATAATTCAGCCGGCCGTAATAAGACATAATCGCTGATTCCGTAAATCCCGAACTGGGCGCCCTGAAATTGGTACCGACTCCCAGGTTCCAGAATCCCAGCGCATCGGTAATAAAACCGGTATTGGTAACAGAGAAATTGGTATTCCGGAACTTTTGGTACGAAAACCCGCCGGTCAGGACGAAGGTATTCTTTTCACCGGCGTTGAAATTATAATTCAGGTATTGCTCGGTCAGGAAATTGAAATTCCGGCCATGAGTGAGACTACCTTGTCCGTTGGTGGTTTCCCCCTGATTTGAAATGCGGTTGTTATAGACGCCGTTTTGCGAATTCCTGACGATCGTGCCAAAGGTAGAATTGAATACAAGCCCTTTGGCGAGGTCAAATTCAGCTTTGGCATTCACCTGCACGTTATCCTGTTTAGTCTCTTCTTCTCTTCCGTCGATAACGGCCATTGGGTTTTCAAATGCAGCAACCCCTACCCGGCTCTGGGTATACTTACCGGTTTCGTCCAAAATACCCTGATCAGGATCAAAACGCTGGGCGGCCATCACGACGCCGGCGTTCAATGCCCCACCCGCGGATGAGGTCATAACGCCGTCACTTTTCGAGTTGAGCAGGGTAGAGCTCAAGCTCAGGCGAATATGCTTTGAAACGTCGAATTTAAAGTTTGTATTCAGCGAATAACGATTAAATGCGGACGTCTTTATGACCCCCTTCTGACCAAAATAAATCCCTGAAACATAATATTTCATCTTATCGGTCCCACCCGATACCGATAGCTGATGATTTTGAATATGCCCCTGCTGAAAGATCATGCCCTGCCAGTCAGTGTCTGCCTGCAGGTTGTTCACGTCATAGAAATTGGAATTCCGGGCTTCATTAATATACTCAGCAAACTGCCTGGCATTCAACAAGTCAAGCCTTCCTATCTCCTTCTGCAGAGAATAGGAGCTGTTGATATTGATCTGTGGTTTACCGGATTTACCCGATTTGGTTGTAATCATAATGACGCCATTGGCTCCTCTCGATCCGTAGATAGCGGAGGCAGAAGCATCTTTCAATACTTCGATGGAGGCGATATCATCGGGAGGTGGCAGCACGCCCCCTACCAGGCCATCTACCACAAAAAGCGGATCGCTGCTGGCATTGATGGAGGTTCCGCCCCGTACCCGGATTTTGAAATCTCCTCCGGGTTCCGCGCTGGAAGACTGTACTACAACGCCCGCAGCACGTCCCTGCAGGGCCTGAACAGCATTAGCCGCAGGGTAGGCCGTCAACTCCTCCCGCGTCACGCTGGCTACCGAACCGGTCAGGTCGCTTTTTCTGACTACGCCGTAACCCACCACCACTACCTCTTCCAGCGCCTTCTGGTCTACCTCCATCATTATCCCGACAGAGGTCCTGCTTCCCACCGTAATTTCCTGTGAAATATAGCCCACAAAGGAAAATACCAATATGGCATTTTCATCAGGCACCGCTATTGTAAACACTCCTTCCGAATCGGTCGTAGTTCCCTGCTGCGTACCTTTCAGGAGGATACTCACCCCCGGCAGACCCGTACCGCTTTCGTCGGTAACCCTGCCTTCCAGACGTATATCCGTTTTGTCCTTCCAGGGATCAGCAACCGCTTCCGGAACGGGTTTCTTCCGGTCGACCGGCCGTGTAACTATAATATATTTGCCCGATATCTCATAGGTAAGCTGCATCGGCGTCAATAACCGGTCCAGGACACCTGCCAGGGGTTCTCCACGGGCTACGATGCTGACTTTTTCTTCATGCCGGACCAGGGAAGGCTCAAAGCTGAACTTTACGCGGGCTGCTTTTCCCAGCCGTGAAAGTACTGTCCGGAAATTCTCGTTCTGTACCTCGAACGTTACCTGCCGGCTGAGCAATTCCTGGGCCTTACTCTCCCTCGCGGCGCTCCCCCCGAAGGTCGCGGCGACAAGCAGTACGTGAAGACAGGTAAATTTGATCATAGCCAGGAAGACACGACCAAGCGATCGCTTTTTTTTCATAGTTTTGAATGTTTTGTAGATTAACTGAAAGAATGAATCGGCAAAACAGTTTCCCTCATCCTGCCAGGGATATCGTGGGAAACAGTCCTGGCCGGCAATGCGGGAACATTGCCGGCTTCTTTTTAAAAAGTTGCGGTAAAGTTCATAGGCACAGAGGTTTTGAGTTGAACGGCTGTTTTAACGGGTATCGCTTTCGATCATGACACGTGCGTCTTCGATCCGGTAGGTCACCCTGAGTGTTTTGCAGATAATATCCAGCTTTTCGTACAGTGATTCGTCTTCCAGGCTCACCGACAGGGTCCGGCCCTGCAGTAATTCGGGGTCATAGACGATTTCCAGGCCGTAGGCTTCCGAAAGGGTCCTGAATACTTCGCTGACCGGCGTATTGTCGAAGTCGAAAGAAAGCCGGAGATCTGCATGGCCGAGCACCAGCGGTGTTTTTACCAGCGTCCTGGTAAGCTGCGCCTGTTCCCTGGCAAATACGGCCTGCTGGTTAGGTGAGAGCACCAGGCCCGACCGTTTAGGGTCGGCAGGCCCGCGTTCGTAGTCGGTTTTGGTAAACACCGATACTCTTCCCGAATGCACCGCCACGATGACGTTCGATGCATCATTCCGGGCCTGGACGCGGAAGCTGGTACCGAGCACCTCCGTCACCGTTTCATTGGCATAGACCAGGAAAGGCCTGGAAGGATCGCGGGAGACTTCAAAAAAAGCTTCTCCCGAAAGCGCTACTTCTCTTTTTCCGCCGGTGAAGCGAAGAGGGTAGCTGATCTTACTCTGAGGATCGAGACTGATGACGCTGCCGTCGTCAAGGGTGATAAGCAGGGGGGCGGCCGTCGCATTCTGTTTTTCTATCCAGGGCTGTTCCCCTGCCACATCAGCCAGCCCCCACCGTACCCCCGGCATTTTCCGGGGAGGCGCCAAAAGCTGCCAGCCGATCACCGCTATTACCGATGCTGCCGCAGCTATCTGTAGCCAGCTTCGCCGGAAGCGTGGGTTGCCGGTAGTTACCAGGCTGCCCTTGCCGGTAGCGCCGGACCGCTGCAATATCCGCCTGATCGCATCCTGCTTTTCCGCTTCGGGCAAATGGGTCATACCCGGCGCTATGGCCTGCACCATCTTCCGGGCACGCTCAATAAAGAGCGCCTGTTCCGGGTTCTTTTCCAGCCAGCTGCTCCACCTGGCAGTATCTTCATCAGTCGGGTTGAGCACCCACCGGCGGAAGGGCTCATCCCAAACAAGCTCTTCAATCGTGAAATGACGGTAATGATCCATGTCTCAGATAACGATTTCCCCTATTTCGGGTCCACACCGGACCGCCATCGGGGTATTACATGGGACATTAGACATACCCTGTCGCCGGATACTGTATTTTTTTTACTTTTTTTTGAAGAAAACTGAAAGATACCCGGCGTCACGTATGTCAAAAGCCGGCGATCTGCAGACAAGATAGCAGAAGAGCGAAAAAAATGGCTGTTTTCCAGTGTTCTTTCAGCCATTTGAAAGCAGTCTGTAACAGGTTGGATACCGATTGCGGCCGGATGTCCATTACCGCCGCGATCTGGTCGCGGTCCAGTTCCAGGAAGAATTTAAGATATACCGCCTCTTTTTGCCGTTTGGGCAGTGCGTTCAGCAGGTAAGTAATCCGTTTAGCCGTTTGTGCGTCTTCTTCGGAACGGATCAGGCGATATTCGATCGAATAATTCATGTCAAAAGCTACGTCGTCAAGGCTGTCGAAAGGCAATGCCTGATTCCGCTGCGCGACCCGGTTGAGCCTGCGCCGCAACGACGCCAGCAGGTACGCCCTCGGCGGGATATCTCCGTTTAAACTACTTCTTTTCTCCCATACCTCCAGGTAAATGTCCTGGATGCAGTCCTTTACCAGCTCCCGGTCCCTACTGAACTTATTTCCATACTGGAACAACAGATCATACGTGCTGTTCAGCAGCCCACTGAAAGCAGCCGGATCGCCCTCCAGCATTTTATGCCAGAGTTTTAGCTCGTTGTCGTCCTGTATAAAAGGTATCAACTTCATCAAAACCCGTTTTCTCTACGTAAGCCGCACGCCCGCTTCGCGCACCCGGTCCGTCAAGCCTATAAGAGAACTGTCGGTATTAAATTTACTGCTTGCGATTGGATTTCTTTTGGAGAGACAGGGGGAGAAGGACGACCTCTACCGCACAGCGGACCGTCCGTCAATGCTGTTGGATAGTCCATACGGGGCTACCCCTGATTTCAGGTACTTTGCTTATCTTTCATACTTCGCCTTCTTACCAGCCGCCATCGTATCGATAGCCAACACAGGCAGTACATATCCGCCGGTATCAAGGATAGCGGTCGGAAAAACCGTAAAGTGACTTTCTTATTGTAAACAGCCTGCGTGCATTTTAAAGGCTACATTTTCTTCAAGACCTTCTCAAATGTGTTCAGGTTACGTGAGGTAAAGGAATTCTTCAGGTTTTTTCTTCCCAGTATTTTCCCGAATTCAGAATCGAGTGTACTGCCTTTAGGGACCGTCCAGTAGAAATTGGTCCCGACGATCCGGGCATCTTCACCTTCTGCTTTTCCCGATTTTTCAAATTCTTCCATCAGCGTATTTTCAATCCCGCCGATCCCTACAAAACCATAGATATGAAATTCGGGGCGGGTTTCGAAAGGATTGCCGCTGAAGATCGCTTCGATCTCAACTTTATCTTTTAGAAAAAGGAAAGCCTCGTAGCTGAAATGTACGGACATCCCATTTTCCAGGATATTCTTCAGTTCATCTGCGTTTTTACTGCAAGTGAACAGGATATTCCCGGAAGCCAGGACCGCGGAGACATTTTCCATTCCCTGTTTTTCGAATACGGAACAGACTTCCGCCATTTTCATATTGGTTCCTTTTACGTTTACCCCCCGGAGAAAGGCGCAAAACCGATTGGCAGAAACGGGGAAGAGGATGTCGGACACTTTTGTCATTTTACTTACTTAAAATGCTTATCTGCAAACTTCACGTACTGCTCCCAGTCGTACAGCAGTATATCATGCCCTCCTTTCCGCATATGATAACCCATAAAGTCAGTGCTTACAGGCTGCTGCGCCGGCGGAGCTTCAGGCGAATTCAAAACTTCTTTCCCGTACAGCCCGTAAACCGGGCCTGCATGGTAGAGTGACAGGTACTCCCCTCGCGGATCGGCCCATAAATCCTCGGAAGCAGCGGCTACATACACTGCCCTCGGCGCAATGAGGGCGATCAGTTGATGATAATCCA
This sequence comes from uncultured Cytophagales bacterium, assembly GCA_964562455.1. Classification (GTDB taxonomy): domain Bacteria; phylum Bacteroidota; class Bacteroidia; order Cytophagales; family Spirosomataceae; genus Ravibacter. The sequence continues at coordinate 25,432 of CAZLTN010000021.1, forward strand.
CCGGCAGATCATCTTCCCTGTCGCTGTACTTTTTATAATTTGGCGAAAACCAATGGGGGAAATTCTTATTAATAATTGCAATAGTTTCTCCAAAACGGCGACGGGTGACAGCGGCGCCGCCCTCACCGGAGTTGTTGGATATTACCACCCCAAATCTCTTATCCTGCGCACCCGCCCAGAGAGCTGCTTTTCCCAACCGGGAATGGCCAAGCACCGCAACCTTACCGGCGTCGATCGCAGGATCCGTCTCCAGGTAGTCGACCGCCCTGCTCAATCCCCAGGCCCAGGCGCCGATAGCGCCCCACTCCTGCTGCGGCACTTTATTATCAGGAAAAAGTACCTGGATACTGGCGTCCCGTCCGTCGGCATGGTCCGGGAAAATATCGCAATAATAAATGGTTGCCAGCGCATAACCCTTCGACAGGATATACTCCACCGGCCAGTTAAGCATCGAAGCACCCCGGGTGTTTTCCGTAGCACGGTTCTCCGTTACTTCAAGCCCTTTGTTATTCCTTTGCCAACTGGCAGTAATCGGTATCGACGGATCCTTTTCCAGGCTCTGGTTCCCCAGGAAATTCAACCCCAGAAATACCGGTACCTTTCCCCGGGCGTCATTCGGCACATACAACAGAAGATCCATATACCTGTTTTGCGGGAATTGCACCCGTATTTCCTTACGCGTGGCCTTTCCCCCAAAGGCGGCCTTCTCTACTGATTTAACCACGTAGCTTACCGGTATCCTCTTTGCCGGCGTTTGCCCGTAAACTTCTTTTTCAAAGAGCGTCAATATCTCACCACGGCGCTTTTTCTCCCAGTCTTTTACCGAATTAACCGTCTTCCCGGAAGATGTCTCAAGCAACGCCGGAAGTGTATATACAGGCACTTTCGATTCGTCCTGGTTGACGGACTGGGCGTTTAGAATCTCCGGAAATGTAGCAAGCGTCAATAAAAACAGAAAGACAGTTCTCATGATGTATTTTTATTAATAATGTATTTTTTGTCAACCAGGAAAATTTCCTAAAGCACTAAAGCCAGTCTCCATATCATTGGCTCCACCTGTTTCCCCTTGGACCGATCAGCTTCGCCGGGATGGGTGTTATACCCAAACCGCTAAAAAAGCCCTCAGTAAGAAAGGAAGATAATGGCTTTCCCTGCCCGTCTACGATTTTGTTATCTTCCATAACCTGGATTCCCCTGTCCCGCAGGAAAGCAGTCTCACAGTCAACGATCACGTTCCGTATCACCTTATTGACGTCAGGCTTTTCCTTCAGCTTACCCAGCAACGGGTATCTTTCCCTGTATACAGCAGAACCGATATCCACATCTTCATACAGCCTTTTCCGTATCTCCGGGGAATCGAGTTGCTCCAGCCAGCGCTTTTCGCCCCATGTTGAAAAGCTGACTGCAGCAAAACACTTATAAAAAAGATTGTTTTCGACCAGATTGTCTTTACCTCCGTGTATTTGCACCCCACCGAATTCCTTTGCTCCTGTTTTCTCAAAAATATTACCATAGATATGTACGCCCGAAATCATATCATCAAGGCGCACGCCTGCAGCTCCATGCTTTGTACCTCCCTGTATATCCGACCAATGGTTGTACCTGATTACGATCCCCTGGTAGGAGGGATTATAGAAAATATCGATCCCTCCCTGGTCATCTGATTCGTTTACGACCCGGCTTACCTGGTTGTATTCAATGAGGAAATCGTTTCCTTCCACGCGAAAAGCGGATGACGAAGAAAACCTGAAACGGCTGTTGCTTACCCGGTGCCCGCATCCATCCAGGTGAACGGCAGGCTCGTAAGTACGCTTAAAAACAGAAAAGTGTTCGACTATCGTATTTTCTATGAAATGACCGGACGAGACCAGATTCCTGCGATCGCCTCCCTTTATCCTGATACCTCCGCAACCGAAATGTTCCAGCAGGCTCCCGGAAATACCATGATTCCGTCCATCAGAAATATGAATGCCATCCCTTCCGAAACGCTGAATGCGACAATCTGATATCAAACAGTTTTCCCCGTCTTTTACCAGTATTGCACTCCCGCGTCCTTCCCTGAACGTAAGCCCCATAAGTCTGATATGGGAGCAGTCACGGATTTCGACCATATACTCCGCCGGGAAAGTAGTGAACCGGACCTCCGCACGGGATGGAGCGACGCCCTCGGGCGGATACCAGTACAGCAGTCCCGTCTCCCTGTCGAGATACCATTCTCCGGGCTGGTCTATTTCACAAAAAAGATTTAGTCCGAAATACCGGGCGCCTGCCTTATAGCCGTAACCATGATACGGGGGCTGAATATAAAAAGTCCTGGCGGCTGCGTCCCAACGGGATACCTTGTGAAACTGCTCACTCCAATCCCAGAACCAGTATCCTCCCAGTCTGACATCCTTTTCGGCGGCCCACCTGTCCTGATAGCTGTCTGTATAAATCGCAATCCCCTCTTTTGTCCCCGGCGTGTTGCTGTAATTGGGGGGAAGCGGCGTACTTCCTTTTACTGCTTCTGTTTTTACAAAACCGGTATCCGGCCACCTGGCGAGCGTTTGAAGCTTTCCATCACAGAACAGCTCAGGCCGGGCTCCCAGGTCCGTCGGATCGCCATAATCTGAAATATCATGCCGCCTGAGATCGGTCACCCATACCTTCCCGTGCACAGATTTATCCAGGCGTGAAAGCATCGTTTTATCCCGGAGTTTTTTCCACCCCGATAACGATTTACTGCCTGTAAATACCGGGATTTCTCCATTCATGTGCCGGTAGATAACCGGCGAACCGGGAGTGCCTGAGTCTTCTTTTCCCAGAGCAACCGGCTTGTCGAGCAGATATGTTCCTCCGCGAAAATATACGGTAACCGGATTTCCCGGCTGCTCTTTCAGCAACCGCCATACTGCCTTCCGGGCACCCTCGAAGCTCTCCAGGGGAGACTTCATCGTTCCGGAATGGTCATCATTTCCGTCCGGGGCGACATAGATCCTGAGCGTATCCTGCCGGTCCGAACGGGGAAAACAATAAGCGCCCGACGCAGCAGTAAGACAAATGATCCCCAACAAAGGGAACGGCAACCGCAGCCTTCCACCCGGGACGGCACGCAAAAAGGAAAATAACATTAGTAAATCTCCGGCTTTATACTGCTTACCAGTTTCAACTTAATAAAACGCAAGCTCCGTCAATCTACTCTTAATACCTTCTCTTAATCCCCAAACCAGCGGGCCTTGTAAACCCGCATGCCGGGAAAAGCCAGTTTTTTTTCCGGATGAAAAAAGCTGACATGATAGGTCCACCAGCTTTTTTCAGGGACGGTATAGATGAACTGGCCGCTTTTATTCCGGCCTATGCTCTTGATATTCTCGGCATCGGGGAAGCCCTCTATTTTCTCAAACCGGTAGGTTTTGAGGTCAAACCTCCATACCCCGGTATGTTCGGTCATAAAAAGGCCGTCACCCTTTGAATCGGCATACAGGTCATGCCCGCTGATACCGGGAATTTTCCATGAATTCAATAAAACAAGACTGTCTGCCCGGGTCAGCCTGTACTCGCGAAGTACATCATAGCCCAGAGCAAACAGGGTTTTTCTCCCTTTATGCCAGACAAGGCCATGCGCCGAGTAGAGGCTGTCTTCAAATAAAACCCTGTCCGGACGGGCAGCGTCGAAAAGCATGATTCTATTTCCCTTAGCCGCTGTCGACGCCGCTGCCGCCAGCCTGTTGCCGGGGAGTATTTCCACGGAATGGGCATTCGGTACATCGGCATAGAAAAGCGCTTTCCTGCTTTTACTATCAAGGATTGCCACAGCACCCGAAGACGATGACACCAGTATTTTCCGCCCCTTATCGATAGCCTTGCAGTCATCGACCGAGTTGAATTTCTTTTCGCGGTATGTTTCAGGCAAGTCCTGCGCCTCGTGAGCATCCCAGGTCCAGGCCACGACAGGTATCGTATCGGTGGATTTCCCGTAATCGATGAGGATAATCTTGCTGTCGCCGCATACCATTGCCTGTTGCGCAAATAACCCGGGAGCCTGGAAAATGAAAACGCAAAGCCAGGCTGTTTTATAATCAATCATCATAATACTATCTGCTATTTCATCTTCGGATCTACGAATTCCCATTCACGAACAGTGGCCGCCCAGTGCTCCTTTTTAACTATCTCATCAAGCTTTTTAATAAGATCAGGATGACGGGAGGCTATGTTTTTCGTTTCATTCTCATCTTCCTGGAGATCATAGAGTTCCCATTGGGCATTCCTGTCTTCTTTCATGTTCACCTTCACACCTTTGAACCTGTCAAAGCGTATGGCTAACTGCCCGCCTCTTTCAGGAAACTCAAAGTACAGGTATTCGCGGGAAGGTACCCGTCCTGACCCGGTCAGTTCGGGCAGCAGCGATATTCCGTCATTCTTCGGAGCGGGCACCCCGGCGATTTCGCAAAAGGTAGCAAACATATCAAACTGGGCTGATACCAGCGATGAAACCTTTCCCGGCGCTATCTGTCCCGGCCACCTGGCCAGGAAGGGTACCCGTATACCACCTTCATATACCTGGGCTTTTGCGCCCTTAAGGCCTGCGGTACTGTTGAAAAACTCCTTATCGGTGCCGCCGTTGAACGTCGGACCGTTGTCGCTCGAAAACATCACGATCGTGTTCTCGTCCAGTCCAAGCTGCTTCAGGTACGCCATAATATCGCCTACCTGCTTGTCGAGATAGGAAATCATCGCGGCATAGGTAGAGTACGGGTATTTTGTCGGAGAATAACCTTTGTCCCCGAGATAGGGCGACTCGTTAAACTGGCCTATGTATTTCTGTATTTCCGAGTCATGCACCTGGAGTGAAACGTGCGGAATTGTAAAAGGCAGGTACAGGAAAAACGGCTTGTCGGCATGACCTGAAATAAACTGCCTTGCTTTCTCGGCCATCTTGTCTATCGCATAGTCCTTGCCTTTGTAGTAATCAAAATCCTTGTCTGTAGGGTTGACGGGCGGTTTCCGGTGCACCTCGATGAAGGAATTGTTCAGCTTGTCCCATTTTTCATTTTCCCACAAATGGGTAGGATAGTAGTTATGGGCTTGCTTCTGATCCAGATATCCATAGAAATAGTCAAACCCCTGGCGGTTCGGATGACCGCTCGACCCGGCCATTCCCAGCCCCCATTTACCTACAGCCCCGGTAGCATATCCGGCCTGCTTCAGTACTTTGGCGATGGTAACCGTTCCCTCCGGCAATGGCATCTGCCCGCCTTCTTCCTCGTCTTTAAACCCGCCGAGCTCATAGTTTCCTCTTATGAAAGAATGTCCGCCATGCCGTCCGGTCAGCAACATGCAGCGGGCCGGTGCGCACACGGGCGTACTCGTGTAATGTTTCGTAAACCTTACTCCCTCCGCGGCCAGCTTGTCGAGATGGGGTGTCCTGATCTTTTTCTGACCATACACTCCCAATTCGCCATACCCAAGGTCGTCGGCATAAATATAAATGATGTTGGGCTTCCGCTTTTGTGCGGGTTGCCCGCAGACTGCGGGTACTGTCCACACCGACAGCACCCACAGCGAGAGTATTTTAAGCAACCAGGATTTCTGAGATTCTATCATGGTAAAACGAATTCAAGGTACCTTACCAATTAGGATTATTGGGTTCCAGCGCCGCATTTTCCTGCAGTTCATAGGCAGGTATAGGCCATAGATAATCCCGGTCCTTATTAAACTTTCGTACAAGCTTTTCTGTGTAGTTGTGTGTATAAATCGGTCCGTTATTGACTTTTTCTGCCGTTCTCCAACGAAGAATATCCATATAATAAAAGCCTTCTCCGGCAAATTCTATCCGTCTTTCGAGGCGTAAAATTTCTCTCAGCCGTGCCTGGTCTGTCATAGCGGCATAATTTGCAGCGTCAGACGGATCGCTATGCTGGATGAGGGGCATTTTAACAGTCGGCCTGTTTCTTACCATGTTGATTGCCTCGTACACACTTTCATCGATTTGATTAAGCTCGATTTTAGCCTCTGCATAGGTCAGCAAAACGTCGGCATACCTCAGAACAATATAATTGATATCCGACTGGCTGGCGTTTTTGATAAGCGAATTGTAGCTGTTATTTTCGTCGTAAATGCTATACTTCTTAAAGGTCAGCCCGGTTTGTGCGAACGTCCGGTCGGTAACGAGAGCGCCCCGATAAGTCGATCCCGGCCATACCAGCGTCATCCTGAACCTCGGGTCCCTGTTTTCCCAGTATTTGGCCGGATCATATGTTTTTGACGTCTTGATATCCGAACCGTCCGCCATCAGGTAAGCATCGACCAGGTCGCGGAGCGGAGCCGCGGTATCAAACTGGCGGCGGATCAGGTCGAATGAATGGCAATAGTTCGGGAACAGGTACTGGACATCAAATATTACCTCGGCATTATTTTCATTTTCCGGCATAAAGAGGGTTCTGTAGTCCGGGAAAAGGCTGTACTTCTTCATATCCATTACCTGTTTTGCCGCAGCAGCAGCTTCTGCGAATTTGTTGTGATAGAGATACTGCCTGGCTTTCAACGCATAACAGGCCCCTTTTGTCACCCTTCCCGGTTGTGAAGCAGTTTCACTCAACACGGCGGCAGCCTCGTCCAGGTCTTTTATGATCTGGGTGAAAACCTGCTCTTTAGGGGTCCTCGGCAGCGTGTTGTGTTCTTTTACAGGTGGATCGAGTATCAGAGGGGCATCGCCATAATAATTGACCAATAAACTGTAATACAATGCCCTCAGGAACTTCGCCTCGGCAATTCCACGGTTACGCTTGGCCTCTGCCATGGTGATATTCGGGACTTTGGCCAGGTAGATATTGCATCTGCCTATTCCTTCATAGGCATGGGCCCAGCGGTTGTTGATGATACCGCTGTTGGAAGCGTCATGAATACCTTCGGCGATCCTGAAAAACCCAGACGCACTGTTGTAATCCGTGGCATTGGGTGTTGCGGTCTCTTCCCATAGAGGAGTAGCCCAGTCCCCGCCGCCGTATATCCCCGGCCTGCGCAGGGTGGTATAGCAGGCGGTAAGACCTGCATCCGCCTGTGCCTCGGTTTGCCAGAATGTCTCTTCCGTATACTTGTCTTTAGGCGCCGTATCAAGTATGCTGTCGCATCCGAAAACTGAAAGAGCGGCTATTGTCAATATTATATATCGTTTCATGTGTATAATTGCTATTTAAAAAGTCACATTTAAACCTGCTGTAAACGTTTTTACCTGGGGATAAGCAAAGATGTTATCCTGCGTCAGGTCTTTTTCCGGATCCCAGTTTTTCATCTGGGTGAATGTCAGAAGGTTCTGCCCGTTCACAAATAGCTTCAGGTTCCTCATGGCCAGCTTTTGCGTTATACCTGCCGGCAGCTCATAGCTGAGCTGAATATTTTTCATTCTCAGGTAAGACGCGTTCTGAAGCCAGAAGGTTGAATTTTCAAAGTTGAGCGTATTGCCCGTGCTGGTAGTCAGGATAGGCAGTTTGGCGCCGGGGTTTTCCGGTGTCCAGGCATCGGTCAGCCATTCCTTGGTAACGCCCGCTCCGTTGTAATACGGATAACTAACATTATGCTGCGGGTAGGTGTATACCTTTCCCACGCCCTGGAAGAAAGCCATCAGTTGGACACCTTTATAACCGGCGCCAAGCGTGAAAGAGTAGGTAACCTCCGGAACTACACCATGGAAAACCTTCCTGTCCCGCGCATCGACCCTGTTATCCCCGTTCTGGTCTTTATATTTTATGAAACCCGGCTTGGTAGCGGCATTCTGAAAGGCATGATTGGCGATTTCATTCTCGTTCTGAAAAATACCTTCGGCTTCATAAATATAATACGACTGGACAGGGTGCCCTTCCTTTGTAATATAACGCCCTGAAATGATCTCCTGCCCGTTCAGGTTGGTGACGCGGTTTTTATTGTAGGCGATGCTTCCTTCGACTTCGTATGAAACATCCCCTTTCTGGTTACGGTGGTTGACCAGTACCTCGAGGCCTTTGTTGCTCATGGAGCCCACGTTGGTAATCGGCCCTATCAGGTCTCCCACCTGCGAAGAGTAGTTGACAGGACGCAGGATTCCGTCGGTGATCTTATTGTAAAGCTCAATGGTGGTGTTCAGCCTGCCGTTGAAAAGCGATATGTCAAAGCCCAGGTTGGACATCGTAGTGGTTTCCCAGCTCAGGCTCGGATCTGCCGCGGCTGTCGTCGCTGCTCCTAGGGTCTCGGCCGTTCCGAACGAATAATTCTGGTTCAGACCGACTGCGTTGATATAGCTCCAGAGCGCAATTTGCTGGTTACCGATTTTACCCCAGGAGAAGCGGGGCTTCAGGTTGGTAATCCAGTTCACATCTTTCAGGAAATTTTCCCTGTCCAGCCTCCATCCGAGCGAGAAGGAAGGAAATAACCCCCACCGGTGCTGTTTTGCAAACCGCGACGAGCCGTCGTAGCGGAAGTTGGCTTCCAACAGGTATTTGTCGTCGAAGTTATAGTTCAAACGCCCGAAATAAGACAGGAGCGCCGATTTTGTGCTGTTTCCAGCTACCTGAGGATTCATCAGGAACACGTCTAGGTCGGTTAGCTGGTTATCCATCGCCCCTTCTTTCTGAGCGTTGAAATACTCCCACGAAAACGTTTCGACGCTGTTTCCCAGCAACGCAGAAATATTGTGTTTTTCGGCAATCTGGGTATTCCAGTCGAGGGTATGGAAGCCGGTCAGGTTAATTTCCTTCTCATAGCGCCTGTAGCCCATCGCCGTAGCGTTCACAATGACATTTGCCAGCGTTTTGGGATTTGTATTGGTCAGGTAAGGCCTGAAAACATGCTGAACGTAGTCATAGGTATTAGCAGCCAGATTGACGCGGTAGGTGATATTCAACGGTAATTTCAGATCGGCAAACACATTCGTAAGCAAACGGGTCCGGACATAGTCCCTCTGCCCCTCTTTAAGATTGGCCAGCGTATTCGACCAGACGTTGAGGCCCGTCGACCGCAGCCAGGTATTGCCGTAGCGGCCGTCTTCTATCAGGGTCGGGAAGATAGGCACGGTACGGAATATCGCGTTCTGCCAATAGGTATTGGTTGTGACCTGGGGTTCGTCATATTTCCTGAAAACACCGGATATTTTACCCCCGATCGAAAGGAATTTATTGACATCCACCTTCCCGTTCAGCCCGATTGAATAGCGGTTTGCCTTCGATTTATCGTATTTTAATATCCCTGTCTGGGAAAGCGCTCCGAGTGTCAGGGCAAGATTATGGCGATCGCCGCCGCCGGATACCGTGATATTATGCTCCTGGATGAACCCGTTCTGAAGTGCAATTTCGTAGGGGTTTGTCCTGGGATACATATACCCGTTAGGATCAGAGGGGATTCCCTTCTCATATTCTTCAATTTCGGCATCGGTATATTCTCTCGCCTTCCCCTCGTTGGCCAGCGCTATGTTCTTATATTTCATGAACTTGATCGGGTCCCACTCGACATCAGGCAGCTTGGTGACTTTCTCAGTACCGAAATAATTGTTGTAGCTAACGCGGTAGCCTTCCCCGCGTTTCCCTCCTTTTGTCTTGATCAGTATAACGCCATTGGCGGCCCGCGACCCGTAAACAGCCGTCGATGCAGCATCTTTCAGCACCGATATGCTTTCTATCTCGTTGGGATTGACATCGAGCAACGGGTACGACACCCCGTCGACCAGTATCAGCGGGTTGTTATCATTAAGCGTACCGACGCCCCGTATCCTGATGGTGGCCTGATCATTTCCCGGCTGGGCCGTATTCTGATTGACATAAAGTCCGTTGAGCCCCTGCAGCGCCTGAGACGAAGTCGTAATCGGCCGGTTGGCCAGCTTCGCAGGGTCTGCTACCGTAATCGCTCCCGTCAGGTTTACCTTCTTCTGGGTTCCATAGCCAACCACTACTATTTCCTCGAGCGCCTTTTCATCTACTTTCAGCGAAACTTCGACGACCGACCTGCTGCCTACTTGTACCTCCTGCGGGATATAACCTACGAAAGAGAATACCAGGATAGCGTTGTCGTCGGGCACTGCCAGGTTGAAGTTACCCCCGAGGTTGGTAGTGGTACCGGTTGGGGTCCCTTTTACCAGGATATTTACCCCTGGCAGTCCTTCACCTTTTTCATCGGTTACTTTCCCGGAGACATTCCTGTCGGCCATAAATTCTTTGAAGGGCGAAGGCTGCAGCGGTTCGGGAGCATATGAAGAAGAGCTGGGAGCCTGCAGGATAATCTGCTGCCCGATTATCTCATAGGTTATCCCCAATTGCCGGACTACCTTTCCCAGTACCTCTACAAGAGGCTCGTCGACAGCGTCAAGTGTTATTTTCCGGCCGGCAGGCAAAGTCCGGGGACGGTACGCAAATTTAACGGGAACCTGACGTTCGATTTCAGTCAGCACTTTCCGGGCCTGTTCATTTTCTACCTGCAGATTAATTTTCCGGTAAAGCAGTTCCTGCGCCGAAGAGCTGTGCGCCATGGAAACACCCATAAAAATCACTGCCAGAAGAGCTTGAATAAAAGAGATCTTCATAAGGCGTATTATAAACGAATTTACTAATAGCGGTCTTTTCATTAGTTTTACATGTTTTCATAAATTCTTGACAATGGAAACATCTTCCTTTCACCTCACCGTAACGGTGATTTTGTACCCGAACAATACAAAGGACAGGAAGCCGTGCCAGTGGTGTTGCAACCACCGCTGGCGCTTTTTTCGGAGAAATGGCGGTTAAAAGTTGGGCATAAAAAGAACAGGAATGTTTAAATTAAAACTTAAAAACTGTCAGGGACATCAATCCGTTAAGAGCAGCCGCTCCCGTATATGATCACCTGTGCATCTATTAATTTGTACCGGAGCTCCAGCACCTTGCAAATAACCTCAAGTTTCTGGAACAAATCTTCATCAGTAAGATTAACAGTTAATGAACAATCTTTTATGGTTTCTTCATCATACAGCACCTCTACTCCATAGTTCCGGGCCAGAGCTTCAAATACTTCCCTTGCAGGAGCCGATTCGAAGGTGAAGGAAACCGGCCGGCTTCCGGGCAGCATCCGGGGTTTCTCTACAAGAGTTTTGCTCAGGGTCTCCCTGTTACGGGCAAAGACCGCTTTCTGATTGGGTGTAAGCACTATCCCGCCGGATTCCGGGTCATGGGTCGACAAAACATTTTCCGAATAGACCGACACCCTTCCCGTTTTCACCGACACCGTTACGTTAGGATCGCTTTCCCGGGCGTAGACGCTGAAACTGGTTCCCAGTACCTTTGTAACCAACCCGTTTGCATGGACCATAAAGGGGCGTTCCGCATCCTTTTTCACGTCGAAGAAGGCTGCACCCTTCAAATAAAGTACCCTCAGGGAATCATTAAACTCATTTTCATACTTAAGCTGACTGTTTTTTTCCAGTACCACAAGGCTCCCGTCGGAGAGGCGTATCTGCAAGGAGGCCGAAGTGCTGTTGACTACTTCTTCCCAATCCTGGTTTAGTTCCTTCTTTTCAAAAGGATCGCCTTTTTCACGGCTTTCCGGAATGATCCCCGACCTCCACCACCAGCCCAGGCCCAGGACAAAAAGTATTCCCGCCGCTACCCGTAAAGTCATAAGGCGGAGTAGGGGCGACTTGCCTTTATACTCGACAGTGCTCTCAATCCTGTCCCAAACCTTTTCGGCCTGCTTTCCGACATCGGCATGACCGGGCAGGTGTCTCAGCCCGGCCACCAGCCGGCGACCTTCCATAATGGCGTAGTATTTTTCGGGGTTTTCAGCCAGGAATTCTTTCCAAAACTGATCCGACTGGCCATCCGGCTCACAGACCCACTTCTTAAAATCGTCGTCTGCCGCAAAATCCTCTGCCTTATAATGATAGTAGCTCATGTGTCAGTATTTTCGGGTAGTCCCTTCTTTTTTTCTTATAATCGTCTTCCTAGAATCTGTCTTGCAACCGATACAGTACTCTAAAGCAGCGCACCCAATCCGAGCAATCCGCATACCCACGAGAGGATGCGGACCGTTTCGCGGAGCGCTTTCAGCCCTGTATAGATGAATTTACAGGCCGACTGATAGTTGATGCCCATAATGCGGGCTATTTCTTCATTACTGAAATGCATATAGAACCGGAGATGAAGGGCCTGCTGCTGCCGGTCAGTCAAAAGAAGATAGCTCCGATGCAGTTGCTCCAACAATTGTTGCTCGCCCTCTCTTTCTATAAGATCGTCTTCTATCGGTGAAGTCAGAGGACCTGTTTCCGAAATTTCGAAACCTTCTGTATACAGGTTATTCCTGCTTTTTACCGTGTTGGTAAGCTTTTTACGAAGCGCTGCAAAGAGATAAAACTTGATGGAATCTGTTTCGCTCAGCTTTTTCGCATGCCACAGCTCGATAAATAAATCGTGGATAGTGTCCTCGATCAACGTACCGTCATCCGTAATCCTGTACCCATAGCGCAGTAAATCCCTGGAATAGCGGTCATATATCAGGCGGAAAGCATCGCGTTCACCCTCCCGAAAAGCATTCCAAAGGTCAGTATCGGTCATGTTCGAAGGTCTGTATCTGCCAGAAATTAATCTCTCTAATTACTAATGGGAAAAAAGCTTTATTTTAATCCTATTATTTATAAATATTTTTAAAAAAAGTAAGCTATCTCTCAAAAAATCAGGGCTGTAGCCCGAAGTAACATCGGTTCCAACAGGTTATCAGCAGCGTAGAAGTCCCGCAGGGACGGCACCTGCATAACCATCGTAACCGGTGGCCGACCATGCGCGCCCGGCCGGCCCGAGTCCCGCAGGGACGACACAGCCCATCAGAACACGTGCCGCCGCTGCGCGGCTCCTGCCTTAGCCACGCCACGTTCATCCGCAGATTCCGCTGCGCTGCATCTGCGGTTATGCACAGTATGCCCCTTGCAGGGACACGCTACCGGAATAGCCTCTACAGAATTCACCCTCCGCGGCGATATCGCGCCCCTTCTGATAATAAATAAGGCGCTTAATCAGGTAAACCAATTTATAGCCGATTTTGTATTAAATTGTCTCCCGCGATATCCTATTAATTTTCAGGCAATGACATTTACAAGAAGAAAATTCATCCAAACTACCGGCCTGGCCGCAGCAGGGGCGATTGTACCGGGAAAGAAATCCTTTGCCCTCACGGAATACAAATCAAACCGGCCCGCCGCCTCTGAACGGCATTTCGTAAGCGAAGCCGTAGAAAATGCCATCAAAACAGTAAAATCCGGTGTATCCAACAAAGAACTGGGCTGGCTGTTTGAGAATTGTTTTCCTAATACACTGGATACAACCGTTTATTTCGAGGAAAAAAACGGCAGGCCCGACACCTATGTGATCACCGGCGATATCGACGCAATGTGGCTCCGGGACAGCAGCGCGCAGGTATGGCCTTATCTCTCCCTGATAAAAAATGACACCAGGCTTCAAAAGCTGGTAGCCGGGGTTATCAACCGGCAGACATACTGTATTCACCTCGACCGGTATGCCAATGCTTTCTTCAAGGATGGAACCCAGGAAAGCGAATGGAAAAAAACCGACCGGACCGAAATGAAGCCCGGCATCCATGAGCGTAAATGGGAAATCGACTCATTGTGCTATCCCATCAGGCTGGCGTACATGTACTGGAAAATCACGAACGATACCTCACCGTTCGACAGCCAATGGAAAGAAGCTATTTCGCTCATCGTCAAAACATTCAAAGAACAACAGAGAAAAGACGGCAATAAAGGCCCCTACAAGTTCGAACGGGAAACTTCATGGGCGACAGACGGCGTACCTATAAGCGGTTACGGCTACCCGACCAAACCGGTAGGCCTGATCAATTCTATTTTCCGCCCCAGCGACGATGTTACCATTTTTCCCTTCCTTATTCCTTCCAACTTCTTTGCGGTGATATCGCTACGGCAAGCTGCCGAAATGGTATCCGTGATCAGCGGTGACCAGGCTTTGGCAACGGAATGCAGCCAGCTGGCCGTCGAAGTGAGCGCCGCCCTGGCCAGGTATGCGGTCACTACTCATGAGCAATTCGGTAAAGTATATGCTTTCGAAGTCAACGGCTACGGAAGTTTCCATTTAATGGACGATGCCAATGTACCTTCTCTTTTATCGTTGCCTTATCTCGGCGCGGTACCTGCCCGTGACCCTGTTTACAGGAATACCCGTAGGCTGGTACTTTCGGCCTACAACCCGTTTTTCTTCAAAGGCCGTGCAGGCGAAGGAATCGGCAGCCCGCACACCGGTACCGATACCATATGGCCGATCAGCATCACGATACAGGCACTGACCAGCGATAGTGATGAGGAAATCAGGAAATGCCTGAAACAGTTGATAGCGAACCATGGCGGAACCGGCTTTATGCATGAGTCCTTTCATAAAGACAACGCGGAGCAGTTTACAAGGAAATGGTTTGCATGGGCCAACACCCTCTTCGGAGAGCTCGTCTGGGACCTCTTTAACCGTAAGCCTGCGCTGGTCAAAAATATATAAATTGCGCCAGGCACTATCCTGGCATTAAAGCTTTTAAGTTATCCTGTGTTCAGATCCACTCTTGCGACCATCATTATCGGAATTGTATTATTTATAGTCGATTCCCTGGGCTATCCGCCGGGAATCCTGCATCCGAAAATATGGTATATCCTGGCATTCTACATGGCGCTTTCGTTCCTGATCGATCAACTGATGTTGCAGGCTTTCAGGAACAACCGCGAAAAATTCGTACAGTTTTACATGTCGGTTTCGGTAGTACGGTTTATCCTGAGCCTGGTATTTCTCGGGGTGTTCCTGTACCGCCGGGTTCCTGAAGGGGAGTTGTTCGTAGCCAATTTTTTTGCACTCTATTTATTTTACACATGTTTTGAAATATGGGGAGTCTATCGTAAATTGCGCGCCAATTGAACAAGACTCCAGTAACTCGACTAAAATGTCACGATTTTTCCGTCAGGTTTTAGCTTTTGCATCATTATCCATACTCCTGGGCTTCAGCCCGTTGTATTCCCAGGATCACGCGCATCATGACGCCGGGGCGCATTCTAACCATGTCTCCCTCGAGGAGGAGGAATTCAACACCGGTAAACTGATTATGCACCACATCGGCGATTCGCACGAGTGGGAATTCGCGAAAGGGTTCAGCATACCGCTTCCCGTTATCCTCTATTCACCTGACCGCGGCATCGAAGTCTTTTCTTCTTCCCGCTTTCATAACGACCATCACGAATATAACGGGTATCACCTGGTGCACGGCGATGCAGAGAAAATAGTCCCTGTAGACGAAAGCCGCACCGTTTATGACTTTTCGATCACCAAGAACGTAGCCTCGATGATCCTCGGCGCCATCATTCTCATCCTGGTGTTTACTTCTGTAGCAAAAGCTTATAACGGGGAAAAAGGCAAAGCTCCCAAAGGGCTTCAGTCGGCGATGGAGGTGCTGGTCCTTTTCATAAGAGATGAAGTAGTGAAGCCGAATGTAGGCCCTAACTATGGCAAATACCTGCCTTACCTGCTTACATTATTCTTCTTTATCCTGATCAATAACCTGCTCGGGCTTCTGCCGGGCGGCGCAAACGTGACAGGAAACATAGCCATTACAATGGTGCTGGCTATTCTTACCTTTATTATTACGCATGTCAACTCCAACAGGCATTACTGGAAGCACCTGGTTGCGCCCGACGGTCTGCCTCCTGCACTGCTTCCGGTCATGATCCCGGTCGAAATCATCGGGGTTTTCATGAAGCCGTTTTCGCTGATGATCCGGCTTTTTGCCAACATCACGGCAGGGCACATTATCCTTTTGAGCCTTTTCAGCCTTATTTTTATTTTCAAGAGCTTCATGCTCGCACCTGTGATCTCGGCCTTCGCGCTTTTCATGAATTTCATTGAAATAATGGTAGCGTTTATCCAGGCTTTTATCTTCACGCTGCTGTCTTCCATGTATATCGGAAGCGCCATCGAAGAGCATAGCCACGCTGATCACGGGCATTGATTTTAATCTTTTGTTTTCAAATATATTTTTTCAAACATCACAATTATGTTAGCTCAAATTTTGCTTCAGGCAGTTGAACAAGGTGGTCTCGGACTTGCATTCGCAGGATCTGCTATCGGTGCAGGTATCGCCGCTATCGGTGCAGGCCTTGGTATCGGTAAAATCGGTGCAAGCGCTATGGAAGGTATTGCACGTCAGCCGGAAGCTGCCGGTCGTATCCAGACTGCTATGCTTATCGTAGCTGCTCTTATCGAAGCGGTTGCCCTTTTTGCAGCGGTTATCTGTCTTCTTATTTCTTTCAAATAAGACAGACCAGGGCTACGGCAGGCAATAGGCCTCCGACTATAAGCCCGGAAGAAATCTGCGGGAGCAATAGGCTCCCGCACTATTGAAACAAAAGACTTTAATATCGTAATCAAAATCTTAAACATAAAGACAGCATGTCACTTTTAACTCCTAGTCCCGGACTTATCTTCTGGATGTTGGTCGTATTCCTGGTACTGGTTTTCATCCTTTCCAAATACGCATGGGGACCGATCATCAACGGGCTCAGGGAACGTGAAAACGAGATCCAGGGCGCGCTTGATATGGCCAAGAAAACCAAGGAAGAAATGGCCAAGCTGAAATCTGACAACGAGCGTCTTATCATAGAAGCCAATGCCGCCCGCGACCGGATTATCAAAGAAGGCAAGGAAGCGGCCGACCGCCTCATTGAAGCGGCTAAGGACAAGGCTACAGCCGAAGGAAACCGGATTATCGAAAGTGCGCGTGAAACCATCAGGAGCGAGCAGGCTGCCGCAATAGCCCAGATCAAGAAAGAGGTTGCTACACTGTCGATCGATATTGCCGAAAAAGTACTTCGCCGTGAGCTGAACGACAAAAGCGCACAGGAAAAACTGGTGGCAGACCTGGTTAAAGACAGCGTAAAACTGAACTAAGCCGGCTCCACCGCACAACCTGGCCGGGCAACCGGCCCTTGAAGGAAGAAAAAGTAACCTACAACAATCAAGATGTCAATCGCTACAGTTGCCTCCCGCTACGCCAAGTCTCTGATAGAGCTTGCCAAAGAAAAAAACCTGGTGGAGGAAGTCTATAAGGATATGGTACTCTTCAGCAAAACCGCGTCTGAAAACCGGATTTTGATGAAGGTGCTGGGGAGCCCGATTGTCAGACATGAAAAGAAGCTGGGCATCCTGAGAGGGTTATTCCAGGACAAGGTAAACCCCGTTTCCTTCAGTATTTTCGACATTATCACCCGCAAAAACCGGGAAGCGATACTCGACGCCATCGCCGACGAATTCATTAAGCAGTACGATGTATACAAAGGGATTCAGAAAGCTACGGTCGTATCGAGCACGGCGCTGACTCCCGAGGTGAGAAAGCAATTCATAGAGTCGCTCACTGCCTCTACCGGCAAGACCATAGAGCTTGAAGAAAAAGTAGACGACAGCCTGGTAGGAGGTTATGTCCTTCGGGTTGGTGACAAGCAGGTTGACGCTTCCCTGAAGAGCCAGCTCAACGCGCTTAAAATCAGGCTGGTTTCGTAATCTCCGGGGGCTAAGCCGCATCATCGGAGATGAAATAATCTGCTGCCGGCGTTTCGTACCACGGGGCATGTGGTATCTGTTACCATCGCAATACGTATCCGTACTATAAAGAGATGTTTATAGAATGCCGGCATCCCCGATACTACTATTTCCTTATATCCTGGCAATAACACTGCTGACGGTGTTGTTCATACCGGGAAAAAGCCCGGTACGGCGCCTGGCCACTGCAGGATTGCTGGTACTGCCGCCGCTGTACTTTTTTTACATATTATACACGCAGACCACCTCAATCGCTTTTATTGACGACTATAACCTGCTCGATACCTTTCACCGGATGTTGTATGCGCCGCAAGCATCAGAAAGGATAAAGGCATTTTTTGAGCAGGTCAATGAACACAGGTTCGCATTCGAAAGGGCCCTGATGTTTGTGATATATTTCTTTTCCGGCCAGCCCGATCCCAAAATTCAGATTTTTACAGGCAACCTGTTCCTCCTGGGCATACTCTTCCTGTTTTACCGTTTTTTCCGCGAAACCAGGTTACCCCTGCATTATTTTATTCCTGTCCCGCTGCTCCTGTTCAGCCTTCTCTATTATGAAAATGCCATCTGGGGAATCGCTGCAATCCAGAATACGCCCCTCCTGTTCTTCGCACTTCTAACGGCTACGGGGCTTGGTATGAAAAGCACGAAAGGTGACATGATCGCTTTTGCGGGCGCGATCCTCATTTCGTTCACCAGTGGCAGCGGGATTTCCTGCTGGATCATAGGCGCTCTTGTATATTTTTTTCAGAAGCGGTACCGTCAGCTCGCCATATGGCTCCTGGTGGCAGCCGGGATATTGATTTTCTATTTCTCATTCGATTATCACCTCCATCCCAAAGACCGTTCCAACCTTTACCACCACCTGTTTTATAACATAATATACGGTGTTTCATTTCTAGGGAGTATTTTCCTGGGCGATTACGGTCATCTTGAACGGATCAGGTTCTACCCCGACGTATTGCTTTGCTTCATGGCGGGCGGGGTGATGCTGGCGGTTGCGCTGTACTGGCTGTGGCAAACGCTGCGCCGTCGTGCAGACACGCATGATCAGGCATATTGGTTTATGTCGGCGGCGATGCTGTTCTTCCTGGCTACGGGTGCAATGCTGGTCGTAAGCCGGCCGGTAAATGTAAATATCATACAGGGAGGAGAAGTATTTTCCCGTCGCTATGTCATTTTCAGCCTGGGGCTATTTATCTGCTGCTACCTGGCTGTGCTTTATCTGCTCCGCAGGCAGGAATTTTTACGCAGAGCTGCAGGCGCCACCGGGCTGGCCCTGGCCATCATACTGAACACCGGCGCCTGGTACCTGTTCCTTCCTAACCTTCTCCGGAGTAAAGCTGAATTGTCCCTCGACCCATATTATGTACGGGAACATGATAATACACTGCTTTCTTTCGGAGAATTCTATAAGGAACGTCTTTTCTGGAACCACCCTACCGCGTTCAGCGACCTGCTGAAACGCCTGGCCGATACCCGTTTGTACAACCCCGATAGCGGGGAATTACACGACCTTGCCGTACTTACTGACAAAGAAAAAAAGGGGCTGGATGCTTCGGATTGGAAAGTAAGCCTCACCTCCAGGCCCGATGTCGGGTTCAATTCCAGGATGAACAGGAAGCTGACGCTTGCAGTGGTCAAACCCGGTGAGGAAAGCATACAGCCGGTTTACCTGGCACTTAAATCGCGTTCCGGGCAATTCCTTATACCGGCCCTTGCGGACATTTCCGGCTTCAGCGAATTGTTTGGCAACCGCCAATATTTTACAAACCGGTACAGCTATACCTTCTGGAAAACAAAATTCCCCGAAGACATCTATAACGTGTGGATAGTAGCCCGTGGCGAAGACGGGAACTTCCGGCTTCTCAATACCGGGAAAGCGATACGCCTGTAGAGATATCGGACAGAGCTGATTCTGGTAGCTGAGCGGAGTCGAAGCTACCGGGGCGGAATTGGCTTCTTTCAGCCATCGGCCGAAGTCACTTCAGCCTGAACCATTCTCCCGGGTTGCTCTTCATTTCTACCCTGTTTTCTATATCATCGGGCAGCAGCGAAAAAAAATCCATCCCTGTAAGGCTCTCGACGGAATCTATACTTACTACCGCTTTTGACAAAGGCATAGTCGACGGTTCATTGTGCAGCAGGAAAGCGATGCCTTTTATATAAGGAGGTTCTGCATATAAAATGATTTTATAAAACTGCTCCGGCACCGCTACCTTGTTTAATCTGCCTATGGTTTTCAGGCCCGGCTTCAAAACAGGCCCTGTTACCACATAGACTTTTTCATATTTGTTGGCCCAGGCTCTTATCAGCTTTTCAAGGTCATTCCATATACCGGCATTAAATTCCCTGTCCTGCGGCGAAATATTGCTCATATAGAAAGTCTCTCTCATCTGCTCGTACGAATGCTTGAAGTCGGCGGCCGGAGCCAGGTGCCCGCGGTCGTAACCGCTGCGCGTGTAGTCTGAAAACATGGCGGAGCCGGTCTTTACCTTCGGGTCCGGGTTGAAAAACCGGTCGCGCGAACCCTGCCCCACTACCTGTTCGCGCACAAGCGGGTAGGCAACCCAGGAAGCCTGCTCATAACGTTCATTATACCCCAGCGAAAAACCGGTGTGTTCCACCAATTGCAATTTGTCAGGGCCGGAGTTTACCGGGAAAACAAAATCCTTCCGGCTCAGGATCTCTTCGATCGATGCGTCGGCAGAAACGGGAATGATGCCGGCAGACTGCCCGCCGGATAATCCTGATAATACTTCGATTTTATCACTTACCGATCCGGAAGAGACGGCTTCGATAGTTTGCCATAGCCTTCCATCGGGAAAGAACCTGTCCTTGAAATGGAGAAAAAGCCCAAGCCCGAAGAAGAGCCCAAGCAATATCAGCGTGTTACCTCCCCTACCCAATCCTTTCTTAAGAAAACCAAACATGCGAAGCAATTACCAAAAACAAACCAGCGTATCTTTACCGCGAAGGTACGATTTAATCATGTTGGAACCGGATAAAGAATGTGAAGATGAGAGAATGAAATATCATCACATCAACACATCAACACATCATCACATCAATTTTACATGCATATAGCGATCATAGGAGGAGGAGCAGCGGGGTTTATGGCGGCCATTACTGCTGCTGAGTCCTTTCCCGGAAGCAAGGTAACCCTGCTTGAGAAATCCGGGAAGGTGCTATCGAAAGTCAGGATCTCGGGTGGGGGAAGGTGCAACGTAACGCATCAGCCATCCGGTCCGCATCATTTTGCAAAAAGCTACCCGAGAGGCGAAAAATTCCTGAAGTCGATCCTTTCCGTATTTGGCGCCGAAGATACCGTAAAGTGGTTTGAAACCCGGGGCGTAAGGCTCAAAACAGAACCCGACGGCAGGATGTTTCCTCACACCGATTCGTCCGATACCATCGTCCATTGCCTGATGGAAAGCGCACGCAAGGCGGGGGTCGAAGTACGTACCAACATTTCCGTTCATGCTTTTGAAGAGATCGGTGGCCGGTTCCGGCTGGAGATCAGAGATAGCTCCCCGCTCGTAGCAGATCGCGTCATCATAGCAACCGGCGGCTCGCCCAAACCGGAGGGGTTCGACTGGCTCGCGGCACACCGGCATGTCATCATACCACCGGTCCCGTCGCTTTTTACCTTCAACACGCCCGAAAACTACCTGCTTCCCCTTGCCGGAATCTCAGTTAAGCATGCCAGGGTCAGCATTCAGAATACATCGCTGAAATCAGATGGCCCTCTGCTTATCACTCACTGGGGCTTCAGCGGTCCGGCTATTCTCAGGTTGTCAGCCTGGGGCGCGCGGGAGCTGGCCGCGTCGGACTACCGGTTCAAAGTACGCATCAACTGGAGCGGCGACAATCATTTCGACCAGGTCCGGGAAGTATTCTACGGGCTGAAAAACTCCGTTCCAAAACAGCAATTAGCTGCCCACGCACAGTTTGGCCTCCCCGCCAGGCTTTGGCGCCTGCTAGCCGAAAAAGCGGGCATAGCGGGAGATATCAGGCTGGCCGACACTCCTCACAAATCGTTGAACAAGTTCGCCACGCTTATCACCGACAGCACGTTCGACGTTTCGGGGAAAACTACGTTCAAGGAAGAATTTGTAACATGCGGCGGCATAAGCCTGGAGAGCATCGACCCCAAAACGATGGAAAGCAAGAGTATAAAGGGCCTTTTCTTTGCCGGAGAAGTGATCGATGTAGACGGCATCACGGGTGGATTCAATTTTCAGAATGCCTGGAGTACCGGATTTATTGCGGGGAAACACGCCGGGGCATCGGGTCTCCATTCCTGAAACCGGTCAGCGCCCGGTTTTTTCCAATACGATATCATCCAGGAAAATCCGTCCGTTGCCGGTATTGGTAAAGACCGTCCTGACGATCTTCGTATGGCCCTCATACTCCTTTCCCGTTTTAAAATCCATCCGGCTCTCTTTAAAAACAGGCGAGCCTGATACACTCTGCCGCGAATCGTCCTCTGCTACTCCTGATACCGGCGTTATATTACTGACCTGCACCTCCAGGTTACCCTCACCCTTTATCCAATAGCCGAGCTGATAATTTTCTGAATGATCGAGGTAGACATACTGGCTTAATGTCTGTCCCGGTTGCAAAACGAACCCGGCATTTCCCGTTCTCGCTGCTGACTTCGAAACAGTGGCAGCTCCCTCCCACGGCAATATGCGTCCGCTGTATTCCGCACCGCCGTTGGGGAGTTCGTTCTTTGCTTCCAGCGGCCATTGATAGCCTCGTATATAGTCCACTTCCATATTGACCGTCCCACCTCCTCCGTAGCTCCCCAAAAGTACATTCATGAAATGGTTCGGGGCGTATATCTGGTTTTTGTCGGAATATTCCTTAATCAGGTTGCCGTTGATGTAGTGGGCGACCGATACAGGCGTCCACAGCATACCGTGTACTACCCATTGGTCTACATGCTTATACCCTTCGGCTATGTGCGTAGCCAGATTACGCTGAAACCTGCCCTCCTTATCGACGTGTCCGTGCAGCACAAACTGCGCATTCAGGTATTCGAATACATCTATCTCAAAAACCTGTCCTTTGGGCCTGATACCCTTTACACCTTCTACTTCCGTGCCTTTTTCCAGGTAATAACGGAGATCCGGGCCGGGAGAATCAAACCAGAAAGCGGTATTCAATCCCCTGGGTTTTCCGGTACTGCTCCTTTTCACCCTTACCTCAAAATACCCGCCTCTACGGTTGTCCAACATATTTTCATTTCTTCCCCAGTCATATGTCTGGATCGAAGATATCTTTTTATTGTTTTTCACATCGTACACCTCCGCGGGCTGCGCATCATTTGTGAGCAGGTTGATTGTTTTCCCATTCAGGATATAGGCAGCCTGCGGCAGGCTGTCGGCCTTCATTTTACTGAAGTTGATCTTGTACAGATAGTCGATGCTCGAATAGTAATTGGTAGACCATTTGTTGCGGTTCAGCTGTTCGTCGTTGAATTCATCATGCCAGAAGAGCTTCATCCCTTCCGGTACCGCGGCCGAGCTCGGAATATCCAGGTTGGCCACTTCTTCCGGATCGAGTATCCATTCCTTTCCTGTAGTTACTTCGCCGAAAGCGGCATGATCGCCCCCGGATGCTTCCATCCACACGTAATACTTTGTTTCTGCCGTCACTGGCTGTATATAATAGCGGCGGGCACCGGCGGGTGCCACAGCCATCGGTTGAGCCGGTTTCCTGTTCTCGGCAGACCAATAGATACTGAAACCTTCTCCGCCTGAAGCACAGTCGCCCCACTCAACTCTTATCCATGTCCGCGTACCTGTCAATTTCAGTTTACACGATCCGGACAAGTTCGCATTGGTATTGCTTTGTGCATGTACGACAGTTACAAAAAAAAGGCCGGCGACAATCATGCCGGCATGATGTAGGAATCTCATTTGTTATGATAACCGATTTCTGATAGCTGATAGCTATTCCATTAAGCATTTTGACAGGATACCATTCAGCGGTATCCTGTCAAAAATGCAACAAGCTTAATTATACCCCGGGTTCTGTGCAATTACACCGTTGCTCTGGGTCACGACCGTTCTCGGGAGCGGGTACAACACCTTGTGAGGCTGGGCGGCAGTGCTGCCATCGTCTATGGCCCGCTGGATATATTTGCCCCACCTGATCAGGTCATCCTTTCTCCATCCTTCTCCCCATAGTTCGAACAGGCGTTCATCCTGTAGCTTGGCAAGGAATGCCTCTTTCGACAGGCCCTGAGCCAGATCGGCAAGGCCTGCCCTTTTTCTTACGGCGTTAATATATTCGTAGGCCCGGCTGTCGGGGCCGCCGTTGGCTTCGTTGATGCTTTCGGCCAGCATCAGCAACACGTCGGCATAGCGGTAGACAGGGAAGTCCACGCCGCTGTTCTGTGAATTCGCTTTGGAAGGGTCGGGCGCAAATTTCATCGGCACCGCGCCCAGATCGCCTCGTGCCCGGGCATTACGGTAAACGACATTCCCTGCTGCATCTTTCCCCGTCGGGTATGATTCCATCAACATCTTAAGCCTTTTATCGTTTGCTGCAAACTTATCGTAGCTGCTCCAGCGCATTTTATAACCGCCCCATGCCGTAAGCGGAATGCCCGAAGGATCGGCATAGTCGGGCGGCAGGGAATGGGCCAGCCACATATTTGTATACTGATCTCCGGCGGTAGGAGCGCATACGGTAGCCAGGATCACTTCTTCGGAGCTGCCGCCTTTATTGGCTATGCTGAAGTTGTCTTCATAATTCTCCATCAGCGAATACCCGAGGGAGCGGATCTGGTCGCCGGTTGTCACGGCTTTCGTCCAGCTTTTTTCGTGCATATACAACTTCATCAACCCGGTCAGCGCCGCTGCTTTGGTAAAGCGGCCGTAATCCTGGCCCGTGAATTTATCCGGTAGAGACGCGGCGGCATCCAGGTAATCCTGTTCTATCTGGGCAACTACTTCGGCAGCCGAAGGCCGGGGAAGAAAAGGAGCATTCGGATCGGCAGCAATAGCGGCATCGGTGACGATCGTAACCGGTCCGTAATTGAAATACAGCAGTTGCGCATAGTGCGCACGAAGCCCTTTCAGCTCGCCGATGTACCTGTTCTTCAACTCTTCGTTGATGCTTACATTCCGGATCCCGTCTATGGCGATAGCGATCCTTGAAATATAGGGCATGTACCGGCCATAATTATGGGTCACCCAGTCGAAATCCGGATGATAGTTGAGGGTATGCATGACAGGCCAGTTGCCGCCCCATGCGCAAACGCCTTCGTCGGTGGTCATCATGGCCTGGGTACGCCATGCATACGTGCCGGAAGTCCATCCTCCCTGCCAGTCGGTTCCCCCGGCCAGGCCGGTATAAGCAGCATTGACCGCCGCTACCGCTCCCTCCGGGGTAGCGATCACAGAAGAAAGGTCGCCATAACTTTTAAAATCCAGGTCGCCTTCACAGGAGGTCAGCATAAGACAAGCCGACAGGCACGACGCAAGCAGGAGCCGTTGTATGGTATTTTTATAAATCGCTATCATGATATGCATTTTAAATGTTTAAAAAGAAGCATTGATCCCGAACACATAGCTTTTGACCAGGGGGTAAAAGTTATCCGTGTTCAGCTCGGGGTCCAGGCCCGGGTATCTTGTGATCGTAAACGGGTTCTGAACATCAAATGATACTCTTATGCCGGAAAACAGTTTTTGTTTGCTCAATGTCGACTGCGGCAGCGAGTACCCCAGCGTAATATTCCGGCATCGCAGGAAGGAAGCGTCTACAAGCCAATAATCCGCGCCGTTCTGATAGCCTGTATAGAGTGCATCCGACAGGGAAGTCGGGAAATCCCCTTCCGGGTTTTTGAAGCTCCATCGCGTAGAAGAAACAGGCATTGAGTTGAAACCAAAAGCATTGGTAGTACTTTCCGTTGTCCTGCCTGAAGCATACGGCGACCATTTCTTCTGGATCAGGCCGGACATAAAGATATTCAGATCGAAATTCTTGAAAGTAAATTCGTTTCCTATCCCGAAATTGAACTTCGGATCCGCATTCCCTATATAGGTAATATCTGCAGCGGTAATCGCTCCATCCGGTCCGACAAGATTACCTGAAGCGTCATATCCGTGGATATCTTTAATAATAATACCGCCGGGCAGCATTCTCTGCATGTGTGCAGGCGCTTCTCCGGCTCCACCTTTATAGATCCCGTCCGACAGCGTACCGAAAAGAGGATTGAAAAGCGCTTCTCTTCCCGCAGGTACTTCATACCGGTTCAGAACAGCCAGGGCTTCGGGCGATCTTTCTACCCAGTAGTTGAGGTAGTGCGCAAAATTGACGCTGGTAGACCAGCCTAACCCGCGAGAAGCCGAGGGTAACAGATTCTTCGATTGCAGCGCAATTTCGAAGCCGGTCGACCTGGTCTTGCCGGCGTTCCGGTACACACCGTTAATAATGAAACCGGACGGATAGGGAACAAATGAAATCAGGTTCCGGATGGTCTTATTGAAGTAATCGACCGAACCCGACAAGCGGTTACTCAACAGGGCAAAGTCCAACCCTACATTGAGCTCTCCTGCAGTTTCCCATGTCAGGTTCGGATTGGAATCCCGGGTCAGGACGAGGCCCGAATTGACATTGCCCGTGCCGAAGTAAGGGCTCTGGGCGGTTCCGTACAGCTGGAATGCCGAAGCTCCGAAAGCGCTGTTACCCGTTTCGCCGTACCCGGCCCGGAGCTTGAGGAAGTTGATCGGTGTTGCCTGGCTTAGGAAATCTTCATCCGACAGTACCCATCCTGCGGAAATCCCGGGGAAATAACCCCATTTCTTATTGTCGGCAAATACGGAAGACCCGTCCCTCCTCAAAGAAGCCTGTAGTGTAATGTTGCCGTTGAAGGTATAAATAGCCCTTGCAAAATAAGATGCCCAGGTAGTCTGCGACTTGCTGGAGCCCACCGAAGGCCTTACTGCCTGCCCTGATTGAAGACTGTAATTCAGGATCACATCCGACAGGAAATTCTGATTGGCGGCATTAAATCCTTCCCAGTCTGTCCTTTGAAAATTGTACCCGGCTACCGCGCTGAAATAATGTCTTTCTCCTATTGCCTTTTCATAGGACAACGTATAATCGAGCAGCTTGGATTTGGCTTCCGACTGGGCAAGGCTGGCGGCGCCATTGGCCTGCGCGCCAAAATAGAAAGTCCGGGGAAAATACGTAGAGCGTTTGGAAGACGACTGGTCGTAGCTGAAACTGGCCCGTGCCTTCAATCCTGTAACAATGTTCCATTCTCCATAAGCGCTGCTCAGGGTACGGTTGGTTATTGTCTTGTCCGTTACCGTACCATACGATACCGGGTTAGGGATATTGGGATAATAGGGGCTCAGCGGGTAGGAACCGTCAGGGTTCTGCAACGGAATATTCGGAGCCCAGTAGATCGCGGCAGTCACGATACCGCCGTTTTCGTTTACTCCTCCTGTAATGGTATTATCTGCGTTGGAGTTCGAGAGGATCACGCTCGCCCCTATCTTGATTTTTTCGGAAACAACCTGGTCCAGGCTCACGCGCCCGTTGTACCGTTTATAACCGGTGTTGAGGATCACCCCCTTCTGATCAAAGTAGTTTCCTGAAGCAAAATAGGATGTCTTTCCATTACCACCGGAAAGCGACAGGTTGTG
The DNA here is from genome assembly GCA_964562455.1 of uncultured Cytophagales bacterium. Classification (GTDB taxonomy): domain Bacteria; phylum Bacteroidota; class Bacteroidia; order Cytophagales; family Spirosomataceae; genus Ravibacter. Next base: position 52,658 of record CAZLTN010000021.1, read on the forward strand.
CTGTTGGGTATAACCAGCCCTGGTGATCGCGTCCATCGCTGTCTTATCGCTGTTGCGGGCGGCGTCTATCTCGCTCTGGCTGTACACCGGCTTATAGGGCGCTACATCCCCGGCATTCACATTACCATAGTAAGGGCCGATCTTATTGTCGCGGTACCACATTTCTTCGCGAACCAGGTTTCTTTCGATCATATAGTCTTTCGCACCATACACCGGGTACATTTTGTCAACCTGCTGTATACCATAAATACCGTTATAGTCAATTTTCGATTTTCCTTCCGCACCTTTCTTGGTAGTGATCAGCACTACTCCGGCGCCCGCCCTTGCGCCGTAAATAGAAGCGGCGCTGGCATCCTTCAAAACTTCGATAGAAGCGATATCGTTAGGGTTGATAAAATTCAGAGGCGATTTGTCCACTCCCCCGCTTCTGTATTTACCATCTCCCAGCGATCCGCTGATATCGGGCTGTCCTGCCGCGTCATTCACCGGAATACCATCTATTACATACAATACACCTGCATTGGCCGATGAGGGGTTGCTGCGTATCTGCACCCTTACGCCGGCGCCTGGCTGACCGGTCGGCTGTATCACCTGTACACCGGCCGCCTTACCCTGTAGGGATTGCTGAAAATTGGAATTCACCGCGGTATTGAGGTCTTTGCTCTTGATGCTGGCGACAGCCCCCGTAAGGTTTTTCTGTTTGACGCCGCCATAACCGATCACCACGAGCTCATCCATAGCCGAAATTTTCTGCGCAAGCATGATACCACTCAGGTTTCCGCTGACCGGAACCTCTATCGTTTCGTAGCCGATAAAGGAGATGATCAGGGTACCCTGCCTGTCAGGGACCGCCAGTACAAATTGTCCTTCGGAATTGGTTGTAGTACCGGTGGCGGTGCCTTTTAGTAAAACAGAGGCGCCGGGCAGCGGGCTATTGGTTTCATCGAGCACCTTTCCCCGTATTTCAATCTCTACCGGTGCGACCGGGGCTTTTGCTTCGTTTACCTGAACCGGTTTCTTTTTGATAATGATCGTTTTGTCAACAATCGAATATGTGAAAGGCGTCTCAAAAAGGCACTTTTCTAGCGCTTCATTCAGGGAAGCGTTTCTTAACTCGACTGTCACCATTTTCTTCAACTCTTTCAGCGTTCTGTCTTCATACCAGAAATAGTAGCCGGTCTGCTTCTCGATCTTTTTGAAAACAGATTCCAGCCTGACGTTTTTCTCTGAAAGCGACACGGCCTGCGAAAAGCCTTTGGCGCTTGCCTGGAACATAATGAGTAAAACAATTGTCAGCTTCATTATTAAAAGCGTTTTAACAATGGGAGCTTTCCGGTATTGGCACGCCGCAAAATTCCCGATAGGAATCAAATACATCATGATGGTTGTTTGCGTATAAAACAGTGATTATTGTTTCGCGTATAAACCGCGGTAGCGCCGGTCGCTATACAGAAGGTAAGGTTCCGGAATGAGGTAGAAATACATCATGTCGTCATATTCAATATCATTTAAGGTTAGCAATTGAGATTTCGGAAATACCGGGAGATCCGGTCAGGGTGTTACAATTATCTTTTGGTCTTCCATTCTGAAATGGATACTACTCTGTTCAAGGATCCGGAGCACGTTTGACAGATTGGTATGGCGGGTGATTTTCCCGGAAAATGTCCTTTTGGGGATAACGCCTTCATAGCTGACGTCAAGATCATACCATCTCCCGATCTGACGCATAATCGTTTCAATATCCGCACTATTGAAATCGAATAACCCGTTTTTCCAGGCCATTACTTCTTCCGTATCGATATCGTTTGTCATGCTCAGGGTTTGTGCGGGGCTCCAGATCGCCTGCTGCCCGGGCTTCAGCTTCACTTCCTGTCCCTTCGATGGCGCGGCAACCCTGACGCTGCCTTCCAGCAATGTCACCTTCAGAGCGGCTTCGTCTTCATAGGCATTTACATTGAAATGCGTCCCCAGTACCTGTATCCGGATGTCATCCTTTTCCACGATAAACGGCAGCATCGCACCTTTCCGTGAAGGGTCGGGCTGCGCCGCTACTTCGAAATACACTTCGCCGGTCACGGTTACCTTCCGTTCACCTCCATTGAAGGTCGCGGGATACCTGATGGAGGAAGATGCATTCAGCCAGACTCCGGTGCCATCGGAAAGCACAAGCCGGTATTGCCCGCCGCGGGGAGTCTGCATGGTGTTGTAAACTACTTTCCCGGTATTTTCGCCGGCAGTTTCATATAAAACCTGCCCGTCGGGTTGTTTGACGATCCTCACGTTACCCTCGCTTGCCAGCTGCCCTGCCCCGCTGCTGTCGAGCAGCACGGTCGAACCGTCAGCAAGGATCAGTACGGCCATATCCCTGCCTGGCGCAGCGTCAGGCGCTGTCACAGTCGCTTGTACAAGCTGACCGGCAGGCTCCGCTCCCGGTTTATAATAGGAAGTATATATCCAGATACCGGAGCAGACCGCGATGAAGGCAGCAGAAGCTGCAGCCCACATCCACGTGCTCCGCCTGCCGGTGAGAGGCAGCGCCGGCGTTTCTTCAACCCCGGCTTCGGGAGATACTTCGCGTCTTTCCAGCAAATCTCTGAAAAGGGCTTTTTCCCCTGCTACATCCGTCAGCTCAGCTTTCAGCAATTCATACATACGCTTTGCTTCGCGAGCTGTTTCCCTAAGCCCGGGATCGGCTTCAAATTGCCCTTCCCAATATACGTTTTCTGTATCTTCGCCTCTGCAGTACTTCAGAAACGACTCTTCCGCCAGTAATTCTGCGATTGTCTTTGGCCCTTTGCTCATATCCTATTCTCCAGGTTCTAAGAATAAGAAGCGGAGGAGCCTTTCTTTTTCCCAAAAAAAAAGTGATTTTTTTAAACAGAAGGAAAGATGGGAGAATCTATTGCGGAAAGGAAAGCCAAAAGCGTGGCAATGCTTATACCAGTACCGCGCAGTTCGGTTTCCAGCACCTTTATTGCATTATAAACAGTATTATACGCCGTCTTTGCACTGATCCCGGTTTCCTTTTCAATCTGACGGTAATCCATATTTCTGAAGTATTTCAGTTCTATCAGCTCTTTTTGCCTGGCAGTGAGCTTAGCCAGCGCCGCCTGTACTTTTATCCTGATTTCGTCTGACCGCTGCATGTCGATCAGCAAATCTTCGTACGACATTTCTCCTTTCTCATCAAAACCTGCTTCGCTGTCCGACAGCACTTTATTATTATAGTAATCAGGATGAAAAACCCTTCTGCGGGTACACGCGAACAGGTAAGCCCTTACATTCTGGACGGGTTTCAGCTTCACATGATGCTCCCAAAGATGGAGGAATACGTCGTTGATGACGTTCTTGGAGGTATCGGTGCTGCCAATCAGCTGCACTCCGTAGCTTAGCAGATCGGCATAGTTACGCTCGTATAACGCAAGCATTGCGTCTGCATCGCCTTGTCTCATTTTCTCCCACAGGTCTTGCATGATGTTTACGAAATAAGAGACGCTGAATATTTAGCCAATCTAAAATTAGGCGTTTTCTCTTACTTTTCAAGATCAATGCCTTAAGGGGCTGATGATAGCTTTTCAATCCTTCCTCGCTGCAATCAGAAATCTACCGGGAATAGCCCTGTATCCCTTAACTTTCAACGGTTTAAGCCCGGCTGCCTTCTGCCATTCCTGCGTCTCGCCGATTGTCCAGGTGCCTGAAGCGCTGGTAAGCCCGAAAAACAGGCTGCTGCTCGAACCTACAAGTCCGGCACCTGAACCGGTGGCTTCCGGATTGATAAATTCATTTATCACGTAAAAGCCCCCCGGTTTTAGCGCTAACGCTACCCTCACTGCTATCTGCCTGTTTTCTTCACTGCTGAAATGATGTGCAAGGCTGGACATCAGGACCAGGTCATACCGGTCTATGCCAAGATCCGTTTCACGGACATCACCCGGGATAAATGTAATGTTATCATCTTCAGCGTAGCGCTGCTGTGCCTCCAGCGCACCGGGCAGATCAAGTATTTCCGCTCTCAGCCCCGGGTACCGTTCCCTGAGCGCCTTCACATGCAGGCCGTGGGCTCCTCCGATGTCGAGCATACGACGGGCAGTACCGGGTACGGGACATTTACGGGAAAATTCCTTTACCTCCGAAACAGCTACTGCACGCATCGCCTTCTGGTAAAGGCCCCACTCCTCGTCGCCGAAACTCTTATGATAATCGATGCCTTTCCCTGTTTCCAGGTAGCTGTCAAGGTGGTCCATCCACTTCCATACCACCCTGTTGTTGTAGATCAGCAAGTCGGACAGATCTGACGCGCTCAACGATCCTACCCACTTACCGGCCATAAGCGACAAACGGTAGCGATTGTTCTTAAAGTTCAGGTATCCGCATGAAGCCAGTACGTCGAGAAGCTGGCGGGTAGGAACAGGCTGAAGGCCGCAGGCTGCGGCAATGGCTTCAACGGTTTCGGAGCCCGCTTCCACTGCATGGAAAACACCTTTATCAGCAGCCGAAAGGACTGCTTTTGATATCACGGGGAATATCTGCCCGTGCAGCAGGGGAAGAGGTACAAGGTTGAGCCGAAGCGCAAACCACTCAAAAACATTTTCAGGAGATGCCTTTAGCTCCATACATCAGGTTATGAAAAGACACCTCCTTTTGCTTTACTTTTTATAAGCAGCCAGCAGATCGGTAAAATTATCGAAAAGATAGTGCGAATCGTGCGGTCCGGGTGAAGCTTCGGGGTGATACTGTACGGAAAATGCAGGCTTGTCCTTCAGGCGAATCCCTTCCACTGTTTTATCATTGAGGTTCACGTGCGTCACTTCTACATTTTCAGATGCATATACATCGTCTGCGATTACCCCGAAACCGTGGTTCTGCGAGGTAACCTCGCTACGGCCGGTTACCAGGTTCTTGACCGGGTGGTTCAGCCCTCTGTGGCCGTTATGCATTTTATAGGTACCGATACCGTTTGCCAGGGCGAGAAGCTGATGTCCGAGGCAAATTCCGAAAAGGGGCCTTCCCGTTGCCAGCAAGTCCTTCAGCGTTACTACGGCATAGTCCATGGAGGCAGGATCGCCGGGCCCGTTTGATATAAAGAATCCGTCAGGACCCCAGGCCAGTATTTCAGAAGTAGCGGTCTTTGCCGGAAAGACCTTGCAGAAACAGCCACGGCTGGCAAGATGATTCAAAATACTCTTTTTTACTCCGTAGTCGAGTACGGCTACCTTCCATTTTGCAGTAGCTTCATCTCCTACATAATATGCTTCCTTCGTACTGACCACCGAAGACAGTTCCAGCCCTGCCATAGATGGTACTTTCCCCAGCTCGTCGCGAAGCTCCTTCTCGTCCAGAATTTCAGATGAGATAATGGCGTTCATCGCACCTTTTTCCCGGATATGCCTTACCAGGTGGCGCGTATCGATATCGCTGATCCCGACAATATTTGCACTTTCGAAATAAGCCTGCAGGGAAGTATCTGCCTGCTGCCGGGAGTAGCCCTGGGAAAAAGAATTACAGACCAGGCCGCTTATCTTGATAGACGCCGACTCCTCCTCGTCCAGCAGCCTTACTCCATAATTGCCGATGTGCGAAGTAGTATTAACAATAATCTGACCAAAATACGACGGGTCCGTATAGATTTCCTGGTAGCCTGTCATCCCGGTATTGAAACAGATCTCTCCACCGGTAGTTCCTTCATGGCCAACGTGCGAACCGCGGTAAGCGGTTCCATCCTCCAAAACCAACAACGCCTGTTTTGATTGCGACATATTTGTATAACGTGATTATATAGAAGGGATATCATCCCGTATGACACCTGTCAGCCCGCGATACCGGCTTTTAGGCAAACCGGGTGCAAAGTTGGATAAAAAAAGGGTTAAACGAAAACGTTTAACCCTACAAATTCAAGCTATTGTAAAAGAATCCTTATCAGGCTTCACGACCACCCATCAATTCATCCTGCCAGGTCTTTAACTCATCCCATTTACCTGCAGCGGCAAGCTCTGCCTGCTTAGGCCAGGTAGCCGGATCATGAGCTGCAAACTGCGAACCTGCATTGTCCAGGATCTCGCGGATCTGCTCAGGTGCAGCTTCTGCCAGTTGAGCAAAAGTAGCGATACCGGCTGCTGCCAGCACTTCTGCAATTTTAGGGCCTATTCCCTCGATTTTCTCGAGATCATCGGCTACAGGAGCGGCGGCTTCCGGAGCTGCTTCTTCTACAACTACGCTTTCTACTACTTCCGCTTCGGCAACTTCAACCGGTGCTGCTCCTTCAGCAACTTTTTTACCGGTGCCTCCACGGCGGCTACGACGGGTTTTAGCCGGTTTTTCAGCATTTGCAAGCAGCAATGCATCGTTGAAATCAACCAGTTCGATAAGAGCTACTTCGGCGTTATCTCCCAGACGATTACCTAATTTGATGATGCGGGTATAACCACCCGGCCTGTTTGCAATCTTATCGGCTACCACATTGTAAAGCTCCTTTACAACCTCCTTATCTTTCAGGTAAGAGAAAACCACACGACGGCTGTGAGTTGAATCGTCCTTCGCTTTGGTAAGAAGCGGCTCAACATATTTCCGGAGTTCTTTCGCTTTGGCTAAAGTGGTTTCTATCCTTTTATGCACGATCAGAGATCCTGCCAGGTTAGATAACAAAGCCCTGCGGTGTGATGAGGTCCTGCCTAAATGATTGTCTTTTTTTCCGTGTCTCATTGTTTTTGAAATTTACCGGGGCTGTTTTTACAGTTGTTTCCCCCGGCGGTCCGTTTCGAGCAGCGAAGCTATGTTACCGCGCTCCAGAAAGGTAACCTGTGAATAATTGTTTTTTGTTTAATCCTCGTCCAGGCGGTACTTGCTTACGTCCATCCCGAAGCTAAGCTGCTTATCCTGTACCAGTTGTTCAAGCTCTGTAAGAGACTTCTTCCCGAAATTGCGGAACTTCATCATATCCGAAATCTCAAGTTTGACAAGATCTCCCAATGAACGGACATCGGCCGATTTAAGACAGTTGTAAGCCCTTACGGACAGGTCAAGCTCTGCAAGAGGAGTTTTGAGCAGCTTACGCATGCGCAACATTTCCTCATCTACCTGGTTCTCTTCCTCAGCTTTCTGTTTTTCGAAAGTCATCGTCTGGTCAGAGAACAGCATAAAGTGCTGAATCAGGATGTTGGCGGCGCCTTTCAGCGCATCTTCCGGGTGTATCGAACCGTCTGTCTGGATATCGATCAGAAGTCTCTCATAGTCAGTACGTTGCTCCACCCTGGTGTTTTCGACGCTGTATTTTACATTCTTGATAGGTGTATAGATAGCGTCCATTGCGATATGGCCGAAAGGAAGCTCTGTTCCTCTCGGTTCGTCGGCAGGTACGTAACCACGTCCCTTGTCAAGGAACAATTCCATCTCAAACTCCTTTTTGTCGTCAACATGAGCAATGACCAGCTCAGGGTTCAAAACCTCGAAGGAACTGGTGAATTTCCCCAGATCACCTGCTGTCAACACAGAAATATTTTTCAGGTTAACGATGATACGGTTTTCAACCAGGTCGGAAACTTTCTTAAAACGAACCTGCTTAAGATTCAGAATAATCTCCGTAACGTCTTCTACGACGCCCTCGATAGAAGAAAACTCATGAAGCACTCCCGGAAACTTAACACTAGTAATGGCATAACCCTCGAGGGAAGACAGAAGGATCCGTCTGAGGGCATTACCGATCGTAACACCATATCCCTTCTCCAAGGGTTTAAACTCAAACAACCCGTGAAAATCGTTTGCTTTTTCCATTACGACTTTATCGGGCATTTGGAATGCTAATATTGACATGGTCTATGTTCCTTTATTTTGAGTAATTGACAGTTGATCAGTCCGTCTTTACTATTTTATTGCGATCGCAAAATGGCCCGAAGGCCAGAGATACCCGGGCGGCAGAACCGCCCGGGGTATTCAATCAAACTATTATTTAGAGTACAACTCGACGATGAGCTGCTCATTGATGTTTTCAGGAATATCAGCTCTCTCAGGATAAGACACAAACTTTCCAGTCAACTCTTTTCCGTCCCACTCCAGCCAGTTGAACCTCTTGCTGCTGTGGCCTGCAAGGCTGTTGGCAATCGCCTCGAGGGACTTGGATTTCTCCCGAACTGATATAATTTGACCAGGAACCAGCGTGTAGGAAGCGATGTTTACTACTTCGCCATCGACCAGAATATGCTTGTGTGAAACCAACTGGCGGGCCGCACGCCTGGTAGGTGCAATACCCAGACGGTAAACCGTGTTGTCAAGACGGGCTTCACAGAATCTCAGCAGGTTCTCGCCGGTAATACCGGGCTTGACGTGTGCTTTCTGGAATACTCTCCGGAACTGCCTTTCAAGGATACCGTAAGTATACTTTGCTTTCTGCTTTTCAGCCAGCTGAAGAGCGTACTCGGACTTCTTCCCCCTGCGGCCTTTGCCGTGCATACCGGGAGGGTAATTTTTCTTTGCAAGCGTTTTGTTGGCTCCTAATATCGGTTCTCCGAATTTCCTGCCAATCTTTGCTTTTGGACCTGTGTAACGTGCCATTTATTATTGTTTGAAATTACATTCCGCCATTCTTTAGCCCCAAGTTCCTAAACTAAGACTGGACGGAACTACTGAAAAAAAATTAAACTCTTCTGCGTTTGGGAGGACGGCAGCCGTTGTGCGGCAGCGGCGTGATATCCCGGATTGTAGTTACCTCGATTCCTGAGTTCTGGATAGTACGGATAGCAGACTCCCTGCCTGAACCCGGTCCTTTTACAAAGACCTCGGCCTTTCTCATGCCGAGATCATACGCTACCTGGGCAGCCGACTGGGCAGCAGTCTGGGCAGCATAGGGAGTATTCTTTTTAGAACCTCTGAAGCCCATCTTTCCGGCAGAGCCCCAGGAAATCACCTGTCCTGATGAATTGGTGATAGAGATAATGATATTGTTAAAAGAGGCTTTGATATGAACCTGTCCGACAGGCTCCACTACTACCACTCTCTTTTTGGCTTTGTCTTTTCTTTTGTTTTGTGCCATTTCAAACCCTTAGGCGGGAATTTTTAATTTAGATAATCTGTGCTACAGGTTACTTACCAACCTTTTTCTTGTTGGCTACGGTCTTCCGTTTCCCTTTACGGGTCCTTGAGTTATTCTTGGTCTTCTGGCCACGCAGCGGCAAGCCTTTCCGGTGGCGGATGCCCCGGTAGCATGCGATATCCATAAGACGCTTGATACTCAACTGAACTTCAGATTTAAGAGCTCCCTCTACTTTGAATTCGTTGGCAATAATCGAACGGATCGCTCCTGACTCCTCGTCATTCCATTCGCTTACTCTTTTATTGACATCGATTCCTGCCTGTTCGAGGATTCTTTTGGCCGAGCTACGGCCGATTCCATAGATATAAGTTAACCCAATTTCTCCCCGCTTTTTATCAGGAATGTCTACACCAGCTATACGTGCCATAATTGATTTTTATCCTTGTCTTTGTTTATATCTTGGATTTTTCTTGTTGATCACATAAATCTTGCCTTTGCGCCTGATCACCTTGCAATCAACGCTACGTTTCTTTACAGATGCTTTAACTTTCATTTTTATATTTATTTACGCTTTGCCGACTAAACAACCTTACTTTTCCTGCCCGTCGCTATTTGTACCGGTAAACAATCCGGGCTTTTGACAGATCGTAGGGAGACATCTCCAGCTTCACCCTGTCACCAGGCAGAATCTTGATATAATGCATGCGCATCTTTCCGGATATATGCGCAATTACTTCATGCTTATTTTCCAACTGCACCCGGAACATCGCGTTGGACAATGCTTCCACAATTACTCCGTCTTGCTCGATAGACGCCTGTTTTGCCATTCGCTTTGTATATTGACTAGTTATTAAGCACTCACCATTAAACTGCTATTTGCGGTGACGGCCTCGATGTACTCGAAGGTAGTCAGGATCTCTGCATGGTGCTTTCTTATCGCTACAGTATGCTCAAAGTGCGCGGAAGCCTTCCTGTCAGCGGTACGGATCGTCCATCCATCACCTTCCTGTACTATCGACCGCTTCCCGAGATTGATCATCGGCTCGATCGCTATGACCATACCGTCGCGAAGGGCTATCCCTTTACCTTTGCTCCCGTAATTAGGAACTTCCGGGCCCTCATGCAGGTTCTTTCCTACACCATGTCCTACCAGCTCACGAACCACTGAATAACCCAGGCGCTCTACATACGACTGTATCGCATATCCTATATCTCCCGTCCTGAACCCTTCACGAGCTTTCTCTATGCCCAGGTAAAGCGATTTTTTTGTCGCGATCAGAAGATCCATTATCTCACGCTTCACCTCACCCACCGGGTAAGTATAGGCACTGTCGCTATGGTAACCATTCAGCTTTACGCCGCAATCGATAGAAATAATATCGCCGTCTCTCAGAATATAAGCGCCGGGGATACCGTGCACCACGACTTCATTCACGGAAATACACAACGAACCGGGAAAACTGGGTATCCGCCCTGAGCCGCCAAAGCCCTTAAAAGACGGAATGCCGCCGTTATCCCTGATATAGCTTTCGGCAACCCTGTCAAGCTGAAGCGTAGAAACTCCGGGCTTGATCCACCTCGCTACTTCCGCATGTGCTTTACCCAAAACCTGTGCGCTCGCTTTAATCAGGTCAAGTTCCTCTTCGGATTTCAGGTAAATCATATACTATATTCTAATTTCAATCAAGTTTGTCAGGCAGGTAATACTGCCGAACGTCCCTGCACCCTTCCGGACTTCATCAAACCTTCGTACCTTCTCATCAAAAGGTAGCTTTCAACCTGCTGAAGCGTATCCAGGACAACACCAACCATGATAAGCAGGGAAGTGCCGCCGAAGAACTGGGCAAACGACGATGTCACGCCGAAAAGGCTCGCTATCGCGGGGAGGATCGCTACCAATGCTAGCAATACGGCTCCGGGGAACGTGATATGGTCTAACACGCTGCTGATATAATCGGAAGTATCCTTACCCGGCTTAACACCCGGGATAAACCCTCCACCCCGTTTCATCTCGTCTGCTATCTGTACGGGGTTAACAGAAATAGCAGTATAGAAAAATGTAAATACCAGGATCAGCAGGCCGAACAGCAGGTTATATTCCCAGGAAGTATAATCGGCAAAAGTAGCCGCTATACTACCGGCGACATCGCTGCGGTCTGCAAAGAAAGAAGCCACCGTAGAAGGAACAAACATCAGAGCCTGGGCAAAAATGATAGGCATTACACCCGCTGCATTGACCTTGAGCGGAAGATACTGCCGTTGCCCCACTGCTGCTCCCCGGCTACCTACTACCTGCTTGGCATATTGAATAGGGATCTTTCTTACGGCACGTGTAAGCACCACCGCACCCATCACTACAAAGTAAAGCGCTACCAGGGTGAGTACAAAAAGCAGTACGCCACCACCCCCGCGGGAATCAAGCTCCTGGAGGATAGCAGCCGGGAAACGGGATACGATACCGATCATAATCAGCATTGAAATTCCATTTCCTATCCCTTTATCGGTAATTCTTTCTCCCAACCACATACAGAACATTGTTCCTGCTGTAAGAACGATGACTGCAACTATTGTGAACTGAAGCCTCGAAACCAGCAGGGCTTCGGTCGGCACAGTTGTATTGAGATAAGTCAGCGACTGGGCTACCGTAACGAAAATGGTAAGTACCCTTGTAATCTGGTTGAGCTTTTTACGGCCCGACTCCCCTTCTTTCTGCATTTTCTGAAAATAAGGCATCGCCATTGTCAAAAGCTGGATCGCAATTGACGCTGAAATATATGGCATGATCCCCAATGCAAAAATAGAAGCCTTACTGAAGGCACCGCCAGAAAACACATCCAACAAACCCAAGAGTCCGTCTGTAGCTACATCAAGCCTCGACGGATCTACTCCCGGCAACGCTACATACGAGCCCAGCCTGAAGATAGTTATAAATAACAAAGTGTTGAGGATACGAGTCCTCAACTCTTCGATAGAAAAAATATTCTTAATAGTTTCGATGAATCGTTTCATTCTTCAAAGAATAAACCTGAGCGGATGCCTGCAAGCCGGTATACCCTACCTGATACCTCCGAATTGGTTAAAGTTTAACAGCTTTACCTCCTGCGCTCTCGATAGATGCGATAGCAGCTTCCGAGAATCCATGTGCCGATACTTCCAATGCGGAAGTAACCTTGCCACGATTCAGGATTTTTACCAGATCGTGCTTTCCTACGATACCGTTATCCAACAACAACGCTACATCAATTGTGCTTACGCCGGTCTTCTCGGCCAGGGCCTGAATTGTATCAAGGTTAATAGCCTTATACTCAATGCGGGTCGGGTTTTTAAAACCGAACTTCGGAACCCGGCGCTGCAACGGCATCTGACCTCCTTCGAAGCCTTTTTTGGCGCTGTAGCCCGAACGGGACTGAGCTCCTTTGTGGCCGCGCGTTGAAGTACCTCCCATACCGGATCCTTGTCCGCGCCCTACTCTTTTATTATCTCTCACCGAACCTTCGGCCGGCTTTAATGAACTTAGCTTCATTACGATAGAACTTAAATATTCTCTACTTTAACCAAGTGGCTCACCTTGCGGATAGCGCCGTCCAGACAATCGTTCTGCTCTTTTTCAACGAAGCGATTGATTTTACCAAGACCCAGCGACTTGATGATCTTTTTCTGATTATCAGGGCGCTTGATAGTACTTTTTACCTGAGTGATACGAATTTTCGCCATTTTTCTTTATCGGTTACGTTCAATCGGGGGCTTATTACCCGTTGAACACTTTATCCAGCTTTACACGACGTTGCATCGCTACCTGGTGAGGTGCACGCATTTTAAGAAGAGCGTCGAATGTAGCCTTTACTACATTGTGAGGGTTTGACGAGCCTTTGGACTTAGCCAGTACATCGCTGATCCCGGCAGCTTCCAGAACAGCGCGCATAGCGCCCCCGGCAAGTACGCCGGTACCTTCAGCAGCAGGCTTGATCAACACCAGGCCTCCACCGAACTTACCTTCCTGCGGATGCGGAACGGTTGTCTTAACTTTCGGTACGCTGATCAGGTTTTTCTTGGCATCGTCGATACCTTTGGCAATTGCGTCTGTTACCTCGTTGGCCTTACCCAGTCCGTAACCTACCACGCCTTTCCCGTCACCTACCACTACTACTGCCGAAAAGCTGAAACGCCTACCACCTTTCACAACCTTAGCGACACGGTTTATCGCAACTACTCTTTCTTTAAGCTCTGATTCATTGACCTTGGAAGGCCTCGATTGATTCAACATCTTGCGAAAATCTTAAAATTGTAGGCCTCCCTCACGAGCTCCGTCGGCCAATGCTTTAACTTTACCATGGTACAAATAACCGTTGCGGTCGAAAACCACTTTCGTAACACCGGCCTCCTTTGCTCTCTCGGCAACTTTCTTACCTACTTCAGCGGCGGCAGCCGCGTTGGTGTTCTGACGAGCGCCTTCGCTTAGCTCAATTGACGACGCACTGGCCAGGGTAATACCCTTTTCGTCGTCAATCACCTGAGCATAGATATTGGTATTGGAACGGAACACCGAAAGTCTTGGGCGCTCCACCGTACCGGATACCTTCTTGCGAATATGATACTTGAGGCGTTGCCTCCTATCCATCTTCTTTGACATATGCTTATATCTTTCTTCTTATCTGACTTACTACTTCTTAGCTGCAGCTTTACCGGCTTTCCTGCGTACCTGCTCGCCAACGAAGCGCACGCCTTTTCCTTTGTACGGCTCGACTTTCCTCAGGGAACGGATCTTAGCCGAAATCTGGCCTATAAGCTCCTTATCGATCCCTTCAAGGAATATTTTCGGGTTCTGTCCCTTTTCGGTAAGCGTAGTAACTTTAACCTCCTGGGGTACTGCAAGGAAAATTGTATGTGAATATCCAAGGCTAAGCTCCAATACATTATTGTTAACGTTTGCCCTGTAACCAACACCCACCAGCTCCAGGTTACGACGATAGCCGTCGCTGACGCCTACCACCATGTTACTAACCAGGGCACGGTATAAGCCGTGAAGCGCCTTATGCCTTTTCTGGTCAGTGGGCCGCTGAACCTTCAGCACCGTACCTTCCTGCTCGATCTTTATATCCGGATCAACCTTCTGGGTCAGAGTTCCCTTAGGCCCTTTGACCGTAACTTCGTTCTTATCGGAAACCGAAACGGTCACACCGGCCGGTA
>CAZLTN010000022.1:0-65153 GCA_964562455.1 uncultured Cytophagales bacterium
GTGAGAGTCTCCCTTTTTTATGCGCTTTCAGGTTTTATTTTGGACAGGTATGATTGAATGCAGAAAATTCGAGAGTTCTCCTTTTGCTTTTTCAGAGCCAGTGGTTGCCGAACCTCCAAACCCGCTATCTCATAGATATCACGTTATCCATATTGTCGTGTCGAAACAAGAACATTTAAAATTCAACACAGCGCCCTCATATTATCCGTCTCCGGAAATAGTTATGCAAAACTTTGCCAAGCGAGTTACAGATCTTCAATTCGGCAAAGAAAGAGTGATTGAAGTGAAGACAAAGAGATGCAATAGATTTGAAATGCAGTTTATTTACGCTGTACCAAATTAGTACGGGCCCAGGACGGGCGCTACGTCCGGCAACAACAGCGGGCCGATCCCCTCCCAAAAAAATCTATGAGCTTTCTAAATGATATGAATCTAATCGGCGTCCTGATCGGTGGTATTTCTTTAGTTGTTACTATTGTTTTATTCTTCTATCAGCGATCCATCAAAAGGCTCTCGTATGAAGTACTTACGAGCACTAGGGTACTTTCAGCCGACGCTAAAGGGACTTTTACTATAAATTATAACGGTGTCAGTTATGAGGATGTCAGAATACTGGAACTAAAAATTTGGAATAGCGGGAACGTCGCCATTACATCAGCCGACTTTGAAACAGATATTTCAATTATTTTGCCAGACGGGGCTCAACTGATCAACTTCGAAGAGATAGACAAGAACCCAAAATCATTAAAAGTTTCCTTGAAGAGAGGGAATGAGCGCACAATCCTGGTACACCCACTACTATTGAATAAGAAAGATTCGTTCTTTATTAAGGTAATTTTCTCGCTTCAATCAGAAGGCCCTTTATCCGTCAGTGGAAGGATCAAAGATATCCCCATGATTGTGCTAGAAACGCAAAGTAAGGAAAATGTCGTATGGAATAATTTAGTCAACTCCTTTATTGTTTTCTTCCTGGTCCTGGGTTTAAAAGTAATGAAAAATCCTGTCGCTTACTTAAGTATAAAAGAGCCTGACACTATTCTTGTTGAACTTGTGTTCCTATTGTTCCTTTCATTAGCGCTCATAAGCATTTTACAGTCTAAGGCTTTAAAAAACTTATTCAAAAAGCAAAACAACGAACACATGATAATTAAATAACTACTCCTCATCCAGAACCAGCGCCGAGAGATATTTCATTAGTTTGTTCCTCCTCACTCGCTACCGGGACTCCCTAAAATTGGGATAATGATAACGACCCGATTTCTTGGGCGGTTGATCTCGGAAGAAATTCAGAGATGATCGGAACAGTATGCCGGATTCGGGGAGGCTTAGGTTGAGCGGCCGATCGCTAAAACGAACAAGCCCCGATCCGATGGGCCGGGGCTTGTTTTAGAGTGTAAAAAAGTGTGCAATTTTCATAACTCGCTCATTTACAGGTCAATTCGTGGAGACGGAGGGATTCGAACCCTCGTCCAGAACAGGGAAACCCTGCGCCTTCTACATGCTTATCCTTAGATTAATTGTCGGACCTGGTTAGGTACAAGGCGGACCAGCGCCAGATCTTAGGTGTTCAGGTCTCGTTGGATGTCAACACCATTAGTCCAACCAGCGCTGCGTTTCGACACCCCTTGATCCCCCCGGCAGCACGTAGGGAGGAGAGATGATGGCAAGTTGCTAATCCTCCGGATTAAGCAGCCATGGCGTAATTAGATTCGCCAGTTATTGTTCGAAAGGCATTGATTAACGAGAGGTACCCCTCAACTCTCGACATGCTTACACACAGACCTTCAACCCGCTGTCAAAACCGGTCGCCCCCATTGTGACGCCAGAGGAAGTTGAAATCCATTGGTAAACTGAAAACAGGTACCATTCCTAAAAAGTTTCCGGCCAGACAAAAAGGCACTGAAAATAAAAGCGGGCTCTCTATACTATCCGGAAAAATAAACGTTATATCTCCCGGACAGCCTTTTGAGGAATGAACTCTGATTAACTTCCGGATCGATACAAATTACTTTTCTGCATAACTACTTCTCAGTCTCCAGCCTGCATTTTTATGACCGACCCAGCCGCACTCCGGGAACTCCGCCAAACCGTACGACAATTTTTCCTGGAACCGCAGCAAGGTCTTTCACCCGGGAAAGGAATATACAAAGCCGCTTTTATAGTCTCAATTACAATGCTCCTGTTTCAAACCGGAGACCTATACGGGCAAAGAAGATGCAGACCGCGCAGTAATACTTCCTCACAAGGGAGCTCATCCGTCTTCATCCAGATCACCGACGAAACCCACGGAAAGGTTGTTACTTATGAGAAAGAATTCAAGCTGGACCATATTCCTGCTGCCAGGAGAGATCAATATGTCGATCAGCTAATAGAATCGTTAACCGGATCAGCCGATGACGATGACTTCTGGATAGAAGAAAAAAAGCCCGCACCGAAACCGGCGCTGAAAACCAGGCGCAGGGTTTCCTATGTCAGGTAATAAACCGGATGTCCTGCGTCAACCTGGTGTCCTGCGTTGCCCGGATACGCCGTATCCGGCTACCCGTCTACGATAATCTGGGGCAGCCCCCGGCTGCACGATTCCACTCTGACCGTGACGCCATATACTTCCTTCACTGACCCGGGGTTGAGCGCCTGCGCCGGCAGCCCGTGTGTAACAAGCGATCCGTCCTTCATTACTACCACATAATCCGACCAGCGCATGGCCATATTCAGGTCGTGAAGCACCATGACCACTATTCTGCCGTCGCCGGCCAGGGAACGAACCAATGACATTACCCTTACCTGGTGGCGTAAATCCAACGCGCTGGTAGGCTCATCCAGCAGAAGAACCGACGGCTCCCTGACAATAGATCTGGCCAGGCTCGCCAATTGTCGCTGGCCACCGGAAAGCTGGTTCAGCCCCTGTAAGGCAAGCTCAGCAATTCCGATCCTTTCAAGAGCAGCAACTCCACGGGCATACATATCCTCGTTATCGCGCCCTGCCTGATCGAACGGCGAGGCCTTGAGCGCGCTGATGACCGCATCTATTACCGGGAGATTTACATCATTAGGCACCGTCTGCGGCATAAAACTTACATAACGGGCCCTTTTCCGAACCGATACCTTCTGCAGGTCCATTCCTCTGTAATAAAGTGTACCTTCCGCTTTCATCAAACCGGCCACAACACGCAACAAAGTTGATTTTCCGGCACCATTCGGTCCCACAAGCGTTATTACATTCCCGGGCATAAGGGGAGGAAGGGAAAGTCCGCGGAGGACCATCCGTCGTCCGTATCCTGCCGTAATATCGCTGATCTTTAAGAAATCATGCTCCTCTCCCATCACTTCTTCCGTTTACTGAAAATCAGCCATACAAATAAAGGTACCCCTATCAACGATGTGATAACTCCTACCGGCAATATCGCTCCCGGTGATATAAGCTTGCTTGCTATGGAAGCAAGCGACATTACGAAAGCACCTGAAAGCAGCGCTGCCGGTAACGAAAACCGGTGGTCTTCCCCTATCAGTAATTTTGCAATATGCGGTCCTACCAACCCGATAAAACCAATTGTTCCCACAAAAGCCACCGCAGTCGCAGTAAGCAGGCTCACCCTGATCAGCGAAAAGAAGCGAAGTCTGCCCACATTAATGCCATAGCTCCTGGCGCTGTCTTCTCCAAGCCGCAACGCTGTCATCTGCCAGGAGGCGGCAACCGAAAACGGGACAATCACGGCCAGCACCCCTCCAAGTATGGTGATATTCTCCCAGTTGGCGCGGGATAAGCTGCCCAGGCTCCAAAACACAAATTGCTGCAATGCTTCAGCACTTGCCACATACTGGAGTATCCCTATCAGGGCCTTAAAAGTAAAGTCCATGGCAATACCCAGTAACACGAGGGCCTCTATTCCTGTACGTCCTACCCTGGAAAGGAACTGCAGCAACATGACCGCTCCGAAAGCAAACACGAATGCATTAAAGGATACCATCCATTTCGGATCGACAAAAGAGATCCCGGCCGACAAAAGAATTGCAAGTGCAGCGCCGAAAGCCGCTGCTGCAGACACTCCGAGCGTAAAAGGGCTGGCCATCGGGTTATTCAGTATCGTTTGCATTTCCAGACCGGCCAGGGAAAGGGATGCCCCCACCAGCAGCGCCATGACCGAATAAGGCAATCGCACCTCCCAGACTATCACTTTGGTAGCCAGTTCGACGCTGTCCGGCAGGAAAACCGCTTTGATAACTTCCCCGATATTCATCATGGAAGGACCGGTAGCAATGTCTACGCAAAAAGCGCCCACCACCCCCACAGCCAGTAGAAGAATCACCGAAATATTCTTCTTGACACGGGAACGATATAGTTGTGCGGTGGTAGTGCTATTCAATGGGATGGCTTGTTACTGTTAATACGATGTTTGAAACCACAGAAGCACACAGAGTACAAAGTGGCTAACTCCGTGTTTCCTCCGTGCTCTTTGTGCCTCTGTGGTTAATTATTCCTCCAGTCAGAGGTCCCTTGCGGCCCCCTCACTTCAACTCCGCAAAATAAGTACCATTTAACGGAACTGCCAGAAACTTTTCGTTGATTGTTTTCAGCGTAGCATTCGGATCAATATCCTTAAAAAGCTCAGGATGTATCCATTTCGCCAGCGCATCCACAGCAGCGATATTCAGGGGAGAATCATAAAACAAATGCCAGAATGCATACACTTTTTTTTGCTGAACCGCTTTTAAAGGGGCTGCTACTGCCCTTGAAACCTGCTTCTTCAGGCTTGCCTGCGTCTGTGCTGCAGTTATACCGTAGCCGATTTCAAGTCCGGGCGCGCCGGGCGTAGCAATTCCGGTGGCAATGTAGATATCGGGCTGCTGGCGGATCACATATTCCATGTTCAGCTCTCCTACCTCGCCAGGCAGGATATCGGCCCCGATGTTATGTCCGCCGACAAAATCGATGAACTCACCCAGGTTCCCTTTGCCCGGAGAGCCGACCAGGTTCTCGCCCCTGATCATCTCCATATATACCTTGGGTTTCTTCAGGTTTTTTCCTTTAAGGCGCTGAGCGATCTTGTTATAATGCTCTTTATAAAACGCCAGGTAGTCATCGGCCTGCTTCTCCCGCCCGAGGACCTTCCCGAGTATCTCTATACTGGGGACAGTGTTTTTAAACGGATGCAGCCTGAAATCCACGAAAACAATAGGAATACCGGCTGCTTCCAGTTGCCTGATCACATCGGCCGATTTGGCGTCAGGGCCGTGAGAGCCTGCTCCGAAAATGGCGACGTCCGGTCTGAGGGAAATAATCCTCTCAGTCGATACCGTTTCTTTTCCGCTAGCCCCGATAACCGGTATCTTCGCCATGGCGGGAAAGCGCCGCTGGTATTCGTCGAAAAGCAACCCGCCTGACTTTTTGAAATCGCCGGTCCAGCCCGCTACCAGGCTCACCGGATCGGGGTGGAGCAGCGAAAGGGTGACAATCGCTCTTCCTTCACCCAGAATCACTCTTTTGGCGTGTGACTTAAGGGTGACTTTCCTTCCTACTATATCGGTTACCGTAATACTCTGAGCTGACAGCGATCCTGCGAAAATTAAACAGCCGATTGCTGCAAAAACAAAATTCTTTTTAATCCGATTCATCATAATACTTCTTTAAGACGGCTTAAACTCTGTGCCCTTCGTGCCTTTGCGGTTAATTTACCACAGAGAACACGGAGAGCACAGAGCTGTTTTTTATCTCTTTCTACAGTGATCTTAACTTCCGGGAACCTGCTATGATCGACTGACGGGGACTTTGAGAATCACTTTCACCTCATACTCCACTTCAGACTCTTCGCTTCCCACTCCGAAATCAACACGATTTACAATAAATTCGCCGGAAAAAACACCTTCGCGGCCTTCATTTACAAAGGCGAACGGAATGCTGACCGGCCTGGTAATACCCCGTATGGTCAGATCGCCCGTGACTTTGTATGTAGCGCCCGCCTTCTCTATTTTAGTCGAAACGAAATCTATTGCAGGATACTGCGACGCATGAAA
The DNA here is from genome assembly GCA_964562455.1 of uncultured Cytophagales bacterium. GTDB lineage: Bacteria > Bacteroidota > Bacteroidia > Cytophagales > Spirosomataceae > Ravibacter. The sequence goes on from CAZLTN010000022.1 coordinate 6,013, forward strand.
CCATTCGGAGCCAAGCGCGCTTTTGGTCTTAAGGATGTTGCCGGTACTAAGCGATTTCACGTCAACTTTTACCTTAAAAAACGATTTTTCGAGGCTGTTTTCATCGAAAACGATACTCCCTCCAAATTTTTCGAACTTGCCCGTAATATCGAAGTTATCGATTGCGATACTATATCCTTCCCCGATTTTCCATTGCCGGAAGACAGCGAATGAAAGCAGTCCTGTTACCAACAGGAACGAAAGTACCCGGAGCATGTGTGAAAAGCGCACAGCGATTAACAATACTCTGCTACGGCAGGATTAACGTAACCGTATCGCCCAGCGGATCCGGCGCCGGCGCTGCGGGAGCCTGACGCTGGCCGCCCTGTGCCTGCTGTCCTCCGCCCTGCGGTCTCTGCATCGGCTTCGTCTTATTGGTCACATAAGCAGCTCCGGTTTTGGTATTCACCACCACCGTATTGGGGGCTGAACCCGCCTCAAGCGTCGTCAAAACCTTATACGAATCGGCATCGATCACCGTTACCGTGCCATCCTGGCGGTTAGCAGTATAAACCCGCTTACGCACAGGGTCCATCTTAATCCCCAAAGCACCTTTGCCGGCTGGTATTTTTCGGATCAGCTCTCCCGATTCCGCTTTGATCACATTGACTTCGTTAGTCCCCTGATCCACTACAAACAACCGGCCTGTCGGTTGATCCAGTACCAGGTTCACGGGACGTTCGCCATGAGCGCTGTAGGACTTTACCAGCTTCCTTGCTTCCAGGTCGATTACACCGATTTCATTGGTTCCCATATTGGTTACATAGAGAACCTGCTTTTCTGAATCAATAGCAAGCCCCGTTGTCGTCTTACCGGTATTTTCTATCGAATACAGGTATTTGTTGGTATTACCGTCAATCACCCATACACTGCTTCCTTCACCGACATCCGAGACATACACTCTATTCCTTGCCTCGTCCACTACCACCTCACGGGTGTGGGACTTCTCCTGGCCGTTATTGATAATTGCGGCTACCTTACCGCTTTTGAGATCAATTGCGCTTACCGAATTCGTCCTGGTGTTGGAAGTATAAAGGGTTTGCGTCTTGTCGTTGATACCTACTCCGAAAGGAGGTGCATCCTTTGCGTCGATGCTGTCTGTAACCGCAAGAGTCTTGGGATCCAGCTTGTAAATCCTGCCGCCGGGCGCGGTCCGGGAGCCTGCAGCGGCCACGTAAACTGCGCCTGTCGATTCGCTCACCGCAAGCTCATATACTCCTGCTCCTCCGACTCTGGCGGTCTTTTCGGACTTTTGAGCTATGGATGAAAACGGCGCTGCTATACATACGATCAATCCGGTCAGGAACAATCCGCTCTTTGAAAAAACCAGGTATTTATTAATAAGTTTCATCTTTTGAATTAATTTAGTTTAATTATAATCAACATCTCCCGTTTATCCGGGAGGGCACTCTTTTCCTTTTACCAATCCTTGCTCATCCAGGCATACAATTCGGGGAATATCATTCTCCAGTATACGGCGCCGTGACGGCCGGCCGGGTTCACCCTTACCTGCATCTCCGGATTTACTTTAGTTTTCAACGCGGCCATGGCTTCGGCTACGTCGTCGTGCATCCGTACAAAGCTGCTATCGGGCTTCAGCCTGCTCTCATTGCCTCCGGCATAAAAAAAATAGCGTTGCCTGTTTACTTCTGAAGGCTTTCCGATACGATCGATTTCTTTGTAGATATTGCCGTAATCCAGCCAGATAGAGGGTGACAAAACACCCAGGATACCAAAGATATCCGGCCTGCGCAACCCTGAATAAAGCGTAAACAAACCTCCCATAGAGCTTCCTGCCAATGCGGTATGCCTGCTGTCGGGAATAGTCCGGTAATTGCTGTCTATATAGGGCTTCAAAGTGTTGACCAGGAATGACAGGTACCGTTCTCCCTCCGCTTCAGGATAATCCTGGTTGCCTTCAATATAATACTCCTTAATGCGGCCGGCCTTATCACTATGGTGATCTACCGCCACCACGATACACGGTCTGGGCGCCTTATCGACGGTCTCGTCGACGTTCCATTCCAGCGGACCTATCCTTCCTTCTGACGTGGCCTCGTCGAATAAATCCTGCCCATCCTGCATATACAGCACCGGGTAGCGTTTATCCGACATCGCATAGTCTTTCGGAAGGTAAATCCAGATACGGCGATAGCGATCGAGCTGCGGGATATAAAAGGAATCACTCAGCGACTTTACCTGCGGCGAGGCCGTAGAAGAAGGAAAATCATCACGCCAGGCCTCTATCACGCACCTGATGGTCGTGTCGCTTTTAATTGTCGCTGTTCGCGGCGATTCCAGCCGGCCATCAGCGGTACTCTCCAGTGTTTTCCAGCTTCCCCGCGTAAACTTGTATTCCAGCAGAAAACCTGGCTTTACACCCGGCACTTTCATGATATACCGGCCGTTTTCATCCGGCTTCATCTGCCATTTTCCTTCTGCCGGCTGCCACCGCTGGAAGCTCCCTGTCAGGAAAAACGGTTCGTTTTCGTGCAGGACAGGGCGCCCGGTCACCTCGATCGTTACCGTATGCTGGGCATGGGACACCAATCCCCACGCCACCAGAATCGCCGTACAGAAAACTCTGATGTTCACGTTATTCTACTTCGATTTTATAAATCCCCTGGATACTCCCCCCTTCCGTAACATCGAAAGTGCGGGTTGCAGTCGTGCCATTAAGCTCGTAGTAGCCGTTCTTACTGCCATCGGCTGTGCTCACCCGCAGATACACCTTACCGTCGATTTCGACCGAGCCATAAGATCCTCCCGGGTTTGTAACAGCGGGAATCCCCGACACCTTTGTAAGTGCTTTGGTGTTCACATCCACTACATGAAATTCCCAGATGTCGGTAAGGTTGATATTGCCTTGCGGCCCACCGGTTAGCGGGGTGTTATTGATGGGCACCACCAGTTTCCCGTCTTTGGCAAAGACGCTTACGAACTTGCTTTTGCCGTCACTGCGGATATCGTCCATGTTAAGCGACCAGGCTGCATCCACGTTGGTCTCGTTTGCTTTGATCCTTGCAATTTTGGACCTCCCGCCCAAAGCTCCTGCCTGCAGGTTTACACGGTCTCCACCCTGGCACACGATATACAGATCGCCATTGGTATCAAAACTGTACATCGGGTTGTCGTTGATATAAGCAATCGAACCGGTGCCTTCAATCTTCGTGGTTTTTTCGTATTTGCCTGTAGCGATATCGATCACAGCAATATAAATATCCGGGTAAAAATCATCCCAGAACCCTTTCTGCGAGCCATCTGTTTTAGCGTATGTAATGTTGGCAAATAATTTGCCGTTTTTTACCGCAAGGAATTTCTGGCCTGCAGAACGGTATTTGATAGCGGCTTCATCCGCCCCGCGCTCGTTTACCGCCGCCGTCAGGTCAATTTCTCCTGAAGAAACCCTGGAAAGCGTCTTCGGATTGAATTTCTGGATTTTGAGCGGAGTAGCCGCATCCCAATAGAAACCGGTTGTTTCGTCTGCAATAACAAAATTTCCGGAGCCAAATGCCGAAGCATCCGCTTTCAGGAAACTCTCCACCTCCGCAATACCGCCGGTTCCTATTTTAAGACGTTCTATCCCCTGTTCATATCCTTTGGAATCAAACATCTTCAGCAGCCAGTTCCCATAAGGGCGCCATCCAGCCATTCCAAGCCCCTGGAACGACTGATCTATCGTGGAAATGTTCCCGGAAGGGAAAGTATCAAAAACCCTGATATTGCCGGGTCTCTGCGCATTGCTCAGGTTACTCGAGGTCTGTACGACATACTTATAATTCTTCTCCGGCTCGGGATCGGGATCTTTGCCCTTATCACATCCTGCCAGAAATCCCAGCCCTGCTACGGCCAGCATCCAGCCTTTCAATATGTGTTTGTTCATGATACTTAAGTTATGCCCCTCAGTTTCGGGCTTTTTTGAAATGTGCTTTATTTACTTAATCGATATTCCCATTTTCAGATGAATGCTCCGCCCTGCCCGCTGAATGCGGTAATAGTCAAAAACATCCTGGTCAAGCAGATTTTTCACCTCTGCTCCGATAGTAGCGCGCCCCGACATTAATGAATAATTGATTCCTGCATTCAGAAGATGCTGGGTAGGGATTAACAGATCTGAATTGACCTTTGCACTGCCGAACAAGCCGAGAAAACCACCGGGTTCCTGGCGGCGGGCGATGGTCTCGAGATAATACTCCTTCAGAAAATTATAATGAATGTATATTTTCAGGTTATCCCGTTCCCCGAATACTTTATCGAAATTGCCCGTTGCACCGAGATTCGTAAAAAACCAGGGCGTATTTCTGAGCCGGCTACCGTTTTTCCATTTGTCGAGGGGGGTGGTGATACCGAAAAGGCGCAGGTCCTGGTAGGTAACATTGGCATTCACCATAAAAAAGCGGCCGACATGCACTGCCCCGTCCAGCTCAACCCCATATCCTTTCACATTATCCATATTGGTAAACTGTGCATATGGCGGCTGTATCGGGATCAGTAATATCAATCCTTTGGTATACCTGTAAAAGCCATTTACTTCGAATGAAGCCTTTTTCCGCCGCTGCCAGCGGTACCCCGCATTCAGGTTGGTACTTCTTTCAGGGTTCAGGTTGAAGTTGGGAACAACCCAGATACCGTCACCGAAAAGCTCGTCCTGCTGAGGCAGGCGGTTGGCCGCCTCAGCCGAAAACCTGACAAAATGATGCTCGTTCAGGTCAAGCTTAACCGCTTCGGCTATACCCCAGTAGTTGCCCTTCTTCGTGACCCGCTCGCTTTCCGCTATCGGCCGCGATGCCCACGTATCTGTACCCGAAGAGGCATAATAGTAATGCTTCCCCATCAATGTGTTCGTGAGCCGGCCGTCCAGCCACCGGCTTTCCAGACTTACTCCCAACACCTGCTTCCGGTAGTCCGTCCGGACCGACAGTACGTCGATATCGGTCCCTGCAAACCGCGGTCCGTAAGGGTCCCGACCTTTTCTGCCCGCCTCGGTGATCACATAATTGAGCTCCACTTTATGAGCTTCGTTCAATTTATAGCCTAGGTTTGTCCGGGAAGTCAGGTTACTGAAACCTACGTCGGACAGGGCGGGTTGGCGGCTCTCTCCGAATTGTGAGGAATTATAGGCGACATTCCCAAACCAGTCATAGCGGCCCCGCAGGGTATCGATCCTGCTGATATTAACTGTGTTATATACCAGGAACTGGTCGACAGAAATACGCCCGCCAGCAAACGTTTTCCCATACCTCACTGTAGGAACCACCGACGACTGTCCTCCCATGATTGCCCCGTAGGGATCAGTCATCAGCGCCGGATGCTGCTGCTCCCGCGTGAGCGAAAAGCCCGCCAGGCTCAGCCGCAATTCGTCGGCCCACCGGACATCTCTAACGCCAACAAAAACCTCGCTGTAATAACTGGTAAAGGCATTGTGGAACATACGCATCCGGGCCCGGTACTGGTTTCTCGTTTCGGGATCGGTTACTTTGACTTCCGCTTTATAATCGTTGTCCGAATGGTTGAAAAAAAGATCGGCGCCTGTATACCATTTTCTACCCTCAGGTGCGTAAACGGCGCTGAGCGACGACCTGTGGGTATTGAATGAAGCTGCTTCATACGACAGGTTCAGGTATGACCCCACGTCGGTGCGCGTTACCAGGTTGACCGCTCCGCCCAAAGCATCGGCTCCCAGACCAACGGGGAGCACGCCCTTGTACACTTCCACGCGCTCGAGCAATTCGACCGGTACGGAAGATATATTATAGCCATCGCGGAGATAATCGAGGGGTATCCCGTTTTTGAAATAACGAATTCCCCTCCCCTGGAACCCATTTACCGAAACATCAGGCGCAGAACCGAGACCGCCCGTCTGCCTTATTCTCACTCCCGCAGTCCGGTTTATCAGCTCAGTGAGGGTAACAGGCTGGGCGCCGACCTCGCGGGTGTTGACGACCGCCGCTTTGATCGGCTGATCCATCGCCTCCCGGGTCTCGCTTTTACCATGAACCACCAGGTCTGAAAGCTGTTGTGAGGAATTTTTCAGGACCAGCTCCACTAATAACTCCAAAGCAGGTCCCACTGCCACCTGCTGCCTTGCCTCTTCCTTCCCGACATACCTGGCCAGCACCATATAATTTCCTTCTCTAACACCCGCAAAATCTGTCTTCCCGTTTTCGTCGCTAAGCCTGACCGGCTGCGCTTCATCTCCGGAATCGTTGAGCAGGTAAACAGTAGCCTGGGTCAGCGGTTCCCCACGCTCTCCCTTCACCACTACCCGCACTACACCTGATTTCTGGGCCACTGCAGGCTGTGTGCCTCCTAAAAAAGAAACAGTCAGGAGAAAAGCAACGATAAACAGTCTCTGTAAATACAAGTCTCTATTTCCCTATATCAAAACCGTTGCAATTTAGACTAATACCAAATATAAACAAAAAAGAAAGAGTCACTTGGCCTCAAGAAAGAGAATAGGATATAATTTTTCTTTGAATAGTTATTTTTGCCTGTCATGCCGTTTTTGTCCGCGCAATGTCCCCCTCTCCTAAACCAGTCTGTCACTTACAAACCAGGATGCGTTTTATAGCCTGCTTTCCAATACATGAATGATTTATATATTTCCCAGCACGTGCCTCGTTTTTTGGCCGGGAAGCAGAGACCGCCCCCGGCATCAGGAGCCTGGCCCGGAGGAGGAAACATCACTTTGTAAAGCAATTCAATTATTTATACATTCGTGAATCGATTTTTCTGACATCTATGCCTTCTTCACCTCAGCTAACCGCCACGACATCTCCGCCACTATTCGAACTCAAACAGGTCACGAAAAGCTATGATGGAACAAAGGCCCTCGACCAGGTGTCGTTTCAGCTTCCCGCCGGCCATTGGATTGGTATCCTCGGGGAAAGTGGTTCAGGGAAAAGCACGCTTTTGCAGATAGCCGCGCGTTATCTCGATGCCTCTGAAGGCGAGGTATTTCTTCATAACGAACCGCTTCCGGACGTAGCTTCACAATTAATCAGGAGCCATCCTCGGATCAAGCTGGTTCACCAGGAATTTCATCTGTTCCCCAACCTGACGGTAAGGGAAAATATTGCCTATCCTATCCGGCTGGAGCTCCCTGACTACGTCGAAAAACGCACGCGGGAACTTATTGAGCTGGCTGGCCTGGAAGATGTCAAAGACCAGAAAACCAAGTCATTGTCAGGCGGAGAAAAGCAGAGAACCGCTATCGCGATGGCGCTGTCGGAGCTACCCGACCTGCTGCTTCTTGACGAGACGTTTGCACACCTGGACGGGCTTAACCGCTCGCGGCTCACCAGGCTCTTCCATCTATTGAAATCGAAAGAGAAGCAATCTTGCATTTTCGTTACCCACGCCCCAACGGAAGCCATGGACTGGGCGGACAATCTCCTGGTCCTGAGAAAGGGTAAGATAGTTCAGACCGGTTCGCCGCTCAGCGTGTACGAACAGCCTGCCAGCGCTTATGTCGCCGAGCTCACGGGCAATGTCAACTGGATCGGGAAAAACCGGCGGCAGTTTATACGCCCCGAAAAAGTCCGGGTCTCGAAAAAGCAGCCGTCGGGCGCCCATATCGAAGCACATGTACGCCATACGCACTTCCGTGGGATCCACTGGGAATACAACTGCGAGATCAAAAAGGGCCTTTGGTGGGTGGTATACCGGCTGAGAAATGATCTCAAGCCAGGGCAAACTGTTTTCCTGAGGTACAGTGAAAAAGACGTAATTTTAGTTGAGAGTTGAGAGTTGAGAGTTGAGAGTTGAAAGTTATTCTCCATTTTCAACTTTCAACTTTCCATTTTCCATTTTCCATTTTCCATTTTCAACTTTCAACTTTCAACTTCCAACTTCCTCAAATATTAAACCAGAACGATACCTTCACCCCGAATTTGCTTATTTCGGGCTCGTTCCTGTAAGTCAGCCTGTGAACAAAGTCAATCCTGCCTACCCTGAAAATATTGTTGATTCCGTATCCTACTTCCACATAGGGCTGCCTTCCGAGCGTCTTGAAGGTTTCGACCGGGTTTCCGGACGGATCGTAGGTAGGAGTTATATTACGGTTGCCGGCGCTCAGATCGCCATAATATAGCCTCCCCGTGGCAAGCAGCCTCAGCTTCAGCCGCCTGATAGCCGGTATCCGGTTCAGGATAAACCCGCTGTCGTCGTGCTCGACCCTTAAAGTGGCATACCGGTCACTTATAAATTCGAAATAATTCATCAGGTTAAAGGCATTTTCCACGTAAAACCACGATTCGTTACCCAAAGGCGTATATAACATCGGGTATGGCAGCTCGGAAGGTATGTATCCGAAATTGGCTTCGTATGTAGTCCGCCCCACAAATCCCAGCCTGAAGCTTTGTTTTATATTAAGCCTCAGCTTGTGGTAGTGAAAGTCGCCGCCGAACATTCCTTTCAGGCCAATTGCATACCTGATGGAGACCACGGGTGCATTTGCATTACCCAGGCTGATCCGTTCATTATTGTTATGCAGGAAAGTCTCGCGATGAGCAAGCCTTGTCTCGAACTCGAGCTCTGTCGTGCGATAGAAGCTGCTGACGGGTGAGTTATCGCCCTGACTCAGGTCCGTACGGTAGTAAAAGGGGAACAACGGGTCAAAAGTCCTGTTCCTGAGGGTGATCTGGTGCGTCAACCCTTTGGCAATCTCGCGCTTCAGGTACAGGTAAGCGTCGCGCTGCATATAGGCGCGCCTGAAATTGCCGTACCTCGAAAAAGCTCCGAAAATAGTACTTGAACCGATAGTTTCCCTCGTTAACCCCATCCGCTCGATGTCGTACTGGTAATGCATACCGCCCGTTGTCCAGGGCTTTCTCGAAAAAATATGGTCGACCCCCAGCCTGTATTTAAATTCCCTGTCCTTAAAACCATAAGCTCCGTAGCCGCTCAATATCCACTTCTTACTGAACTCTTCGTCGGTCTTTATCCCCAGCCGCAGCCTGTGCCCTTCCACGTTGTTAAATGCGTAGGCATACAGGTAAGGCCCGAAGTCAAGATTCAGCTCGTCTATGTTCTTGTAGCCGTTCACAAAAATATTCAGTACTTCGGTATAGGTCCTGATCATCGGCACATTAGAAATAGAGTCGATAACCTGGAACGACAGCTTCTCCGCAGCAGAAAGATTCTCAGGTCGCTTCGACTGCCAGTAATCTGCATCATAATCCATATAGTCGGCGCTAAGCTCTATGCCCGTATCGTAAAATTTCGGATGCCTCGGCTGATCGAGGACAAATCCGCTGTTGGTCGTATAGAACTTAAGGAGCAGTCCCGGAGCAGTTTTATTGATCTGCTCAACATCTATCAGCACGCGGGTTTTCACAGGCATCCAGGCCGAACCCTCTTCCGGCTGCCCGTATTCCTGCTGGATCTTCAGGTTATCTATATAGTTGATATTCGTCTGCGGAAGTATGGATACATCTATCTGCGTAAGCGCGTAGCTTTCACCGTCAATCCACATCGTCCCGGCAAAAGCCAGGTCCTGCGCCCTCTTCGGCTCAAATTCTATCTTGTAATCGTATCCCTGCCCATTGCGGATGCTGTCGGCAAGAAAATATTCATAGTACAGCCTCCAGCTGTCGGATATCGGGGAAACAAAGTCCTTTTCAAGAATCCGCAGCCAGTCTTTATAAAAATTATATTGCTGGAATGAAGAGCCTATCACCTGTGAAACCAGCCCGCTGTCGTCCATACCAACACCCGAAACCTGGGTCTTCCTGATCACTTCTTTCCGCTTTAACGGGTTATTCCGGAGAAAAACTTTCGACACCGATTCCGAGATAAAAACAGGCACGACGGTTTCTCCCTCCTCCCCTTTTATCTCTTCGAACTGGTCGATTATCTCGGTTATCTGCTTTACGGACTTCCTGCTTTTGAATTTTTCGGTAAGCTTATTTACATCGATCTGGGTCCTGGTATAGCTTTCATACTGGGAAGCGGTCTGCCGGTCCGGGTTGTTGGCTTTCCGGGCTGCTACGACCTTCCTGATCACTGCCCACGCGGGATTCTCACCCGCCCTGACCACCACCTCCCTCAGGGCATACGGCTCTGCGGTTACCTGGAAGTCTACGGTCTGTTCAGCTTGATTCCGTACAATTCCTTTCGTACTCCTGCGGTAGCCCACGCTGGTGACAAAAATTGAATCGGCAGGAGGAGTATAGGAAATCTCATAATAACCGTCAAAATCAGTATTCCCCCCTGAAACAGAAGCCATTATAGCCACAGAAGCAAACGGGACCCCTTCTCCCGTAGCAGCATCAGTAACCCGTCCCTTTATCTTATATAAAGACTGTCCTTTCCCATCCCCTGGGTTGAGCACTGAAATAAAAAACAGGAAAAGTATAAATTTCTGTATCGCTGTCATATATAGCGCAATGTAACAAAAAAACGGAGATAAGATTTTCGTACTTCTTCTTCAGTCTGTAATCAGCGCGACAGAAATTTTAAACTAAAAAAAATACAATTTACTTTATCCCGAAACAACGATATAACGCATTTTACAGCCAAAAAATGCCTTTACCCAAATTAAAATCTCGTTTTTAAACAATTTTCCTATTCATTGCCTTGAAATTATTTAGAATTAGTCTATCTTTGCGCAGCAATTTTGCTTAGTCTTTGTCCAAATAAGATATTTTTAACAAAGCTCGAATCTATAGGGATTAAACTTTACTCAAGTGAAATACTTATGCATAGCCTTATTAAGCCTGGTGGTTTTTTCCTCTTTTGCTCAAACGGGAACGTCACGGACAGCCATGGTAAAGGGGAAAGTCCGGAAAGAAGGTGGTGAAGGAGTTTCATTCGCGACGATCAGGCTGAACAAAACCGATATCGCAGTCTTATCGGATGCAGAAGGCTTTTTTGAACTGAAAAATATTCCTTTCGGAGAATATGAGGTCCTGGTGACATCCCTGGAAATACAGCCGAAGAGCTTCGGAATAGTTGTGAACCGGCGCCTCCATGAATTGTCGGTCGATGTTCTTCCCCAATCAGGCATTGATCTCGACGAAGTCAAGGTTACAGGTAAAACCGAGAAAAAGGAAATCGAAACAAAGGGATTTGCCGTAGCGGTGATCGAGACTAAAGAGGCCTCGCTGAGAAATTTAAATACTAATGAGCTGCTGGACAGGACTGTTGGAGTAAGGGTCCGTCAAAACGGAGGTGTTGGATCGCGTGTGGAATATAACCTGAACGGCATGTCGGGTAGTGCGGTAGGTCTGTTCCTGGATGGCATAGAGCTGTCCACATACGGGTCTTCCTTCAACCTGAACAATATCCCGCCGGCAATGATAGAGCGCATTGAAGTATATAAAGGGGTGCTTCCGGCCCACCTTTCCGGAGATTATGTGGGAGGGGCCATCAACGTGGTTCTGAAAAAGGATGCCTCGCAGAACAATGTTACGGTAGCGGCATCTTACGGGTCTTTTAATACGTTCCAGTCCGACCTGTCCGGGTCTTACCGGAATATGAAGAACGGCTTTACGACCAGGGTTTCGGGATTTTACACGTATACCGACAACAGTTACACTACCTGGGGCAAGTTCTCCAAATTCGTACATGCCAATCGCACATTAGAGCGGTATTACCGGGCTAAAAGATTTAACGACACCTATAAATCGTTAGGCGGACGTTTTGAGGTGGGCTTCACCAATGTAAAATGGGCAGATCTCTTTTTCCTGGGATATAATATTTCCGACACCTATAGCGAAATCCCCCACGGCACTACCATGGCCAGGCCATATGTAGGTAGGTTCGCCGAATACGATGCCCATGTGTTTACACTGAATTACAACAAGAACAATTTCCTGGTCAAAGGGATGGCCCTGAACGTAAATGCGGTCCGGAGCTACCGGGGAACGTTTGTACAGGATACCGTGGGCCAGATGTACAACTGGGACGGCAATCCCAGGATGCTCATCCGGAACGGCGTAGAAATTCCCGTGCCGCCTATTGCGGGCATGGGGCAGCAGGGACCAAAAAGCATTACAGATATCAACCGCCGGATCACCAATATGCGTACCAACCTGGCGTACACGATCGCATCCGGCCATAGAATTTCCCTGAACCACAAGATGGAAACCACCGACCGGGACGATAACGACCTGCTAAAACCGGTGAATAAAGACCTGGTAACGACGAGCAATATCATGAACAATATCATTGCGGCCAACTATGAGTCCCAGATATTGAACAACAAATTAAGAACAAACCTGATGGCTAAATATACCATCAACAGAACCATCCAGACAAAGCCGGAAATTATCACCGAAGGCGATGTAACCATTATAAAAAGAAACAAGAACAAGACCGTGAACAATAACCGGGGATACGGCGCCACGGTTTCCTACAACGTCATACCGCTACTGTATATCATCGGATCGACCGAAAACTCTTACGTGGTGGCCACCGAGGCGCAATTGTACGGCGACCCTGACAATAACATCCTCGAAAACCCGGGGTTGGTACCTGAAAAGAACATAAACTACAACATCGGGTTCCGTTACGGGGCCGTCAATATCGGGAAACACAAGCTCACCCTGTACGGAAGCACCTTCTGGAGGAACGGGTTCAACAAAATAAGCCTGCGGGCGGTAGAAAACCAGATCGTACAGGGACGGGAAAGTGACGGGGACATCGAGTTTACCAAATATATAAACCTGGGAAAAACCCAATCGAGGGGATTTGAAGGAGAGATCATATATATATATGACAACAAGCTGAATGCCCTCTTTAATTTTTCCAAGTTCAATTCATTGTTTAAGCAGGAATATGACGAAAAAGGCAAGCCTCATGACCTGTACGACCTGCAGTTGCCGAATGAACCGTTCTTTACGATAAACGGGAGCGTGCAGTACCGTCTCAACAACGTTTTTCAGAAAAGCTCTATCCTGAACATCTATTACAATGCCGGTTATGTAGCCCCCTTCAGTACTGTCTGGATGGCTTCTGAATGGTTTACAACACCTACCCAGTTTTATCATGATATAGGCAGCAGCTACCGGTTGCCGAATGGCAAAATGGTAGTGAGCCTGGACCTCAAAAACGCTCTGAACGCAGAAATTTATGACAATTTCGGAGTACAGAAACCAGGCAGAAGCATTTCCGTAAAGTTGAATTACACGATCAGTAAATTTTTATAAAAAAGTCAAACATGAACACAACAAAGTCTAGATCAGTTTTATTAGCCGCTATGACCGTTTTAGGTACATTGGCCGCTTGTAAGAATGACGGTCCCGATGACGAGCAGATAATCGGCGGGGATGCACGGGAGTTTATTACGCTGACAGCTTCAATCCCCGATGCAGCCGGGGTAGCCGGCAACGGGGGTACACTGGCATACGGCGTTACCCATGAGCAGGCCATCGATCCTGGGTTTTCGCTCAATATCTATCAGAGCGGCTTTCACCTCCGGTCGGCTCGTACGGCCCGTGTACAAGGCTCGGAAGACGGGACGGAGCTGTATAATATACAATATACCGGTGAAGACGGCGGGGTATTCAACAAGTATCTCGTAAAAGGTGAAAACAATTTCCAGGATACCGGACAAGAGCTGGACCTGTCCGATCTCATCGGCACCTCTCCCCGCTGGACCAAAGCGACGGAAGGTATCGGCATCGGCGTTCACCTGACAGGAAGCACGACGCAATACAAAGGCGACGCTCCGAACTACGTTTACGAGTACACCAGGGGAAAAGTAAGAATAGCCACTATCGACCTGGAGAACCCCCAGGTAAAAAACTCTACCGAATTTGATTTTCCTTTCTCCGCCGAGCTGGAAGCCCAGGGATATTCGGTCGGACGGATCGATGTTCCGATATTAAACAAAGCGGAATCAAAAATTTTCATCGGTTGTAATGTCAGCAAAGTAGACCCGACCAAGTTTACAATTAATGCCAGCGGCGTTCCCGTGTGGACCAATGATAACGCCAATAGGGCCATAGGCACGGTTACATTGGTGGTAGACTACCCATCTCTGCAAAATCCTAAGCTGATCACCTCAACTGTTGCCAAAACCAACAATCATTCCTACCGCACCATGACACAGTATTTAGGTAGTGACGGCCACGTTTACCAGGCTGCTACAGGGCAATGGGTGGGTCACCAGATACTGCGTATAAGCAGCTCAACCAGTGATTATGACAACGCCTATGAATTTAACCTGAACACTGCTTTGGGCGAAACAGCTACCCGCATCCAGGCCTGGAAATACATCAAAGACGGTGTCGGGCTTGTTTTGTACGATAAAGGAACCGGTACCGGCGGCTACCTGGCACTGGTTGATCTGAATGCCAAAACCGCTACCAAAATCAGCAATGACTACGAGTCGTCACTTGATTTTAGCCAATACCAGAATATCACCGTAAGCGAAGATTACGTATATGTGCCGCTGACCCCACCGGGAGAAGCTGGTAAGCTGTACGTTATCAACTGGAAAACAAAAGCTGTAACCAAAGGAGCTACGCTGACCGGCCAGACAGGGTCGTTCTACCTGGGATCGTATTGATTATAAGCCAAAGCGAAAGCTCCCCAAGATGCCGAAAACGGGCGTCCTGGGGAGCTTTCGCTTATAAAGGCGTCATTTCTGATTATAAGCCCGCCACCAAATATAAAACCCGTTACTTCTTCCTCAGTTCCTGGTTAACAGTAATATCTGCTTCCGGCCGGAGCAGATGCACATCGAGAATGGCCTTCACCCGCGCCAGGTATTCCCTGGTGAGCGTATAGTAGGAATAATCCTCCGGTACATCCTGCGCTGCAAAGGCTACCGCATCCAGGCCTTCTTCGTGAGCAATATACAATGCCCTGGCTGTGTGGAAATTCTGGGAAATGATGGTGATACTGTGCTCTTTAAAAAGATACTTTGCCCTGAGGATGGAATCATACGTCCTCTTCCCGGAGAAATCCGGGATCATGGCGTCTGCCGGGACACCGAGCGCCAGCAAAGCCTTTTGCATATCCTGCGGTTCATTATAGTATTCCGAATCGTTATTTCCGCTCAGGATGAGATACTTTACTTTTCCGGTCTTAAAAAGCCGGGCGGTAGCGTCCATCCTGTACTTGAAATACAGGTTATCGCCTCCCCCCTGCAGGCCTTTGCTGGTTCCCAGAACCAGCCCCGCATTCCTGGCCGGCAATGAATCGATTGAAAAATAGGTGTAGGGCTTTGCTACATTCACTACCCAGGTATTGAGCAGAAGAATTATAAGCAGGATTGCCGTCAGCAACCAGAACCACCAGGATAAAGCCCTTAGCGCCGCCCTTATTGAAAATATGTACCTCCGAGCCGTAAACCGCGAAATCATCGCCCGTTTTTCTTTCTGTTTTCTTGCAGGGTTTCCTCTCCCGGCAAAGCCTGTTTACTCAAAAAGTCCTAACTGATTTTCATTTGAGGGCGGAGGGGACTTCTTTGGATACACCCGGGGTTTGCTGCCCGGCGCCGCATCGGTCTGTTCGCCCGTTCCCTCTCCAGGCTCTTCGCCTGGCTCGCCACCAGCCGATGCAACATCGTCTCCGGCCTCTGTAGCTTCAGCCTCGTCATTCTCTTCCGGCAGGACTTCTTCGGGTATCGCCTCTTCCACTTCTTCTTCCGCTTCCGGGATCTCCTCTGCCAGCGGCTCCAGCCAAACGGCTTCCTTCAGCTTTACTGCGTGTATCTTACTGCCGATGGCCCTCCATCCCCTGATGTCCACCTTGTCTTCTACCGGGAACTCTTCCGTCTCAAACTCTCCTTTCGCTACTTTCTGCATCGTCAGCCGGAGTCTCGGGCGCTTGTCGACTGACGCAAGCATCAGTTTACTTCCCTTGGAATCGGAAATGAAAAGGAATTTCTTGTCTACAGTCGAGGTCTCAATAGAAAACCGCTTGATATAGTACGCCTTCTGGTTAGCGTCATAATAAACAGCGGTAATGATAAGATCGGGCGAAAACCTTGTGAGAGCCTCTATATTACCCGGTTCATAATGATTGGTAAGATCAAAATTGGTAAGCTCGTACGTCCCGTCTTTATAAATGACAAGTATATGGTCGGTGGGCCCGAAATTACCCAGCAGCACTCCCCTCTCGTCCCTGTTCAGCCTGCCTATCACGCGGTCAAACCATATGTCGACTCCGCCCAGGGTAGACACACCCGCATTTTTGAAAACTATCTTTCTGGCCGGGTACTTGGTAAGAATGTTACCCATAGCGCTCCGGTTCTTGATTGCAATCCTTGAAAAATCAAAATCGAATTGCTTGATCTTCGCTTTGCTCTGGGCCTGAAGACTGACCGTAATCGTTTCGGCTTCACCGTTATCATTCGCGCTGAAATAGGTGATCCTCGACTTGGGCGTACCTTGTGTCAGCACGTATTCCCGGTCACGGGTAACGGATGTCACCTGGAACCGCTTTATATATGACACGCCGGTTTTTCCATCTACATAAACGAGGTTATAAACCTTGCGCTCGTTGTTTTTGACATAAACCTCGCAGTGGACTATATCTTTCCCTACAAAAACTTTGTCCTGAACCTTGGTCACCAGGCAGACCCCATCCCTGCGGAATACGATGATGTCGTCGATATCCGAACAATCCATCACATATTCGTCCTTTTTAAGTCCGTAACCGATAAACCCGTCTTCCCGGTTTACATACAGCTTCTGGTTATTGGCCGCCACCACGTTAGCGGCGATCTGGTTGAAAATCCTGATTTCGGTGCGCCTCTCCCTACCTTTCCCGTATTTTTTCAGCAGGTCCCTGAAATAATCTATGGCAAAGCGGGTAATATTGGCCAGGTTGTCCTCTGTTTCTGTGAGTTCTTCCTGCCATTTTCTCATGAGCTCATCCGCCCTGAAAGAATCGTATTTTGAAATCCGCTTGATCCTGATTTCCGTCAGCGCTACAATGTCTTCTTCGGTTATTTCGCGGTAAAACTGCGACTTATAAGGCTCCAGCCCACGATCTATAATACTGATGACGGCTTCAAACGTCTCGGCCTCCTCTATATCCCTGTAAATGCGGTTTTCGATAAAAATCTTCTCGAGCGAGCCGTACAGGATCTTCTCAAGCAGCTCAAACTTCCGTATTTCCTGCTCTCTTTTCAACAGATGCACGGTCTGATCGGTGCTCTCTCTGAGTATGTCCTTAACCGTAAGGAACCTGGGCTTTTCGTCGACGATCACGCAGGCGTTCGGCGAAATCGACACTTCACAATCCGTAAAAGCATACAGCGCATCCATCGTGATATCGGGCGACACCCCGGAAGCCAGGTGCACATGTATCTCTACCTGGGCAGCCGTATTATCCTCTACTTTCTTTATTTTTATTTTTCCGGCATCGTTGGCTTTTACGATGGAGTCGCAGAGCGATGTAGTGGTTACGCCGAACGGGATATCCCTGATAACCAGCATTTTCTTATCCTCCTCCTCGATCCTTGCCCGGACTCTCACTTTACCGCCTCTCTGCCCGTCATTATAATTGGAGACATCTATCAGGCCGCCTGTCTGGAAATCAGGATAAATTTCAAAGTCTTTCCCTTTCAGTATATCGACAGATGCTTCAAGCAATTCACAGAAATTGTGGGGAAGTACTTTGGTGGAAAGGCCTACAGCTATACCCTCTACCCCCAAAGCGAGCAATAGCGGGAACTTTACGGGAAGCGTAACGGGCTCACGTTTCCGGCCGTCGTACGACATCTGCCATTCCGTAGTATCGTCGTTAAACACTACTTCCTTCCCGAACCTGGAAAGCCGCACCTCGATATACCTGCCTGCAGCAGCGGAGTCGCCGGTATGAATATGCCCCCAGTTTCCCTGGGTATCAAACAAAAGCTCTTTCTGCCCTATGTTGACGATGGCGTCATAAATGGAAGCATCTCCATGCGGGTGGTATTGCATGGTAGACCCGATCACATTCGCAACTTTGTTGAACCGGCCGTCGTCCATCTCGTTGAGCGCGTGCAGTATGCGCCGCTGTACCGGTTTAAGACCATCTTCTATGGCGGGTACCGCCCGCTCCAGTATTACATAGGATGCATAGTCCATAAACCAGTTTTCGTACAAACCGGAGATGGGGGTCTTATTGTGTAATTCTTCGTCTTCTTCTGGCTCCAGGCGGCCGTTGTCATCCATAGATACTGGGAGGAAACTATCAGCTATTGCGGTAAAAATATTAAAAAACAGGTAGAGACGCAAGGCCTTGCGTTTCTACATACTGTGCCTTGCGTCTTTACGCGCCAATTATTGCAGACAGTTCACTGATCATCATAGCCGTTGCTCCCCAGATCTGCAACCCGCTGTATTGATAAAAAGGAGCCGTAATATAACCGCCTCTTACCGGTACCCTCCCTTGCCCGATCACCTCTTTCCGGAGTATTTCAGAGAGTGCTATTTCCCTGATTTCCTGTACCTCTCTCGGATCGGGGAAAAATTCGGGCCTGAAGGGGAGAGTCCCTATCACGGGCACCACTTTCATATCGCTTACAGATATATATATTTCGCTCAGACTACCCAGGATATTAATTTCTTTATAAGGCGCCCTGATCTCCTCCCAGGCTTCCCGGAGCGCCGTTTCATATAAATTTTTATCCTCGGGGTCCGCCTTGCCGCCGGGAAAGGCCACCTGCCCTGAATGTACGCCGTTGTAGACCGGCCTCAGGATGACCGGGAAGCCGATCCCCCCGTCATAGGGATAAAAAAGGATCAACACTGCGCTGGAACGGGAGTCGGGCTGCGGCTCCGGCCAGTCTTTGTAATGGGCCGCAGCCATCCTTCCATGCGCAGTCCTGCCCGGTAAGTCTCCGCTGAGCCGGGCGGCGAGGAAAGTCTCGAAATCAGAAAACGAACAGAAATCCTGCATTGTTTTATGGAGAGACGCAATGCCTTCCGTCTCTACCGATTATATACTTCACACGGGAACCCGAAAAGACATTTCTCTTTTATTATCTCCGCAACACTATGCGGAACCAGGTTCTCCCAGCCGGGCGCACCCTCTTTTACCATCGCCAGCACCTGGTCTGTCGTATATCTCATGTAATCCAGGTTGTAGTCCCTGATGTTCTCGATCTTATCGTTGAGCTTCAGGTATTGATAAAGAGGCTGAAGGCTCTCGGGAAGGTCAAAGTTATCGCAATTGTGTACAGTCTGGTCATCCCTGAGCGTCGGGTATACATACAGCTTGACATTCCGGCTGAACAAGGTGGCGAATGATTCCAGGATCCCGCCGGGCAGAAAGGTATAGTGCTTCTCGTCGAAAATATTCTGAAGGCTGGGGATACCGACCAGCAGCCCGGACTTCAGCTTCGAAAGCCGCGAAAGATAAGCGACAAGCCTGTAGTATTCATGGTAGTTGGAAATCATCACATTATGCCCGAGCGAGCACAGTATATCTACCCGGTCCAGGAAGTCCTTCTCATCGATATTGTCCCGGTCCGATTTAAGATTGTGCAGCGTAAGCTCCGACACGAACATCACCCGCTCGGGATTCACATCGGGTTCAGCCAGGAATTGCTCCATTCCATGCGTGATCATGTCGACATGGACATTGGTAATCGGCCTCAACCGACCGCGCATCAGCAGGATATGCTTTTTATAAAAAGCTTCTGTCGGCTGCATCACATTCCCGTCCGATCCGAAAAGCGCGGCATTGGTAAAGCCGTTCCTTACAAGGTACAGGCTCATAAGCCTGTTATCCACCTTTTCAAAGTCCGGGCCCGAAAACCTGATCATATCTATCTCCAGGTCCTCAGGACTGAGATCGTCCATCAGCGACAATAGCAGGGTCTCCGGGGAATTATGATAGTAAAAACAGGCGTATATGAGATTGACCCCTATCGTACCCAGCGCCTGCTGCTGCTGGATAATGTCCCTGTTGAACATCCGTACATGGAGTATGACATCGTTATAAGGCCCGCCGGGAGTCAACTGAAACCGCATTCCCACCCAGCCGTGAGGGTCATTGGTCCGCTGGTAGTTCAGCGCAACAACCGTATTTGCAAACGCAAAAAAGAGGCTCTCAGCCCCTCTTTTCTCCGACAATCTTTTTTCGACAAGGCTATATTCCTTGCTCAGCATTTTCTTTAACCTGGACTCCACTACATACCTGCCGCTTTCCTCCGGGCCGTAGATCGCATCGCTGAACGTCATGTCGTATGCCGACATCGTCTTGGCTATCGTGCCCGACGCTCCCCCGGCTTTAAAAAACTGGGCAGCCGTCTCCTGGCCGGCGCCTATTTCAGCAAAAGAACCGTAAATTCGCGTATCTAAGTTGATCTTGAGCGCTTTCTGCTTGGTTCCGATATTCCTGTCGTACATGGAAGGTTGATGAAAGAATTAGTGACACCAATATAGTCAATAAACATTTTTTCCCCGATATAAATTGCGTGATTACCGCGTATTTAAACATTGCTTTCCTTCGTCTCCTTTTAAATCACAATTAAAACTTCACAGGCTCCCATCTCCATGACAGGCAACCCGGATCCGGCATCCTATCTCTTCGTATACGGCACGCTAAAAAAAAGCTTCGACAACCCCTTTTCAAAGAAGCTTCAGGACGCTTCCAGCTATGTTGCCGACGGCACTTTCACCGGCTGCCTTTATCTTGTTTCGTGGTTTCCCGCAGCGATTTACCAGCCCGGATCTCCGCAACAGGTCCATGGTGAAATCTACAGGATGGAGGAACCGGCCCGTTTGCTTCCTCTCCTGGACGAATACGAGGAAGTACACACCGACCCGGAGCAGAGCCTTTATGTGAGAAGAGTGATCCCTGTTTTAGCCTCCGATAAACGGATCTTTAATTGCTGGGCTTATCTTTACAACCGTTCCGCAGAAGGCCTGCGGCAATTGTACGGCGGAAGATTCACCGGACCGGAATAATTCTTATGTCATCTCACCATTTCGTAAAAGACAAGCAGGAGCCTGCCCTTATCATAGCCAACGGGCAGGAATGCAGCGACGAGCTTCTCGGTCAGCTCCTCGAATGGAACCCTTTTATAGTTGTACTGGACAATGCCATTCACAGGGTCCTGGATAAAGGCATCAAGCCGGATGTATGGATGGGCGACTTCGATACCCCTCATGATTTCGAGGAAATCAGGAACCGGGTTTACCCGCTGGAAATAGTCCACACACCCGACCAGAATAAAACCGACCTGGAAAAAGCGACAGACCTTCTCGTAGAACGTGGCTACCCGGCGGTTAACATAGTTTGGGCTACCGGCCGGAGGGCCGACCATACCATCACAAACATTACCAACCTGGTAAGGCATCAGGACCTGATAAAAGCCGTCATATTCGACGATTATTCAAAGATTTTCCCGATTACCGGTTCATTTGAAAAATGGTACCCCGCCGGTACCCCCCTTTCGCTCATCCCGGTCGGGACCGTGAACGGTATCAGGACAAAAGGGCTTAAATACGAGTTATCGGACGAATCGCTTACCATAGGTTCCCGCACCGGCAGCAGCAATGAGGCCCTGACAGACGGTATCGTCAGGATTTCCTTTACGTCCGGTAGCCTGCTGTTAATGGAATGCCACGATTAGCATCAGGGACTCACTTCTTCAAACTCGCTGCAATTATCATGAAGAGGCTTACCCTCACTGTTTTCTTCAGCCAGGAAAGCAGTTTTCCCTTTAGTCCACCACACCAGCCTGCCGTCGGTATACCTGGCTCCGGATGCTGAACGGCTTATTGACATTTTAATTGTCTCGGGATTTTCGGGCGTCAGTTGTACGTAGGCTATCGAATTCTCCGGGTCCGAGTTGTCATATTCGACGGAAATAATCTCCCCCTCTTCGCATTTGTACCTGACGGTAAACCTTTCACCGTCCGTTTCATTCTTTGCAGTCGTGCAAGCGCCCCACATGAAGAGTGCCGGCACTATTAAAAAGGATATTTTCATAGGAATTAAATTGCCCCTGGTTACTTGCCGCCATCTTATGAATACAACTTTTCGTAATATTCCCTTGCCATACGATCCGAATCAAACGTGACCGCAACGTCATTCATGCTGTTTAACACGATCTGCTGCCAACCCGGCTGATCGTCGTAGTAAGCCGGCAGGATCTCATTTTCAAGCAAACCAAAGAGATTATCCCTGTCCTGCTGATAGATATCCCCTTCCGAAATGACCGGGAGCACAAAGGCATTTTCGCCGTTCTTTGCAAATTCCGGTATCCATCCGTCGAAAGTAGAGCAATTCACTGCTCCATTCATGGCGGCGGTCATCCCGCTCGTACCCGACGCCTCGCGGGTTACAACCGGCGTGTTGAGCCATACATCGGCGCCGTCCTTCAGCAACTTGGACAAGCTTAGCTCGTAGCCGGTCAACACCGATATATTCGGATAAAGGTATGACATGTTCTGGATACGGTTGAACACTTCTATTGCGCTGCCATCCTGGGGATAGGGCTTCCCGGCCCATATAAACTGAACGGGGCGCTCTTTGTCTGCCAGCAAACGCTCAAACCTTTCGGCATCGCTCCACAGCAAATCTGCACGTTTATACCCGGCAAACCGGCGGGCCCACACGATCGTCAATATGTCCGGCGAAAAAATCCGGCCGCTCTGGTTGGCCACTTCCTTGAACAACCGTGCTTTCAGCTCTTTCTTCCTGGCCGCCACCGCTTCCTTCTCCTTTCTTATCCTCGCTTCTTCGATCGGGCCGTCCACCCAGTACTTTTTGTTCTGAGCGTTGGTGATATGGGTAATTCCGCAAATATTGCCGTAGGGAGCCCACATCTTTCCCGCCACCTTGCCGTGCAGCTCCGATACTCCGTTGGCCTTCCGGCTCAGCCTGAGCGCAGCAAGGCTATGATTAAAGATGTCGCCCTCCGTAATACCTGTTATAGACCGCACTTCTTCTACCGGAATATCGTAGAAAAAGCCCGTATCCTTCAGAAAATAGATATTGTGTTTTTCGTTACCGGCTTCTTCCGGCGTATGTGTTGTAAAAACAAGTTTTTTGCGGAGCGACTCCCGGCTGCGCAGGCGCGAATACAGGTAGAATGCCGCCGGCAAAGCATGGGCCTCGTTCAGATGATAAACTTCGGGTTCCCAGCCAATGGCCTCCAGCAGCCTGGCACCTCCAAGCCCGAGAAGCGTGCACTGAGCCACTTTTACAGTGGCATCGGAATCATACAGACGGTACGACACCGATCGCCCTGCATAGTCATTCCCATCGGTATCGCTGGTGAGAAAAAACATAGGCGCCGTCCCGAACACTTCGGGAGGAAGATAATAAGCCTGTACCCACACATTACGACCTAATAAGGGAATCTGGAAGCGAACTTTTGTGTCTACCAGGAAGTGATAGATTTTTTCCCTGAACGTAACCCTCAGGGTGTTGTCTTCATTGCGTTCCT
The DNA here is from genome assembly GCA_964562455.1 of uncultured Cytophagales bacterium. Classification (GTDB taxonomy): domain Bacteria; phylum Bacteroidota; class Bacteroidia; order Cytophagales; family Spirosomataceae; genus Ravibacter. The sequence goes on from CAZLTN010000022.1 coordinate 29,399, forward strand.
GGTCATAATAGCCGTATTTCCAGAGGATACCGATACCAACCATATTTTGTTTCAGGTCCCAGGCGCTCCGCATATGCGATCCGGCCAAAAACCCCAGCCCTCCCGAATATATCTTCAGCGCCTGGTCGATGGCAAATTCCATCGAAAAATAAGCTACCGGCTTTTCATATTTCGCCTCGGGCTTCACCGGGCTTTTAAAAGGAAGTTCAAACATAAGTCCATTCAGTTTTAATAGAGAATGTGCAATTTTCTAAAAAAAAAGTATAATGCACAAAATTGCATTGCTCCTCTAACCGAATAGCTCCTATTTTTTCGGCTTGGGAAACGGGAAATCCACGGGATAGATCTTCTGCCCGTCCAGCTCTCTGATATAGGTATGGAACTGCCGTTTTCCCTGTGTAAGCTCTATGATCCTGGCACCGCTCTTGCTTCTTTTATAAGATTCTCCGCCCCTGGTGCAGGCGCCATAGGCCAGAGCGATATCATAATAGTCGACAAGGTAGTCGTTCGTATGGTCGTGCCCGACGAACATTCCCATTACATCGCCGGCTTCGAGCATGGCAGTGAACATTCCAGTGTTGATATCAGGTGGGCATTCCTTTTCATATCTCACACCGATCCGCCTGTTGCCAAGATCATCGAAAGCCAGCTTGTACTCCGGAAGCGGAATATGAAAAAATGCCAGCGCTGGAAGTGTATCCTTATGCGCTTCCACAAACGAAGCGCTGGTATTTCTGAACCAGCTCACCTGGTCATGCATAAACCAGCCATACCCTTTTACCCGCGGATGGGCGGTATAGGCATGGGAATCCATCGCATAAATAATTGCGCCCGGCTTCCCGTTTGTGCCTTCGATCGTAATGGCCGCATTCAGATAGCCCGACACGCCGGGAATCCGTGCTACTTTATTGACAAGGTAAGGCTTTGAGACCACGTATTCTGCAAGTGCCTCCCTTTTCAGATCACCTTCATCATCATGGTTACCGAAGGTTACGACATAGGGAATCCGCCTGGAGATAGCGACCTGCAATACATCATCCCAACCTTTTTTATTCGGCGACCTTGTTACAACATCCCCCGTAAAAACAACAAGATCCGGCTTCTCTGCATCAAGTGTTTCTTCCATGACCTTTAAAGAAGGCCGGGATGTCGGGCTGGACGCATCATAATGTATGTCCGTAAACTGGACAATCCTGAAGGTCCCGTCTTTACGGAACTTCAACGCCTGGGCATGTACCCCGGCAAAGCACGATGCTATCACAAGAGCAAGGAACAAAAACTGAATACGCATAACTAGAGTCTATATAAAAGGTAAAAATTAGTCAACAAAGATATGCCGCCAATATTAAGCAGATATTTTTTCTTCGGGCCTTCTCATTATACTGTTTATACCTGCAAGGAATACTACTCGTCAGAATCCAGCCAAAGTTTTATTAAATTTGCAGCGTGTTGTCTGAATTGGGTTTTAGAGTAAAAGCAGGAAAAAACCGGCGGGAAGTTCCCGGCGGGTTTTGTCGTTTCAGACCGATAGTTGTTACCCCAAAAATAATTTCAAGTTGAAAGTTGAAGACCTGCTGTCTTTATACAGCTCGGATAGTTTTGTGCAGACGCTGATCCACCGGCTCGAGTCGGATCATAGGGACGATCAGCACATCCAGTTAAAAGGACTGATCGGGAGCCTCGACGCCATAATGGCCGCCACGCTTCAGAAAGCGCGGCCCGGAACTTCCCTTTACGTCATGAACGACAGGGAGGAGGCTGCCTATTTTGTCAACGATCTTCAGAACCTGCTCCCCGAAACAGACATCCTGTTTTATCCGCCGTCCTATAAACGTCCTTACGAATATGCCGAGGTCGATAATACCAACGTCCTTGCCCGCGCCGAAATACTGAATAAACTGAACGTTTCTCAGAAGGTAGCGCTCCAGATCGTCACCTATCCCGAGGCTCTTACCGAAAAGGTCATCAATAAAAGATCGCTCCTGGCCAACACATTCAATATCAAGAAAGGTGAGAGGCTGGATCAGTCGTTCCTTACCGAATTTCTCGATGAATACGGTTTCGAAATCACAGACTTTGTCTTTGAGCCCGGCCAGTTCTCGGTGCGCGGCGGTATCATCGACATTTTTTCCTATGCAAGCGAATACCCCTACCGTGTAGAACTTTTCGGCGACGAAGTGGAAAGTATCCGCACATTTTCTCCGGAGTCTCAGCTGTCGGTGGCCGAAGCCGATCAGGTGAATGTCATCCCCGATATCCAGCAAAAGCTTACCCACGAGTCCAGGGAATCGTTCCTCGAATTTTTACCGAAAAACAGCCTGGTATGGTTCAAAGACGTTGAAGCGACGCTGGAAATTGTGGATAAGGCCCTTCAAAAAGCCGAAAAAGCGCTTGCCGAGACTACCGGCGGGGGCGTCCAGGTCGTTTCCGATCCTGAAGAACTTTTTGAAACCAGGAGAGGTTTCCTGAACCGTATAAAGTCGTTCAGGACAGTCGAATTCGGGAAACGGTTTTATTTCAAACCGCAGGCTGACGCAGAGGTTCAGTCTCCGAAATATACCGCTAAACCGCAGCCTTCCTTCAACAAGGATTTTCAAAGGCTGATAGACAATTTCGATGAAAACCAGGCCAAAGGCTACGTCAATATCATCGCTGCAGAGCAGGGCCGCCAGCTCGACAGGCTGGAACGCATCTTCGAAGACATCAACCCTTTCGTAAAATTCAAAGGCCTTCATATTTCCCTGCGCGAAGGCTTTATAGATGATCAACTCAAAATCACCTGCTATACCGACCACCAGATATTTTCAAGATTTCACCGGTACAGGCTGAAAGACCGTTTCAGCAAGACAAAAGCGCTTACACTGAAAGAGCTGCGGACCCTGCAGCCCGGCGACTTTGTCACGCACGTCGATTACGGTATCGGGCGCTTCGCAGGAATGGAGAAAGTCGACGTGAACGGGAAGCAGCAGGAATCGATAAGGCTGGTGTACCGCGACAACGACCTGCTCTATGTCAACGTTCACAACCTTCATAAAATCGCAAAATATACCGGTAAGGAAGGAGCCCCTCCCACTATGAGCAAACTCGGCTCACCGGAATGGGAAAATAAGAAGTCCAAAGTCAAAAAGCAGCTCAAGGACATCGCCCACGAGTTGATCGCACTTTACTCGAAAAGGCGCAAAGCGCACGGTTTTGCCTTTTCGCCGGAGAATTACCTCCAGGTGGAGCTTGAAACTTCTTTTATTTATGAAGATACGCCCGACCAGGCCAAGGCTACTTCCGACGTAAAGGCCGATATGGAAAAAGCCTATCCCATGGACCGGCTGGTTTGCGGGGATGTGGGTTTCGGCAAAACTGAAGTAGCGATAAGAGCGGCTTTCAAAGCCGTTAACGACAGCAAGCAGGTGGCGGTGCTGGTGCCTACCACTATTCTTGCCATGCAGCATTTCAAGACTTTCAGCGAGCGGCTGGCCGATTTCCCGGCCAATGTCGAGTACATAAACCGCTTCAAATCAGCCAAAGAAATCAAGGAAACACTAAAACGGGTAGAGGCCGGGAAAGTCGATATACTGATCGGTACTCACCGAATACTCAATAAAGATGTGGTTTTCAAAGACCTGGGGCTGCTGATCGTCGACGAAGAACAGAAATTCGGGGTAAAAGCAAAAGACCGCCTGAAAGAGCTGAGAGTTAACGTCGATGTGCTTACCCTGACTGCAACCCCCATTCCGCGGACGCTTCATTTCTCGCTGATGGGAGCCCGCGACCTCTCGGTGATCACTACGCCGCCCCCCAACCGGCAGCCCGTTACAACCGAAATAAGGGTATTCAATGAGGAGTTCATCAGGGATGCGATCTCCTACGAGCTACAGCGCGGCGGACAGGTATTTTTTGTCCACAACCGCGTCAGCGACATAGAATCGATAGGGAATATCATCCTGAGGCTTATTCCGGAAGCCAGGATCGGGATCGCCCACGGGCAAATGGACGGGGACAAGCTGGAAAAAGTGATGATGAAATTTATCGAAGGCGAGTACGATATCCTGCTGTCTACCAATATCGTAGAATCCGGTATCGACATCCCCAATGCCAATACGATGATCATTAATTCGGCTCATAACTTCGGGCTGAGCGATCTGCATCAACTGAGAGGCCGGGTCGGCAGGTCTAACCGGAAAGCGTTCTGCTACCTGGTCACACCTGCTATTTCCACCCTGAGCAGCGAGTCGCGCAAGAGGCTGCAGGCGCTTGAAGAATTCTCGGATCTCGGCGACGGGTTCAAAGTAGCTATGCGTGACCTTGATATCAGGGGTGCGGGTAACCTGTTGGGCGCCGAGCAAAGCGGATTCGTAAACGACCTCGGATATGAAATGTATCATAAAATCCTCGACGAAGCTGTTAAAGAACTGAAAGAGAATGAGTTTAAGGAGCTGTTTTCCGGAAGCATGTCACCCTTGCCGAACCTCGTTCCCGACACGCAGATAGACACGGACATGGCTATCCTGATCCCGGAGGATTATGTCAAAAACATCTCTGAAAGGCTTTCTCTTTACACCCGTCTCGATAACATCAGGACTGAAGATGAACTGAGTGCGCTGCACGCTGAAATTACCGACAGGTTCGGCCAGCTTCCGTCCGAGGTCCAGGATCTGCTTAAAACTGTCAGGGTGCGCTGGGTTGCCGAAGAATTGCACCTGGAAAAACTCGTTTTAAAAAACAATACGCTGAAAGGTTATTTCGTTTCCTCTCCGGATACGACTTTTTACCAGTCGGAGGTATTTGGAAATGTGCTTGATTTTATCCAGGCAAATCCCGCTCAATGTACCCTCAAAGATGTAAAAGGTAAATTGATATTAACCTGCCAGGACGTACCGTCACTTAACAAGGCGTACGACATCCTGCTGAAAATGAAGGGTGCTCAGGATTTTTGAAAGAAATATAAAATTGGTTAATTATCTTTGCGGGCTTAACAAGCCGTTGTGTAATGTTCATCGGTTAAAACAAAATGATTTGCATGCGTAAAATCGGATTATTGCAACTTTTACTAGCTCTGTCTGTAGCTGTTGCGGTTACTTCCTGTAAGAAAAAAACGCCGACCAGCATGGATCCTGGCAAAACCAGCTCCAAGACCGGGCTGACTTACAATACGGAGAATGGCTTTAAAGTGGCCAAGTTCAAAGCGCTGCCGGCCGGTCCGGACCTTGTTTTCATTGAGGGAGGGCGCTTTACCATGGGCTCTCTGGAAGAGGATGTCATGTTTACGCGCGACAACCTGGAACGCACCGTCAGTATCCAGTCCTTTTATATGGACGAAACCGAGGTAGCCAATGTTCACTATCTCGAATTCCTGGATTACGCCCGCCGCGATTCTTCGGAGGAGTTCTACACCAAGGCACTACCCGATACGACCGTCTGGCTGAACCCGTTGTCATTCAACGACTCTTATATGACCATGTACCTGCGTCATCCGGGCTTCAGGCTTTACCCGGTAGTGGGGGTTTCATGGGCGCAGGCCAATGATTACTGCCTGTGGCGTACCAATGCCGTCAGCATGGCCAGGTACAGCAAGGCCGGTAGTGAGAAAAAGAAAAAAGGCTTCTCGCTGCGTCGTAAGAAAAATGCAGATGGAGGTGGAGCCGAAGTTGCTTCTTCCGGCGATCCGTTCAATCATCCGTCTATTGAAAGCGGCTACGTAATGCCTCCCTACAGGCTCCCGACAGAAGCTGAATGGGAATACGCCGCCAAAGGAATGATCGGTACCCAATATGCCGACGAAAACCAGTCCAACCAGCGGATTTATCCCTGGGACGGCTCGACGCTGCGTACCCCCCGTGGGCGTAAGCAGGGCCAGATGCTTGCTAACTTTAAGCGTGGTCCCGGTGACTACGCCGGTATCGCCGGTAAATCAAATGACGGAGCGATTATCACGCAGGAGATCCGTTCTTACCCGGCAAACGACTACGGTCTGTATGATATGGCCGGTAATGTAAATGAATGGGTATATGACGTTTATCGCCCGTTGTCATTCTCTGACGTAAGCGATCTTAACTCCTTCAGGAGAGACGGGTACCTTGACGATTCTGCCAAATACGATACGAGAGGCTTCAACTCTCTTGTTTCCGACAGGCTGAGAGTTTATAAAGGCGGTTCATGGGCGGATGTGGCATACTGGCTGTCGCCTGGTACCCGCCGCTATATGGAAGAAGATTCCGCTACTGCCATGGTAGGGTTCCGTTGCGCAATGATTGCCACAGGAAGGAACCGGTAAACACCGGCATAAATTATAATGACGATCGCCGCAGCTCAGTTCCTGGCTGCGGCGATCGTCATTATATGGATTTCCCTGCACCCACCTCTGACCAATTCCCCGATACAAGCTTCCAGGGTAGCTCCCGTCGTAAGCACATCGTCAAGAAGTACAATGCTCAGCCCGTTCAAATTCACGCCCGGTCTCACTTTAAAGACTCCCTGCATAGCTTCTATACGTTCCGATCGGGTTTTTCCGGTCTGGGAGCGGGTATATACGGTCCTTGCAAGAAGAGACTTGTCTGCCGGTATTCCGGTCACTTCCGACAACCCTGCTGCGAAAGATCCGCTTTGGTTATATCCTCTTTCCTTTTCTTTCCGCGGGTGCAGCGGAACGGGCACGAGAAGACCGGCACGGGGCATGCTTCCGGCCGAAACCCGATCCTGCCCGTAAATCCGTCCTAAAAAGAACGCCAGGTCCTTGTTACCATCGTATTTAAGGCTCCGGAGCAGCGACTGAACCTTTCCTTTGGCCTGGTATTCCAGGAAAGCCTGAACTGTCTTTACTTCGCTGAACCCCAAAAATTTCGATTCCACTTCCGTTGCCGAAAGTCCTCCGGCATGTAACCTGGGCAAAAAAAGAAGACACTGCGTACACAACTGGTATTCGGTACCTGCCATGGGCCGTTTGCAGGCCGGGCAAATCCTCGGGAAAAACAGGTCGAAGCAATCGTTCCAAAAAGAAGCTATCTTTGTACACATGGAGAAGTATAGTAAGTGAGGACTAATTTAATTATAATATTTTAATTACCACCGCAGGCCCGCCATAGCACGCATAATCCGCCGCCGGAGGGAACTCGCACTCTTACGTAAGCCCTGCAGGGGCGACATGTGCATATCCCCGGGCAAGCGCAGCACAGCCCCCGGGGGGGGTAACGAGCTCGCAGCCTGAGATACATATAATAACACCCGAATGAAACTACCAGCAAACGACGAAGAAATATCATTAGAAGAACAATGGGAACGCCTGCTGGGCGCCCTGGAGCAGATCGTGGGAAAACGCCCGGCCGACCTCAACGGCGTACTGTTCCTGATTGGCGTGCAGGAACTGGGAAAAGGCGCGCTTAACTTCACGAAAGAACAGAAGCAGGACCTCATGCACATCGGCGTTTGCGCGGTAATGAGCCTGTCCGGCTATTATACCCTTTCGGGGAGAGACAAAGACGGGTGGCCTCATTATGACCTGACTGGTAAGTTACCCTTTGCCGATCTCCTCGGGCAGGAGCAATTACTCAAAATGCACGTGATTGAGTATTTTAAACGGGTCTTTTAAACTTAGGTTCATTCTTCTACCCGGGGTCTGCGTATCTCCCACATTATGAAAACTTAACATTTAATCGTGAAACTTTTCGTGGAACATACTTGGGGAATTGCACTTTATATTGGAAATTTGACTTTCAAATTGAAAATTTAAAATGGGCAAGATTATTGCAATAGCCAACCAAAAAGGCGGAGTAGGAAAAACAACCACGGCGATCAATCTGGCAGCCAGCTTAGCGGCGCTCGAATTCAAAACCCTCCTCGTGGATGCCGACCCTCAGGCCAACTCTACGTCGGGCCTGGGCTTCAACCCCAAAGAAATCGAACTCAGCATTTACGAATGCATGGTCGATAATATCAGCCCGGCCGAAGCCATCGTGCAGACCGAGCTCCCCAACCTGGACCTGCTTGCCTCCCATATCAATCTCGTCGGAGCTGAAATAGAGATGATCAATCTCGAAAACAGGGAGTATAAAATGAGAGAGTCACTCGGGGAAGTCAAAGACTACTATGACTTTATCATTATCGACTGCTCTCCTTCCCTGGGGCTTATCACTATTAATAGCCTTACCGCAGCAAACTCCGTTATCATACCCGTTCAATGTGAATATTTTGCGTTGGAAGGTCTCGGCAAACTGCTCAACACGATCAACATTATACAGTCGAGACTCAATACGGAGCTTGCGATAGAAGGTATCCTCCTCACCATGTATGACCTGAGGCTTCGCCTGTCCAACCAGGTTGTCAACGAAGTTACAGGCCACTTCCAGGAACTGGTCTTCGATACCATCATTCCCCGGAATGTCCGGCTAAGCGAATCTCCCAGCTTCGGCGTACCCGTGCTGGCACAGGATGCGGATAGTAAAGGGGCGCTCAGCTACCTCAGGCTGGCCAAAGAAATTGTTGAGAAAAACGGTCTGGTAGGCGCTTAAAAAACACGGCATGGAGAATAACCCGTTAAAAAAGAATAAAATGACGGGCCTCGGGAGAGGTCTGGGGGCATTGTTGCAGGAAAATGAGCACGCACTTCCACGTTCCCAGCCGGCTGCAGGCCGCTCCGTCCCTCCGGCCTCACCCAGCGGTATAGCCGAAATAGAATTAGCGCTCATCGAGGTTAACCCTTATCAGCCCCGTACTCATTTTGACGAAGAGGCCCTTAGAGAGCTCGGAGAATCGATCCGTACGCAGGGAATCATCCAGCCCATTACAGTCAGGAAAACCGATCAGAATAAATACCAGCTCATTTCCGGGGAACGGCGGTTTCAGGCATCGAAAAGTATCGGCCTGGTAAAAATACCAGCCTATGTCCGCACCGCAAACGACCAGCAGATGCTGGAAATGGCCCTGATTGAGAACATACAGCGTGAAAACCTGAATGCCATCGAGATCGCACTCAGTTACCAGCGACTCATGCATGAATGTAATCTGAAGCAGGAAGAACTCGGTGACAGGGTAGGTAAGAACCGGACTACCGTTAATAATTACATGCGTCTTCTCCGGTTACCGCCGGTCATCCAGGCTGCCGTGAGGGACAACAAAATTTCTATGGGTCACGCAAGAGCCCTTATCACCATCGATAGCCATGATGTTCAGCTCAGGCTGTTCAGAAAGATTGTGGACGAAGGCTGGTCGGTACGAAAAGTGGAAGAAGAAGTGAGGAAACTTTCGTTGCTCCCCAAGCAGGACGAGGCGGCTACAAAGGCTAAACCAGCAGTTAAACAGGAAATCAAAGCGCTTCAATACCGGCTCTCCTCCGTTATAGGCTCAAAAGTGTCCATTAAAAGCGACGAAAACCGGAAAGGGGAGATAAAAATTCCTTTTGGGTCCAAAGCTGAGTTGGACCGGATTTTAGATAACCTGAAAATAGAACGCTAGTGATTCGGAGAGCGGGATGGGTTGCGGCTTGCTTATTTTTGTGCGGAACGGTGCTGTATGCTCAGGATCAAAGGCCTGATAGTCTCTTACACAAGCCTGTCGACGCGCCCGTAATCATAGCAGACAGCGCAACCCGTAAAGTGGTCCTAAAGGGTGATACCGTACCTGCTCCTTCTGTAACCCGCAAAAAAAAGTTTCTCCCTGAACCTAAAAAAGCACTGCGGCTTTCGCTCCTTACTCCCGTTCTCGGTGGTGGCCAGATTTATAACCGCGACTATTGGAAGCTGCCTTTTGTATATGCCGGCTACGGCGCTTCCATCTACTTTATTATCCTCAACATAGACCGCTACGGCACGATGGTGGACCATTATAAAGAATTCTATCACCTCGATGACCCTTCAGACCCTAATTACGGTCAGCTCAACAGCGCTGTCAAAAGCGTGAAAGTCTATATAAAAAGCCAGGACAGGTATGCGGATATGAGCATTGACCAGGTGCAGAGAGTAAAAGACACTTACAGGCGCTGGCGCGACTGGTCATTTTTTGCTTTGGGAGCAGTTTATGCACTTGCTGCAATCGAGGCCAATGTAGCCGCCCATATGAAAACGTTCGATCTTTCCGACGACCTGTCGATGCGGATCCAACCATCGATGGTACAGCCTCATATGCCCAGACCGGCTCCGGGGCTAAAGCTGGTCTTATTAGTTAAATAGAGAATAATAATTTTATATTCAGGCACTTAATAGAAAATAAAGTGAAAATACTTTTGCTAGGTTACGGAAAAATGGGCAGGGAAATCGAGAGGATAGCCCTTGAACGCGGACACGAAATCGCAGGTAAAATAGACGTCAACAATCAACAGGAACTGGCGGAGCTTTCAAAAGAAAAAGTCGACGTTGCCATCGAATTCAGCACGCCGGAAGCCGCCGTAGATAATATCAAAAAATGCCTGGAAAAAGGCTGGCCTGTCGTAAGCGGCACCACCGGGTGGCTCGGGCATAAAAAAGAGATCGAAGAACTTTGCAGGCGGCACGAAGGAGCATTTTTTTATTCTTCTAATTACAGCATCGGAGTAAACCTGTTTTTCAAGCTCAATATTTACCTGGCAAAACTGATGAAAGGCCAGCCTTACGATATTGATATGACGGAGATCCATCATATCCATAAAAAGGATGCGCCCAGCGGTACCGCCATTACGCTGGCCGAAGGGTTGCAGGCCGGCGACGCCGATCTTAAAGGATGGACGCTGGCGCCGGAGAAAAGAGACGGATATGTCCCGATTTTATCCGAAAGGACCGGTGAAGTTCCCGGAACACATATCGTCAGATATTCATCTCCTATTGATATGATTGAAATAAGCCATACCGCTCACGGGCGCCAGGGTTTTGCGCTTGGAGCCGTAGTAGCAGCGGAGTGGCTTAAGGGGAAGAAAGGTATCTTCGGAATGGACGACCTCCTGAATCTCCACGGCTGATATCGCTTTCGCAGGGAGTGATGAAGGAAACCCTTCCCGTTTCCTCTCAACCTGAAACACTTGTTTTGAAACCCGTCATCGTTTATGTTTGGGGCTGAATTCGGAAAGTCCGCTTTTATTTTTGTGTCGTTAATAAAAAAATATGTCTTCTTCCTCTAAAAAGACAAAGCCCAAGTCGGCCTTCAGAGAATGGATCGACTCCATTGTTTTTGCCGTAGTCGCGGCCACGCTTATCCGCTGGCTGTTTTTCGAAGCATTCGTTATCCCGACACCTTCTATGGAGAACAGCCTGCTTGTCGGTGACTACCTTTTTGTAAGCAAAATGCATTACGGCACACGGACGCCCGTAACTCCCCTGCAGATACCGCTTACTCACCAGCATATCTGGATGACGCGCATTCCTTCCTATCTTGACTGGATCAAATTACCTCAATATCGCCTTCCCGGCTTCTCCGAAGTAAAACGGGGAGATGCGGTTGTTTTTAACCTACCGGTTGAGCACCCCGGCCAGGTCGCCAAATACAGCAGTTCCCTGCCCGATCTGCACGGACATCCGATCGACCTCCGGGTAAATTATATCAAACGCTGTGTAGCTGTTGCCGGCGATAAGCTGGAGATAAAAAGCGGTCAGGTTTATATCAATGATCAGCCCCAGGAAAACCCTCCCAGGATGGAGAGTGAATACTTCGTTGCCACCACTACCACCGTAAACGAAGAAAAGATCTTCAAAGGAAACGGCATAACTGAGCCGGCCAGGCGATATGTCGAAACTTTTAACGACACCATACCCGGCAATGACCAGAGCGGCTATGTCGTATATACGACGGCTGCTATCACAGAGAAACTGAAATCTTATGATTTCGTTAAATCCATACAAATGATCAATATGCCTGCCGGCAGCAGGGATTATGGCATATACCCTTCTGCCGAGACCGGCTGGAATAAAGACAATTACGGTCCCATCACCCTTCCCAAAGAAGGAGCGACGATAGATATCAACAAGCAGAATATCGCGCTGTACGGAGAGGTTATCAGTTTCTATGAAGGTAACAAAAACGTGGAAATCGCGGGAGACAGCCTGTTAAAAATCGACGGGCAGCCCGTTACACAATATACCTTCCGGCAGGATTACTTCTTCATGATGGGCGATAACAGACACAACTCGGCCGACTCACGCTATTGGGGCTTCGTCCCGAAAGACCATATCGTAGGCAAAGCTGTTTTTGTATGGATGAGCATCGATCCGAACCCGTCCAGCGTACTTAATAAAATAAGGTGGGACCGGGTCTTCAGAGTTGTCAAATAATATCCTGCTCCGCTGAGGGAAAAGTATAGTCAGAATTCAATCAGTTGCTTCGCCTGCATTTCGATCAGCTCGCTGTACAGATCATTGGTAAAGCGTTCTTCTTTGAAATGTGTTTTGATCTGACCGAGCTTGACTCTCAGCGCAAGTGTATGCATACCCAGGTAGCTGAACACATCGTTGAGATGGCTCAGTGCTATGCCGGCACCCTGCATATTGGCCGAAAGACCTACCAAAGCCGCTTTCTTATGAGCTAACGCATTGGGGTAAGGTAAGCCGTCAATAAAAGTCTTCAGAATCCCCGGGTACGAACCATTGTATTCCGGGAGGATAAATACGAACTTCTGATGCACAGCCATAAGCTGTACAAAGCTGTTGAAGTGCTCGTCCTTCCCCGAATTGTGGTATAAGGCCCGTTCGGCGAAGCCGGGTTCAAGGTTTGCCAGGTCCAGGATAGTGCTGTCGCAGTCCAGCCCTGCTAAAACTTTCTGATAATAAGTGGCCACCTTCCTGGTCATAGCACCGGGCCTGTTGGTGCCGCTTACCACTAAAATAGATTGCTTCACAATTATTTACTTGTCTATTTTGTAACCGATCGGCATTACCAATAGTTCCTCTGTTTGGAAAACGCCGGCGTCAAACCTGGAACGTAGCACCTTCTTCCGCATAATGAGTTTCGGGGAAAACATTCCGCGCCTCTTCCAGTAAAGGATATATATCGGAATACCTTGAAGAAAAATGCCCGATCAGCAAACGTTCGGCTCCGGCTTCAGCCGCCATCAGCGCAGCCTGCACTGCAGTAGAATGTCCGCGTACATGGGCTTTTGCCTCAAGCTCCGACCCGAAAGTCGCTTCGTGGTAAAGCAGGCTCACCCCTTTCAGGTAGCTGGTCAGGAAAGGGCTGTAAACTGTATCAGAGCAGTATGCATAGGTTCTCGCGGGAGCCGGCCCGGTAGTATATTCGCTCACCGGATATAGAAGCCGGCCGTTGGTGTCGTAAACATCTTTCCCTTCTTTCAGCATACGGATCGCCTCGAAAGGAAAACCTGCAAACAGCTTTTCCTTCCTCATGCTCCTGGCGGGCTGATGGGTGCGGAACAAAAAACCGGTACAGTGAACTCCGTGATCAAGAGGAAACGTTTCTATCGAGATCAGCTCGTCGGCATATACGCTAAGGCCGGTCCCGGCGAGGCTTGTTCCGATAAAGTGAATCGGAAACGAAGGAGGAGTTTGGGTAGATCTGCCGATCTCCAGTAAAATACTTCTCAGGTTTTCGGGAGCTATCAGATACAGAGGAGCTTTTCTTCCTGTCAGAGCCATGGAATCCAAAAGGCCGAAGAGCCCGTAGTAATGGTCACCGTGCAAATGAGAAATACATACTACCCTTATTTTAGAAATTCCCAGCCTGAGGTCCCTGAGACGGAACTGGGTTCCTTCCCCGCAATCTATCAGGTATCCTGCGGATTCGGCAGAAAGCAACTGGGCGGAAGGATGGCGCCCCTGCATGGGCAATGCCGAGCCTGAACCTAATATGGTAACCTGCAAAGACAATACTTCCGGTGAATGGTGAGCCTGATGAATATCCTGTTTAACGGCCGGGGTCAATCCTCGCCGTTGTCGTAGTCTTCCGGATCATAACCGTCTTCCCCGGCCCCGAACTCGTTTTCCAGGTCATGCATAAATACGGCATCGATCGCTTCTTCAACGGTATAGAAAATTTCGAGGTCCTGGATCTTGGCATTATCGAGCTTTTCTATCAGTTCCTCGTTCCTCGTTACGACAATGAAAATACCGAGGTCATTTGCACAAAGCCTGTTTATCTTTCTGAGGACCATAGCCCCTGCGCTGTCGAAGTCGGCGCATTTTTCAAGATTGAGTATCAGGTTGTGGCTTGTTTTAAGGGCCGTTCTCGCTACCGACTCCAGCGAAGCCGGTATTTCGCTTCCTAAAAATGTTTCCTTAAGGTCTATTAGAGAGTATTGCTCCTTTTTATCTATTGTGAAGTCCATTCCCGGAGTATTTAAGGGTATTCCTGTTTATAAAATGCTGATGACATTTCGGGATATTCTTTCCAGGATATCCTCCTGGTCGCCTTTTTCAAAAGCTTTCCCCGTCACCTTTTCGTACAACTCTATATATCGCTCAGAAATCATGCCTACACGCTCATCATCCATCACGGGTACTGTCTGTCCCTCTTTACCCTGGAACCCGTTGGCAATCAGCCATTCTCTTACGAATTCTTTCGACAACTGGCGCTGCGGCAGGCCAGCCTGCTGATTGGCCTCATATGAATCGAGGTAAAAATATCGTGACGAATCCGGCGTATGGATTTCATCTATCAGGTAAATGGTCCCCTCGTATTTCCCGAACTCGTATTTTGTATCTACCAGTATCAATCCCTGCTCTGCAGCCATTTCCGTCCCTTTCCCGAAGAGCGCCAGCGCGTATTTTTCAAGCTGTATATACTCGTTTTCCGCGACCAGCCCCCTGCTTATAATTTCTTCCCTGGAAATATCCTCGTCATGCCCTTCGTGAGCTTTGGTAGTAGGAGTAATGATTGGGAACGGGAGCTTATCGCTTTCCTTCAGCCCTTCAGGGAGGGTTACGCCGCAAACTTCCCTCCTACCGGCTTTGTATTCACGCCAGGCATGTCCCGACAGGTACCCTCTTACCACCATTTCTACAGGGAAAGTCTCACAACGGCGCCCTACGCTTACATTGGGATCAGGAACCGACAAAAGCCAGTTAGGCACGATACTGCGGGTGGCATCCAGGAAATGGGCTGCCAGTTGATTGAGCACCTGTCCTTTAAACGGAATAGCCCGGGGAAGTACTACATCAAAAGCTGAAATCCTGTCGGACGCTACCATTACGAGCTTATCGGCAAAAAAATATACATCCCTTACCTTGCCCCGGTAAAATCCTGTCTGATCGGGAAATTGAAAATTGGTTTCTTTTAAGGCAACCATTGGAGTGCTTTAAGCTAATTTATTTATTAAAAACAGATGGTCGTATCATAGCATTTACCACTCCACTTTCTTCCCGGGTTTTCCTGTCCCCTGCACGCCCAACCTGCGAAGCTGATAAATATACTGTCTTTCGTTTACTTTCATCGCATCCAGAACAGACTTCGCCTGCTCTTCGCTCATGTTAATTTTGTCCAGGTTCTGCAATAATTGTTCCCGTTGGTCCGACTGCTCCGCTACGGCATTATTCAATTCCTGCTGAACCGGAATATTTTCTACCGGGTCGGCAAGTGAGTCTACCGCTGCACTTTTAGCCTGCTCTGCCTCCCCCGGTTCGATAAGCCCCGAAAAACGGTAGCGTAATATTTCGAAATCCGTAACTACCGCCCTGTTGCCCTTGTCCAGCATGATCGCCTCCCTGAGCCTGCCTAGCGCCTGTACCGTATCACCCCTTTCCAATGCTATCATCGCCATCTGTGACCTGGCTATTGCCGCCAGCTTAACATCTTCTACACGACTCAATACCAGGTAGTTCTGATAGGCCAACTCGGTTTCTCCCGCCAGGAAATAGGCATTGGCCATATTTAACCTGCCCGCCGGGTCCGAGAAAATGGAAGCATCCACAACCTGCTTGTAAAGTACGGCAGCTTTCAGATAATCCCCGTTCCCGAAAGACTCCTGCGCCGCTACCGTTGCCTCGCTGATAAACCTGGCAGAAGGAAGGGAAATAATATCCCAGATCCACAACACTACCCACAAATACAACCGGATCATGGCTATCTGAAATTTCTAATATAACCCCGTCATCTCCGTACAGACTACTTGTCTTTATGACAAATGTACAATATGTGGCCTAAACTCGGAAAGTACGGAACGTAATAAGAATGTCCAAAGCGAGTAAAAGTAAGGCAATCCCCAAAAAATAATAATATTTATTGTTTGCGACATCTACGCTCCGGGTATCTATACGATGGGTCTGTGAATTATTGACGGCCTTGATGAGCTCTTCCGTATCGATACCTCCGTCACCTATCCTGAAATATTTCGAATCCGTCTCGTTAGCCAGCTTAAGCAAGGCCGGTTCGTTGAGGCGGCTGATCACAATCTCTCCTTTTTCGGTCTGTAAAACCCCGTTATCTGTCGGTATCGTGCTGCCGTTCTGACTACCCACCCCTATATAAAAAACCTGGAAGTCCTCCATTTTCAATTTCCACATCAGGTCATCTTTGCACTGGGTCCCGTTTTCTCCGTCGGTAAACACCAGCACGATTTTGGAGGTATTCACATCCGAGCTCCGGCTCATCTTTTCATATGCCAGCTGCAGCGCCTGGCAAACATCGGTTCCCTGCCCCGGTAAAAGCCTTGTGTCGAGCGTCTGGATCAGGAATTGCAAAGATTCGCTGTCGTATGTAAGAGGCGATTGTATAAAAGCATCATTGGAAAAAGCGATCAGGCCTATCCGGTTGTTGGCAAGCTGCTGGACAAGGAGGTTGAGCTCATATTTCACCTTTTCAAGCCTGCTTGGGGCTATATCCGTAGCATCCATTGATTTCGATACGTCGACCGCCAGATAGATATCTCTTCCCAATACAAGTAATTTACGCTCTATTTCCCCGAAATAGGGCCCGCACAGCGAAACGAGCATCAGGCCGGCAACAACGCTCCGGAGGAGGAACTTAATAAAAAGGGACCGCGGTTTGGTACCGAATTTCCTTGCGATACGGAACGTCCGCAGAATAAACAGCACATTCACCGCCAGGAATGCTGCGATAAGAATATACTCCGTTGTCGCCGGGGGATGCGTCCAGTTCATTTCTATTTCTTCAAACCTCTTGCCAGTCAACGCTCAAAGTTAGGAAATGACATCGGGATAAGAAGATTTTTCAGCGAATGTTTGTAAATGACGCGCCCATTGGTCTATCTTTGCGCACTCTTACCCCAGGGAGGGATGGGTGAGTGGCTGAAACCAGCAGTTTGCTAAACTGCCGTACGCGCAAGTGTACCGCGGGTTCGAATCCCGCTTCCTCCACAAAACGGCCGAAATCGATGAGATTTCGGCCGTTTTGTTACTACCAGAGTATATACAGAGTAGGATACAGCGCATTAGTGCCTTGAGCCGGAATCCGCTACAAATGAAAAATCCCGGGAAAACACAATCGCCCGGGACTTTTCATTTGTACATCAAAGAGGTATCGGCCAATAGCCGCTTATTTCTGAATGATAAATTTTTGGGTTTGCGTCTTTCCATCCTGAATGACGCTGATAAAATAAATCCCTGAGACCAGCGAACCGACATCGATTCCGTCTTTTGGTACTATCCGGCTCTCAGAAATAATTTTGCCGGTCTGATCCAGAATCCGGTAGCTGTCCGGTACAGTACTGACCTTCAGTTTGCCTGTGGCCGGAACCGGGTACACGATCAAATCCGGCTCATCTTTACTGAAATCCAGAGCAAGAATGCTGCTATGGGTAAAGGTCCCGTCGAGATCCACCATCTTCAGGCGGTAATAGTTAATCGCTGAAGCAGGATTTTGATGAGTAGAGAAGTATCGCTGCAGCGTTTCCCCGCCTTTTGATTTGACCCGATCGATCTTTACCCATTCCTTGAGATCGATGCTCTGCTCCACTTCAAAATGACTACTTTCCCTTTCTCCTGCGGTAGTCCACTGTATACTTGCCGCATTCTTCCCGCTTTCCACGAGCTTCGATACGTTGAATGAAGACAAGCGGACAGGTAAAGACGCATCCTTAAATTCAAGCGCATCCAGGTTTATGTTCGCTCCTTCCAGTACCTGTACATTTAGCACTGAGTTAGTTCCGGCCGGCAGCGTCACATCTTCTAATGTAACGGTGGTATAGGCCGATGAAACCCTGGCGCCCGGAGTACCCGGTACGCCAGGAAGGTTGAATATCCCCACTTCGGTTCCGTCGATGGTAAGCCTCACCTTACCATCAACCGGTGATTCTGTAGAGTAGATTAAGGAAATATCATATATTCCGGCTTGCGTAATGCAGCGCACGCAGGAACCGGGCTTCGGCGACGATCGGTTTCTTGATAGCCTCATCGATTGTCATATCAGGAACACGCCGGATCACCAGGTTTGCTCTTTGTACGCCGTCGTACATAAACCGCCAGTAATTGCCAATATAGCTGGTTCTGTCGGTCGCCGTCCCGATCATGCTATTATAGGAGGCGCTTTCCAGCCAGGCTAACCCAAGCCCGCCGACGTTGTCAAAATAGTATCTTTTCCCGAATCCGTCTATCGCGCGAAGCGAGGCATAAGCCCCCATGATTCCCTGTTTGGCATGTTCCGGGGTTTTCCAGAATGTTTCGGAACTGATCCTGTCATAGGGCGCCGTATCCAGGTCGTTGCAACCCGACAGGTTAATCAGCAACAACACCGGTATAAATAATTTGAATATTTTCTTCATCTCTGTCGTTGCTTAAAAATCAATGTTTATACCCAATGTGCTTTGTTTCATGGTCGGGTAATTAAAGCTGTCGATACCCGAATTGCCTCCCCTGATTTCGGGGTCAAAGCCTGTATACTTAGTAAACGTCAGGAAATTTTCCAGGCTGCCGTAAAGCCGGATTGACTCTACCGCCAGCTTCCGCGATATGTTTTTAGGGATACGGTAGCCTAATTGAATATTTTTAACACGTAAATAGGCTTTGTCCACTACCCAGAAATCACTGTTTGCTTTGTTGATGGCGGCTGCTGAAGTCAGGAGCCGCGGGTAGGTAGCGTCGGTTCTGCCGGTATACCAGCGTCCGTCAGCGATTTCTTTGCTGACCAGGTTAGTAGTGGCAGGAGTCGGTGTTCTCCAGTCATCCATCCAGAAATCCTTCAGGCTGCTGGTTCCCTGGAGCAGGCACGCAAAATCGAATCCTTTCCATTGCAATCCCAGTCGGATGCCATAGTTAAGAAGAGGAACTCCGCCTGTTCCCAGTATATACCGGTCCTGGTTATCTACTATTCCGTCTCCGTTGAGATCTTTATAAAGCAAATCGCCTCTCTGGGGAGTACCGAAGGCTGCGAAAGGGTTCCGCTTATTCCCGGTAGCGGGGTCAATCGGCGCATTATCGATCATCTGCTGAACGATTCCCATATCGGCATCGGTTTGCAGAATACGATCAGCAGCCAGCACATATAATACGTTGATCGACTCTCCCTCCAGCAGCAGGTCAGTTCCGGAAATGCTCATTTCCGGGCCTTTGAACTTAGTCACTTTATTTTTCACATAAGCGACATTTCCTCCAATCTGGTAGCTGACTTCACCGATACGGTTATTCCAGGTCAGGTTCAGTTCCGCACCGCGGTTCCTTACCCGGGCAGCATTTTGCCGCGGAAGCGAGGCGGTACCCCTTACATTGGGAGCCGGTAAACCGATAAGGATATTCCGTGTGTCTTTATTGAACAGTTCAAGCGAACCGGTGATGTGGTTTTTAAAGAGCCCGAAGTCCAGACCAAAGTTGGTCACGTAAGTGCTCTCCCAGGTGATGATCGAGTTTGCCAGCGCGGTTTGGGCAAAACCTGTCTGCAGCGTGCCGTTCAACACATAATTCGCCGAACCATACAAAGCCTGGTAGTCGTAGTTTCCGATGCTGTTATTACCCAGCGCACCGTAAGAAGCCCGGATTTTCAGTTCATCGATCCAACTGGTTCTTAAGAACTCTTCTTCGGAAATACGCCAGCCGGCCGATAAGGAGGGGAACAAGCCCCAGCGTGTCTTTCCGGCCCTGAACCTTGATGAGCCGTCATAGCGAAGGTTTCCTTCCAACAGGTATTTATCCTGCCATTTAAGATTAAGCCGGCCAAAGTAGGACCGCATCGCCCAATCCGATGCATTTCCGGAGACATCGGCATCCATAGTAGCGGCATCCAATACAGTCAGCGACGGATCGGTCAGGTCCTGCTTGAAGGCAGCGAAATTCGAGGACTTATAGTATTCCTGGCTGGCGCCCGCCATGATATGAAAATCCAGGTGACCGGCAAAGATATTTTTATAACGGACGATCCCGTCCATAAAGTTGCGATAGGTGCGGGAAGAGCTGTTGTCTACACTGGTCCGCCCTGCGCCGACCGCCACGATCGTATTCGTGTAAAAATTCCATCTGTCGAGATATACAGGCATCTGCTCTTTCAGGTAGGAAGTTTGCTCATTGGTATAGGAGGATTCCAGGGTCAATCCCTTTAACGGATTGAGGATACCATAGAAACGAGCGGCAAGACGATTGTTAAAAATATCTCCTTTTACAGAATTGACGGTGGCCAAAGCGTTGTTGGTTCCCGCGCCTCCTCCCAGAGGATCATTTGATGCGCCGTACCGGCCGTCAGGATGGCGGTAAATCATAGAGGGGTTGGTGGTAACGATCCAGCGCAATGCCCGGTTGCCATCCAGCCTGTCGACACCTATGTCGTTTCTGGAATGATTGCCGCTTGCCAGCATACCCAGGGTCAGGTAGGGTTTTACCCTGGCCTCCATATTGATCCTCCCGGAAAATCGTTTGAAGCCGGTGTTTTCCAGGATACCCGGGTTGTCCAGGAAACCGAAAGAGCTGAACACTTTGAGTTTTTCAGTACCACCGCTGATGGAGAGGTTGTGGTTCTGGGAAATGACATTATTACCAAACAACTCCCTCCAGTCTACGTTGGAATAAACCAGCGGATTTTTACCCGCATCTGCCCGCCATTCGTCGATGTACTTCTGCTCGAACGGCTTAAGCCCACCCGGATTTGTATTGACAACAGATTCGTTATACAGCTCCATGTGGGTGGCATAGTCGCTCACCATCTCTACCAGCCGTGTGGCTTTCTGAGCGGCCATATAGCCGTTGTAGCTCAATTTAAGTGAGCCTTCGCTCCCTTTTTTGGTCGTAATGAGGATTACGCCGTTAGCGGCCCGCGAACCGTAAATCGCCGCCGAGGCAGCGTCCTTCAGTACCGAAATGGTTTCTACATCCTGGGGATTAAGATCGTTCATATTCGATTCGACCCCATCTACAATAACCAGCGGACTTGAGTTGTTCAGTGTTCCCTGTCCGCGGATCAGCAGGGTGGCGCCGTCTCTTCCGGGCCGGGCATTCCCCTGGTTGACCGATAGTCCCGGCACCAGGCCGTATAAACTGGTGGAAAGTGAAGTAATAGGACGACTTTCCGCTATTTTGCTCATGTTGATGGTAGACACAGCTCCGGTAAGGTTTACTTTTTTCTCGGTGCCGTATCCTACTACTACTACCTCTTCCAAAGCTTTGTTGTCGACATCCAACCGGATATTCAGCTGGGTCTGCTTACCCACTGTTACTTCCTTTGTCACGTAGCCGACAAACGAAAAAACCAATACGGCCCTTTCATCCGGTACGTTCAGGCTGAATTGACCGTTTCGATCGGTCGTCGTTCCCTGCCTTGTACCTTTCAGGATCACATTGACGCCCGGCAATTCTTCTCCCGTAGAATCTCTCACTACACCGGAGAGCGCTATGTCGGCTGGTATGGCAGGATATTCCGACGGGAGGTCTACAACTGCAACAGGCTTATCCTGTACTACGATCGTCCTGTTCTTAAGTGTATAAACGAGGGGCTGGCTCTCGAATACTTTATCCAGCACTTCCTTCAGCGGCTGATCCGTTACATTCACCGTTACACGGACCGCCCGCTGCATCTGTTCGCTGCTGCAGATAAAATCCACGTTGCTTTGCTTTCGCAGCCTTTTAAGCACGTGCTCCAGGGTAGCATTTTTTTCAGAGAGCGTAATTTGCTGCCCGATCGCCGAAGCACCGACCTGTATACAGGCCACAGTGAGTATCAGGAACACGGGTAACCTCAGTTTCATAATAGCTTTTGTAAGAATACCTCCGCAATTACTAAGGGTGATAATTTTCGGCTGTAGCCCTGGCCTGCCCGGTGGCAGGAGAAAGCGCAGCAATGTCTTGCAAACGTAAAAATTCATACATTTGTAAAGTTTGGGTGAGAAATGATTGGATTTCGAAGATTTCGTTCAGGGACCATCCGACGTTGGCCGGAAATGTTTGCCGCATTTCCGGTTTTTTTGTCCCCGTCTGTTTTTTAACTTTTCATTGGTTCTGATCTGGGGGTTATATGAGTTAATTAATAGAATTAGTTATTTTTTGGTAAAACGGTAATAGTTCTGCCCTCTATCCTGAAGTGCACTGCCCCTGTCAGTTCGAGTACCTGCAGTACTTCCGATATATTTTTCGACCGGGAAACCTGTCCGAAAAAACCGGTGTTCGGCTGGTAGCCATTCTCGTAGATAATGTCCACATCGTACCAGCGTGCAACCCGCCGCATGATACTTCGGATATCCTCATTCTCGAAAATGAAGTCGCCGTTCTTCCAATCTATTGCCTGCTCCGTGTCGACCGCCTTTACTAAAAGCTTTTCGCGTTCCAATAAAGCCTGCTCTCCCGGTTTTAGTGAAACGCTGTTTTTTCCGTCATTTGAAACGACCGTGACTTTACCCTCAAGCAGGGTAGTCTGTACCGACTGCTCCTCCGGATAGGCATTGATATTGAAGTGGGTACCCGTCACCCGTACGATCTGGTTTGAGCTGGCCACGACAAATGGCGCGCTTTCATTAGCCGATACCTCGAAGTAGCCCTCTCCGGTCAGCTCAACTTGCCTGGTCGCGCGATTAAATCTTATCGGGTAACGAAGGGAGGAAGCAGCATTCAGCCATACGTGAGTGCCGTCCGGCAATATGACCCGATACTGGCCGCCTTTGGGCGTCGTAACCGTATTATAAGCAGGTAAGCCTTCTTTGGCATCCGCATTACCTGTTTCGTAGACCAGTTGCCCGTCGCTCGTCTTCCTGATCGTCAGTCCGGCCTGCCGGGCGATTTCGCCGTCAGCAAGCTGATCAAGGGTAATAACCGACCCATTCTCCAGCGTCAGCGTAGCATGGTTACCGCCCGGGGGAATATCGTGTACCATTTCGGTGAGTCCGGCCTTTTCTGGCGGCGAAACAAACCTATTATATAGGAGCCCGCCTAAAGAAAGGAGCAGCAGGCAGGCGGCAGCATACGGGATCCACCTCAGGATGCCGGATCGACCGGGAAGAAGCTCCTTAGAGGGTGAATCTTCCGCGATTGCGGCTTCCTCGTCCATGGACTCCATCAGATATTCATCCAATTTCCCTTCCCGGAGCAACTGCATAAATACTTCCAGCTCGGCATCCGTGGATGTTCTGTCTTTATACCCTTTTATTATCTTTCTATAAAATTCCGGCAGCTCCATTTTTACCTTTTTTTAATGAAGACAAAAAAGCCGGCCGCCAGGGTAGCAGAAATTTGATTTTTTTATAAAAAAATGTGACAGAAAGAAAATTACTAAACCTGTAGGGTAGAATAATTGCAAAGAATTCCAAGCAAAATACTTAAAGAGATCCCCAGATCCTTCTCTGCAAAATCACTTAATACCTTCATTGAAAAGACCATGTGTTGTTTTATCGCATTACGGGAAATACCGAGAGCGGCGGCTGCTTCCTCATAGCTTTTTCCCTCCTGCCGGCACATTTTAAAAATCTCCCGGGTCCGTTCCGGCAGACGTTCCAACGCCTGATTGAGCAATTCCAGGTATTCGCGGTAGATAAAATCGTCCTCCACCACCTGCCGCTCCCTCTCGAAATGCGACAACAGGTGACTTTGGGCAACCTCTACGCTGGCTATCTTTTTCAGTGTGTTGAAAGCATGGTTTCTTGCTACCGTAAAAATATATGCTCTTAGCAACCGGACGCCCTCAAGTTGCTGTCTTCCCTCCCAGATTTTGATGAATACTTCCTGGGTCAGGTCTTTTGAAAGTTCCGGAGAATGGATAAACTTCAGGATAAAAACGTAAACCTTACCACTATACGCAGCTACAGCCTGGAAAATGAAGCGTGGTCTCCATTCCGCAATCGCATCAGTAACCCGTGATCCGGATCAGTATGTTCCAAGTGCTCACTCATTCCTGCAAAATTCGCTTTCATCTCTCTTCTTCCCCACAAACATAATAATAATGCTCCTATTTAATATAGGAATAAATCTACGAATTTAGAAAATACCACCAAGAGGGCTATCCATAAAGCCGGTCTCATTTTTTCTTGATTATTCTTTCTGTTAATCCCAGCCCGAGTGCACGTATATCCGCCAGCACCAACTGGGCTATTTTTCTGGCTCCCAGCTCGTTGAAATGCGTATTATCTGTTTTTCCATCGGGATAATTCGGATGCTCGCCGGGTTCGAGGTGCACAAACAATAACGCAGAAGCCTCTGCGCCAAGCTGTTGATATAGTTGCTGACTTTTTCTATCGAGATCGATTAATGGAGTGTGGAGTGAATCGGCTACCTGCCGGACCAATTCCGAGTAGCGATCGTGTGTTCCCTCTATCTCTCCCTTGTCGTTAAACTTTCGGCGCGCCACTGGTGTAATTAATACGGGATGGGCATTTTTAGAGCGTGTTTCAATAACAAATCGTGTCAGATTGGCTTTAAAGTCTCTCTCTGTAGTATAGGTTTTCTTAGTGGGGACTTCGTCGTTATGGCCGAATTGTATGAACACATAATCTCCTTCCCTAAGGTCGCCGGCAATGCCCTGCCATCGGTTTTCTTTAATGAAGGACCCGGTACTCCGTCCGTTCATTGCCCTGTTATCGACCGTTACGGAGGCATCGAAAAATGTGGCGAAAGGGGTTCCCCATCCGGTCTCCGGGAAAGCGGCGGTGCTTTTGGTTGCTATCGTAGAATCTCCGGCCAGATATATCGTGATGTTTCCGGGCAAGAGAAAACCTGTTCCGGTCAGGGTTATGACTATTGCGAAAATCAGCTTGCGGATCATATACAGGAAGTAGAGTTGTGCAATTGCATTGATTTGCGTAAATATACAAATGCAATGTGCAATTACGCATGTTCTCCTGGCACGCCTGTGAATTATCAGGAAACTTCCCGGCCGAAAATCAAAATAACCCAAAAGCCTCCGCAATAGTGCCTTGGACAACTATTACGGAGGCTTGATGTGGTATTGTCGAAAAAGTCAACAGGCAAAATATCAGCCTGTTATACTTGATCCACAGAAAAAGGAAGTTGCTATAGAACAATATTCAAACATCAGAGATATCAAATACTTTCGATACAAATATAGTCATAATTCTACAAAAATCAACACCCTAAGCTAGGTTCTGCCGTGTTTTCGCTAACTTTATTATATCATTTAATAGCTTAATCTCAGCAAACTATGAAAACCGTAGAAAACAAAGCCGCACCAAAAATCACGGCAGAAAGAAAGGTGAATCTCAACAAGAGGCCGGAGAATAAGGATGATCTGGATAGCAGGGAAAGAGAAGAACAACACGTTATGGGGAACAATATTACCCATAACAGGAAGCAGAGGAAGAACGAAGGCAAGAAGAAGTGAAAAAACAAACACCCGGCTATACAATGACAACCGGGTGTTTGTTTTATAAATCAAAGCTTGTGACCAGAAGGAGAGTCGAACTCCTACGCCCGTAAAGGCACTACCCCCTCAAAGTAGCGTGTCTACCAATTCCACCACCTGGCCATTTTCCATTTTCGTTAAAATGGATTGCAAAAGTAGCGTTTCCTGGTATTTATAGCAACATACTTCAAAAAAAATATGTCAAAAATCCCCGAAATTATTTGCCGGTCGGGATGTGCGGCGCAGCGGCAGCCCTGAAAGCAGTTTTTCGAATTCCGAGAACAGCTGCAGGTAGATCTCGTGACACTCCGGATCAAATAAAACCGTTTCTTTTACCTTTACGAAATTTTTCGCTTCAGAGAAATCACCAATCTCCCCGAGAGCGCGAAGTCCTACCAATGCCGCCCCTATGCAACCGGCATCGCTGGTAACGTTGAGAGCTACGTTCATCCCGAATATATCGGCAAGCATCTGGACAAACACCCTGCTGCGGGCAAAACCCCCGTTCGCATAAATAACCGAGGCGGTGCTCTCTTCCGTCAGCACTTTCCCGATCACCAGGAGATTCATCAATATGCCTTCCATAACTGCCCGGGCAAAATGAAAACGCGTATGCTCTATATCTATGCCGTGGAACACACCACGTGCCTCGGAATCCCACACCGGAGCACGCTCTCCCAGCAGATAGGGGAAAAAGACAAGACCGTCTGCCCCGGGACTAACCCCGCTAACACCCTCCAGCATTTTATCTAAAGACAGATCCGCGAAGAAAGTGTCTTTCAACCATTGGAATACAACCCCGCCGTTATTGGTTGGCCCACCCACGATAAACATATCATGGTCCAGCGGATAACAGAAAGTACGCATGTGCCTGTCAAGATAACGGAACCGAAGCGTTTTTCTGACGGCTCCGCTTGTGCCGATTGTAAGCGCAAGTGTATCGGCACCCATAGCTCCGCTCCCCAGGTTGGCGAGACATCCGTCGCTACCTCCGGTAATGACCGGTATTCCGGCCAGCAGCTCTCCCGCATTAGTATCTTTTATATCTGAGCTGAAATACGGCGAAACAATCCGGGGCAACACCTCTGAATTGATCTTCAGCGACGAAAGGGTCTGTTCATCCCAGGTAAGCGTCTCCAGGTTGAGCAGTCCCATGGCCGCCGCCATCGAGAAATCGGTAACCAGTTCGCCCGTCAGCCTGAAAATTACGTAATCCTTGATTCCGGTGTACTTCGTAGCCCCGGAATAGGGGGAATGAGTTTCCTGCAACACCCAAAGCAGTTTGCAGGCAGGCGTCATGGCGTGGATAGGGATTCCGGTACGCCTGTATTGCTGTCGTCCCTCTTCCGAGTTACGAAGCCTGTCTGCCAGCGGACCACTGCGGTTGTCGGCCCATATCATCAGGGGTGATACCGGCTTGCCTGTTCCGTCGAGCGCCATCAGGCTGTGCATTGCCGAGCTGAAAGCTATGCCAGCCGGTCTCAGGCCAATGTCACCGACCAATCGCTCCAATACATTGCAGGTTTCCTGAAAAATTGTGTCCGGATCCTGCTCCGCGTATCCCGGCTCGGGATGAAACATAGAATAGGATGCATTCTCACTGGCCAAAATATTACCATCCAGCGTGAAAGCAACGGCCTTCACACTGGTGGTACCGATATCACATCCGACTATGTAGCGCACGGCAGCCTGTTCTACCTGGTAAGGTCAAGTATCTCGAATTCCACGAGACCGGCAGGGATCTGTATCTGTGCAATTTCACCAACCTTTTTCCCCAAAAGCCCCTTCCCGATCGGTGATCCGACCGAAATCTTGCTCTGCTTCAGATCCGCTTCCTCCTCCGACACAAGCGTATAAGTAACTACCATCCCGTTCTTCAGATTTTTTATCTTCACATTGGAAAGTACAGCGACTATAGAGGTATCTATTTCGCTTTCATCGAGAATACGGGCATTGGACAATGTTTCTTCGAGCTTGGAAATTTTGAGTTCATGAAGGCCCTGAGCATCCTTGGCAGCGTCATATTCGGCATTTTCACTCAAATCACCCTTGTCACGGGCCTCCGCTATCTGCCTTGCAATATCCGCCCGCCCTTTTGTCTTCAGCTCATTTAACTCGGCCTTCAGCTTGTTAAGGCCCTCCTCTGTGTAATACGATACCTTTGCCATTTTAATTTTAATATTCAATATACTACTAATATCTGCTAATCTTCTTCCGACAAGCTGTCCTGCGATCCTGTAGCAATCAACCGCCCAATCCTGACGTTCTGGTATTGGGCGAAAAAAAAAGAACGGTAACCAAACCGTTCTACAGAAGTGAAGCCATCTTCTCGTAGGGCGTCTAAATTCCTATCCTGGGAAAAGCTATTTTAAGTTTATCTCGCATTTTTCCTTCGTCCAAATTCAAAAATAATAATATTTGACAATTCTTACAAGTATTTGTCCGGTTTTAGAAGCTTGTTATTTTTAATCAGGAAAAAGGATCATATGCAGGTTTCACCTAAAATTGTCTTTATGGGAACTCCGGAGTTCGCGGTAGCGAGCCTGGAAGCGCTAGTTGAATCAGGGCACAACGTAGCCGCAGTGGTGACTGCGCCCGATAAGCCCGCCGGAAGAGGTTTGAAACTCACGCCTTCGCCGGTCAAGGTGTACGCCGAATCGAAAGGCTTAAAAATCCTCCAGCCTCAGAAGCTGCGCGACAGGGAATTCCTGGGGGAACTCAGGAATCTCAAGGCCGATCTTTTCGTTGTAGTCGCATTCCGTATGCTGCCCGAGGCGGTTTGGTCAATGCCCGGGGCGGGCACATTCAACCTTCACGCCTCACTGCTGCCTCAATACAGGGGTGCCGCCCCGATCAACTGGGCAGTGATTAACGGCGAAACCGAAACCGGTGTTACCACCTTCCTGATCGAAAAGGAGATCGATACCGGTAAAATCATTTTCCAGGAAAGAGAGCCGATCTACCCCGACGACACTGCAGGAGACGTTTACCTTAGGCTTATGAAAAGGGGGGCCGGGCTGGTAGTCAGAACGGTGGATGCCATCGCCTCGGGCAATTATCCCCAGGTAGAGCAAAAAGCCGGAGAAGATCAATTGCCTGCGCCGAAATTATACCGCGAAGACGGACAGATCGACTGGTATAAATCCTCGCAATCCATTCACAACCTGGTCAGGGGACTTTCTCCCTATCCTGCTGCGTGGACAACCGTAAACGGGCTGAACTGCAAAATTTACCGCACTGAAGTTACCGATCACAGTGAAGAGCAACCGTCCGGGCCGGGCCGGTACGCTACCGACGGAAAAACGTATCTGCTCTTCCGCACAGTTGACGGTTGGATATCCGTAAAAGAGCTCCAGCTCGAAGGAAAACGCAAAATGGGGATAGAAGAATTTCTGCGCGGCTACAAACTGGAGCAGCCTTCCTAAGATCAGAGAAGCTTCTGAAGATCAGACAGGCATTTTATATCCAGGTGCCCGCCGGCGGAATCCTGCTTCCCTTCAGGATTGAAATAGACCGCCTCGATCCCGGCTCCCAAAGCACCTTTTACATCAGCTTCGAGGTTGTCTCCTATCATGACGGCCTCCATAGCGGCTACCTTTGCTCTTCCAAGGGCATGCGCAAAAATGGCAGGATCAGGCTTCAGAACCCCCACTATTTCCGAGATCACCACGTTATCAAAATAGCTGACCAGTCCGCTGTATTGGATTTTGACCGTACAAGCCTCCCTGAAACCATTGGAGATCAGGTGCAGGCTGTACCGTGTTCTGAGATATTCCAGCGTTTCCAGCGCATGGGGAAAAAGGTGCGGCTTACGTGGACAGATACGGAGATAATCCTCTTCAAACTCCTGCGGGAAAGCTTCGGGATCTGCCCCCAGTTCGGTAAAAGTATCGCGGAAGCGCTTTTTACGGAGCGATGCCTTGTCTATCTGCCCTGCATTGTACAACCCCCACAGACGCTGGTTATTACGGCTGTAGGTAGTTATAAAGCTATCGATTTCCGAAGCCCCGAATATTTCGTCAAACCGGTAAACAAAGTAAAGCTCTTCGAGGGTTTCCCTGGCATTGCGATCGAAATCCCATAAAGTATGGTCGAGATCAAAGAATACGGCTTTTTTGGGGTGTCGGAGCATTACGCCAGGGTGAAACTTACGCCAGAATCGGCTCCACTACTTTTCCCGAAACGTCGGTCAATCTGAACCGGCGCCCCTGGTGCTTGAAAATAAGCTGCTCGTGGTTGATCCCCATCAGGTGCATGACCGTAGCCTGGAAGTCATGGACATGGACAGGATTTTCTGCTATATTATAGCTAAACTCATCGGTTTCCCCATATACGAAACCTTTTTTCACCCCGGCACCGGCCATCCAGATAGTAAAGCAGCGCGGATGGTGGTCGCGTCCGTAGTTCTCCTTCGTCAGCTTTCCCTGCGAGTAGGCTCCCCTACCGAATTCTCCTCCCCACACGACCAGGGTCTCATCCAGCAGCCCCCTTTGCTTGAGGTCCATCACAAGGGCTGCCGAGGCCTGGTCAACCGATTTGGTCATAATCTCTATGTCTTTGGGCAGGTTCCCGTGCTGATCCCAGCCCTGGTGATAAAGCTGTATGAATTTCACATCCTTTTCGGCCAGCTTCCTGGCCAGGAGACAGTTGGCTGCAAAAGTCCCGGGTTTCCTGGACTCCTCGCCATACATGTCAAAAATATAGTCGGGCTCTTTCGATATATCGAGGGTATCGGGCACCGCCGTCTGCATACGGTAGGCCATCTCATACTGGGCCATCCGCTGGTTAATCTCGGGGTCCATTACCTTCTGATACTGGATGTCATGAAGCTGAGCCAGCGCATCGAGCATTCGCCGCCGGGTGGTTTTATCGAGTCCGTCAGGATTATTCAGGTAAAATACCGGATCGGGCCCCGATCGGAAAACCACGCCCTGGTGAACCGAAGGCAAAAAGCCGTTGCTCCATAATTTAGCATAAAGGGGCTGATCACCGCCGCGCCCTTTCGACAACAATACAACAAACGACGGCAGGTTATTATTATCCGATCCCAGCCCGTAGCTTATCCAGGCCCCCCACGACGGCCTCCCACCCTGCTCGCTGCCGGTCTGGAAAAACGTGATCGCCGGGTCGTGGTTAATAGCCTCTGTATACATAGACCGGATAAAGGTTGCTTCTCCGGCTACCTGCGAAATATGCGGCAGCAGCTCGCTTATCCACATTCTCCCGTCGAGATAGCGGTCGAATTTAAATGCTGAAGCGGCGAGCGGGAACTTGCTCTGACCGGCTGTCATACCTGTCAGACGCTGCCCTCTCCGGACAGACTCAGGCAAATCCTGACCCCACATTTCCTCTAGTTTGGGCTTATAGTCGAACAAGTCGAGCTGCGAAGGTGCTCCGCTCTGAAAAAGATAGATCACCCGCTTTACTTTTGGAGAAAAATGCGGTTTTCCCAAAGGCAGGTCCATCTCCGGAGCAGAAACGACATTTTCCTTCCCCGCCCAGGTCTTATCCGCATTCAGCAGCGTCGACAGTGCCGCGGCCCCCAGCCCCAGGCTTGTCCTGGAAAGGAAATTCCTCCTGCTCTGAAGATCATGAAAACTCTGCTCTATCTCGCGGAAAAAACTCATAAGGCGCCCAAATCTTATTACGCTGTTTTTAAAGCTGTACAAGTTAGATAAAATCCGGCGAAATTGTCAAACGCAATTCTATAAACAGGAAAATATATGAAGACACCATTCAGTATATCGGATAAAAACGATAC
Source organism: uncultured Cytophagales bacterium (assembly GCA_964562455.1). Classification (GTDB taxonomy): domain Bacteria; phylum Bacteroidota; class Bacteroidia; order Cytophagales; family Spirosomataceae; genus Ravibacter. Next base: position 60,774 of record CAZLTN010000022.1, read on the forward strand.
TTTGATTGCGTAAACTCCTCATCCATCCGTCTGTATGTCTGCAGTTTCACGAATCTGCATATTGTTCTTTCTGATGATCACCCGGGTGACGGCATCCGGCATGGATTTGGAAGTGGAGATAGACGGGGAAGTCCGTTTATCGCCCGACACCGTTGTGCTGGGCTCCGCTTATCATGACATCCGGTTTCTGTTACCCCCCGACTCCCTGGCGGTTTATCATTTCAGGCTAAAAGGACTGGAAAAAGAATGGCAGTCTTCAGCCTACCCGCTTATACGTTACACCGGTCTGAGAGGAGGCGCGTATACCTTCGAGGGAAAGGTCATCCGGGCCGGCCGGGAACTTTCAGCGTATACCGTATTCCTTGAAATCAGGGAAAATTTCTGGGAAAAATGGTGGTTCTGGGTGTTTATAGCAGCGATCCTGACATCGGCAGCGGCATTGGCGCTTTACTTCTGGTCTCTGTATGATTTCCGGCAAAGGCTCAAAATGCTCGAAATGAGGCAGCGTATAGCGGCAGACCTTCACGATGAAGTCGGCGCAAACCTGAGCAGTATTACGTTTATTATCGAACTGCTTCACAAACAACTGTCCGGAAAGGCGGATCACATTGGGCTTTTGCTTGAAAAAATCCGCAGAAATTCGCAGGAATCCGCTTCTCTGATCAGCGATACGATCTGGGCTCTGAATCCCGAATACGATAGTATCGAAAAGCTGTCCGAAAAAATGAAGAATTTTGCTTCAGGCATCCTGGCGGCACGTGACATCGGCTTTGACTTCCATATCCAGCCAGGTTTCAACCCCGCGCTCAGTATCAGCCAGCGGCGAGACCTCTATCTCCTTTTCAAAGAAGTGATCAATAATGCTGCCAGGCATTCGGAAGCCAGCCACCTGACAGTGAATATTTTTGAGAGCGGCCAACAGATAGAAGTGATTATATCCGATGACGGAATCGGGTTCGATCCCGAAACGGAATACGAGGGAAACGGCTTGAAGAACTACCGCCAGCGGGCTAAAACAGGCCATGTGGCGGTAGCTGTCAATTCGGCGCCGGGAAAAGGCACAACCGTAGTGATCAGGGCAGGTATTGCAAATCACTATAATTGATGATTTTAAATGACCCGGCCGGTATTTTTCTTTGTTGCAGCGATCGCAGGAAACTGCCCCCGCTAAAGGAATTATAACTAAAAAGCAAACATATGATCAGGGTAATGCTATTCGAGGACAATGCCAATTTCCGGGAAAGCCTGTCGCTCTTCCTGGCGGCATCGGATGGTATTTGGCTCGCAGGAGCTTACCCTGACGCCGTCAATTCTGTCGCCCTGGTGAAAAAGCACCGCCCCGACGTGGTGCTGCTCGACATCCAGATGCCCAGGGTTTCAGGAATGGAAGCGCTTAAAGATATCAGGAAAAACAGTCCTGAAGCTAAGATCCTGATGCAAACTGTACATGACGACGACGACAAGGTGTTTGCCGCCATCTGCATGGGGGCATCCGGCTACATTTTGAAAAACAGCCAGCCCGGCGATTACCTGCGCGCCATCGAAGAGGTATATGCCGGCGGGTCGCATCTTTCACCTGCCATAGCAGCCAAAGTAATGCGTATGTTCCAGAACCAGTTTGTGAAGGAGCAGCCTGACTATATAGACCTCAGCGCCCGCGAAAAGGAAATCCTGGCCTGCCTGACCAAAGGAATGAGCTATAAGCTGATCGCCGACAAATGCTGCATCAGCTACAACACTGTATGTACGCATGTGCGGCATATCTATGAAAAATTACATGTCAACTCAGCTCCGGAAGCTATTCTGAAAGCGATAGAACTGCATCTTGTGTAAACCGAACTCCAGAACCCTATGCCCTCCTCTTCTACCACTATCCCTGAGGTTGATCTTGAGCCTCAATGGTACCATACTTCCTGCTGGGCAGCTTGCCTCGCGATGGCGGCCAGGATGCTGGCGCCAGGTTCGGATAAGGATCAATGTTATTTTATTCATGAAAAGGAAAAAGGTAAAAAATACGGGTGTAAAAAGACAATAAAAGACGCTGAGAACAACCTCATTGAACAGAACGTATACCTGGATGGGCATAACGACGGCGAAGTTTATGAAGGGGAAAAAGGTGAGGTAGGTCTGGCCAGAGAGAACACCCTCCTGAAACTAGCTGAAAAAATCCGGCAACCTGTGTACGATCCGAAAACTCCCATCCCCTTATCGACGCTCCAGAGAAAAACCGATGAAGGTATTCCAGTGATTTTTTATTACCGGTTTGGGCACGCAGCAAATCACATCTTCTTAATTTCAAAGACTTTAAACGTCGAATGGAATGATTATAGTTCAAAATGCTTTTTAGAAATAAAAGACCCCTGGCCAACTGGACGCGGTACAGAGTATTTCCTGAGTTACGAAAGCTATTGCGCTCAGCCCGATTCTACAAATATCTGCTTTTGGGATAAATCAGAAGATGACCCGTCAATTGATAATCAGCGGGATATTTATACCGATTCCGTTCATAAGACGATGTACGATACACCGGAAGATGTTGCACAGAATTTCTTCGAAAATATTATAAAATATACCGAAAAAGAAATCGAAACCGAACTTTTAAAAAAAATAGGGCTGACAGCAAATGACAAAGTATACTCGTCGCCACACTTATCTGCCACATCTTTCAAAGTAAAAGATATCGGAAAGGAAATAAAACTAATTAAAGACGACGAAATAAGGGAGTCAAATCTGAACAATATTATAGATTTTGAAAAAAGAGTATATTTTCTAACACAGAATAATAGAGTTATAACAGCTATCACCATATCAAAAAGTGTTTCAATAAGAAAATATAAAGAGAAGTGGTATATACATACTATTGAAAATGGAAATAGGTATAATAAAATAATTAAAAAAATACAAAGTCCGAATATTTTAGATGATTTGATCTTATTTAGAAGCAAATCAGATCAATTGGATGGAGAATTTATCGCGAGAAAAAAACCAACAAAAATGAGTTCAAATAGCAAAAAAAAGCTAACCTACAAAATCACTGATAGAATATAAAATTATAACAATTTTTTCAACTAAAACTCTAACAACATGAGCAATGCTTTAAAAAATGTCCGGGAAGCAGAAAAAAATGGTCTGGCAATTGGTATGTTTCTATCTAATGCGCATCTTGCAAAACTACTGGAATACTTAAAAGAGCAGGGTCAGGAATCAAAAGATGGCAAAAAAAAGCCGGCCGGAATCTGGATAAGAGTCGGGAGAATTTCCGATAGTAACGGGGAACTCAGATTCAATAAAATAGAATTGATTCCATACCAAAATAATTTTGACAAAGATACAAAATTCGAAGACCTCAATGAAGCTGAATCTGACGCTTTGATCAGTCCCTGGCGAGAAGGCTATATGGATGTCGTATTAGGCTACCCAGAGCCTGATATTCCTACTTTTCCCAATGGAAAGGATATGGACGGAAAAACTGATCACAACTTTATCAGGATCGATAACGAGAACGACGGTGGAGGTGGAAGCTACGGAGGAAATATACAAAAGCCGAAAGCCGGAAAAACTCAATAGTAACAATCCATCTACCTGGAAATAATCGCATATGCAGTCAGAGGCTTTACTTGAGATATTTTATATTGTCGGTTGGGGTGGTATTCTACCTATACTGGCTGTAGCTATTCTTGCTCTCAGTAGTAAACTTGTTTGGCGTTATCCCTATGCACTGCTTGGCACATATCTTTGCATTATAGCGGTTCTGGAAGTCGCAATGGCTGTACTGGATATTATTTCAGAGAATAATTTCCATATAAATTTCCTTTATATTATCCTAGAGTTCCCACTGATTATATTATATCTAAGTTCTGTATTTGAGTCAAGAGCAGTAAAGCAGCTAACATGGACGTTAATTGTAGCTTTTCTCTTATTCCAGTTGTACCGGTCTATTGATGACAACGCTCATGGATATCTTGATCCGATAGGCGTTGTCATCAATACTTCTATTATAATCCTGTACGCCCTCGGCGCTTTGTCGTGGCTCTTCAGGAAAAACCCGGCTGTTGCTCTCAGAAAAACGGCAGACTTTTGGTTCGCAGCTACTATTTTCTGCCTGAATGTTATTGATCTTATCATATTCATTATGATTAACGTTACTTATGACGCAATGAGCGAAGATGTATATCTGATGTTACAAATTACGCGTAATTTGTTAAAAGCAGTTTTATTCTATGGCTATTGGAGAGGGATAAAGTTAGTTAGACAGGATTTACACGTTATTTAATATCAATTAGAAAATTTTTTATTGGAAATAATAAAAACCAACAGTCAACCATTCTCACACGTGTCCAAAATAAAACCTGAAAGCACATAAAAAGGGAGACTCTCACT
>CAZLTN010000023.1:0-62002 GCA_964562455.1 uncultured Cytophagales bacterium
CGTGACCATCATTATCATGGAAGTTTTCATTAGTAAGATGCGTAAAATGAAGGGAATCAGGAAGTTGATTTTAATCGAAGAGGCCTGGAAAGCGCTTATGAAAGAAGGTTTTGCTCAGTACGTGCAGTACCTTTTTAAAACGGTTCGCAAGTTTTTCGGGGAGGCGATTGTGGTGACCCAGGAAGTCGAGGATATTATTTCTTCGCCCATTGTCAAGCAGGCGATCATCAACAACAGTGACTGCAAGATCCTTTTGGACCAGAGCAAATACCAGAACAAGTTCGATCAGATCCAGGAGCTGTTGGGCTTGACTGAAAAGGAGAAGGCGCTGGTGCTTTCGGTCAATAAGGCCAATGATCCGACCAAAAAATATAAGGAGGTGTTTATCAGCCTGGGCGGTGTGCTTTCAAGGGTTTACCGCACGGAGGTGAGTGCCGAGGAATATTGGGCCTATACAACCGAAGAAACCGAGAAGCTCAAAGTCAATGCGTATGCAAAAAAGCATGGAAGTATGGAAAGAGGGATTGCGGCATTGGCTGCAGAAATGACAGAAAAGCCATGAAAAAGAAGCTGGCACTTATCGCGCTGTTTACGATGTTCTCGCTTCCGCCCGCGCAATCGGCCGTAATGGCCAACCCCTGGGCAGCTATCATCAAAGCGGCTATCAAAAAAGTGGTGCAGGCCGTGGATTTGATTATCCAACGCAGGCAGAATGCAGTCATCAAGCTGCAAAACGCCCAGAAAGTATTGGAGAATACGATGTCCAAACTACAGCTGGATGAGATTGCCGACTGGGTAAAGAAACAGCGGGACCTTTACAAGGAGTATTACGAGGAGCTCCGGAAGGTGAAAGGCGTGATTGCCTACTATTTCAGGGTCAAGCAGATCGCCGAAAAGAACTCAAGGTTGGTAGATGAATACCAAAAAGCCTGGAACCTGTTCGCCCGGGACAATCGCTTTTCGTTAGAGGAGCTTGCCCACATGGAAAAGGTCTATTCGGCCATCCTGGAAGAGTCGGCAGCCAATGTAGATTTGCTTTTACTGGTGGTCAAGTCCTTTACGACCCAGATGAGTGATGCCAAACGGCTGGAATTGATCGACCGGGCAGCTGTACAGGCTGACGCGGTCTACGATGACCTGGTGGCTTTTAACCGGGAGAATAGCCTCCTGAGCCTCGGCCGGGCCAGGACTTTGAAGGAAGCAGAAACGGTACGACAACTTTACGGGCTGGAGTGATGAAGAGGGTGAAAACACTGATCCTACTATTCACGATTGTGATCTTCAGTAGTGGAATCATTCAAGGCCAGGGCCTGAAGGAATGGTTTGCCCAGAAAAAGACCCAGCGGGAATACCTGATCGAGCAAATCGGGTACCTGAAACTCTACCTGGAGCTGGCCGAAAAGGGGTATAAAATAGCCCAGGAAGGGCTGACGACGATTTCTTCTTTTAAGCGGGGAGAGTTTCAATTGCACAAAAACCGGTTTGACTCGCTGATGATCGTCAAATTGGTGATCGGCAGCTACGGGAATATAGAACGGATTACGGATCTACATGATTTGGTGAATATGATCTGCGAACGTGGCGGAGCGGATCTGGAAAAGACGGGCCAGTTTACAAGCCAGGAGCTGGATTATTTTAAAACCGTCTATGGCCGCCTGTATGAGGATGGGCAGGTGATCATCACTCATCTTTTGGCCACAATCCGGAGCGGGAATCTCTCTCTGACCGACGATGAGCGCCTGGAACGGATCGATGAGCTGCTTTCCCAGGTGCAATCCAACTACCGTTTTGCCAAAGACTTTTATGAAAGCACGCTGGATTTAGCCAGGCAAAAAGCCAGAGAGCGAAGCGCCATCCAAAATAGCCTGCCACTTCACGGTATTGAAAACCTACCATAGCCATGAAAAATAACCTATTTAAAACGCTATTACTGGTCCTGATGCTCACAGCCCCGGGGCTGGCAAGCGCTCAGACCCCTGAAGTGGTTCAGTTGGTACTCAACATTGAAAAGCTCAACCAGTTAAGACAGATTCTAGAGGAGCTTAAGAAAGGGTATGAGATCTTGTTCAAGGGCTATAACACCATCAAGGACTTTTCCAAAGGAAACTTCAAATTACACGAAGCCTACCTGGACGGGCTACTGGAGGTAAACCCGGTGGTGAAAAAATATGGCAGGGTGGCAGGGATCATCGACCTGCAGCTGGCTTTGGTGAGGGAATATCGCAATGCCTATGACCGGTTTGTGTCAATGGACAGTTTCAGCCACCAAGAGCTGGCATATATGGGGAAAGTATACAAGCAGCTCACCGACCAGAGTATCCAGTCCCTGGACGCGCTGACAACTGTCATCACGGCTAAAAAGCTCAGGGCTTCGGATGATGAGCGGTTAAAGGCAATCGATGCCATTTATGCCGACATGCAAAACAGGCTGGAGTTCCTCAGATACTTTAATTCCAGCGCATCGGTGCTGGGTCTTCAACGGGCCCGGGAGAAGAGGAGCATAGGGATACTGAAAGAGTTACACGATATCGGTACACCGTAATGAGAACGCCGAAAATAATCATACTATTGCTGGTAGCGATACTGATTCCGGGCTTATGCCTGGCGCAGGGAGGAGCCCAAATGGGCGGCCTGCATGGCGTGCTGGATCAGCTGTATCAGGATATGATGCCGCTTTGCAGCCGGCTGATCGGAGCCGGACGGGCGATTGCAGGGTTTGCTGCGATCTGGTACATCGGATCGCGCATCTGGCGGCACATTGCCGCCGCCGAGCCGGTGGACTTCTACCCGTTGATGCGCCCCTTTGCACTTGGCTTTGCCATCCTGATCTTCCCTTCAGTACTGGGGCTGATCAACAGTGTGCTTTCGCCAGTGACCAGTGCAACGGCCTCGATGGTACAGGGTTCGAATAGCGCGATCGCCGTATTACTTCAGAAAAGGGAAGAAGCCATCCGGCAAACCAATGCCTGGCAGATGTATGTGGGGATCACCGGTGAAGGGGATCGGCAGCGCTGGTACCAATATACTTTTGGCGTGGAAAGTGCCTCTGGAGAAGGTATGTTGGAGGGGATTGGCAACGACATCCGTTTTGCTATGGACAAAATAGGCTATCAATTCCGGAATTCTGTCAAGGAATGGATGGCCGAGATTTTGAGGGTACTCTTTGAGGCAGCGGCACTTTGTATCAACGCGATCCGGACGTTTCACCTGGTGGTACTGGCCATTGTAGGCCCGATTGCATTTGGGATATCGGTCTTCGACGGTTTTCAGCACACGCTCACCGGCTGGGCGGCCCGGTACATGAATGTGTACCTCTGGCTGCCGGTAGCCAATATTTTCGGGGCCATTATCGGCAAGATCCAGGAAAAGATGATAGCCCTGGATATCCGGCAGGTGGAAGGCACGGGCGATACGTTCTTTAGCGCTACTGATATCGGGTACCTCGTCTTTCTCATCATCGGGATCGTCGGATATTTCTCGGTTCCCTCTGTGGCCGGTTATATCATCCATGCCGGTGGCGGCAACGCGCTGCTTTACCGCACGACCCGGATGTTTTCAGCGATGTCCGATAACCTGGCCCGAAAGATGTCAGCCAGCGACATGCCGGGCTTTGGAAACCGTACCGGGCGCTAATAACGGGAACCATCAAATAAAAGTTACGCTATCAAGCCATGTTTACAAAAGCAAAGGGAATCGATACCGCGTTTCGTCATGTCAGGCTGTTTACCTTTCTGATCGTGGCGGCAAGCTTTGGCTTCAGCGTTTATTCCGTCTATAAAGGATATGCGCTAGCCGAAGACAGCCGGGATAAGGTGTATATTCTAACCGAAGGCCGCATCCTGGAAGCCTACGCGTCCTCGCGCCAGGAAAACATACCGGCAGAAGCCAGAAGCCATGTGGCGATCTTCCACCGGCTTTTCTTTACCCTGGACCCGGATGAGAAAGCCATCCAGTCAGGAGTCGGCAAAGCGCTTTATCTGGCCGATGTTTCTGCCAAGCTCCAGTATGATTACCTGAAGGAGTCCGGCTATTACACACAGATGATTTCAGGGAACGTCAGCCAGATGATCGAGGTAGACAGTGTCGCTCTGTCGACCGAAGACTATCCTTATTATTTCCGGTGCACGGCTCGTCAGCGGATCATTCGCACGACCAGTATCGTCACGCGGCTATTGATTACCGAAGGATACCTGAGAACCGTATCACGCAGTGATAACAACCCGCACGGATTTTTGATCGAACGCTGGAAAACGCTCGAGAATCGGGACCTGCAGGTCAAAAAACGCTAGCACATCATTTTTAACTATCTAATCTATTAGCCATGTTTTACAGATTTCATCCATTTAAAGACAAAAACAAACAAGGAGCCGGGGAACCGGAAAGAAAGCCTTTTTTAGTTCCCGGTAAATGGATCCTGGCCGGAATGGCACTGCTTCTTTCGGCAGCATCGGTGTACAGTGTGCTGCTTTTAAAAAGGAGCCTGTTTCCAGATGGCATAAAAGAGTTTCCGGTTACGATTGAAAAACTATGGAGGCCGGATTTGTCAGCTCCGATTTCAGATAGCACGCAAAGCGATACGTTGCCTCATCTAAAACAACAAAACAATAAGCCATGAAAACCAGACCGTATTCTCAAAAGTTCTTAAGGCAGCGAAAACTCTATACCTTCCTGCCGCTAATTGCCGTACCGTTTCTAACGCTCTTCTATTGGGCCGTAGCGATTAAAGGGATTGCGCAAAGCCAAAAAGAAGAGGCCAAAGCCACCGGCCTTTTGCTCACGCTTCCTGATGGAAACTTACCGGAAAAAGAGCTCACCAAGTTGGGCCATTATCAGAAGGCTGCGTCTGATTCGGCCCGAATCCTGGAGGCGATTAAAAAGGATCCTTACCGGGCTGGCGAAGTACCCGAAAGAGGATTGGCGTTTTCACCCGCACTTATGGATGAGAACCCGGACCATCGTGCGGATCGGCCACAACCGATCAGTCGTAAGAAGTCATCTGCCAGGCGTAACGCGCCAGCTGATGAGGGAGAGGAAAAAATCTATCAAAAGCTAAAAGCGCTGGAAGTCGCCTTGGAAGCACCGGCCAATCCGGAACCTATCCGTATAGAGGAGCCCCAAATCCCGGAAATTGAAAGCAATCCTGAAATGGTAAGGCTCCAGGCCCTGATGGCAGAAATGCAGCTTCCCGATGAAAGCCCTCTACCAGTAGATCAAGAAATGCAGCAGCTCAACGAGCTACTTGAAAAAGCACTGGACCTTCAATACCCGGATCGGATGACTGATAGAATCCAGGAACAGTCTGAGACCGAAAAAAGGAAAGTATTTTCCGTCAGCTCCCTTCCGGAGGAAAACCCGGTGTCTTTTCTGACAGGCGAAGCGGAAGGGGATTCTACCGGAAGTTCCCTTCAACTGGCAGCTTATGAAACTGGCTTCTATTCGCTGGATGACGAAGAGCCGGATCACAGGGAGCAGAATGCGGTTTCGGTCGTAGTGGACGGTACGCAGACACTCGTGTCGGGTTCGACGATTCGGTTGAGGTTGACCAATCCGGTCTATGTGGCAGGCGTACTGATTGCGGAAGGTACCTTTATATATGGTATCGTTTCGCTTGGCAACGAGCGGCTGACGGTTCAGATCAACACGATCCGTCACCAGGAGTCGCTGCTGCCGGTCAAACTGCAGGCGTATGATTTGGATGGCATCCCCGGGCTCTATATTCCGGGTGCTGTTGGGCGAGATGCTGCCAAACAGTCCCTAAGCCAGAACATTCAAGGCGTCAACCTGGGTGTCTTCAACCCGTCTATCGGCGCTCAGGTAGCAGACGCCAGCATTCATGCGGCTAAAACTTTCCTGGGGCGCAAAACCAGATTACAACAGGTCACTGTAAAAGAAGGCTACCGGTTGCTGCTTAAAGATGGGCATGACCGAAGTTAAGCTGAGCTTTTAAAAAAAAACTAACCTGATAGAATTTATGAAAAAGGTATTGTGGATCGTCTTTTCGCTAGTGGGTTTCACGGCCAGAGGGCAAGATGAGAAATTATCGGGTATAAGGCCGTTTCGCATCCAAATCACAACAGGTAAAACGACTCATTTGGTGTTTCCTGTCAAAATAAAAGGAGTAGATAAAGGCAACCGGGATGTCCTGGCCCAAAAGGCGAAAGCAGCGGAGAATATCCTGAAGGTAAAGGCGGCAAGAGAAGGCTTTCAGCCGACGAATCTGACGGTAATTTCCGCAAATGGCAAGGTCTATTCGTTTCTTGTGAGTTATAACCAAGATCCAGAAAACCTGACGATCCTAATCGGAGACGGGCAACAACGACCGGTTGCAGCAATCCAGGGGCCTGAAGGAAGACATGATCTCTTTAAAGAATTGGCGGCAGCTGCTAAAAACAGCGACCCAGTACCCCCGAGGATAAAAGACAAAAAAGGGAAAATAGTGTTTCGGCTGACCGGGATCTATGTGCACCAGGATGTACTCTTGTATGGGCTTGAGCTGGATAATCGCTCCCCGCTCGATTATGACCTTGAAAGCCTTCGATTCTTTATAAGTGACAAAAAGCGCGCGAAGCGGACGGCTTTGCAACTGACAGAGGTTCGGCCTGTTTTCAGCCTGGATGACACCACCCAGGTGCCATCCGGTTCCGGGCACCGCATGGTGTTTGTCCTGCCAAAGTTTACGCTTGCCTCTAACCAGCGCCTTCTTATACAGACAAAAGAGAAAAACGGTGCGCGGCATTTGGATCTCAAGATTTCTGGCAAAGCCATCTTACGAGCCAGACCGCTGAGCGAATAAAACGATCAAACTTTTAAAACCTTTATAAAGCCATGAATCAGCAAAATTTTGAATACCTGAAAGACCAGGTCAAATACACCGGTTTTGGAGAAGGGCTGGAAGAACAACTAAAGGAGAACCTGAAGAAACAGGCTCCGGAATTCAGCCTGCAGCACCGGGCCAGCTTCGGAAAAGATGAGGCGACGACGGCGCTGAATTTTAAACGGTCAGCCACAACGGATCGATACTTTTTCAATAGTTACCTTTTGTCGCTTGCCAAAGACGGACAGGATGAAAAGCTAAGCCGAGTCTTTCATATCGATAAGACCAACAACTTTACGCTAAAGGAAGCCGTCAACCTGCTTAGCGGCCGGGCTGTCAATAAGGATCTGACTAACAAGGAAGGGCAGGTTTACAACGCCTGGGTACAGATGGATTTTAAGAATACCGACCAGGCCGGGAATTACAAGCTCAAACAGTTTCACCAGAATTATGGCTATAACCTGGAGGAGGCCTTACAGAAACTACCGATCAAAGAGCTCACGCAGGAACCTGACCGGCAGCGCATGATCGATTCATTAAAGAAGGGCAACCGGCATGCAGTCGCCTTCGAGAGCGAGGGCAACCAGGTGCGCCGCTACATCGAGGCGCATCCACGCTTTAAGACCATCCGGGTGTATGACGAAAATCAAAACCGGGTGTCTTTGAATAAAAAGCAGGGTCAGAAACAGCAGGAAGAGCAAGGGCAAAAGCAACAGCAGGATGAGGGAGAAGGAGAAAAGCCCGGGAGAGCCCGGAAAAAGCGTGGACTGTCCGTGGCCTGACCCGGTCTGTATGGCCGGGTTATTTGACCGTTTTTTCAGGCAGGCTGCAAAAGATCCGCGTATCAATATTACGCATATTGGGCTTTATGCTGCCTTGCTTTATCAATGGAGTCGGCAACCTTGCTCCGGGCCATTAGCAGTATACAGTCATGAAATGCTGGGACCTGCCAAGTTCTCCTGTCGGGAGACCTATTATAAATACATGCGGGAACTAAGCGAGTATGGGTACATCCGTTATGAACCGTCGAATAATAACCGGCGGCCTAGTAAGGTGTACCTAACCGATAGCCTCATCTGAATGAGCGTACAATACGCGGGATAGTTTGGAAGACAATAAAATTTTTGAATCATGGGTGTGGAGATTTTGACAAAGGAAGATTTGTGGGCATTCAAAAATGAACTGATCGGGGAGGTGAAGGCGCTTCTGTCAAAGGATAGCGCCACCTCACATCCCAAATGGCTCAGGAGCGCCCAGGTACGAAAGCTCTTAAGCATTTCCCCCGGAACACTGCAGCAGATGCGGGTTTCCGGGGACTTGAAATATACCAAGGTAGGCAGTATCCATTTTTACCGCTACAGCGATGTGGAAGCGATGCTGAACAAAAACAAAAGTTAGTGGGATGGAAGGGAGAGGAGAGCGACAGCCAGGTTTTGAAATCTGGCAAGACAAGCGGGTAAATGTCTGGCATTTGGGTATGTATATGGTCTTTGTCTATCTATGGAAACAAAACGGGAGAAAGAATCCGATTACCATCAGCAGGCGGCAGGTGATGCAATTGGCCCGGATCAAAGGGCTGCCTACCTATCATAAATGTATCAGGGAGTTGGTAGAATTTGGCTATATCGAGTATAGGCCGACGTATGACTATTATAAGGGGACGAAGGTGGTGGTGAAGAACTACGCTTAATAAACGGTTACGTCATATGCCTTTTAATCAAAAAATAAAACTAATCTTAGAAAATTTTTAACTATTAGCTATATTGGCGTTTAAAAAGCAATAGTCGCCCTCTCGAATTCAACTCCTCTAAATGAAGTGCCATGTTTTTATATGAAATGCCAGTGATAAGCACCCGGCTCCGCCATAGGTGCTCCAATGCGATATATTTTCTATCAGAACCCTTGAGTAGCACTTGAAAATAATACGCAACCGCCGTTTCGCCAATCGAAACGCAGGATGTTCTGCTAGCGAAATGAACTAATGATTCTTAGCGCGTATACTTAGGTTAGCTGATATTTTAAATCGACATTACGCTTTGGAAATTCCGTATAGACTTTTACCCGAAAAATTTCATTTAGACCATAAATTCTGTCTTGAAATGACTAATGAAATTGAAAAATTCTTAGTTGAAGACACTTATATTGGCTTAAAAACACAAGTTGTAAATACCAACGGCAAACCTTCCATTAATAATAACGAACACATTTTAGATTATCTACTAAGAATTGAAGAAAAAGAACTTCACGATAATTATTTGACAAAACACATAATTCACGGAATACTAATTGACACACTTTATTTTATAAAAGAGGCTTTAAGTGCTTCTACAAAACAAAGGCTGACAGTCGCATTTGCTTTAATTAGAAAGCCCTTTGTCTATAATTTGATAATACTTTTGCGGTCTTTCTTTACCAGTGACTTTTTGGAGAAATTCAATACAATTGAAAAGTTTGACACAACAAAGTTGGACAAATCAGACTTGCTAGAGTTAATTGAATTATCGACAGCGACAATAATAACAAACGCCATAACCAAAGACGATATTTATAATTTTATATTTAATCGGGATATTCCTGATAGTTTAATTAACATTTCAAATAAAGCACTTCACCCATCTACAAACAGGAATAAAAACAATCTTACTGAAATTCAAAATATCAATTTTATCTTTAGCACTAGTGTTGACCTTGAAGACCAATGGAGCTATTTTTATTCTAGACTAAAGGTTTTCTTAATATACCTTGTTGAAGTGTGTGATTTTATCATATGCCAACTACTGAACTTAGACGAAACTTTTTACACGAAAAGACTAGAAGATAGAGAGAAAATATATAAAAACATCAGCTAACAAGGTATTGCCAAAAGCGGGGCTGAACGGCTTCGATTGGGCATTTTTGCAAGGTTCAACATTCGTTCTTCGATTGAGCTTTTGTGCTAAAAATTCCCGCCTTTGGCAATACCCGAACCGTTATAGTAAATGGCAATGCAGCATCCTAAGACAAACTGTTCATAGAGTCAAATGAACTAAATCCTTTACGTAAACCAAGAATTCAAGAATTTCTTTTTCTTGTTGGATAAACAAACTGCTTCTCCTTGAAGTCAGAGATTTCTTCTTTTAGTTTTTTGTTCGCGTTATGAATTAACTCATTCTGAACTTTCATAATGCTTAAAAGATCGTGCATCGCATTAAGGTTCTCCAGTTGACGAGAAACGAGTTCCTCCAAATCTGCTTTAGTGTATTGTGAACGTCCCATTGATCTTATATTAAGTTGATATTATCCGTTTTTCGGAACAAATGTAATTATACTCGGACAATAATGCAAATAAAATTCCAGAAAATCGGAAATCTTTATCTTATCAGATACCTTTATGTTCTTAAAATCAGATAATATGACCGAATTAGGACTCTATCTTTCGCGAAAATCCATCAATCGATCTGAAGTATCGAGAAAAACCGGCATTAGCAAAACCCGGCTTAGCGAACTGACAAACAATAAGAGCACAAAACTCCGGGTTGATGAACTTTACCTTATTGCGTTGGCTATAGATGTTAATCCATGCGAAGTGATGAATGAGGTATGTAAGAAATTAAAACTGGAAGCATAAAAACTTGAATATGGCAAAAGCATTTCTTTCACACAGCAGTACTGACAAAGGACTTGTAGAGAAAATAGCAAAACAACTGGGCAAAGATAATTGCCATTACGACAGCTTGACTTTTGAAGCGGGACAGAAGACGCTTGATGAAATATTCAAGGGTTTAGAAGATACCGACATTTTCGTTTTGTTCATTTCTGAAAAGTCCCTAGAGTCTGACTGGGTAAAAAGAGAAATCACAGGTGCCAAAAAACTTCTAGATAAAAATGTGATCGAGAGAATTTTTCCCTTAATAATCGATAAGAGTATAAAGCACAGTAATCCTAGGATCCCGGAATGGGTTAAAAAACCTTATAACATCAGGTATTTTGAAAATGAAGTTTTAATTCTTAAAAAAATTCGGCAATTTTTAAGGGAAAGTAATTTTCGAAAGTTCTCCCACCTTCGTGAGTTAAATGATCTGTTTATTGGAAGACACGACTTAATGCAGGAGTTTGAAAGGAAATTGGTTACTATTGACAATACGAAGCCTTCTTGCATTATAGCCTCAAGCTTTTTTGATGGCATTGGCCGAAGAACTGTTTTGCGAAATGGCTTGATCAAAACAGGAATAATAGACAAATGGTATGAACCAATCCCCATTTCTATTTCCGCTAAAGAAAGTATTGAAGATTTTATTTATAAATTGAGTTTCATTGAGGGTTCCCCAGAAATATTCACACACGATTTTACAACAGAAGAACTAGACACGAAAATTGATCTCGTGAAGAGGCTAATCAAGCATTTTATCGATAACAAGGAAATAATTCTCATTGTTGACGAAGGAAGTATTGTTCTCCCAAACCACACACTTGTTGATTGGTTTTTAAAAGTACTTTCAGCCCCTGAAATTCAGAACCAAGTCTCAATTCTTCTTGTCTCAAAATTCAGACCTTACGTTCCTCTTATCAAGAAGCTTAAAAATGTTGTGAGTTTTACTATAGAGGAATTATCTGCTCAAGACACTCAAACCTTTTTCATACAATACCTTAATCACAATAGACAAGAACTAACGCCTGATGACATTAGATTTTTTCTGCCCTACTTAAAAGGAATCCCTAGTCAAATTATTTATGCAGCAAATCTTATTGAATCTCTTGGAGCTCCTGAAGCGAAGAGATATGTTCAAGATATAGAAGAATTTGACGAACTACGTGCCTTGTCCGTATTTGACTATCTTAAAGATGACGAATTGAGTAAGCAAATACTTATAGCGCTTTCTCGCTTTGAAATAGTTAGCCACAATTTAGTGTATAAAATATTTGGAGAGAGCGAACAAGTATATAAATCCATCCAAACGCTTTTTGACTTGTCTCTATTCTTTTTTGTTAGCTCCTCACACGAATACTTGAAGCTTAATTCCTCTTTAGCTGATTATATTAATCGATCTCGAATCACACTCAGTAACGAATACGAGACTAGGATTAAAGAGATAACTCGCGAAGCCATTCAAAAACCAATTGAGTTGACGGAGGAAAGTGACTATTCGGAGTTTCTGCTTACTCTCCAGACAATGATTCAACAAAACATTCCCATTCCAAAAAAATACTTGATTCCTTCATTTCTCCTAAAGACAATAATTAAAGAATATTACGCTTGGAATTTTAAAACAGTCATTCAGCTCTCGAGGAAAATAATAGAGAATGGAAACAAATTTGATCGGCAAATTATCAGAGAGACAAAAAATTGGTTATGCCTAGCCTATTGCAGAACTAGAGACGAATCGTTCTTTGAAGAGGTCAGATATTTTAAAGATGAAATTAGGGAAAATGAAACTCTCAAAGACTACTACTTTCTACTTGGATTTTATTACAGAAATGTAGACCGAATGGATGAGGCCGAAAAATACTTTCTTCGGGTACTCGACCAAGACCAATACCATTCTAAGGCAAAGCGTGAACTCGTGAATGTTTACTTAAGAACAGGAGAATACTCAAAAGCACTAAATTGGGCAGCGGAAAATTACGAAAGACAAAGGACCAATATTTTTCATATACAAGCCTATTTCACTTGTCTCATAAAAAAAGAAGAACTCGATCAAGAAGATATCGACATCTTAAATGAGTTGATGGCACAGGCTGAAAAGAGCCTCGATAAAAAGGCTGAGGACGTTGCACGTGAAATGCGTGCAGAATTTAACTTCTACGTTGACGAGCGCGGGGATGAAGCTATTTCTTCGCTGCGTGAAGCTCTTAAATTGAACAATAAGAACTACTTTGCTTTTAGAGCCTTACTTGAGATGTACAAAACTGAAAATAATCTGGCGGCAATTGACAAACTGATTGCTGACTACCCACAGCTAAATCAAAATGACGATTGAAGGGAGTGCCACAGGCTATAATAGCGGCTTAGTGCAAGCGGGGCTGACGTGCTTCGTTTGACAGATTTCCGTAAATTGGAACATGCGGCTTAGCAAGAAACTTTGGTGGTAAAATCCTCGCCTGCGCCAAGCCGCCAACCGTTGAAAGGCTAATAAAAGCCTTATAGTTAAGCGTTATGCTTCGTGGCATACGGAAGTCAAATTCAGCTTTTCGTTCTTCGTATCAGCGTTAGTGTAAAAAACATCTGCAGGCAATATCCAAACCATTAACCCAACCTAACAGCCCTCACCTCAAATTCCACTCCCTCCCTCTTCCTAAGCTTCGTAATAATTTCAAAGAGATTAGCAGCGGTAGGATTCCCTTTGGGGCCAAACATACGCATCAGGCTCTTCGGCGATTTAGCTGACAGCGATCCCAGTTCTTCAAACCCGACCGTTGCGTTGATATAATCCCTAAGCATATTTTTCCCGACCTCAACGTCGCCGGCCAACATAAGCTCAATGCTTTCGCGCAGTAAACTTTCGCGGAATCCGGGATCACGCAGGGCACGATCTTTAATTGTATCTTTAAAACTTCGCGTCAGTACCATGTTCGCTGCCTTTTTGTCGTTGCTTATATTCCTTCCAGAGCTCCTTTGCGACAGAGATATCTCTTTTCTGTTGCTTCTTCGTGCCCCCTCCGAGTAGGATAATCAATTGCCTACCTTCCTGGCCCAGATAAACCCTATATCCGGGCCCCCAGTCGATGCGGCTTTCATATATCCCACCTCCCAGGCTTTTCAAAGAAGAAGTGTTCCGTGCTTCTATCCGGGAGAGATAAGTGGTGACCTTAGCCGTCGCTTGGTTCCCCAGGCAGTCAAACCATTCTGCGAAAGGGCTTGTGGCGTCTTCAGGGATTTTTTACTACTCCATCCTTAGGCAATGCCAATCGCTCTTTCAATGCCTGCATGTCATTGCTTATTTTCATATGCTGGACTTTTGCGTAATGCTGAGTCTGTCGGATCGAACGGTGCCCGAGCAGTTTTGAGACGGTTTCGAGAGGAACAGCATTCTCCAGGGTTACGGTTGTCGCGAATGTGTGCCTGGCAATATGAAAAGTGAGTACTTTACGGATATTGCATAAATCCGCGATTTCCTTTAGATAGGCATTCATTTTTTGATTGCTGATCACTGGAAGCAATTTGCCGCTTACCCGACAATATGGATGATCTTGATACTTCTTAATAATTTCTAATGCCTTAGGTAGTAGTGGAACAGCAGTAGGGGAGTCGGTTTTTTGTCGGGCCGTAAAAAGCCATTTTTCTCCATCTATCCCGATGGCGATATTGCCGGGTTCGAGCTGTTTGGTATCGATATAAGATAGTCCTGTATAACAGCTGAATAAGAAAATATCTCTTACCTGCTCAATCCGCTCAATATCGAATTTCTTTTCTGAAATCGTTTTTAGCTCCCTTTCTGATAGCGGGTATCGGATCACTTCCTTCTTTTTGATCTTGAAGTCTTCAAAGGGATCTTTTTTGAGCCATTTTTTGCGAACGCACAGCAGTACAATCTTCTTTACATTACTGAGGTACTTCATGGCCGTGTTGTGGTTACATTTCCGGGCTGTCTTCAACCAGAATGCGTATTCCGAGATGAATTCGTAGTCAAGTTTTTGGATTTCCATGTCAGGCGCACCGTATTTCCATTCGATGAATTCACGGGTGTGCTCCAGAGAAGTTTTATAGCGCTTCATGGTTAAGGGAGCATATTCGCGCCCTACCAGCGCTTCCATCTGATTATTATGTGCCTGGAATTCTTCCAGGAGCATTTTCTTTTCTCCTTCTATTCCGAGTCCGTTGAGGTAGTTTTTTACAGCGATTGCTGTAACCGGCTTATTGGCTTCAAGCAGCGACTTATGCGCCTCGTAAATTTTGTTGGCCAGTGTGTCCAGGTAGGTATTTACGGTTTTGGCGTCTTCCCTGTTTCCGATTGTTCTGCCCGACTTGGGGTTCCATCGGTTGATCGGCCAGGTAACCTTGGTAGATATTTCAACAGATTTTCCGTCGACGGTTATCCGAATGTAAATGTGACGTTTCCCAGATTCAAGATTCCGGGTTTGCTTGAGAAAAAAGAAGAAACTGAAACTTTTTGCCAACATAGCTGTAAGTGTTTGGGTGAACAAAGTTCAGGAAACCACACGCTTGCTGCAAGATGTGTTTTATTGAAACATCTTGCTTGTCAGCTAGTTACAGCGTTTATGTTGCGTCATGGGGACTGGAAAAGTCCCTGACTCCACGGTTTGTAGTCATAAACCGTGCGTTTTTACGCAAATTTTGACAGGGCTAAAAATCAAAAAAGCCCGTTTAAACGCGTTAAACAGGCTTTTTGCTACTTTATAAATCTGTAGAAGGGAGAAAGACGGGGTTCGAACCCGCGACCTTCGGAACCACAATCCGACGCTCTAACCAGCTGAGCTACGATCTCCGTTTGCGGACACAAAAGTAGGGAAAGAATTGGTTTTTACAAATCAAAAAAAAGGAATTTTGATTGCACCAATTCTTTCCCTTTGATAATCAGATTACTTTATTGCTTTGAATTACTTTACCGCTTTGAAATTTTTCTCGGCAGCATCCCAATCGACTACATTCCAGAAAGCGTCTATGTAATCAGGACGTTTGTTCTGATATTTCAGGTAGTAAGCGTGCTCCCATACGTCGAGACCGATGATAGGAGTGCCTTTTACTTCAGCGACATCCATCAGGGGGTTGTCCTGATTGGGAGTGGAAGTAACTGCTACCTCCCCGTTTCCGGTACCGATCAACCAGGCCCACCCGGATCCGAAGCGGCTTGTGGCTGCCTTTTTGAATTCTTCCTTCAGGGCATCAAAAGAACCGAATTTTGCGTCAATGGCTTTGGCAAGATCTCCTTTGGGTGCGCCGCCGCCTTTGGGTGAAATGGTATTCCAGAAAAAAGTATGGTTCCAGTGGCCGCCGCCATTGTTGCGTACAGCCGGAGAAATTGCACCTGCGGATGCTACAAGCTCTTCAAGGGACTTGCCGGCATTTTCAGTTCCTTCAATGGCGTTGTTGAGATTGGTAACGTATGCCTGGTGGTGCTTGTCGTGATGGATTTCCATTGTTTTTGCATCAAAATGGGGTTCCAAAGCATCATTGGCATATGGTAACGGGGCTAGTGTAAAGGCCATAATTGAAATTAAAATTTATAAGATTATACTTGATTTCGCTATGAGTATAACGTGCTCCCAGGAGATTATGTTCGTAAATGCGTGAAAAATTTTAACAATACTTCCCTGCATTCCTCTTCAAGAACCCCGGAGCGGACCAGTGTTTTAGGATGAAGGACAGACGAATTCAGGCGGCGGTAACCCCGCTTTTCGTCGGAAGCCCCAAATACTATACGCCCTATCTGTGACCAGTACAGCGCTCCTGCACACATCACACAGGGCTCGAGCGTAACAAAAAGGGTACAATTATTGAGGTATTTCCCGCCAATATACTCAGACGCCGACGTGATCGACAGTATCTCGGCGTGTGCCGTCACATCGTTCAGCCTTTCGGTTGAATTTTTTGCCCTCGCTATGATCCTGCCCTGGCATACAACAACAGCGCCGACCGGAATTTCCCCTTCCGTGGCCGCTTCATGCGCCAGGGAGAGGGCTTCGGCCATATAGTGCTCATCGGACAGGTAGGGAAATGGCATGAGCGTAATATGCGCTATGGTTTCAATACCTTGATGACAGCGTGCTTCCCGTCTTTTCTAACCTGGAAAAAATAGATACCCGAAGGAAGGTTACCCATGTGGACAGGTGTTATTTCCGCGTTCAGAGGAAGAGTCCTCAACGGCCTGCCCGACAGGTCGACGATCTTCAGCTCGATTCCGTCGTATCCGGTAACATCGAGCTCAACCTGGCAGTAATCGTAGGTTACGGTAGGCAATACTTTTACCCAGTTTTCTCCGAGAGGCTCTACACCCAGTATCTTATCGACCTGGACCCGTGTTTCGCCAAAAGACCGCCCCGGCCCGCACTTGTTTTCTATCGAGGCAATGGTGTAGACGGTCGTGACGGCAGGTGTTACATTCAGTACGTACGGTGAAGTGCTTGTCGTGACAGAATTATTGTCGGTTCCGTTTGAATACGAGAAGGTCCACGGGGCAGCTCCGGTCAGTTCGATAGACAGCGCGGTGGACTGGCCTTCCAATATAGTCCTGTCGGCCGGCAGCGTGGCTGTCGGTTTAGGGTCTACCAGGATGTTCACTCCGCTTACGCTTCCGATGGTGCTAAGATCCGGATTCGGATTTTCGCTGATAGCCCTGACAAAATAGGTACCGCCTTCAAGCGTGTCGGGAAGCGTACTGGTAAGGGTATTGCCCGAAACCGTGGTTTCGATGGTTTTAAAGGTGTTTTCATTATTTTCCTTAGAAATCTGGAGCACGAATTTGCTGCCGGACGGGAAACTTCCCGAACGCTGGATCGGGACTGCTATTTCCGAACCCGCACAGACCGTAACCACATTAGGGTTACCGGTTGTAATGGTAGGCCTCAATACAGTTACCACGGCACTGCCGCTAGGTGTTCCGTTGCCGCAGGAATTGGAAACTTCCGTAACCAGGTAGGAAGTAGTGAAAGACGGCTGGACCTGGATGGAAACCGTGCTGGACTCGCTGGTGCCGCTGTAGCCGTTGGACAGCTTATACGACCAGGGACCCATGCCCGTAAAGGCAATCTGGATAGAAGCCGTACCGCCCAAAGGAATCGACGACTGGCCTGATATGGTGGCCGAAGGCAGCGGGTAAACCGTTATCTTGATTTCCTGCTTGGGGCTTTCGCAATTGTTGTCGCCGGTCTGGGTCACGTAGAAAAACTGATCGCCCACAGACGCAGTAAAGGGAGTAAAAGGATTGCTTTGCTTTTCACCGTTAGGCCTGTACCACTGCAGGCGCTGGCCATTTGCCGACAATGGAGTAGAGGGCGCGTTGTGGCAATACGAGATTGTACTTTGCGTCTCCGGCTTGGGGGTAGTCTTTACCAGGACCCTGATCTCTGCCCGGTCGCCTTCGCATGCTTCCAGGGTCTGGCTGACATAGTAGGAAAAAGTACCGCCGTCGGCCGTAGATGGCGAAGGTGCATTAGGAGAAGCATTGCCTCCCGTAGCGTTAAGACCATACCAGTTCGGGGTCGCATTGGATTCCAGGCCGGCAGTTAAGGCGGGCGTGTTTTCGAACTGACAGTATTCCAGGTTGGCGACTGCAGGCAGGCCCGGCAACCGTTTTACCCTTATCTTGACTGCCTTGCGGGAGCCGATACATTCTTTACTTGATTTTTGGGCTACGAAATATTCAAATTCGCCGGATGTCTTCAGGTTCCGCGAAGGTACTGCCGTTTCCGCAGTGGTAGTGCTAGAGTTGGCAAACCATACGAGGGAATTTCCCGAACCGTTGGTAGCAGCAGAGAAATTAAGCGCCTGGTCGTTTCTTGTCTGGCATACCACCTGGTCTGTAGAATTGGCAGCCGCCGGAAGCGGGTTGACCACTACGTTTATCGTAGCTCTGGGGCCTTCGCATGCAAGAGGTCCCGGGTAAGCCTGTACCTGGCTTACATAGTATGGCGTTGTCTGAACGATCGATGTTGCCGGGGTCGGAGCAGCTGCCAGAGCGTTTCCACCCTGAGCTACGTTATACCACTTCAGTGTGTTGGAACCGGTGGCAGTGGCAGTGAGCGGAGTAGCTGAAGTTGCCTGGTGGCAAAGGTCTACTGTCGCAACGACGGTAGGAGCTGCGGGCAGGGCTTTTACATCCATTTTGATGTTCGCCCTCGGGCTTTCACAGGCTTCTATCGATTGTGTTACATAGTAGTTCTGAACTCCCGAGGCCGTAGTGACGGGTGTGGGAGCGGTAGCAGCGCCTGTACCACCCGTTGCAACAGTGTACCACTTGAGCGTTCCGGTAGCTGTTGTAACTGCATTCAGCAGTTGGGTAGAAGAAACGGTAGAGGCCTGGCAGGCATCAGGCAAATTGACAACTACCGGGGCTACGGGTACTTCCTTGGTCCTTACATCGATCCTTGCCCTTTCACTTTCACAGCCATTCAGCGTTTGGGTTACGTAATAAGCTACAGTGCCTACGGTAGTAGTGGAAACAGTCGGAGGTGTGGCGGTGCCTGTACCTCCGGAAGCTGAAGTATACCATTTGAGCGATGTGCCGGTGGCCGTCAGAGCAGCGGGCGTTTCACCCTTGCAATAAGCAATGGCACTTGTTACGGCGGGAGCGGCGGTTTTATGCACCTGCGCCGCTATGGTAGCTTTTGGGCTTTCGCAGCCGTCTACCGTCTGTGACACCTTATAAGTAAAGGTTGCGGCTGCAGTTGTCGGAATGGTAGGAGCAGATGCTATGGAGACGTCCGAAGAAGTATACCACTTCAATCCTGTTCCGGAAGCTGTCAGAACAGGTGCGGGAGTATCCCCCACGCAGATACTGAGGTCTGTAACTGCCGGAGCAGCGGGAATGGGTTTTACAGTAATGTCTACTTTCAGCCTGGGGCTTTCGCAATCATTCTGTTTACGGGCGACATACAGGCTCTTTACCCCCGCTGTGCTGGTGTTGACAGTTATGTCGGCGCCTGTGAGAGGCGTTCCACCGGAAGCAGCGTTATACCAGACCAGTGTGCCTGTTCCGCTTGCGATGGCATTTGTAAAAGTGCTGGCCGGGACCGCAGCTCCTGCGCAGACTGCAGCAGGCGGCGTAGAGATAACAGGAGTCGCCGGTATCGCATTGACATTTACAGTAATGGTAGCTTTTGCACTTTCGCAGCCGCTGACGGTCTGCGTAACGTCATAGTTCAAATTAGCAGCTACAGTAGTAGAGATCACGGGTTTTGAGGGAAGGAGAGTTCC
The DNA here is from genome assembly GCA_964562455.1 of uncultured Cytophagales bacterium. Classification (GTDB taxonomy): domain Bacteria; phylum Bacteroidota; class Bacteroidia; order Cytophagales; family Spirosomataceae; genus Ravibacter. Next base: position 19,665 of record CAZLTN010000023.1, read on the forward strand.
TGCCGAATACCATTTGAGGTTATCTCCGGTTGCACTAAGAACAGGCACGGGGGATGTACCGACACAGGTACTGACCGGTGTGGTAACGGACGGGGGGGCAGGAATTGCATTGACCGTAATGTCAACTTTGAGCCTGGCACTTTCACAATCGCCTGTTTTCCTGGCAACATAAAGGCTTTTTACGCCCGCAGAGGTTGTATTTACCGTAATACTACCCGGCAGGAGAGGAGTGCCTCCTGCATCCTGGCTGTACCAGACCTGTTCGCCGATGGGCGTATCGACAGCACCTGTAAACGTGGTTGCCGGCACGGTAGCATCCTTACACACAGGTGCAGGAGCAGCTGTCAGTATGGGTTTGGCAGGCGGCGCGCTTACATTGACTGTAATTGTTTCTTTCGGGCCTTCACAGCTTCCCGTCGATTGAGAAACCTGGTAGGTATGTGCTCCGGCGGTGGCCGGGGCAACTGTCGGGGCTGATGCAAGCGGAGTACCGGTGGAAGAGTACCATTTAAGGTTAGTTCCCGAGGCAGAAAGTTCCAGAGGGCCGCTGGCACATGCCGTAACCGGAGTGGTGACGGCGGGTAAAGCCGGCGTAGGCGTTATAGCAATATTCGAAGCTCCGGTGGCAGAAGTGGCAGGAGTTGCTGTGACAAAGACCTTGATTTTATAGCTTCCTCCTGCGACTCCTGTGCCAGGGATTGTCACGTTTGCCGGTGATGAAGCGGCAGTCCCCAGATCGATTGCCGGGCCTGCTGTAGGTATAAGCTGCAGCGTATAAGCTCCGGCAGGAGCGGTAAATTGAACGGAAACAGATTGACCAGTACAGGCAGTTGCCGGATAAGTTACCGAGGTAATTTGTGCCAGTGTGTGTTGAACGGTTGCAAGACCGCTTATTAAAGTAATAATTAAAGTAGTAAAGAATCCTGCTCTCATGTCCGGATGAAAAATAGAATCAAATTGAGAATCAAAGGTAATTATTTTTTGCTTGCCCGTACCCTGCTTTTTCTGATCGGCTCTTTCGTCCCTTAGCCGGCGATTTTGTTAACCGGATAAAATAATCCTTAATTGAAACGTAGCTTTTGCGCTTTTTGAGTTAAATAAATTATTTTTAAGTGTTGAATCAGCAGGTTGGTGTGATCAAACCGGGACGGAATTAGGGGAATCGGCTGATCTTCTGTAGGTTACTTGCCATGAAAGTATTGAAGTTTTTTCTTAGCGGTGTTTTGGCTGTCCTGGGCGCGGGATCGTTGCATGGGCAATCGGTGAGCCTTTTGAAACTCAGCGAGCTGGAAGCTAAGCTGCAGAGGGGCGGGGATGTCACGTTTGTTGTGAATTTCTGGGCTACATGGTGCGCGCCATGTGTTAAAGAACTACCGCATTTCCAGGAAATTCATGACAAGTATGGCTCTTCGGGCGTAAAGGTTTTACTCATCAGCCTGGACAGCCGCAATACACTCGAATCCAAGGTAAAGCCTTTTGTGAGCCGGACAGGCATAACTGCAGATTTTTTTCTGCTGGATGAAGCCAATCAGCAGGAATACATAGACCGGGTCGACGCTTCGTGGTCAGGTGCTTTGCCTGCAACGCTGATCATAAATCAAAGAAAGGGGAAGAAGACATTCCGGGAAGGCGAGCTGAGCTATTCGCAACTGGAAGAAGCCTTAGAGGGGTTCAGGGAGTGAATTGTTGAATTTTACCGTTTCAGCATCTTTCAAAGGTTTCCGGTAGGTAAGAAAAAAGACTGCCTCTTTTATGAGACAGCCTCTTAAGATGAGCGGAAAATGGGGTTCGAACCCACGACCTGCAGCTTGGGAAGCTGCCGCTCTACCAACTGAGCTACTTCCGCATGTGGGGCAAATTTAGATAGTTTTTTATGAAAATGTCAACAGGAAGCGGGAAGTAATTTTTATTCTACTTCGATAATCACATCGTCGGTAACCGGGTGGGCCACGCATGTCAGGATAAAGCCCTCCCTGACCTCGGCTTCTGTAAGAGCGTCGTATTCGTCAAGCGTAACTTTGCCCTGTAAGATGCGTCCCAGGCATGCTGTGCACATGCCGGCCTGGCAGGAGTAGGGGAGATCTATGTCATTTTCCAATGCCGCTTCCAGGACGGTCTGGTGGGCGCCTACCCTGAGGTTATGTTCTTCCCCTTCATAACGAAGCAGAATGTTCCGATCCTGGGAAATGTCCGGTTCGGGGTGCGCCGGCAGCTCGTTTTCGACAATGTCTCTGTTAATATAAAAGCTTTCTCTTGAAATGGCTTCTTTATTTGCGCCGGTCATTTCGAGCGCTGCCATGGCTTCGTCCATGAATTCTTCCTGACCGCAAATAAAAAACCTGCTGGCAGGAAGCCTGATAAGATCTTCATAAGGCTGCAGGATATGTCCCAGCTTGTTCTGTGTAAGACGGCCCGTATGACCTTCCCATCCCGGAGGTGGCTGGGTAAGCGAGTGTATGACTTCGAACCTGTCTTTGTATTTTTCCTGCATTCCGAGAATAATCCCGGAGAAGATGATACTTTCTTTTCTCCTGTTTCCGTAGACGAGCACCACTTTGCTGTCGGGTTCGACAACGAGGACGGACTTGGCTATCGAAATAAGCGGCGAGATACCGCTTCCAGTTCCAAGCAGGAAAATCGTCCGTTCCAGATCGGCGTCCGGTTCCAGGAAGAATGTTCCCGTTGCCTGCATGATTTCGAGGATATCTCCTTCGCTGACATCCGAAACAAGGTGCCCTGATACTGCACCGCCGACGATTTCTTTTACCGTAATTGCCGGAGAAATATCGGTATAAGGTGAACTCGACAGCGAGTAGGACCGGCGCAGTTTTGTATCGCCGGCAGCCGGCCACAGGATTGTGAAATACTGGCCCGGCTTATACTGGACAACTTCGTTCCACGGGTGCCAGAAGTGAATGGAGACAGTGTCGGCTGTTTCCCGGACGACTTCTTTGACTTTAAGATGGTAGTATTTGGACATAGGAAAGAAAGAGATCGCATCAATTGCTGATGCGATCTCCAGAATCAAGCTTTAAACAAAATACCTTTTACCGGCTGCCCCCTGCCCACCAGACGTTTTCAGTATACACGTAGCTGCCGTTTCCGTAAGCATCTTTTATATTCTGATTTGCTGTGACATCAGAGTTTCCGTAAGGTAACCGGAGCGGGAACTGACTGGTATTTTTAGGATTTTCGAGTGTTATGAAATCCTCGCCCAGCGCTTTCATTCTCCGGATGTCATTGAAAGCTTCAGTAGACTCGCCTGAAGCCCCGAAGAAGGCAAGATATTTCTGTACCATTACTTCTTTCAGCGGGTTTACTGTAAAGCGGGCTTTTACTGAATTTTTAATGTAGTCGAGTGCTACTTCCTCCGACAGATCCAGGTCAGGGGCTAAATCAGCCGCATAGTCGATACCGTATTGAAGAGATCTTTCAAGATTCGCAAAAGCTACCACAATAGCATTCTGCAGCACTTCTTCCGCTTCTTTCGTCCTTTCGAGTCTTGCCAGGGCCTCTGCTTTCAGGAACAATAGTTCATGATAGCTAAGCAGCATAGTCGGGGCTTTGGAGGCATAATTTGCAAAAGAAAGCGGATATACATATTGCTGCTGTTCGGGAGTACCGTTGGGAGCAGCCTGCTCCAATACCTCTTCCAAAGGAATATGTTCTATCCAATCTACCCATACGCCGAATGATTGTTCTCCGCGTGGATCTTCATACTCTGCAAACTTGGAAGCAAGGCTTTTACTGGCTCCTAATCCGTCGCGTGCGTTGGTATATCCGAAAAGAGGATTTACATATTTCACGCCGTCGTATTGGGCAAACTTCATTTCATCTGCCACTCCTTTAAAAGACTGGTCGATAAGAGAGAGTATTTGCGTCAGATCGGCAGTCACATTGGAGGATTTCTTAAGCGCATGCATCAGGTACCGGGCTTTCAGACCATAGGCAGCCTGTAGCCATTTAGCTTTGGCGCCGCCGTAAATCAGATCCTGGGCGCCGATTGCACCTGAACCGGCGGCATCGGTGCCGGCAAAACCAGCTATCGCTTCATCCAGTAACTTCTGAATTTCCGGATAAAGGTCTGATTGTTTTTCAATTTTAGGCTGGAGATATACGGGCGAGCCGCCTTCTGTCAGTATGCCGGTTTCGGAGAAAGGAACGTCTCCGAAAAAGTCTGTCAGTATACCCAAGTTGTAAGCCAAAAGAACTTTGGCAATTCCGTTGGTAACGGCATTCCCCTCTTCGGAACCGCCGGCGGAAGTTTTTGCAATTACAATTTTGGCGTTCTTGATGTTCTGGTAAATAGCGTTCCAGGAGTTGTTATTGGTGGTGGCCAGGGTGGGTTCACCGCTCCTGATCTCGGCATTGTACGTCTGGTTATGTACACCGACTTCGTGCTCTACGTAGATAGACGAGTAGAGCGAAATATCACCGCCTACGGCACTGAAAGCAGTAGAGGTCATTACATCAGTAAGGATAAACTTAGAATCCAGGTCCGACGCATGGTTCCTGTCCCGGTTAACTTCATCCAAAGCATTTTCCGAGCATGAAGCAAGGAAAACAGCCATAGCCAGAAGCCCGGTTGAATATTTATGATTCAAAAATTTCTTTTTCATTTTCTCGGATCTTAAGAATTAGAACTGAAGATTGATACCCATCCCGTAGCTGCTTGTCTGAGGTAAGGTAAATCTTTCGAAGCTGCCCGCCATATTGGTATTTCCCTGGCTCGATTCGGGATCGATCACGGGTGAATTAGTCCAGAGCAAAAGGTTGCGGGCGAAGAAATTAAGCCCAACGTTGAACTTTGCTTTCTTAATTGCCTGGTATCTCAGGGAGATTTCTCTCATTTTGAAGAACGACGCTTCCACAATACTGCTTTCGTCAATATTATTCAGATCTGAAAAATACTGTTGAATATTGGCGTAGCCTGTTATTTTTTTGTCATTTGGTGTTCCGTCTTGCTGTACTGCATTCGGGAATATTACCTCGTTCTTTTCTCTAGCTTCGAGCGTTTGTTTGCTATTCCCGTATAACCCGAAGAGGCCGGTAGTACCGCTATACATCTGGCCGCCTTGTTTCCATTCGGATACAGCCGAAAGCGTCAGTTTTTTGTAACGAAGGCTGGTATTCAGTCCCAATATGAAATCAGGAGCGACGCGCCCTATTACCCCAGGAGCTCCGGCTATAGGGGTTCCGTTTCCATTTACAATGATCTGTCCTTTATCGTTTCTCGCATAAGTGGAACCGTAAATTACCGGGAACTTGTCACCTATACCTGCCCTGGCCTGAGGGGTTACAAACCCTCCAAGGAAAATGCTCTCCACTCCTTCAGCAAGCTCATCTACGTAGTTGTCAATTTTGGTGAAGTTGAGGCCAATGCTCCAATCCAGGTCCTTTTGACGAATGGCATTGACATTCAGCGTAAGTTCGTGTGCGTTGGTATGGACTTTGCCGCCGTTTGTTTTGAATTTGTCAGCGCCTGTAGATCCTGCGAGGGGCACATCGAAAATCTGCCCGGATACATTCTGCCTTGAGAAAGTGTAGCTCAGGTCGATCAACCCTTTAAAGAAACCCAGGTCCGTCCCGATTTCATACGAATTGGTATTCTGGGGCTTCAGATTGCCGTCATACATAGTGATGTTCGGGACATATCCTTTTATCCCGTTGATGGGATATAGAATAGGGTCCCCACTGTAAAATCCGCCCGCATAGGAAGGAACAATATAATTATTTGGCAGGTAGGTGCCAGCTTGTCCGACCTGTGAGAAAGAAGCGCGGATTTTACCAAGGCTCAATACCGGATTTCCACCAATCCCGTCAAGTTCCGTAAATACAAAGCTCATTCCCACAGATGGGTAGAAGAACTTTCTACTGCCACGCGGCATGGTGGAAACGATGTCCTGCCTGCCGGTAACAGTTAAAAACAGAAAATTCTGGTAAGCAAGGTTCAGGTTCAGGAAAGTACCGAATGTCCTTGAGTACTTATACTCTGACTCTGAGTCTTTTGTAGCAGTGTTGTCCATATGATTCCATCCGGCAAACGCAAAGTCGGAACCATAGGCATATTTATATATAGTAGAGGTATTGACAATTTCATTCCCGATCAGCGTGGTCAGGTTGAGATCCTCGTTAATATCCCAGCTCAGGTTGGCAGTTAGCAGGGAGTTGACCATGTTGTTGGTGAAGCTGTATTCTTCAATGGTTCCGTTGTTATTTGAACCTCTCGTCGGTGAGCCGAATCCCCAGATGTCCTGGTAGTTGGTAGTATACATATCCGCCCCCAACTGGTATTTGACATCGAGCGCAAGGTTATCCGAGTTCAGATTGCTGTTATAGGAAACACTTCCATTTCCAAAAAAGCGATTTGTCTGCTCATTGAAAGTATTGTGCCGCATACCCCAGTAAGGGTTGACAAAAGCACCTCCGCGATATCCGTTGGGTCGATAGTCGTTGCCTGCGTAGTGGTCCGGTATGCCTTTCAGGTCATAACTCGGGGGAGCAGGATAGACGGTTGCGATAATTCCGTCGTTAGCGGAAGGGGCTTTGTCTATGTCAGATGACACAAAATTACCCGTGAACGCAGTTTTGAATCTATCTGACAACTTGGCCTCTGCACTCAACCGCGCATTATATCTTCTCATGCCCGTATTCGGAACAATTCCGTCCTGGCGGGCATTGCCGAGAGAAAAGGAGTAGGTGCCGCGCTCAGATCCCTGTGAAACGTTCACCGAATTATTCCATGTGACTCCGGTATTGAAGTATTCACCCACATTGTCATAAACCTGCGGCCTTACCCACGGATCCAATCCGGCATTGGCGCGTTGCGGAACATAATACATTCCCGGTTTTTGGCCACCGGCTGCACGGGTGAACTGGTTGTCGGTCTCCCCTCCATGGGTAGTGCTTTTGGGGAGATCGGCTATCTTCGGCCCCCATGAAAATGACGCGGTAGGCGAATAGGCTCCTCCTGTACCTTGCGCATAAGTAGTCTGAAGATCGGGATACCGGGATATCCTGTCAAAGCTGATATTTGAATTGAAGGATACCTGGGCCGCTCCGGCAGCACCCTTCTTGGTTGTAATGACGATTACACCGTTCGATGCACGCAGACCATAAAGAGCCGAAGCTGCCTGTCCTTTCAGAATTTCTATGTTCGCGATATCATTCGGATCGATATCTACTCCGCGGTTGGCGATATCAGTCCCTGTTACGCTGTTTCCAGTGCCGATATCAGCATTGGAAGAAACAGGCAATCCGTCAATTACGTACAAAGGAGCGTTGTTGCCTGTGAAGGAACGCGCCCCACGGATGGTGATTTTGGCAGATGCACCCGGCATCCCGCTGGAGGGAACGATGCTTACCCCGGAAACTTTACCCTGAAGCGCGCCCGCCAGGCCGGTGTTGGCGGCCTGTACAAGTGTTTCCGACTTGATGGATTGGGTGGCATAACCGAGAGATTTCTTCTCTTTTGCAATACCCATCGCCGTAATGACCACTTCGCTGAGCGCCATTATATCGGATTTGAGCGCAATGTCGAGGATCGAACTTGTACCAACAGGAACTTCTGCAGTAATGAATCCCACAAAGCTATATACCAAAACGGCATTAGCGGGGACACTGATTGTGTACTGTCCGTCTGTGTTTGTTGATGTGCCCGAATTCGAGCCTTTGACCAGGATACTCACGCCGGGAAGAGCACTCCCGTCTTCTTCGGCGATTACTTTCCCTGTAATAGTGCGGTTCTGCCCGAAAGCAGCTCCCACCCAAAAAAGGAAAAAGAGAGCTAGTAAATTTTTGTTCATACGGTTAATTTGTTGTTAGTAATTGGTGGCAATATAATAACTTTTTGATTGAAAGGTAAAAAAAAATTAAAACAGTCGAGTAGACGTTTGGGGCTTGCGACTTTTAGTGTGTTTTGTTTTGGCTGCCGCTATAATTATACGTTGTGACTCGGGTACGCTGATCCCGATTCGCTGTTCTGTTCGAAAAGTGATTTTTTTGTTAAGACGGGAAAAGTTTTTGAGGTAACGGATTTTGGAGGATAGAAAAACCCTCCCTAGGTTTTATCCTATCTCCATCCTGATCCGTTGTTCGGTCGGATAGTAGTTGTTAAACCGATTCCCAAGATGCCGCAGCCAGCCCAGAGGCAGGTTTTTGTACCTGGCAAGGTACCAGCCTTTTTCGGGAGCCGGTATCGAATTCAGCTCCTTTTTAAGATATTGAAGTGATTGCGTGTCGTCGAGGTCAATAGAGGGAAAGCCAGGTTTCAACATGTTATTTTGCAGTGCCAGCGTGTGAGACGGGATGTAATCTTTCCCTTTGATCTGACCGGTTTCATGCAGCCAGACGCCGTGGGGCAACAGGAAGTCGAGCATCAGCAGATCATGAACTAGAGCTGCCGGAGCATGGAAAAGCTGCCCGTCGTGGGTTTTCATAAAAACAAACTCCCCGTTATCATTTATCCAGCCGGAAATAACTTCCAGTTCCTTCCTGCCGGCAAATGCCAGTTTCTTAAAATCTTTTTTCCTCTTTTCTACTGCCCTTACTGGTTCCAGTTGTGTTAGTGCGGTAATGTAAAACCCTTCTCCCTCAACTTTGTGAGGATACAACTGGTATCCCTTCTCCCGTCGCGATACACCCCATTGTTCCGGGATTTCCAAACGGGTTTCCATCATGCCTTTTTCGTCCCCGAGCCACGCCGCGTTCAGATCGTTTTCCTGTTTGTTGTAGGTACATGTACTATAGATGAGCTGACCCTTTGGATTGACGAGCTTTTGCGCTACGCTGAGTATCCGTTTTTGCCGGGCGGCGCACAGGGCTACGTTTTCAGGGGACCATTCGGCCGGGGCAAGGTCATTCTTACGAAAGAGGCCTTCTCCCGAGCATGGCGCATCGACTACTACGAGGTCAAACCACCCCGCCAGCGGCAGGAATGCTTCCGGATCGTAGCTGCAGGCAAATACCCCCGGATGACCCCATCGGGCCAGGTTTTGTTTGAGGACGGATACCCTGGATTTGATCACTTCGTTGGCGACGAGGATCGATCCTTCAGGCATCCACGACGCAATCAGAGTGGTTTTTCCGCCCGGAGCGGCACAAAGATCAAGAATCTTTAACGGGTGGTGACGATCGGCGCTCTGTTCGAGGACTTCGTGCAGGAACATGGAAGATGCTTCCTGTACGTAATATGCTCCCGCATGAAAAAGCGGGTCGAGGGTGAAGTTAGGTCTTTCAGTGAGATAGTATGCATCCGGATGCCAGCTTACTTTCTCTTTCAGGGGCAGGTGAGAGAGCCCCCCGGAAGAAATCTTACTGCGGTTTAGCCGGATGCTTACGGGTGGCGCTGATTTCAGCGCCACCGCGAAAGCCTCGAAGTCTGTGGGTAGTAATACCTTCATCTGCCCGACGAAGGCTGAAGGGAGACGGTGGTCGTTCATTACGGCTTGTTACTATCCACTTTTATCCTTTCCTCACGGTTGGCCAGCTCCCAGGCCGTATGGAAGATCAGCCTGACAATTCTGGCCTGCCGGTCAAACAGTATTTTTTCAACATCGTCGCCTGGCCGGTGATAATCTTCATGAACGCCCGTAAAATAGAAGATAACGGGAATACCTTTCTTGGCGAAATTGTAGTGATCGGACCGATAATAAAAGCGGTTCGGGTCGTCAGGATGGTTAAAAGTGTAGTCAAGCGTAAGGTTGACGTATTTTTTATTGGCTTCCTCACTAATGGCATGCAATTCTGACGACAGCTTATCCGATCCGATCAGGTAGACATATTCCGGGTTGTTTTTGTGGGCGTCGTCCACTCTTCCGATCATATCGATATTCAGGTTTGCGACATGGCTTGCCGAAGGGAAAAGTGGATTTTCGGAATAGAATTCCGATCCGAGGAGCCCCATTTCTTCACCGGTAACGTTGAGGAAAAGGATACTTCTCCTGGGGCCTTTTCCTTCAGCCTTCGCTTTTGAAAATGCTTCTGCAAGCTCAAGCAGGGCGACCGTGCCCGTTCCGTCGTCATCGGCGCCATTGTTGATCTGTCCGTCTGCAGAAATCCCGATATGATCCAAATGGGCAGAAATAACGACTATTTCGTCCTTTTTGTCCGTCCCTTCGAGAAGTGCCGCAACATTTTCCGTCGACACTACCTCACTCTGCCTTTTGGCCATGACGGTGATATTGGTGCCAATGTTGTTCTTCGGAGAAGAAGCGTTCCGGTCGGTTTTGGCTTTTAATTTCTTCAGTTTTTTCTCTGAAAGCCCCAGAAGTGCCGCCCCCGTTACTTCTCCTACTGTGAAAGCGGCCAGGTTTTGGGCCGGTGTTTCTTCCTGGCGGAGGGAAAGCCTTCTGACACGCGGGGCCATGGATGCCCGCCTCTGTATCTCCCTTTCGAATCCCTGGGCATCTTTAGAAGAAATAATGATAATGGTCCTTGCTCCTTTCTCCAGCGCCAGCTTTGCCTTTTCTTCCCAGGCCCTCGGGCGTCCCCATTTGGAAGGTTCCGTATTGCCTGAAAGGAGGTAGCTGCCGTTGCCGTTTCGCGGTTCTCCTTCGAATACCACTACCGCTTTGTTTCTGACATCCAGACCTTTATAGCTGTCATAACTTCCGTCGGCAATTCCATATCCTGCAAAAATGGTTGACAGGTTTTCGTCTTCGGGTATGTTAGCGAGTCCGTCGATATAGAAATCCTCGTTCAGTTCATACAAGGACCTGCCCTTGCGGATATGGGCCGATTCCCAGGCTCCCCTGTAAAGATTATAGGCCTGGAAGAAGGTCGGCTTGCCGCTCTGGTCGGTAGCAGCGGGTTTCAGGCCGTACTTCCGATAGAATGAGGCTACATAATCAGCCGCCTTTTTCTGTCCGGGAGACCCGGTGGCCCTTCCTTCCAGGCTATCGTGTGCGATGACTGTAAGATGCTTTTTCAGATCCTGGGGCGTAATAGTGCCGGCATACTCCCCGGCAATACTTTGAGCTCCTGCCTGCAGCGTTATCAAAACCAGGGCGCCGCTTAGAAATGGAAGGTACTTGAACATTAATATGATGATTTTATTACAACTGTTCCCCCTCATTACTTTACAGAAAACCGGTAAGCAGTTGTCGTCCCGTAGGTTTCTCCGGGCCTTAATACCGTCGTCGGAAATTGGGGCTGGTTAGGAGAGTCGGGATAATGCTCGGTTTCCAGGCAGAGTCCGAAACGCTTGGTATAGGTGGCCCCTTTACCCTTCAGGTCTCCATTCAGGAAGTTTCCCGTGTAAAACTGCACCCCGGGTTCTGTACTGAATACCTCCATCAGCCGTCCGCTGGACGGATCGTAGACAGTGGCTATTTCAGGAAGTTCGTCGTTATTATTTTTCCTCAGGACCCAGCAATGATCATATCCGCCGCCGAATTTAATCTGCTCGTGGGTATTGTCGTCTATCCGTTCGCCCACCTCGTGCGGAGCATTGAAATCGAAAGGCGTACCTGACACCGGCATCAGCGTACCGGTAGGTATCAGCTTATCGTCGACTGCTACGAGGCTGTCGGCATTTATCGTGACCTGGTGCCCGAGTATATCACGCTTCAGTCCTGTGAGATTGAAATAAGAGTGGTTGGTCAGGTTTACTACCGTAGGCTTGTCGGTAGTGGCTTTATAATCGATTTTCAGGGAATTGTCGTTAGTAAGCGTATAAGTGACTTCGACCTTAAGCTGACCCGGGTAGCCCTCCTCCATGTCTGCGCTGACATACGACATCTGCAGGCCTACGGCAGAATCCGTACTTATTTCCTGAGTTTCCCACAGGACTTTGTCAAATCCCACTTTCCCTCCGTGCAGGGCATTAGGGCCGTTGTTGACATACAGGTCGTAAGTCTGGCCGTCGAGCTGGAATTTGCCGTTTGCGATACGGTTCCCGTATCTTCCTACCAGCGCTCCGAAAAACGGGTGCCCGTCGAGATAATTCTGAAGTGAGTCAAATCCGAGAACGACATCTTCGAATTTACCGTCTTTGTCAGGAACAAAAAGATGGGTGACGATCCCGCCGTAATTGGTTATCCTGGCCGACATGCCGTTGGAATTGGTCAGCGTATATAGATCTGCAGTGCGGCCGTCGGGCAGTTGTCCGAAAGCAGCTTTACTTATAGATGGTTTATTCATTGTTTTTTGATTGTTTTCGCCGGCGCATCCGCCGAGAAGTATGGAGGTGAATAAGATTAACGCCCAGAAACGCATAGCTTTAATTATTTATAAGGTTATATATGATAATATTGCTAACCGGGGAAAGCATCTACCGTATTTCTTCCGTCCCCGTCCCGATTTCAACCCTGTAGCATGGAAGCTCTCTTCCAAAAGCTTCAAAATAGGCTTCTTTTACTTGCTTTTCAAAAGAATCGAGTTCTCCGCTCCTGACGAGGTTGATAGTACAGCCTCCGAAACCTCCTCCCATCATGCGGGCTCCGGCTACTTCCGGCAGCGGCCTGGTAAAATCTACGAGGAAATCGAGTTCCTCGCAGCTTACTTCATAGTCGTGCTGCAGGCCGTCGTGCGTTTCATACATTTTTGCTCCGAAAGCCTGTGCCTGATTTTCAAGAAGAAGCTGGCAGGCTTCGGGTACCCGCTGGATTTCGCGGGTGATAAACCGGCAGCGGCGGTAAACGTTATCACCCATTTCTTCCCTGTGGCTTTCGACCTGGTCAACGGAAACGTCGCGGAGACTCTTTGCGCCGGGGTAATATTTCTGAAGGACAGACACACCGGATTCGCATTCTTTACGACGTGTGTTGTACTCCGAACCGGCGAGCGAGTGTTTGACTGTGGTGTCGCAGAGTACCAGGCTATAACCTTCCAGTACGAACGGGTAGTACTGGTAATCCAGGTTCCTGCAATCCAGCCGGATTACCGATCCCGGTTTGCCGAATACGGAAGCAAACTGGTCCATTATGCCGCAGTTGACCCCAACAAACTCATTTTCGGCTTTTTGTGCCATCAGGACTATATCAAGCCGGCTGAGCCCGAGCGAGTAAATTTCATTGAGGGCGAAAAGCAGGCAGCACTCAAGCGCTGCCGACGACGACATACCTGCGCCGGAAGGGATATCGCCCCCGAAAACAGCCTGGAACCCACCGATTCCAATCCCTTTTTTCCGGAGTTGGTCCAACACGCTGAGCTGGAAAACGGGCCATTGCCTGGAAGGTTTTGACAGGTCGTCGAGTGAGAAGTGATAATGCTCGTCAAGATCGGCTGCATACAGTTCCACATTTCCGTCTTCACGGGGCTCAATGGCAAAGTACACCGCTTTATCGACACTTGCCGGCAGTACGAAGCCGTCGTTGTAATCTGTATGTTCACCGATGAGATTGATGCGGCCCGGAGAGCGGAAAAGCCTTGGAGACCTATGGTATATTTCCCGGTATTTGGCTGCTATTCGCTCCTGTGTCTGCATATGGGATAAAAAAATTATGAAGATGGCCGCAAAGATAAAAGGGAATTGCCCCTCCGACAAGCTCCGGCATCAATTCACAACTTTCAATTCTCAACTTTCAACTTTCAACTTTCAATTCTCAACTTTCAATTTTCAACTTTCAATACCCCCTGGAAAGCGATACTTCAAACAGGATTTTTTCTCCTTTCAGGAAGCGGGAAAAGTTTTCGATAAAATTGGCCGCCTTTCCGGAGTCTTCATTTGCCTGTCCGCCGCCCGAATGCTGGGTAAGGATGACATTGTCCATTTCCCAAAGCGGGTTTTCTGAGGGAATAGGTTCTTTTTCGGTGACGTCAAGCACTGCGCCTGCCAGGTCTCCGTTTTTCAGCAGCCGTATAAGCGCCTGCTCATCGGTAGTGGAGCCCCTGCCTACGTTGGCATACACACTCCCTTTTTTCATGGCTTGCAGAAAATCATCATCTACGTATTTTCCTGCGGCTCCCGGGAGCGTATTAATAACGATATCGGTAAAAGGAAGTATTTCGAAAAGGGCCTCGCGGGAGTGGATATCGGCTTCGGCAGAAGATCTTGCCACCAGTTTAGTGTTAGTGCCGAAACCCGAGAGTATCGATCTGACAGCCAGACCGATGGTTCCGCTTCCCAGCACTGCGACATTTTTCCGGTACAAAAGGCCCAGCTCTCCCCGGATAGGAGTACCCACCCATTTTTTTTCTTTCTGAAGTACTGCGAGCTTGTTCAGGCCCCGGTATAGCGCCAGGATACCACCTACTATGGTTTCCGCACAGGGGCGCGCAAACCAGTCACCCATGTTAGCCACTTTTGCGTTTGTATCCGCCTGGCGGTACTGGTCGAATCCTGCTGAATCCAGTTGCCAGAATTTCAGGTTCCGGGCCTGGGCATTTTCAAACCAGACCAGGGGCGGATTTCCGAGAATGGCGTCGGCATCAAGAAAGTTTTCCGGCGGGCTCTGCGGGACCGCTTGTTCTGTCCGGAAAGTAATCCGGTGATGTTGTCCGAAAGAATCGGTAATGCTGGCAGATAACGCCGGGTTTAAAAGGGTATGGATGTAGATATTCATGGAAAAGAGAATGACTTGAATGACGGGCAAAGTTAGGCTTTTACTTTTGCTTTGCCTGCCGGCTTTCCATGAAATTAAGCCTTACGCTTCCATTTTCCTCAGCCTTTTCCAGACAGTGCGGTTAACGCTTTTTACCGCCCAGTTTTTAGCGGAGAGGATTGCCTGTGAAACAGCGTCTTTTGTGGATATCCCCTGCTGTACCAGTTCGCCGGCAAGCATAAGGGCACGTTCACGGGTAGTAGGAGTAAGATAAGCCAGTTCAGGGAACGAGGTTAAGTTTTCCATGGTGTTTTAAATTTAGAGAGTTAATGAATCCTGAGATTGTTGATTTTCCTTGGTTTCATAAATCAACAAACCGCGTGCCAGAAGCTCCGTTGGTATATTATGGCAGTTTGACGACGGAAGGTGACAGAAAAAGTGTGGAGATTCAGGACAAAGTGTCGCAGTTGCGACCGCACGGCCACCCAGTCCTGCCTGTTACCCTGGCCTGTTTTTGTATGTTTGAATTTAAACCTGTCGCGAACTTCGGTTACACCTGAAAATTACTAAATTTGCGGCCATTCGATATGAACAGAAGGTTTCGTTTTACCATTCTTACATAAAACCGCTTATTATGTCTAATACCCCTAAGATTTTCTACACCAAAACAGATGAAGCCCCTGCTTTGGCGACATATTCCCTATTGCCTATCGTGAAGGCTTATACTGCTTCAGCCGGTATCGATATAGAGTTGAGCGATATTTCCCTTGCCGGACGGATACTGGCAAATTTTCCCACCTATCTGAAAGAAGATCAGCGGATTGAAGACGCCCTTTCCCAATTGGGACAACTGGCGACCGCGCCTGAGGCCAATATCATCAAGCTTCCCAATATTTCGGCATCGATTCCCCAGTTGAAGGCTGCCATTAAAGAACTTCAGCAAAAGGGATATGCCGTGCCTGACTACCCGGAAGATCCGGCCACAGATGAAGAGAAAGCAATAAAAGCCCAGTATTCCAAAGTTCTTGGCTCGGCCGTCAACCCTGTCCTTCGCGAAGGTAACTCCGATCGCCGTGCGCCGAAAGCTGTTAAGAACTATGCGAAAACCAACCCTCACTCGATGGGCGCATGGTCTGCAGATTCCCAAACACGCGTGGCGTCGATGTCTGACGGGGATTTTTACGGAAGCGAGAAATCTGTAACCGTAGCGGAACCGACGACCTTTAAAATCGAATTTGCCGGGGAAGACGGGCATACTCAGTTACTGAAGGATTTTGCTCCCCTGAAGGCCGGTGAAGTACTGGATTCGTCGGTGATGAGCCTGGCGGCGCTTAAAAGCTTTGTTACGGAGCAGATAGAAGTGGCCAAAGCCGAAGGAGTGCTGCTGTCGGCTCACCTTAAAGCCACCATGATGAAGGTATCGGACCCCATTATTTTCGGGGCTATCGTGGAAGTCTATTTTAAAGATGTATTTGCAAAATATGCAGCTCTCTTCAAAGAGCTGAACGTCGATACCCGCAACGGTCTGGGCGATGTATATGCTAAAATTGCAGGACACCCTCAGGAAGATGAGGTAAAAGCGGCTATAGCAGCAGCCATTCAGGCAGGACCGGCTTTGGCTATGGTGAACTCGGATAAAGGAATCACCAACCTGCACGTTCCTTCCGACGTGATTGTAGACGCTTCGATGCCTGCGATGATACGTACTTCCGGGCAGATGTGGAATGCCGAAGGAAAGCAGCAGGACACGCTGGCGTTGATACCGGACAGGAATTACGCAGGCGTTTACCAGGCGGTGATTGAAGATATGAAGGCGCATGGCGCTTTGAACCCGTCGACTATAGGCTCGGT
This sequence comes from uncultured Cytophagales bacterium, assembly GCA_964562455.1. GTDB lineage: Bacteria > Bacteroidota > Bacteroidia > Cytophagales > Spirosomataceae > Ravibacter. The sequence goes on from CAZLTN010000023.1 coordinate 35,999, forward strand.
CCCCAATGTAGGACTAATGGCACAGAAGGCGGAGGAATATGGTTCGCATGACAAGACGTTCCAGGCTGCTGCCAGTGGCGTAATCCGCGTAGCAGACGGTAACGGAAATGTGTTGCTGGAACAACCGGTGGAGGCGGGCGATATTTTCAGGGCCTGCCAGACAAAAGATGCTCCTATCAAGGATTGGGTGAAGCTTGCCGTCAACCGTGCGAGGCTGTCGGATACGCCCGCTGTGTTCTGGCTGGATGAAAACCGCGCCCATGACCGTGAAATTATTAAAAAGGTAAATCAATACCTGTCAGAGCTGGACACTGAAGGGCTGGACATCAGGATACTGAACCCCGTTGATGCGACGAAATTCTCGCTGGAAAGGATCAGGGAAGGGCTTGATACTATTTCGGTGACAGGAAACGTACTTCGGGATTATCTTACAGACCTTTTCCCCATTCTTGAGCTGGGAACTTCGGCAAAAATGCTGTCTATCGTACCCCTGATGAACGGAGGCGGTCTGTTTGAAACCGGTGCGGGAGGATCTGCTCCCAAGCACGTAGAGCAGTTCGTGTCCGAAGGGTACCTGCGTTGGGATTCTCTGGGTGAGTTCCTTGCCCTGGCCGTATCGCTCGAGCACCTCGGACAGACACAGGATAATGCGAAGGCTCTTGTATTGGCGGAAACGCTTGATGCAGCAACCGAAAAATTCCTTGCCAACGATAAATCACCCGCGAGAAAAGTGGGCCAGATCGATAACCGCGGTTCTCATTTTTACCTGGCGCTTTACTGGGCCGAAGCATTGGCTGCCCAGGACAAAGATGCTGAACTGAAGGCCCGGTTTGCTCCCCTGGCGGAAAAGCTGGCTGCCGATGAGGCAAAGATCGCGCAGGAATTGATCGATGCCCAGGGGAAATCCCAGGATATCGGCGGGTATTATGCGCCGGTTGATGCACTGGCTGAGAAGGCGATGCGTCCGAGCGCGACGTTTAACGAGGCATTGGCAGGCTTGTAGGCTGTCTGTTACATGAGTTTTTAGGATGTCCGGGTAATTTTACCACTGAGGACACAGAGGAAAGGCGCAGAGTTACGCGGTATTTTTACTTCGTTCTCTGCGTCTTTTTTATCACCGAAGGACACAAGTTGCAAGGAGATAGGGGCTATCTGTCTATAAATGTTTGTTGCTATTCATTCGCCCTTTGCAAGTAAGCGATCAGGTCGATGACCTCTTTTTCCGTCAGCGTTTCCAGGAGGCCCGGCGGCATCATCGAAACCGGGGTTACCTCCCGGGACTGTACGGCGGATTTGGCGAGCACGACAGGGGGCTGTCCTACAATCTTGAGTGTCAACTGCTGGTTGTTTTCCGAAGAGATGTTGCCTGCATAGGTACGTCCGTCTCTTGTCGTAATCACTACCATTTTATAGTCGTCCTGGATGTCGGCGCCAGGTTCCAGAATATTAGCCAGAAGATAGTCAAGGTTCGTCCTGTTGGAACCGGTAATATCGGGGCCGATATCTCCCCCTGTGCCATGCATTTTATGACATGGGCCGCAGGTGTTTGTGAATAGCTTTTTCCCCGCAGCCAGGTCAGCTCCGGCAATTGCCTGGCCGGACAGGATCCTGCGATAGCGGGCATATTCCTGTTGCCCGCCCGAATTTTGCTGCTCGATAGGCCCCCATACTTCTACGAACCCGCTTCCGACCACGCGCAGCAACTGACGGGCTGCATAGGCAGGAACGTCTTTCCTCGGAATTGTCCCTGAAGAAATGGCTTTTGTGAGCAAGCCGCCGTAGCCCGGCCGTGACGCCATAGACATGATGGCTTCGTTTTTTTCGGGGGAAGAGTAGGACGGATAGCTTTCTATCAGCTTTCTCCCGAGAGCGGCGATGTCGTACGCGGCTACGGCACGGATAGTTTCAGGCCTGAGCACCGGATCATCGAGCAACGCCGGAAGCAGGGCAGACAGCTCCTTGTTCTGACGCCCTGCCAGCTCAGAAACAGCCTTCTTGCGTTCCTGTGCTGCTGCATTTTTGTCATGAACCGTTTTGAGAAGGGCAGCGTTTATTTCGCTGTCACCGAATTTGCGTGCGATTTCGGCGGCGAGCGAGCTTACAACTTTTTCGGATGTTTTGAGCTTCCGGTAGGCCTCTGTCCAGCCGCCGGGCGCACTCATACCGGGATGGGTATCCAGCCCGTCGCGGAGCCCTTCGAGGAAATACCTGTCCGAGGTGGTTTGGGTGGGTAGAAATGCGAGCAATGTTTCCGCCTTGCCAGCATCGAGTATTCTCCGTGCCGTGTAGTTTACCGGCAGCGTGAGACGGCTCTTTGTGACCAGGCGAAGCGCCCGTTCCGGATTTTCGCTCACGAGCGGTTCAAGTGCGAACCAGATCATTTTCGGAATGTTGTGATCTGTATTATCGTTCGCGTGTGTGAGCAGGCCCTCCAGGATTGCCCACCGGTTACCGGGACTGAGCCTTTGCAGAGCAGCGGCAAGATACAGCCGGACTACAGGCGATGGATCGGAAGAGGCCAGGCGGCTCAGCTCCGTCAGAATTTCCGGCTTGGCGCCATCAGTTTCACACAACAGTTGTACAGACCAGGCCCGTATGTATTCATCCTTGTCTTTCAGTGCGTTTATAAGCTCTTTTTGGGCAATTGCGCCGGTAACGTGCAGGCTCCACAAGGCGCGCAGCCTGTGGTCAGTGCTGCCGGTATTGAACAGCGATTTCAGACCGGCTTCTGCTTTCTTGTCGACGGGTGCCTTTAGGGCTCTGCCCTGGAGGATAAGCCGCGCCCTGCGCGCATGCCAGTCGCTTTTGCTTGTCTGTAAGGCTGCCAGCTCAACATCCGACAGTAGCCGGAGGTCGTCGTAGCGTCCTTTCCAGTTTTCAGCCAGCGATCGTTCCGGGGCGATCCGGAAAATACGGCCTGTTTCCTTATTCAGGACATCGGAGCCGCAGATGTCGGCGTCGTGCCAGTCGAGCACATACAAGGCCCCTTCCGGTCCTGTCTCCATGCTGAATCCCACCCACTGCGCGTTGTTAGCCACCACAAATTCATCTCCATGCTTACCTACAAAACCGGAGCCTTTGGGAATAAGCAGGTCAGAAAGCACCGCATGCTCGTGGATATTGGCCATGAAGATCCTTCCTTTCTGGTCTTCCGGAAAGGCGTCGGACTGGTAAATACGGGCGCCGCCGTGGGCAGACCTGTGGCTATGATCGGCAATTGTGCGTATATCGCTGTAGTGGTATGGGTTGAAATGCTGCCCGCCCTGGCGGTGGTATATCCCTCCCGGAATGACGTGCCACAAATGCGGGATCACACAGGCGGTGATGAAAAGCTGGCCTTTGGCGTCGTAATCTATTCCCCAGGGATTGCTGAAGCCGTGCGCGACTACTTCGAATTTATCTTTGGTGGGGTGATAACGCCAGACCCCGCCGTTGATGTCCAAGCCCTCCTGTACCTCTATTTGCTCCGGGTAAGGGTCGTTTCCCTTATACAGTTTTCCTTTCCCGACGGGTTTGCCGACTTTTGAAGGAGTGGCAAATCCCTGTAATCCGTATAGCCAGCCATCTGGACCCCAGTGAAGGCTGTTAAGCGTTTCGTGCCGGTCGCGTATACCCCACCCGGTCAGTCTTACTTCAATATCATTCATGTCTGCTTTGTCATCCCGGTTCCGGTCGGGGATAAAAAGGAGATTGGGAGGCGCTCCTACGAAAACACCGTCGAACCCTACTGCCAGCGCAGCAGGGAACGCAATACCTTCTGCAAAGACCTTCCGGTTGTCGGCGACACCGTCGCCATCGGTATCCTCGAGTATCAGGATCCGGCTGTCGCCGGCGTTAGAAAATCCTTTTCCGCGGCTTTCGTAGTCGCGGTTCTCGGCCACCCAAAGCCTGCCCCGGTCGTCCCAGCAGAAGGCCATTGGCTGCGTCATCATGGGTTCCGAGGCCCATACATTGACCTTGTATCCATCCTTTACGGTCATAGCCTTAACGGCTTCTTCAGGTGAGAGGAATTTTGCACTCCGTCCTTCTTCCTGGGCAATTTTCCAAAGCTCCGATGTGTTGCCCCGACCTGAAAAGGCCGACCAGTCGTCGTTAAGCTCTACGTCATTAAGGTCACCTCCATACACGACCAACTGGTGCCGTATGATTTCCGAGGCGCCTTTAGGCAGCTTCCATTCGCCACTGCGTGCTTTGGCTGTGCCTATCCCCATTTGGTTATCCACACGCCATATCTGTGGATAGCCCCGGTTTTGCGGATGATCGAAGATGGCAATATGGTCGGGCTTGTCACGGCCTTCATATTGAAGCCCGACATCTACCCACATAGCGGGCTGCCCTTCCGCTTTTTGGTTGACCTGCCGGGCAGCATTGACTACCTGTCCCTCCATACCCTGTTTCCAGGGCATACGGACAAAAAGCCCTCCGTAATCATATTGGGCAAAAGTAAGATCCTGCTTTGCTTCGCCGATCCATTCCAGGTCCAGGTAATACCGGTTGTTCCGGATGACCATCGACCAGCTCTGGGTTTCGGTCATCAGCGTTTCTCCTTTGTCATCGAGCAGGTCGTAAACAGTTTGCCAGGAGACTTTGCTGCCTTCCTTCTCCGTCACCGAAAACGAAACCCGTTTCCAGTAGTCACTCTTTGGGTTATGGAAATAATCGCGCCCGTTTATCCTGGTAATCCCCCAGTAAATACCGGTTTGGTGGGGATGGTGGCCGGGGCTGTATTCGGTAAGGGTCTTTTTCCCGTCGGGAGATACCAGCGGATGCAGGTAAGGCCGGAATCCGGGTAAGGCGTTCTGCACCAGGATGGATTCTTCGGCGCCCGACCGGAATATCGAAATAGTTCCGTTCGTTTCATTTTGTACTGCCTTTAGCGATTCTTCCGGGAGATTATCCGGATTCGCCTCCCATTTGAATACAAGGAAGAAAAATAGTATGACAAGGATGGAAAAGCTGTAAAGCCTGAACCTCATGAGCGTAACAGGTTGGGAAATGATTTTCTTTCTTCCAAAAAAGAGAATCGCCGATGCCGTTTACTCTTTTGCGGTCAGCCAGTCCTGTATTAATAGCCCGTAGAAAGCTGTCAACTCATGCTTCTCAAAAAGAAAAGGAAAAGCGTGACGAGCGCTACTATGATGACCAGACGGATTGCATACAATAAGTTTTCCAGTGTTTTGGTTGAGTTTTTAGGCGTTTTCATGGTAGTCTTATGTCTTTGAAGCTAAACGGTACGGTCTTGACAGATTTGGGCGTCTCATATAAAATCCTGAGTGACCAGTCCTTCGCCGGCTCGGTGTTGAAAAAGTAGGTAATCTGGCTGTCCGAAGACGATTTTCCGTTTGTGCTGATTTTTTCGCCTTTAGCATCAATGAATTCGATGTCAATAAGCTTTTCAGCGTTGCCTTCAGTCATGAAGTGTATGTTGTGATAGTTGTCTCCCCAACTGGTAAATCCTTCAAAAATGGACATAATACCTTCTGCAAATTTACGGGCCTCGCCGTCCAGCTTCTCCATCTCTTCCTCCCTCATTTTTTTTAGTTCCTCTCCCTTTTTTTTGATGGCTTCAGGACTTAGATAGGTCAATTTGAGCCCGGCCTTGGAAGGCAGCAGATTCTTGTCCGAAAGCGAGGTGAATTTGGAGACCTTGACGACGCTGCCATTGCTTTCGGAGGGTGTGAAAAACCGGAAATTACCCGAAAGTTCCGCGATAGAAGACGCCTCCCTGGCCGGGCTAAGCAAGTCGATCTTCAGGTTTGAGCTGCTGGCTGATTCGTAAGACCATTTCGACGATTTAGGGTCTAAAAGCGTATTTCCTTTAGAGTCGACAGCTTTTTTTATCTCGCCTATCCGCACATATTGTGTGAGGTTTTCCCCAAGATTACGAATAGAGAAGTAGATCGTGCATTGATTTGAATAATAGCCTGTAGAGGTGCTTCTCCGCTCTTCGATCCTTTCTACGCTTACGTCCTGGGCCGACAGGATGCCCTGTGTACAAAGAGTAAGAACCAGAAGGCGGGATATATATACCGGAACGGGGTTTTTCATAGTAAGGAAGTGTTTGTAAGGGTTGATACTGATTTTACACAAAGTTTGTAGTCAGTTGCTTACTGCGCAATACCCAAATGATGTGATATGGCTCCGGCAGATCGGACGGAACTATGTTCAGAGCAGCTTTTCCCGGAAGGCCTTGCTTACTGCTTCCGTCTGTGAGCTGACATGCAGCTTCTCATAGATATGTTTGATATGAACCCGCACCGTTTCTATGCTGATCCCGAATTCCGCCGCTATAAGCTTATAGCTGTTTCCCGAAGCCATAGATGTCAGGATTTCTTTTTCTCTCGGCGTAAGGCCATAATGGGTAGAGGTACTTTCCTGCCTGTGGAACGACTGTAATACCAGGCCGGCAATATCGGGGCTCATCGGACCGCCACCCTTCAGAACTTCATAGGCAGAGGAAATCAGCTTTTCTGCAGCATGTTTTTTCAGAAGATAGCCGTTGGCGCCCGCGTGCAGCGCATTGAAGATATTGTCGCTGTCGTCGAAAACGGTGAGCATGATGACGGGAACTTTCAGGCCGGCTTTGCGAAGCTGAACGACGGCTTCGATCCCAAAAGAGTCGCCCATATCGATGTCCATGAAAATAAGGTCAGGATTGAGCGTGCACGCCTGATGCAAAATCTCCTTAGCGTTTTCGAAAGAGCCTGCCACCCGGAAGTCTTCATGCAGTGCAAGCAGTCCTTCGATGCTTTCACGCAATTGCTGGTTGTCTTCGTAGATGATGACGTTGTGCTTCATGTCAGTGAAACGGCTTACAGACTAACAAAAGTAAGCTATCCGGATTAGAAGCTATATACCCTGATCGTGTTACCTCCTGAGGAGAGATGAGGCGGTTCAGACAGCTCACGTCTCAAACGGGGATATTCACAATAACCTTAGTGCCTTCTCCTTTTTTACTTTCAATCACCAGCTCCGATCTTATGGCGGTCGCCCGGTGCGTCATATTCCTGAGGCCGTTGCCGGAGGTAGCCAGGGAAGGATCCATGCCGATGCCATTGTCCTCTACCTTGATTTCTACCGAATGAATGTTGTCGTGAAAGCCGACCAATACCTTGTCGGCCTTGCTGTATTTCGCTGCGTTGGTAACTGCCTCTTTCAGTATGAGATAAAGGTCTTTGCGGGAGCCGAGGGTAAGCCTTGTATTCAGAAGTGTTTCGTCTATATTGAAAAAGTAGGTGATTCCCGCCGGATCTAATATTTCCGAACAGAATTCTTTCAGACGTATAATCATACGGCTGAAGGAATCGTTTTCCGGGTTAATTGCCCATACCATATCGCTCATGGCATCCATCATCGTACTGCTGTTCTCCCTGATCCGGCTTAAATAGTCGAATACTTTATCCTGGTTATGCTGTTCGATGGCGATTTTGCTGATAATGTTGATACTGGTGAGGGTACTTCCTATTTCGTCATGCAAGTCACGGGCAATGGAGGCCCTGAGCTTTTCCTCAGTGAGGTAAAGGGTTAATTTCTGGCTACAGAGCCCTGCTATTTTCTGAAGGATCCTGACATGTCGTCGTGTATAGAAATTCTTTTTCGAATGTTCCGAATCTATTACGCCGAATATTTTACCACCTATGAAGATCGGTACAGCCAGTTCCGAAAGCCTTTCCTGGTCGTCGAGTATGTAACGGCTGTCTTTGGTGGTATCGCGCACCAGCACATATTTGCCATGCAATGCAGCGTACCCGGTAATGCCCTTCCCAAGCGGAATGACGATCGGGTTCAGGATTTCGCGTTTTTCCGGGTTTTTCGGTCCGTATGCCGCTTTCTGTACAAGAAGTCTGCGTTCTTCATCATATTGGTAAAGCACGCAGTCTTCAAAATTCAACTGGCTGATGCAGTTTTTGGAAATGTCCCAGAATACGTCTTCCACCGTATTCCGGCCATAGAGGGAAGTGGCGAAGTAGTTGATGATTTTTTCGTCGGCCAGCTGCCTGACCTGGCGCCGCCATAATAAATAAAGCGCCGAAAGCAACGTCAGCGCTCCGGCCAGCCACAGCTCCCATCTCATCCACAGTGGCTTTTTGATGGCAAAGCTGAAACAGAGCTCGTTGCTGAGCGGGTGTCCGAGTCCGTCGAAGGCTCTGGCAACAAAATTGAACTCTCCCGGCGGGAGATTATAATAGTCTGTATTTGCTATGCTCCCGGTTGTCTTTTGCCAGCCCTGCTCCATGCCTTCCAGCCTGTGCTCGTAGTAAACATCGCCGGGTGAATCGTAGCGAAGAAGCTGGTAGTGGAAGCTGATCTGGTTTCTGTGATAAGGAAAAACCGATTCGGACGGCGCAGGAATCGTATCGTTGACCCGTATCTCTTTCATAATAAGCGGGTAGCTGGTATTTGCCGAAGTTCCTGACGGCCATTTTACACGGATAAACCCTTGTTCTACAGGAAGGATGAACCCGTTTTTTTCGTCAGGGTGAAGAAGCGCCCTTCCCGGTTTTATCATCGGGTGCCCCGACGACAGCCACTGGTGCGTCACTTTTTCCTTCCCGTCGAAATAAACCAGGCCTTTTGCGCAACTGATCCAAAGCCCGTTGTCTTTGCCTGCAAGTATTGCATAAATTGTATTCTCGGGAAGGCCGTTCCTGGTATTGTAGGTGACAAATCCGGATCCCTCACCTGTGTAACGGCTGAGTCCGCCCCATTCGGAGCCTATCCATACCACACCGTCGGGAGTCTGGGTGAGTGACGTGAAGGTAGCGGAGTTCAAGCCGTTGGAAGGAGTATCGTCTTTGCTGAAGTACTCGGTTTTTTGCGATTTTATGTCGTACCGCACGAGCCCCAGGTTAGAGGTGGCAAACCAGGCATGCCGCCCGTTTCTGTCCAGCAGGATGTCCTGGATGTACAACATTACAGGCTGATGAGAATCCTGCCATTTTTTCCAGCTTCCGGTCGATTTTTCCATGATGTAAACACCCGAATTGATAGTACCGACCCACAGGTCGCCGTTGGCAGCCTGGCGCATTACCCTGTATACTTTTTTCCCTGGCAGCGGAATTTTTATTTCTGAGAAAGCGGATGTGCCCTGGTTGTATCGGAAAAGATGGTCGTTGGTTAGCAGCCATATATTGTTTTCGGAATCGGGGAACAGGAATGTACTTTCTTTCAGCGGAATACCGTTGATGCGGTTAATATAACGAAGGTTGTCACTGCCGGTTTTTATGATGAGACGTCCGCTGATATCGACAAGCCAGTCAGTGCTGTCGTTGAGGTTTATCGCGCTTCTTATCGAAATAGGCTCTTCAGCATTGTCAGGAGATACCTGGGTAAAGGGAAAAAGGTTCAGATACCCGGAATAGAGATAACATCCCTTTCCGGTGGCAATCCAGAGGCAATTCTGGCTTTCATCACTGAAGGTGGTTCTGACGGAAGGTGCGATCACCTTGTCGGGTATGGCAAGCTGCGTCCTGACCATCCGGTTGGTACCGCTTTCGTACCGGAGAAGGTCGTTTCCGCGGTTAAGCCAGAGATCGAGGTTGGCGGGGAAAGGAAGGAATGGAACGCCGTCTGCAGGGGTGTCGAGCAGCGTATATCCGGATGCGGGATGGCAGACGGCAGGGTTTTGGAATTCCTGGTGAAAGAAAGCGAAATTTTTTCCGTACCGGTCTTTCCCTGTTGTCAGCATGAGGACCTCTTTGCGCTGGCCGCCTCCCAAAAACCGGAAGTGGTTGGAGAGCGTATCGTAGCCGAACAGTCCCATACTGGTGCCCAGCCACAACCCGTTGGGGTAACCCGGCCGTATAGACTGTATGGCGCAGTATTCGTTGATATATTCCGGGAAGATCCCGGTCAGATATTTTTTCCAGGGGAAGTAGGAGAATTTTTTCGTCCGGGTATCGAAAACACCCAGATCGCGGTTGTCTATAGCCAGCCATATCTTATGCCCGACGGCATACAGGTCCCGGATATCGCTATTGGCGATTCCCTGGTTTTCTTTACCCGTGTTGACCGGTAGAAATGTGGTCAGGGAGTCGTTTTCGACGTCCAGCATGTTCAGACCGTTCCTGGTCGCGACCCACAGCATTCCGTTTTCGTCCTGTCCGATGCCTGTTATAAATTCGTTAGAAATTGCAAACGATTCCTGTCCCGGCCGGTAGACGATGAAGTTGTGGCCGTCATACCGGTTCAGCCCATTCTCGGTACCGATCCACATAAAACCGGTCCGGTCTTTAAAAAAGCAGGTAACCCGGTTGTCGGAAAGCCCGTTTGATTCGGTCAGGTTGCGGCAGATAAGCTGATTTTTTTCAGCCTTCAACTGTATGGAATAAACGGCCATCCACAGACTCAATAAAAAGAAGACGGTCGGTTTCATCCGGCAGTTGGTTATGGGGGCTTCGGTTTCAGGTAGCTGGCGATAGTGCGGGGTGCGGTATCGCCGTAAAATTGGTGTCAATTTACAAAAAAAGATACCACGAACCGGGGATATCCCGGGATAGTTCGTTAACGGTAATTCAGCCTTGGGACAGCGGAGGGCCGTACTGGAAATAGAAGGAATAGCTTACGTCATACCTGACGTAGCCGTGAAACGCTCCGGTAAGGCGGCGGTCGTATCGGAGGAGGTCAGTCCGCTACACAATATGTTTACCAGGAGAATGATACGAGCTACCGGCTCACTTACCGGCTGAAAGGCAGGGTGACCTGGAAATTAAGGTTTTTCCAGTATCCAGATCGAATCCCAGTAACCGGGACTAAATCTCTGTATACTAAGGGTAGAGCTTCTGCCATAGCAACTATAGCAGCTTACCAGGTATCGGGAGGGGTCAGCGACCGATTGGATATAATAACGGTCCGAGCCTCCGTTTATAGGTACGAAAGCAAACAGGTCGTCTGTGGAATTAGAAAAGTTAATACCAGCGATATAGGTATAAATGGCTCCGGCAGTACTGAGGTAAATATCTTTATTCGCTTTTGGAATTATATAATATTGATCCGGGTTCGGGCCGGCAAGCACCGTCATGACCTGCGTCACACCAATGCCGATATCAAAAGCAGGTCGTGTTTCGTCATCGGTATAAGCAAGGTATTTTTTACTTTCTACATTTTTGATCATCCAGTCTCCCGCCAGAGGATGGGCGGACTTAACAGCCTCATTTTTACAGGAAAACATAAAGCCTGTAAAAATGAAAAGGGTAGTTTTGAGCAGCGTTTTCATAGCATTTCCGGAATTCTTAAAATGAGTTTTTTCTGAGAATCGAAACTATCCAGCAGGTAGATAATTTTTAACTGCTACTCGACAAACGACTTTGTAAATCGACTGACAACCATTAACTTAGTTTTCTCATGAAAAATCCCGCCAGGTACACCTGCATTATTCTTGATGATAATGAAATCGACCGTCTTACGGCTACGGTATTTGTAAAGAAATATTCGTTTTTAGATCTTGTAGGGGTTTTTTCGTCTCCGGTAGAAGCTTACGCATTTCTCATTGACAGGAAAGTGGATGTATTGCTCAGCGATATAGATATGCCTGACCTGAGCGGTCTTGAATTCCGGTCGAAGATGATGGACATCCCTGTCTGCATCTTTATTACGGCTTTCCCTGATTATGCCGCAGAGAGCTTTGAAATGGAAGTCCTGGATTTTCTGGTAAAGCCATTTAAGGCAGAGAGATTTGAGCAATGTATGAGCCGTGTCCTGAATTACCTCGAGCTAAGACATAAAGCACAACTCTTTGAATACAGCCTTGGCAATGACAACACTGTTTTTATCAAAGATGGGCATGAAAAAATCAAACTTAATCTTCATGATATTGTCTATCTGGAAGCCCTGAAAGACTATACGCGCATCATCACCGCTTCCAAAAAGTACAGTGTGCTATCTCCGATCGGTCAGTTGCTGCGCGAAGACTGTTTCAAATCATTTCTGAGAATTCATCGTAGCTATGCCGTACAGCCAAATTACATTGACAGGATTACTTCGCGTCAGGTCTACGTTAGGGATTATTCCCTGCCTGTCGGCCGCAGCTATAAAGATGCTCTCCTCAACCTGAAATAACAGTGAAGGCCTGGGCTGCTCTATTCTTTTTCTTGTTTTTGAGCATAAGGGGTTCCGCCCAGAAGGTCGGCCAGGAACTGGTTGATTCCCTGGTTTCCGAGATTCCTGAAATGAAAAGCGATTCCCTCAAAGTACGTGCAGTAAAGCGTGTGGCGGACGAGTATTTTTTTATCGACTCCGATAAGGCGCTTCAGTATAGCAGGGCCGGCTTAAAAATGGCGGAACAAATGAAGTGGGAGAGGGCAATCGGGACTTTTAGTTCCTCTATCGCCAGGGCCTATGGCGATAGAGGAAATTACGATTCCTGTCTCTATTACAATAAACGGGCCTTGCATATACAGGGGAAAGCAAAAGATACCATCAATATCTGTACCACTCTGAATAACATGGGGGCGGCGGAACAAAATCTCAATTCCAATTTTACCGGAGCACTAGCCTATTACCTTGAATCTCTGAAACTGTCGGAAGGAATTGAAAATACCTATATGATGGGAAACACCCTGGTCAATATATCCGGCATATACCTGGCTCAGAAGAATTATAAAAAAGCCTTAAGCTATGCTTTTAAGGGTTTGGAAGTCCGGAAAAATCTCGTAGACGATGCTATTGTGAGCATAGACAGGGAGCAGGGGAGGTCACTCACCAATATTGCCACCATCTATACGGAGATGAATGATACGCTGAATGCGAGGAAATACTTCCATAAAGCTTTGCCATTACTCGAAAAAGTGGATGATATGGAAGTAATGGCCAGCGTATATACTTATCTGTCTATGGTTTATCCCAGGTATTCTGCAATGAACCTGGAATATGCCCTGAAAGCCGAAAAACTCTGGAATGAGGTGAACCCGATGCATTCCGATGCGATCAACAATCTGGGGAGTCTCGGGATGATCTACCTCGACAGGGTGAGGAACGGACCGCCTTTGAGGGCTGCGGAAAGAAAAAGGAATCTTGACGAGTCCGAAAAATACCTGAGGAGAACCATACTGCTTAGTGATCAGAAGGGTGATGTCGATCTGAAGTCGTATTACCGGGGAGTGCTGGCGGAACTACAGGCGGAAACAGGGGACTACAAAAGTGCTTACCTGAATTTCAGGGAGTTTCAGAAAGTACAGGATTCGCTGTTTTCGCAGGAAAATAAAAACAACATTGCCGAGCTGGAGGGGCGGCGGGAGATAGAGTTGCGTGACAAGAAGATCGAGATTAATGCCCTGGAATTGAAGGCTCAAAAAAGACAGAGACTGGGCCTTCTCATAGGTTTGGGTTTTATTGTGACTATTGTAGGCTTATTGTATTGGCAAAACCGTATCCGGAAAAGAAATAATCAGCAGTTGCTGAAGCTCAATGCCAGGCTGGATGAAGCCAATAAGATAAAGGCGCGTTTTTTTGCGATTCTGAGTCATGACCTTCGAAGCCCGGTCGCGAACCTGGTGAATTTTCTGTACCTGCAAAAAGAAGCTCCCGGGTTGATGACTGATGAGAAGAGGGAGTCTCATCAAAAACGGATAAGGGAATCTGCCGAAAACCTCCTGGAAAACATGGAGTCGATGTTGTTGTGGAGCAAAAGCCAAATGGAGCATTTTACGCCTCAGGTCAGGATAACCAAAGTACACGATTTATTTGAGTATATACGGAAGTTTTTCGGGAGTGAAACACAAGTCAGCCTCAGTTTCGACGACCCGGGGGGCCTTCAGGTAAAGACGGATGAAGATTATCTGAAAACGATCATGCAGAACCTGACAAATAACGCTATAAGGGCTTTGGCTCACACTCCTGAAGGGCAAGTAACGTGGAGAGCAGAAAAAGAAGAGGAGGTAGTGATACTTAGCATCAGGGATAACGGACCGGGTGCTTCGGAAGAACAGCTGAGTGTTTTATACGAGGAAAATTTCAGTCCGGGTACCAGGTCGGGCCTGGGGCTGTATGTGGTCAGAGATCTGGCTAAAGCCATTGGTTGTACCATTAGGGTAAACCGTGTTCCGCAAGGGGGTATGGAATTTAAATTGGTGCTTTGCGGCTTTTCCTGACAAGCCGGTTGTTTAATATGTCACAGATTCCCATCCTACCTATACCACTCCCCGACATTGAACACCAACCCTATGCTTCCGATACCGTCGTCATAATTCAACTGGTTTTTTGAAAGCTTAAATGCTCTCCCGACCTGAAGCTGCAATTTGACCCACTTGTACCCTCCGCGGACCGTAACGGCCGGTTCCAGGAACAGGTGAGGTTTGGTCGCCAGGGTTTCAAAATAGTAGCTGCTCTGCTCCTGGGCGGTGTAGCCGCGGATTTCCGGGCTGTTATAACTGATCATCGAAACCCTGGGTGCCAGGCCGACTTCGACATAAGGATTTACCCAACCGATACCAGGCTGGATAAACAGCTTGGTAGCGTTGGCATCGAAATTCTTTGCTCCCGCTGATTCGTCCATCCTGACATTGAACCTTCCCGCCCCGCCATATACTTCGTAGACGATGTTGTTAGGCATCTTGTTGAAATACCCGACGCCTAGTTCCAGGGCTTTTCCCTTGTTATGAAAGTCTTTGTCGTCGCTGGTAAAGGAGTTATAATAGCCATTGGCCATAACGCCAAAATGGTCCGTAACGGCATAGGCGGCCTGCAGGTTATTGGGAGCTATGAATCCCTTAAATTCCCCTTTTTCCTGCAAAAGCGAGTTATGGACGGTATTGGGGCTATATACCGTCCGGCAGGAGCTGCACCAACCTATTCCGAGGAGAAGTGCGGCAATGAGAGTCCTATTCATAAGTGTGTTTCGGTTTAGTATATTTTGTTTTACCGTATATACTACCGGGTTATTTTAAAAGTATGCCTGAAAGTAGGGAGTGGGGTTTATTTGTCTTGTAATCAGTTTGTTATGTACTTTTTTGAAAGTGTTTTTAAAACTTCGGTATGGTTTTATTTGAATTTTTTTGAAGATTATTGGGTAAAAAAATCGGCTGTACAGCGCGTAATTCCCCACTTTTATATGGGAGTCGAATACTGCTTCCTTTATACTGTGCCTGATGTTAAATCGTTCGCTGCGGCATTAAGATGCCGTTAATAGAGGTTCCGGCAGTGCTCAGCGTGCAATCGAAATCCGCAACGGCGCCATAGGCAGCCCGGTTTTGTCAAATACACATACGCAGGGATTATCACCCCAGGCATATCTCATTTCTGCAGGACTGCGGACCTGGTCGGAAAACACATGTATTTCGCTCCCTTTCAGGACGGCTTTGGCCGGGTAAAACTGTCCGGCACGGGTAGCCAGTTCAAAGCAGCAGTCAGACGGATTATCCATCCGCATGACCACCTCATTCGACGGCCTGTCTAAACAGATCACGAGTGTGTCTCCGCTGATATGCCAGGATCGGCAGGCGGGACCGTCAGCAACCACATTTTTCCCGTAGACCTTTTTCAGAGCCTGCAAAGCCAGGCGATTGCCATAATCCTGTTTGTTTTTCGGGTGTACGTCATAAGGGTCGCCTATATCGACGGATACGATCATTCCTGTGCCGTTCAATGCAAGCGCTTTCGCCTGGGCTTCTCTCAGGTAGCTTTTGGTGAAGCTTCTTCTGTCAAATTCATGGGTATTGTAGGCATTGGAACCCTGGACAAAGAGGAAAGGCAATTGCCCGTCCTCCCACAATTTTCGCCAGTCGCCGATAAGACGCGTGAAAAGCCGGGTATACAGGGCCGGCCTGGATGCATCTGCCTCACCCTGGTTCCAGATAAAGCCTTTAATAGCATATGGAATGACGGGGTTGACCATCCCGTTGAATAAAAACGAGGGCTGGTTTACGTAAAAGGGTATTGCTGCCGGTATAGGTTCCAGATCCTCTTTTATTTTCCAGGTCGTCGCCAGTGAAAGCTTAAATCCACCGTTCGGGGCTTCCAGCACAAAAGACGGGGGATTGCCCACGATCTGGGCCCCTCCCCACTGGCTGGACAGCCTGATCGCAATCTGGTTCGGGCCGGCTTTCACCAGGTTTGCCGGAACCGTTACCCTGGTCGGAGCCGGGTATTGAAAGTAGCCGAGCTCTTTCCCGTTCCAGTAAACGTTCGCCTGCCTGTTTAAAAATCCCAGGCTCAATGTCAGATCGCCCCGCGTCGCTTCTTCAGGTATGCTGATTTCCTTCCTCAGCCAGACTACATACCCGAATAGCTTTTCGCCGGAAGGAAGTTCTGTTTGCTTCCAGGCCTGGTTTCCGGGTATATTGCCAAAGACGGTACGCCCGGCTTCAGCGCTGGCATAACTCATTCTGTTGCGCCTTTCCCTGTTGTTTCCGACGCTTTCCCGGACAGCCTCTTTCCAAACAGGCGTCGCCGGATTCCTCTCAAAAGGCTTTAGATTTAAAGAATCCCTGAAGTCATCGAGGGATCTTTGGTTAGTCCAGGTCAGGATAGAAGTGCCGCCCCATGAGCTGTGGATGATACCGATCGGTATATTCAGTTCGCGGTTCAGCTTTTTGGCAAAGAACCATGCCGTGGCCGAAAATCCCGCCAGCGACGCAGGTCCCGCCTGTTTCCACTTATCGTCTCCCTGGAGATCCGCCAGCGGCTGAGGGGAGGGGAACAGTGATACATTAAAAACCCGTATGTTGGGGTAATTGGAATCTTTTAATTCTTTATCGGAGTTCAGGATTGCGGAATGCGGGATCCATTCCCAGCCCGATATCGCGTGCTCCATATTGGATTGCCCCGATGCAAACCAGACGTCGCCGACCAGCACATTCCTGAATTCCAGCCTTTTAGCCTTCCCCTGTACTTTCATTGTATAAGGTCCTCCGGCAGCAAACGACGGCAGGTCTGCCCGCCAGTCACCGTCATCTCCTACCTTACAGCGGACCGATTTGTCTCCAAGCTGTACCGTCAGCTCCTCCCCGGGAGTACCCGTACCCCATATGGGTATAGCCTTGTCGCGCTGCAGCACCATATTGTCGGAAAATATTCCTGCAGCCCGCAGCTCGCGCGGCAATGCTACAGGCAGAACGGTAGTGAGCGTTACCGGTCCGAACAGCCCGGAAGGGATCAGCGGTACGTCCTTCCACCGGACTCTGTTCTGGTTTATTCCCTTGATAAAGGTATCGGCGATATGGGTTTTGGTGAATTTTTCGCCGGTAATGGCGTCGCCGGTAATCCGGTTCGACCATGTGTTGGCTACTTCCACGACCACTTTATTGAGACCGGGAACCAGCAATCCTGTTACATCGAACCGGTAGGGTTTGGCCCAGGTGATGCCAAGCGCACGGCCGTTCAGCCACACTTCCGCGACATGAGAGAGGTCGCCGAGGTCGAGGTAAATCCTGCCGTTTGGATGGCCATTAGGATGTACCGGGTGCACGAATTGTTTTTCATACCGTGCCGTGCCGGAATAGTACCTGATGCCGTCGATGTCGGACAAAGTCCAGGAAGTCAGCGCCGGGAATACCGCTTTTTCGGGTGCGCCCCATTTTTTATCGAAATATACCTCCCAGGAGCCATCGAGCGTCTTTGTGCTCAACCTGTTGCGGATTTTCCGGGTTTCCTTGCCGTGCTGCAGCTCAAACAGCCCGTCTTCCCAGATTTCCATGTCGTTTTCCCGGTAGGTGATTTTGGGCGGGTCTATTCCCGCAGAGCTGATTTTTGTAAACCTTTCACCCGTATTTCCCGGTCTGAATACTACGAATTTACTTTCGAAAGGAGCCAGTGAGAGCGGAAGGCTGATCCGGTCAGTACCCTGCTCAACAACTGAGGCTGTCGCCACACGGCCGCTTACGGGATCCCAGATTTCGGGAGTTTTCTGCTGCTGGCGGAAGCTCAGCGTACGGTTGATCCAGTCGCCGGTGGTATTGACCACGAAGTAGAAATCCAACCCGTTTTTCCGGTAATGAGTGTAATCCAGGGTATACATCCCCTTGTCGTCGTAATCGAAGTCCGGAATGACCTTCAGCGTCTCCAGCATCTTCGCCGCGCTTACCCCCTGGTATATGCCGGGTTTTCCCGGTTTAGGCCCGACGATAACCGCTCCCTTCTTTGCGAGCTCGCTTAGCTTTTCCAGCACTTTGGGATTGATTTCCTTTTCTTCGGTCAGGGCCAATAACCGGAATGCAGCCCCGTTCCGGGGATTGACGATCCGGCCGTCTTTTATTTCCAGGTTCAGAAGAATCTCCGTATTGATCAGCTCATAATCGTAGCCCGCGCCGGCAGAGAACCTGCCGTGTTTATGGCCTCCGTAATTAGGGATGGTATCGCCGTAATAATAGGCTATATCTGCTTCGAAATCAGCTTCCTGTAGAATATAGGAGACCCTTGCCAGGTATTCGTTGAACGGCCTTGCTTTCTTCCACCAGACCCGCTTATCGTTGTAATGTGTGCCGGCGTGATACACGATACCGGGGTAGCCGGTACCTGTCGGGTTATGGGTGGAGCCGTGCACAACGACCCGGTTCATTCCTTCGGCAAAGGCGCGGTCGCCAATGGGCTTCATCTCGAAGGGACCTTCCTGCCAATGCTGGAATGAGGTGAAGGCTTCCATTTCCACGATCTTCGAGCCGTAGATATTGGAGGCAGACGATACTTCTTTCACCACTCTCAAGATGTCCATCCCATCGCGGTTGAATTGCTCGTGATTGATCCAGAACTCACCCCTGGGGATATCCAGTCCCTTGCCCAGCGCCTTAAGCGGCTCTACCGGCACATTGTGCAACGGCAGGCCCGGGCCCCCGGCCTCGCTGTTGTTTTTCAGTCCGTGGGCATTGCATATTTCCTTTGACTTCATGTAGAAATTGCGGATCATCAGCTCCGACAACGTACGCTGAAAATCTGCTTTAAACCATGCCGTCGCTCCGGGGGGGAAAGAAGATTCATCAAATAAGATTGGCAGGAATTTCCGTACGTCATAGCCATTGATCCGCCTGAATTCCGCAGCAAGCGTAGGCGTCCAGTTAAAACCTCTTGCCTCGTAGCTGGCCATATAGAGGCTTTTGAGCGCGGTTTTCCGGAGATCTCCCAAAGCCGACTGCAGCCGGCTGATGATGTAATTGAAATGGAAAGCGGTTGCCTCTGCATCGAAGTGATCGATGATCGGACCGGCCGAATATTTGCTGGGCAGCACCAGGTTTTCGCCGGAATTGGAGCAGACATAGCGCACGATTTTCCAGTCGCCCGAAGGCGCGTCCCATTCGAGCGTTTCTGTTTGCGGGTTAAAGTAGGAGGATACGTCGCGGATGGAGCTCGTATCGGTATGTACTCCCGGCGACGCGACAGGTATCGCCAGCACGGCGATTTCTTCCGAATAGACCGGCCTGCCGTCTTTTCCGAACACGATCATGCGTTTCCTGCCCCGGGGGTCTCTTTCCGGGATCTCGGGAAAAGGTATGTTCAGCTTCAGCCTGCTTCCGCCTTTTGCGGCTACAGCCGATTGATAGATCGATTTGGCGGCGTGCTGCGGCGTTACCCATTTCCCCCCGGCATTCCAGCTGCTGGCGGTGTTGAGCCCGACTTCCATCCCGTATTTCCCGGCTTCGTCAACGGCCAGCCTGATGTTCCGGAGCGATTCATCTCCCAGGAATTCCGGTCCGGTACCGACCAGCACGGTGTCCCGGGAGCCGATCTCGAAGATGGTAAAGCCCGCCACGCCGGCGTCTTTAAAGGCTTTGATCTCCTCCTTCAGCCTGACCGTATCGACATGGCCCCCCAGCCACCAGTGGTATACCAGCGGGTGCGCATGCGAAGGAGGATTCTGAAATCCTTCGTAGAATTTACGGTATGCATCGGCCTGCTGGCCCTGCGCCGGAACGTACGAGAGGAGAAAGGCAAAAAATGCCAAACGGATGAAACTGCGGTAAAACATGCGATTGAAATATATCGGTGAGGAAAGCATCATGGCAGGCAGTGATATTAGTTTACTTTTTATGGGGGGTAAATTGTACCCAATCAATTAAATACGTGCTGGTCACACCCGGCTCGGGCGGTCCCTGAACCCATTTCGCGGATGTCCAGTGATTTAGCTTCAGCATATAGGGGGCGTCGATCTTTATATCGTGTTCGGCGTATTGATAGACAAGCAGTGTTTTGCCGTCGACAAACCATTCGATATGTTCCGGCGTGATGTCGAAACCCCAGACGTGAAAATCATCCGACGGATTGAAATCCAGCTCAACATCGGGATTCGTCTCGAAGCTTTTTTTTCCTTTGGCATGAACAGCGTAGTGGACTTTCCCTTTGTTCGGGCCGAAAGCGAAAGTCAGGAATTCGATGTCTATTTCCTGCCTTGTTGCATCGCCGCCGTTTCCCCAGTCGATGGTAAAAAAGGAATTCAACACCCCGGGAACGGCCGACGGTTTCAGCCGCGCCTCCCATTTTCCGTATAGAAATTGCTGGTTGGTCTGGATCGCGGAGCTTAAGATCGTGCCGTTATCGTTTACAAGCAGCATATTCAAATTGCCGTCTTTCACGAAGCACCGATCTTTTGCCATTTGCCCGCCATGTTCTTTCCACGTACCGATTTTCCAGACCGATTCATCTATTTTGTCCCCGTTAAAATCTTCACGTAATATGCCGGCTTCTTCTTCCGGAATATCGGACGGTTTGATAAAGCTTACCCCTTCAGACTCCAGGAATTCGATGATTTTGACGAAATTCTGCCACCGTTCCTCGTTCCAGCTTCTGGGATGACCCTGCAGGTAAAACAAGGAGAGTTCGTCTTTCTTTTCGAGATATGACTTCTTAAACTCTTCAAAATCAGGGTTATGGGTCGGGTATTCAAGCCTTATCTGCGGAGGAATCCTGATTCCTTTAAAATGGACGGGATTATCCGGATATCCGAAAGCGATCTTTATCTGCGGCATTTTCGACAGCGCGAGGTCTGTATCGGCATTTGTGCCGCTCCAGTGCGGGCCCCAGGTCTGAAGCTTGAGGCCAAGCTTTACCCCCGCAAGACTGTCGGTCATCCGAAGCGCACGCAGCTGCTCTTCGAAGCCGCCTTCAAACTCTCCTACGGAATCGGTTAGCGAGCGTCGCCAGAACCCGTGGTTCCAGAATTCGATCAGGCCCCGGTCGGCCCGGTCGGTAATCCATTTGAAATATTCAGGGTTGTCTTCCTCCAGTGAGAACCCGATGATTCCGAAAGATGCTTTGATGCCTTTACCTTCAAGATAGTCGGAAACGCGCTGCCACGCGGGCGAAATACGTCCGTTAGGCTCGGCTAATACGTCGTCGAGCTTGAGGATAACCTGTTTTTCCTGCTAGCTGTAGCAGGCGGCTCCCAGTAAGGAAAATAAGAAGGGAAGAACCAGCTTGCGCATTTTCAATAGGTTTATGTGAATAGAGATATCATTTACCTGATAGAGACGTAGTCTCGAAACATATACCAGCCCCCAACTTCAGTTGAGGGGATCGCATGTCGTTTTCCTCTTCAGAGTTCCGTAGGAACGACTCATTTCAAGCTATCCGGGATTCCAATCCGCTGAAAGCCCGCGTGGTAAATGTGTGATGGGCCGATCCTACGGGATCCTTTTTCATATCCGGACCCGGGTTTTACTATTTTAAGAATGGCGCAATAACCGGCTGTATCGTTCGATAGCCTTCCGCGTTGAGGTGCAGCTTGTCTTCTGCATAAACCGCCGGGTTGAGATTCCCCGCTTCGTCGAGGAGAGGCGTCCATATATCGATATACCTCGTCCTGCGCGCTTTCTTTACATAATCTTTCAACAGGCGGTTATAGGTTTCATAGGTTTCTTTCAGGTGCCAGCGCGTCATGCTGGGTTTGGCCGACAGGAATATAACCTCCGTTTTTGGAAGCGCTTTTTTGATAAGCTCGTTGAGCTCTCCGGCCTGGCGCACGATGTCTTCCGGTTTTTTACCTGACGCGATGTCATTGTCGCCTTCATAGACGAAGACCCTCGCCGGTCGGTAGGGGACAATGATCCGGTCGACATATAGTAAGAGATCCGAAAACTGCGATCCTCCGAATCCGCGGTTAAGGACGTGTCTGCCGGGAAAATAGTCGGCAATATCCTTCCAGCGGGTAACGGTAGAGCTTCCTACGAAAAGATTTCCGCCGGGTTCGGGCCGGGATGCCAGATCCTGTTTTTCAAAGGCTTGTATGGCGTTTTCAAATTTATTACCGGCGGTATTCTGCGCATAGACGGATGTAAGCGATAAAAGCGCGAAAAAGAAGGCTGCGAGTTTGGATTGAGTCTTCATCAGAATAAAATTGATAAACATCTGTATTTCAGTGTTTTAATTTTTTATCCACGAATGCATTTTGTTATTCGTGCATTCTGTACAACAAATTTTCAAGGTGCTGGTATTAAGACAGTTGAAAATATGTCAAAAATCTGGTTGCTGGTTGTTGTGCGTAGTCTCCAGACTACGCACAGCGTTTCCGAAAGCTAAATGTTGTTTGCTTAAATCAAAGCAAGGAAGCGCCGCTTCTATAGAATTCGTGGCAAAAAAAACTCTATTAATACCCTTTTGCGGGCCAGGCCGGCCACGGCCCGACCGATGGCGACCCCGCCGATAGCTGATTTCTGATTTCTGACAGCTAATGACTGTTTCATGTAAGGTTTTTTTATTGCCGGACAGGGTCGTTACCACGACACCGTAAGAGTACCGGTCACATTTTCAACCAGGAAATATTTTCCCATTTCATCGTTCATTTCTTTAAAGGAATAATGCCCTTTTTTCCAGGGATAGCCAGCGTTGACATACGCGTGGAAAGTGCTGCCGGTAACATGGTCTTCCGCGTAGACGCGAACGGCAGCATTTTTCAACCCGCTCACCTGGTAGCGTTTGAGGATATCTTTTTCCCCGGAATGCAATTCCTTGAACGAGACCATTCCGTCTTCCTGCCCGACGAATACCCGGCATTCCCGGTTCCAGGCGGTCGGAAGGGTGTAGGAAGAATACCCTTTCTCGAGAATGGTTTCAAGTCCCAGCAGCAGCGGCGCGCCCTGCGGGAACTTCATCCGGTTTTTTACCGTGCTGTTGGGGTGATACCCCGAGAAGATAAAGGCGTTGCCCGACCTTGATACTGTCAGCACAGGGCTTTTGACGTTCGGGTCGAGCTTGTCGAGGTGGATGTTGATACCGAATTCCCCCAGCACATAGCGCAGGTAAAGCGGCCCTGTAAAATACTGGTCGGGCTTGTCGGGCGTCAGCAGCCGTCCGCCTGAAAAATGACTGGAATTGGTACCGCGCAGGTACACCACCTTACCGCCTTTCCAGGACTGGTTCTGTACCGACCAGGCTACGTCGCGCTGCGTGCCTTTCTGTTCGAACTGCACCAGGGGCTTTGTGCCGCCTGCCTTCCGGTTTCCGATCACCGAGGTAATGCCGCCGCCGTTGAACAGCGACCTGTGATTGATCCTGGCAGGGAAGGGAGTGGCAAGCTGGTCGGGCTGATAGCGGTTTTTAATAGTGAACTCGCCTTCAAGGGCGGTTTCATCCCTAAGGTTGAGCAGGTTTTTAAAGGCATCGCCGGCATGTCCGGTAGGACCGAAAACAATGAGTTTCCCGCCGTTCTCAACAAATTGAATAAGGCTTTTTTCCAGGTCGGTGCCGGCGTCGGGGACAATCGTGACCAGTACCGATTCTCTGAACATATCAGGCTTCTTTTGAATAGCCGAGCGGAATGAAGTAGTTGAAATGACGGTATTCAGGGGCAGCCCGTTGTTGATCGCCTGGCGGATAAACCAGTCGCCGTAGTACACTTCTGACAGTCGTCCGGGCTGGTTATAGGCCCAGTCGTGGTATTCGTCGAAGGGGTATACCCATACCAGCGGCCCCGGGGCGGTAGGGGAGTCGTACCTCGCCTTCAGGATGTGAGGCGTCACCTCGTCGGGCACCTGCGTAGGCATGTTGCCGTAGGTATCGTCGGCAGTCAGGAAATTGAGGTGGGTAGGCAGGCCGATGTTGCCGTCCTTATCGATGCGCCCTACCGACATCGGGAGGTATATATCGTGGGGCTCCCTGCCGTAGCGGTCGAGCCACGGACTGTTGAGCCACCACGGATCGTGCGTGTAGTACCTGAATATGAACCGGTCGTCGGGGAGCTCCGCCATGCGCGACATATAGCCGACCATTTCGAGGCCGAAATCGCCGTCGAGCGCAGCCCAGGGCGAGTTGGGGGGAGGAAGCATATTGAACCCGCCGTTGTAGATATTTTTCAGGTTGACCGCATCGCGCGCCAGGTCGGCGCCTACCGAAAGATTGGTGCCGCGGGTTTCGATCCTGAAGCCCGGGCATTCTTTCCTGAACAGCTTCCAGAACTCGAGCACTTTGTCGGAAAAGCCCGCCAGCTTATCCTGCAGGAATTCCTTCCCGTTAAAGGTAGAGCCTGTAGACGACCACCCCTCCGCTCCAAATCCGAACCCGTTGCTGAACCAGATGTAGTCGAAATCGAGATCGGTCAGGAAATGCTGGCTCTGACGGCCGAAAAACGTACCGAAGGGCGTCTGATCCGGGATGCCGTCAGGGAAGCCGGCATAATGGTCGCTGTCTGCTTTTAGTACGGAATAGCAGTCCACGAACGATTTGTGCCCCATCGCGCTGCCGCCCAGGATCTCGGGATGCTTCTTGTATTTGAATTCCGATTTGGCAAACTCCGGTCCCGGGTCAAACGTCGCGCCGACGCGGATATGCTTGCCTGTAACGCGCCTTCCGGCCTCTTTCAAAGCCTGGATAATGAATTTAAGATCGCCGTATGTGAACGCCGGCGGGTTTTCCAGGTAGAGATAAGCCCTCTCGTGTATCGATAATTCTTTCGGCCCCGAGCCCACCTCGTGCTGGGTGTTCGGGTTGCCCATATATTTTGCCCATTCCAGCGGCTGGTCAGGAGTTCCTTTGTAATCGAGGATCTCCGAGCCGTCGCCTGTCCACAGCATCACCGAAACGGTGTCGGTATGCCGGAGCAGCGAATGCCACTGAGTGAACATTTCGGTGGCCACCGCGCGGATGTACTCCTTTTCATTCACTTTGAAGGGCTTCAGCGAAGCCTCCAGGGTGATGTTGTGAAAGGGTTTGCCGCGGAGGGGGGAAAGTCCGTACTGGGCGCGGGAAAGCACGGGCAGGGATACTGCCAGCGCACATATCAATTGAACGAATAATTTACGTTTCGTCATTTTTTTTCTCTTTTTTATTGATAGAGAGCGGACTGGTATGTAATCCAAATGCTGCGCTTCGGCAACAAAGCGCAGCATTTGCGGATAGGCCGGTTTATGGTCAGAAATAAGTTATGATTTCATTTGCTACTATCTGGTGTCCGTCTTTGTTAGGATGGTTTACCCACGACATGTAAGGTTTGATCGATCCTGTTTCTTTCAGTTTCCGGAGGAATATGGCATAGGAGTCCGCCAGGCCGGTCTTGTACTCCGCTGCCAGCTTTCTCACAAGGTCCGCATGCTGCTCCAGGGCGTTTCCCGTGGCAAGCATGTCGACCCTTTGATCAGGCGTAGGCGTGAGTAGGATAATACGGGTCCCGGCTTTCTGAGCTGCTTCAATCATGTGCCTCCATGCTTTTTCGGCCTTTTCCAAGCCCACGCCGCGGTCATTCAGCGCATAGTCGATGAAGAGAACATCCGGTTTGTGATTTAAAACCTCGGCTTCGAACCGCGCCGCGCCCTGTACTGAATTCTCTCCGCCGACCGCCGTTATGATTACATTGATAACGGCATACGGATACCTGGCTTTCAGGGCTTCCAGAGTCAGGTGAGGGTAGGATTGAAGCGTTTCGACCCTATGATCGTTCCAGGACCCGCCCGGCACGGAATGCCCGTGAAAGACAAGGTTGATGCGGCGGTTTTTCGGCCATACCGTTTCCAGCTCCTGCTTTATCCCGGACAGGTAGGAGTCTTTAGGCGCGATCTGCGCGGTACAATACGAAGTCAGAATAACCAGGACCAGGCAGCAGGCGGAAAGCAAAGAATTCATTTTATGACGATCTTATTTTTGAGAAGGCACCGG
>CAZLTN010000024.1:0-61500 GCA_964562455.1 uncultured Cytophagales bacterium
GGGTGTCGGTAGGGTACCTCAAGCAGAACGGGATCCTGAAAACCTCGGACATGGGCCGTACTTCGGCTGCATTGGGGCTGTCGCCGCAACTGCTCAACAAGCACCTCAAAATAGATCTTAACCTGAAAGGTACCATTATCAAAAACCGCTTTGCCGACCAGGGCGCTATCGGTGCGGCAGCTTTCTTCGACCCTACACAGCCTGTATACGGCGAAGGAAACCAGTACGGCGGATACTTCGAATGGCTAACCGACGGGAAACCGAATACGCTCGCGACACGCAACCCGCTGGCGCTCCTGGAAATGAAAGACGATCGCAGCACTGTAAACCGTAGCATCGGCAATATTCAGTTTGACTACACCTTCCACGGATTCAAAGACCTGCGCGCCAATCTTAACCTGGGCTACGACGTATCGTCGAGCGACGGGCGCCGTATCGTACCGGTCGAGGCGGCCAGCAACTTCTTCCGCAACGGTCAGTATTTTGCCTACGACCAGCAGAAAACCAATAAAACGCTGGAATTCTACCTGAACTACGTCAAAAACCTGGAGGCGATCGACAGCAAAATAGATGTAATGGCGGGGTATTCGTGGCAGGATTTCCTGAGAAGCGGCAAAGATGTGGATCAGCCTTTCGCCAGGGACACCGTACTGAGCAATGTTCCCTACAAAACGCAGAGCACGCTGGTATCGTTCTACGGGCGTGTGAACTATGCGCTCAAAGACCGCTACCTGGTCACGGCCACCCTTCGTCGCGACGGCTCGTCGCGTTTCAGTCCTGAAAACCGCTGGGGACTCTTCCCTTCAGTAGCGCTCGCCTGGAAGCTGAAAGAGGAAAATTTCCTGAAAGGCTCAAAGGCGCTTACCGACCTGAAGCTGAGACTGGGCTATGGAATTACCGGCCAGCAGGACATCGGTGGGACCGCGAACATTGGCAACGACTACCCCTACCTGGCGCGCTATACACCCGGCATGAACACAGCCATGTACCGCTTTGGCAATGATTTTGTCTACACGCTGCGCCCCGAGCCCTACGATGCCAACATCAGGTGGGAACAGACCGCCACACTGAACGCCGGCCTGGACTATGCCTTTGCCGATGGCCGTATCTATGGTTCGGTGGATGTGTATTCCCGCAAAACAAAGGACCTGCTCAATACCATCCCGACAGCAGCCGGCTCCAGTCTGAGCAACTCTCTGCTGACCAACGTCGGGAGCCTCGAAAACACAGGAGTCGAAGTAACGCTCAACATCGCGCCATTCCGCAGGGAAGATTGGAACCTTGACCTGGGCTTCAACCTGACCGCCAACCGGAACAAGATCACGCGTCTGACCAACGTTTCGGATCCTTCCTACCTCGGCGTCGCTACCGGGGGTATTACGGGAGGTACCGGCAACAACGTGCAGATCCACTCCGTGGGATACCCCGTTAGCGCATTCTACCTCTACCGGCAGGTGTACAATACAGCCGGTGCGCCGGTCGAAGGGCTGTACGTAGACCGCAATGAAAGCCAGTCGGTTACGCCCGAGGACAAATACCATATCAAGTCCCCGGCGCCTTCACTGTTCCTCGGATTCAGTCCGCAGTTTACCTGGCGCAAGCTGGCAACAGGCTTTGTGATGCGGGCCAACATCGGCAACTATGTCTATAACAATGTCAGCTCGGCAGTCGGGGCTTATGGTAACATCAACAATCCGAACAACAACCTCTCGAACGTGCACAGCAGCGTGCTCCGGACACAGTTTGCGTTGAACCAGTATTTCTCGGACTACTACCTGGAAAACGCCTCCTTCCTGCGCATGGATAACTTCAACGTAAGCTACCAGGTCGGAAAAATACTCGGCGACAAGGTGGACTTGAGGATTTCGGGAAATGTGCAGAATGTTTTTGTGGTCACGAAGTACTCGGGCCTAGATCCGGAAATACCGAGCGGGATCGACAACAACTTTTATCCCCGTCCGCGGATTTATGCGCTCGGACTTAATCTGGGGTTCTGAGCTTTCGGCTATCAGAAATCAGCTAACGGAAATCAGCTAACGCCTAGCGGCTCACAGCTAAAACCTTACAAAAATGAAATACATAAAATCAATATTCATGGGAATCCTGGCAATGACGGCCGTTTCCTGTGTGAATGACCTGGACCGGGTGCCGTTTATAGAGGTCACCTCCGCATCGGTTTATAACGACCCGGCCAGCTACCGGCAGATCCTGGCCAAATGCTATGCCGGATTGTCTATGAGCGGGCAGCAGGGCCCGGCCGGGAAACCGGATATCAGCGGGATAGACGAAGGTTTTTCTACCTACATCCGCCAGTACTGGAAAGCCCAGGAGCTGACGACCGACGAAGCGGTGATCGGCTGGAACGACGGAAGCCTGCAGGATTTTCAGAAAATGAACTGGACTTCGGCCAACGAGTTCATCACTGCGATGTACAACAGGATCTACTACCAGATCACCCTGTGTAACGAATTTATCCGTGAAACCTCCGAAGATAAGCTCTCTTCACGCGGCATCAGCGATCCGGAGATCAAAACGTACCGTGCAGAGGCCCGATTCCTGCGTGCGCTCAGCTACTGGCACGCCCTGGATATGTTCGCGACCGTACCCTTTGTGACCGAAGCCGATGCGCCCGGATCGTTCCTGCCGCAGCAGATCAGCCGCGCCGACCTGTTCGATTACGTAGAATCGGAGCTGAAAGCCATCGAGAATGAACTGAAAGCGCCGAAAGCCAATGAATACGGCCGGGCGGACCAGGCCGCCGCCTGGACGCTGCTGACCAAGCTCTATCTCAATGCGGAAGTGTACATCAATACGCCGAAATATACCGAGGCGGTTGAATACGCCGGTAAGGTGATCGCAAGCGCGTATAGCCTTGACGCCGACTTCAACACGCCTTTCCTGGCCGACAACGAAAAATCGGCTGAGATCATTTTCCCGGTGGTTTTTGACGGAACCCATGCCAAGACCTACGGCGGGATGACCTTCCTGGTGCACGCTGCCGTAGGCGGAAACATGCGCCCCGCCGATTTCGGGATCAACGGAGGCTGGGGAGGCCTGCGGACTACTAAGAACATCGTGAATCTTTTTACGGACATAACCGGCGAAACGGATAAAAGAGCCATGTTCCACACCGACGGACAAACGCTGGAGATCAACGATATGAGCAACTTCAACGACGGATACGCCATTACCCGGTTTAGAAACATTACCTCCGCCGGTGTGCAGGGCTCCGACAAGACAGGCGATTTTGTGGACAATGACTTCCCGATGTTCCGCCTGGCGGATGTGTACCTTATGTATGCGGAAGCCGTCCTGAGAGGAGGAACCGGCGGAAGCACAGCACAGGCGCTTCAATATTTCAACGCCCTCCGCGAAAGAGCATACGGAAGCAGTGCAGGTAACGTAGCAAGCCTCAGCCTTGACCTGATCCTGGATGAGCGGGCAAGGGAGCTATGCTGGGAAGGCCATCGCCGTACCGACCTGATCCGTTACGGGAGATTTACGACGGCCGCTTACCTGTGGCCCTGGAAAGGCAATGTGAAGGACGGAAGGGCGGTCGAGGACAGGTTTAACCTCTTCCCTATCCCCTCTTCCGACCTGGTGGCTAATCCCAACCTGGTTAAAAATAACCCGGGGTATTGAGGCTGGCTGTTACCGAAAACTAATAACATTTTCCCAGGCTATTAATCCAATAAGACAATGTCTATATTCAAATATCACAGATTGCTTTTGCTGGCGGCGCCGCTTTTCCTCTGGTCGTGTGAGGACGATGCAGAGATCGTGACGGCAAAAGAGACCGCTCCTCCCACCCTTTCAGCCAGTAGCCCGGCTATAGCGTTGGATGCCGACCGCGCGACGGAAGAGGCCGTCAGGTTTTCCTGGAGCCAGGTGAGCTACGGCTTCGAGGGCCAGATTGTGAACTACAAGCTGCAGTTCGACCTGAAAGGCGGGAATTTCAGCACTCCGCAGGAATTCCCTGTTACATCCGCCCTGGAAAAAAGGTTCACGGTAGCCGATTTCAATTCGGTCCTGCTCAGGCTGGGGCTGAAAGCGGGCAGCGCCGGTGAGATAAACGCCCGCGTCGTTTCCGGGCTCACCACTTTGGGCACCTCCCGGGCAGCCGGCGCGTTTGATGCAGTCTCGGCGATAGTAAACCTCTCAGCTACACCCTACTACGTGGTGGTCGAGTATCCTTCGATTTACGTGCCGGGAAGCCACCAGGGATGGGATCCGGCCGCCGCGCCGAAGCTTGCCTCCGTCAAAAGCGACAAGCGGTACGAAGGGTATGTAAACTTCCCTGAAGCTTCTACGGAGTTTAAGTTTACCGACGGGCCTTCGTGGGATGTCAACTACGGGGAAGGGAAAGCGAAAGGTACGCTGACTGCCGGCGGAGATAACATCAAAGCGAGCGGCGCCGGGTACTACCTGATCAAGGCCGACCTGGAAGGGTTTACCTTCTCCCTTACCAAAACAACCTGGGGAATTATCGGGGATGCCACCCCGGGAGGATGGGATGCCGATACCGACATGGCCTATGATGCGGCAAACCGAACCTGGACGGTAACGGCTGCTCTCAAAACCGGTGAAATCAAGTTCCGCGCCAACGACGGGTGGGACCTCAACTACGGAGACGACGGAGAGGACGGCCTGCTTGAAGCCGGAGCCGCCAATATCAAGGTACCGGCAGCGGGAAGCTATACCATTAGGCTTGATTTGAGCAATCCGGGGAATTACACGTATACGTTAACCAGGAATTAATACCTCATCCTCCGGAGCCGCAAAACAGAAATTATGCTTTTACGACAACAATACAGCCGATCTATCTTCTCAGGCTTCCTGGGAATCCTGCTGCTGGCATCAGCCTGTAAAACCAGTCCCCATGAAGAGGAGCAAATCCTGGTACCGGAATCTAAGCCGGTCCCGGAAGTAGTGTATGAAATTTTCGTCCGGTCGTTTGCCGATTCGGACGGCGACGGGATCGGTGATCTGAACGGGATCACCTCCCGCCTCGATTACATCAGGGAGCTGGGCGCCGACGCCATCTGGATCACACCTATCCTGAAATCGCCGACCTACCAC
This sequence comes from uncultured Cytophagales bacterium, assembly GCA_964562455.1. Classification (GTDB taxonomy): domain Bacteria; phylum Bacteroidota; class Bacteroidia; order Cytophagales; family Spirosomataceae; genus Ravibacter. The sequence goes on from CAZLTN010000024.1 coordinate 5,080, forward strand.
AAGTACGATGTGATCGATTACCGGGAAATCGACCCGGAATGCGGTACGCTGGAGGACTACAAGCGCCTGATCTCGGAGGCTCATAAGAGAGGGATCAAAATCATCATGGATCTCGTAGTGAATCATACCAGCGACCGGCATCCCTGGTTCCTGGAGGCAAAAAAGGGGAAAGACAATCCCTACCGGAATTACTACAACTGGCTTACCCCTCATAAAATCGACTCGCTCGGTATAGCGGAAAGGGAGAAGACCGGGGACTCCTGGGAGATCAATCCCTGGCATTGGGCAAAACCGGGAGATGACGAAAAATACTACGGGCTGTTCTGGAGCGGAATGCCCGACCTTAATTTCGACAATCCTGACGTGCGCGGGGAAATCTATAATATCGGGGCTTACTGGCTGAAGGAAGTAGGCGTTGACGGGTTCAGGCTCGACGCCGCCAAGCATATCTACCCCGACTGGGAGGCGGACAAGAGCGTAGCCTTCTGGCAGGAATTCCGGGAAAAAATGCAGGCTGCCAGGCAGGATGTATACCTCATCGGTGAGGTATGGACGACACCCGACAAGGTAGCGCCTTATTTTAAAGGATTAGAAGCTAATTTCAACATCGACGCCGGCCTGGCGATCCAGCAAATGCTAAAAACCGGCCAGGATCAGGGCTTTATCCGTAACCTGGTGAATAGTTATAACGCCTACCGGAAAGCAAATCCCGGCTTCATCGATGCGCCGATCCTCTCCAATCATGATCAGACCCGCATCGGGACGGTCGTCAACGGCGACATCCGGAAAATGAAGCTTGCGGCGAGCCTGCTGCTTTCACTGCCCGGAGAGCCCTACATCTACTATGGAGAAGAGATCGGCATGCTCGGCGACAAACCCGATGAATACATCCGCGAGCCTTTCCTCTGGCAAAACAGCGCAAAGGACGGCATACGTACGAGCTGGGAAAAGGCGCGCTACTCGGTAGACGGCGCAGTGACCGATCTGGCGACCCAGAAGGCCGACCCGAACTCGCTCTTCAACCATTACAAAACGATGATCGCCTACCGGAAAAAAGAACCTGCGCTCGCTAATGTGTCTCCGGCCAACATAGCGGAAAGCAAGCTAAACGGGAACGGCATCGTTGCTTTTATCCGGCCGTTGCAGACTGATAATATCCTGGTCATCCATAACATTACAGGCGAAACCCGGCAGGTGAATATTAAGGCGGAAGATCAGGCATATGCTACCCTGGCGAATCATACGGCACAGGGTATACGGCTGGAAAACGGCGTGCTTACGCTGCCGGGTTGGGGGTCGGCGTTTTTGAAGCAGTAGGCAGAGGCCGACAAACTCATTCTAAACATCCAAATATGCACCCTATAGCATTGCTTTCAATGCCTCCATAGTAAGGTGGCTCATTCTGGAAATACCCTGCGTGTCTATCGTCCCGTCGGGCCTGATAACCAGATAGCTCGGATATCCCGATTTATTAAAAAGAGAGAATAACTCCGCGATATGCTTGTCCTCAACAAAGATATGAGTACCCGGTTGACTCAGCTCCACCACTTTACGCGTCCACCTTTCCTCTTTTGAGCCGCTGCTGGTACAGAGATATACAAACTCGACAGGCAGGTTCTCCCGGCGGGCTTCGTCATGCAGCTTTTTACTATAGGGCATCTCCTCGATACACGGCGCGCACCAGGTAGCCCAGATATCGATCAGCACCAGCTTCTTCGTATACTTTCTCATGATGCTTTCCAGCAGGTCCTTCCCCGATGTTTTATCACTCACAATCAGCCGGGCATGAAACGGCGTGTCGAGCTTCAATTCGCCCAGGTCGCCTCCCCTGTCCCCGGTTGCAGAAGCAATGACCCGGTCGATCTGCTCTTCGAGACCAGCTAAATAACCAACTTTTGATTCTGCCAGCGACCTCGCCCACCTGTTCTGCAAACGGGGCCCGATTACTTCGTAGGCTGTCCTTTGCTCTTTTACATCCTTACTCTCGATCTGTAAACTGACAAGATCCGAATAAGAACCCGGATAAATTGCTGAAATACCGGGAGCCAGTTTATCAAAATCATTCATCAAAACATTCTCATCCTTATTGTCAAAAAGGTAGCGATGATACAAATACATCAAAAAAGCCCTGCTTTCATTCGTTAATGTATAGATAGGATGCGCCCATAGTTCTTCCCAGTCTACCGGTATTTTGTCCTTTCCTTTACTTTCGAAAAGACGCCTGTTCAAAAGAGTCATTTTAGATTCGAAGTAAGCCGACCTCCTGTTATTATCGATCAGAAACCGGAACCGGCTTCCGTTTTCTTCAAAAAATATGCTGTCCGTTTGCCTTTTTATCTCAAAAAGGGAGTCCAGCAGTGCCGGATCCCCGATACCTCTTTTCAGGTCGCTCAGTTTCTCCTCAACGCCGGTAGCATGCTTTTTACCAAATAGCAGGTGCTGATTCACGACCCGGCACACTTCGGCATCAGGTCCTTTGAACACTAGTCCTACCCCATCGAGGTATACGTCCTTCTTCTTCAATAACGCCAGGTCAAGGTCAATAAAAATACCGTCATTCACATATAAACAGGTAGATAGCAGATCAGGTATCCTTACCCATACCTGCCTGTAGGGAAGCCGGCTGTCCATTTCCAGGCTGAATGTACCATCCGGCCGGATATCGGCATCCAGCCTGGTTTGAAAAGTACCGGTAAGGTTGACGACATGGAAGCTAAGGGATATGTCAGCCAGCTCTTCTGCCGTCGCATTGTATACTCTTCCTTCTATTTTAGGAATTTCCCCACCGAAAAAGAACTCGTCAAAGCTTGCCTGCGTAAGAGAAACAGGCGGCATGCTATACTGTCCGGATACAAGTAAAGGTGCGGCAAGCAGCCACAGCATTATTTTGATTTTTCTCATTTGTATAAAGGTTGTGAATCGATCTTTGATAGCTGGCAAGGTCACCCGGACGACTCCGTATCATTTTATCACTATTAAATAAACCGGGTTAAAACCTCTTTCACCTGTTCTCTTTTCTGCCTCGAAATCGGAATTTTCTCCCCGTTGGCCATCAACAGCACGCCCCCGTCTTCCTTCAACATGCTTTTAACGTAGTGAACATTGACAAGATGCGACTGATGTGTCCTGAGAAAATGATAGGGGCTAAGCAATTCCTCGTACTCTTTCAGTGTTTTACTTACTACCAGTGTTTCCCCGCTGCTCAGGTAAATCTCTGTATAATTGTTGTCTGCCTGGCACCGGTATATCTCGGCAATTGAAACGAACCGCGTTTCCTGCGACACGGGCAGCGCTATTTTCAACGAATCGTGCCGGGTGTCTTTCAGGTTGGTCAGCAGGTTTTCAAGATTCAGGTTTCTCTTTTTAGCCGATATCCTGGCTTCCGCTTTATGAACCGCTTTCATCAACTCGCGGATATCGACAGGCTTCAGGAGATAGTCGAGCGCTGAAAATTTAATGGCCTGGATACCGTACTGATCGTGTGCCGTGACAAAAATCACCTCGAAGTCTATTTTCGGCAGTGAACTAAGGAGTTCGAATCCGTTCCGGACCGGCATCTGAATATCCAGGAAGAGTAAATCGGGTTGATGCACCAGAATTTTGTCAATAGCTTCTTCGGCGTTGGATGCGGTATCTTTTACAACCAGTTGAGGGAAATACCCTGCAATCAATTGCTTCAGGCTTTCCAGGTTATTGGGTTCGTCGTCAACTAGGATACAAGTGATCATAGCAATTGATTAAACAGAAATCCAGTGATGTATCAGAATGGTCGCGCGCGTCCCCTGCGGAAGGCCTGTAAAGGACAGTTCGAACCCCGGCCCGGGAAACATCTGGTTGAGCAATCCGATCCGTTCCCGGGTCAGTCGGATTCCATACCCCCTGCTGTCGCCCGGAGATGCTTCAAAACCTTTTCCGTTATCCTCCACTTCCATTACCAATGTATCGTTCCGGTTGTAAATACGAATCACAATTTCTCCTTTATCCAGGAGATGGGCGACCCCATGCTTCACGGCATTTTCAGCAAGAGGCTGGAGTAAAAGGGGAGGAAGCTCGACAAGATCGGTGTTTACGGATAGCGTTTCCAGAATGGTGTATCGGAAACCGAAGCGCAGCTGCTCCATGCAGAGATAATCGTGCAGCAGCCTTATTTCTCCGGTCAGCGTATTCATCTCCCTTCCGCCGGAGGCCAGAACAGCCCGTGTGAGGGATGCAAATGTGGTCAGGTAATGACTGGCGGTCTCTACCTCTTTTTTTTGCACAAGATTTTGTCTGGAAGTAATGGCGTTGAACAGGAAATGCGGGTTTAGCTGCCCCCTGATGCTTTCCAGCTTCATATTGATTTGCTGATTCTGCCGGATCGCTCTTAAAAGCCTGCCTTTCTGATATCGCTGGTACAGTACCAAAGCCAAAGCAATAAGCAGGAAGGCGCCTATACAATAGGGTAAAATTTCGCGGATGGTAAGCCCGAAAATATCCGTTTGCGGTTCTTCAACTACAAACGGAACTCTTGTTACAACTTGTTCCGGATGTTTTCCCAGGGCCCCAAGCGGTTGAATCAGGATCTCGTACCGACCAGGCGCACGGATCTGATCCGGACCAATCCTAAAAAAACTCTTGTTGTGGAAATACCATTCAACCATGGTCGTATCCTTACCCTTTTGATCTTCCCTGATCAGGTAGACTGAATAGGGGACCGTTTCACTGGGTGACACATAGACCGATATGGCCCTGACGCTGTCTCTCGCAAAGCTCCAATCCAAAGGGAAACCGTTCAGAGGAAAAGCGCCGTTCTTTTTTGCCAGGCCGGCCGGATTATAATAACCATATTCGCTGGCTCCTTCCACCACAATCTGATCTATTCCCGGCTTCCAGCTCTCAGTCCAATCTATTATATAACCGTCCCTGGTTCCATACTCCTTACGGCTTGCCACTTCCACCAGTACCCGTTGCTTTTCAAATGAAAACGATCCGATCCGGCCGTAGGGTTCTACTGCACCGTACCGCATTTCAAGGCCGGGTATCGGAGACCATGGAACCACTTCAATACTGTCATTCAAAACAACGCGATAATGGTAATCCGCTATATTTGTCTGGTCTATCCCCATCGCAACGATCGTGACCTCCGAACCTACCGGCAACTGGTAGCTCTTATACGATTTTGAAAAATTGGGCACCCATGCTGAAATCAGGTCGCGGACAGCCAGGATATCCGCAGCGTTGCTAAACCTGATTCCCAGCAGGATCGGTGATAAAGGTTTGGGGTCAATCAAATGAAATGCCGAAGTGTCGCGGATCACCCTTTTAATATCCTGGATCAGGGTATCCGGTATCAGAAAAGAGCTCTCCTGCCGCACCATCGTCCGGCTGTCGGTATAAGTGACCTGGAAAACAAAATTCCCCTCAAATTGGAGGGTATTCCCTTTATTAGTCTGCATCCATCCTTCCCGGAAAGGAAACAAACCCATTAGCAAGGCAAAAAGAAAACCGATGTTTCGCATTTGGGGCTGCTCGTTACTTCAACAAAGTACCGGTGTTTTTCCTTTAGATAAAATGCCTGGTGAGAATCCTGCGGAAAGCAATGAGAATCCGGCACCCCGGCAGGGTACTCCATCCTCTCCCCACCTGAAATTATCTGCACAAGAATAGATTTCAGAAAAATCTTCCTTAAATTCCAGAATCCAACATTACCACACTGTCACCAGGTTGTGCTCAGATTCACTCCAAAAGGCATCTATTGTATCCCCGGCCGGTTTTACATCGACCCCTGGCGGCCTGTAGACAGGGCGGTCATCACGCACGGCCACTCCGACCACGCCCGCTGGGGAATGAAGCAGTACCTCTGCCACCATTATACCGTACCGATACTGAAAAGCCGCATCGGGCCCGATATCGCAGTGCAGGGCATCGGCTACGACGAACTAATCACAGTCAATGGCGTGAAAGTCTCCCTCCACCCGGCAGGGCATATCATCGGCTCAGCCCAGGTACGGATGGAATATGAAGGGAAAATCTCTGTCGTTTCCGGGGATTACAAGATCCAGGATGACGGCTTGTCTACGCCTTTCGAGCTGGTTTCATGCGATGAGTTCGTGACCGAAAGCACTTTCGGACTGCCGATCTACAACTGGCTGACGGTCGACCAGCAGAACGACCAGCTCAGGCAATGGGTGCTAAGCAACCAGGCAAACGGGAAAACCTCCGTATTGATAGGTTACTCCCTGGGCAAAGCGCAGCGTATCATGAAAGCGCTTGAAGGGATCGCGCCGCTGCATGTGCATTATTCCATAGCCCGGCTCAACCAGGCTTACGAAAGCGTCGGGATCAGGTTGCCCGATTACCAGGTGGCAGATTTGCGGGAAGATGTAAAATACCTCGACAAAGGCATCGTGATCCTGCCGCCCTCGCTTTTCGACTCCAACATAATCCGGAAGATCCCTAACAAGGCCGACGCCATCTGCTCCGGCTGGATGCAAGTGCGCGGCGCCAGAAGATGGCGTAGCGCCGACGCCGGCTTCGCGATCAGCGACCACGCCGACTGGAACGGCCTGCTGGAAGTAATAAAGGCAACCGGCGCCCAGAAAGTATATGTAACCCACGGTCAAACCGCCGTCTTCACCAAATACCTCAACGAAACCGGCATCCCCGCCGAAGAAATCCGGACAGAATTCGGTGCAGAGGAAGACGAACCAAACGAGCCATAATTCAAACTCTCAACTTTCCACTCTCAACTTTCAACTCTCAACTACCAACTACCATGAAAGCCTTCGCCACCCTGGTCAACGCCCTGGACAGCACCAACAAGACCAACCTCAGGATGGAGGCGATCGACCATTTCCTGACGGAGGCGGATAGCGGTGACAAGCTGTGGTTCCTGGCGCTGTTTACCGGCAAACGCCCCAAACGGTATGTTGGTACGCCTCTTATGAAACAGTGGGCAATGGAAGTAGCGCAGATCCCCGAATGGCTGTTCTTCGAATCTTACGCTGCGGTAGGCGACCTGGGCGAAACAATCTCTCTGATACTCCCGCAGCCCGCTGCCTACACCGAACGCAGCTTGTCGGAATGGATGCAGCTCATCCTGGCCCTCAAAGACGCATCGGAAGCAGAGAAAAAACAGTTTGTACTCGAAGCCTGGAACACCCTGCCGTATACCGAGCGATTCATCTTCAACAAGTTATTGGGCGGTAGCTTCAGGGTAGGTGTTTCCGGCCAGACCCTTATCAATGCATTGGCCAGGCACTATGGTATAGATACCAATTCGGTTGCGCACAGCATTATGGGCGAATGGAAAATGGAGGAAGTGACTTTTGAAGAGCTCATCCATGGACGCTATACAGACACTCAATTGTCGAAACCCTACCCTTTCTGCCTGGCCTATGCATTGGAAAAAGAACCGGAAGAACTCGGTGAAGTTGATAATTGGCAGGCCGAATACAAATGGGACGGTATACGCGGACAGCTCATTAAGAGAAACGGCGAGGTCTTTATCTGGTCGCGGGGTGAAGAACTTGTTACAGAGCAGTTTCCCGAGGTGAGGGACGATCTCCTGCGATGGAAAGGCGATTTTGTCATCGACGGAGAGCTGCTCGCATACAGCAACCGGCAGGTGCTTAACTTCAGCGAGCTTCAAAAGCGGCTTAACCGGAAAACATTATCGCGAAAAATACTGGAAGAAGTGCCGGTCGTAGTATTTGCCTATGACCTGCTGGAATGGAATGGCGAAGACCGGCGGGAACACCCGCTGAAGGAAAGGCGGGCAATGCTTGAACAACTTTTTGAGCAAAACGCGACGTCCTCTCTACAACTGTCGCCCGTAATCGACGCTGCTGAATGGGAGACGCTGAAAGGATTGAGAACGCATTCCCGTATCATCAACAGCGAGGGCCTGATGCTGAAGCACCGGGATTCTCCCTATCACACCGGCAGAAAAAAAGGCGACTGGTGGAAATGGAAGCTCGACCCGCTGACCATCGACGCAGTGCTGATTTATGCCCAGAAAGGCAGCGGCCGGCGCAGCGGTTACTACACCGACTATACCTTTGCCGTAAGACAGGGCGATCAGCTCGTTACCATCGCCAAAGCCTACTCCGGGCTTACCGATAAGGAAATACAGGAAGTAAGTCAGTTTGTTAACCGGAATGCGATCGAGAAATTCGGCCCGGTGCGGACGGTGAAACCGGAGCTTGTTTTTGAAATCGCTTTTGAAGGCATCGGATTCAGCAGCAGGCACAAGTCGGGCGTCGCCCTGCGCTTCCCGCGTATTGTCAGGTGGAGACGGGATAAAACGGTCGCCGAGATAGACGATATCGAGGATGTGAAAAAACTGATCAATTGACGGATAAACACTCTGGTGATACCGGCCATCCGATCTAAAAATCTTAACTTTGAACCTAGTCGCAACCAATCCATTGCTTAGTGAGCAGCAGTTTACACCTTTCCGGAACACATACGAACAACGTTACCAGGACGATTACCCTGCATTCGGCAAATCTTCACCGCAATGTAACCGTCTCTCTTATACTTCCCGCTGACTATTCAGCCGGGAAACATACCTACCCTTTGATTATTTTCCAGGATGGCCAGGACTTTCCCGCCCTGCACCTTTCCGAAATGGTAGCCGGATTGGTCTCAAAAGGTGAGATTCCCCCTGTTATCATTGCCGGGATACATGCTAATGAAAAACGCATTTACGAATACGGCATAGCTGCCCAGGCCGATTATAAAGGAAGAGGCAATAAAGCCGGCGCTCACACCCGTTTCATCACGGATGAGCTGCTGCCCTACCTGGAAGCCTGCTATCCGTTGCAGAATGCCCCGCATACCATTGCCGGTTTTTCGCTGGGCGGGTTGATGGCACTCGACATCGCCTGGAACCATCCGGAGCTTTTTTCCCTTACCGGTGTGTTTTCCGGCTCGTTGTGGTGGCGTCAGAAGGCGTTTGGAGAGGAATATCTTGATTCCGACCGCATTATGCATCGCCAGATTGCTGCAGCATCTCGCAAACCTGACCTGAAATTCTGGTTTCAGACCGGCACCCTCGACGAAACCTGCGACCGCAACAACGACGGCGTCATCGACTCGATCAGCGATACGCTCGACTGTATTGCAGAGCTTGAAAGAAAAGGATATCGCTGGAAAGAGGACGTACGCTATCTGGAAATAAAAGGAGGAGAGCACAATCCCGGTACCTGGCGGCAGGCGATGCCCGCGTTTTTAAAATGGGCTTTGGCTGACCGATACTAACAAACTAAAAGAAAAAGCTAAATTATCTCATTGCCCAAATGAAATATCCCAAACGTCTCTCATCCGGGGCCAATAACACTGTAATTGCCCTTTCAGATACAGAAGTTGCCAAACTATACACTGGCGATACCCGGTCTGATATCGGCTCCGAAGCGGAAAAAATGAAATTCGCCAATTCCGTTAACGAATTGGTAGTGAAATTCATCAGGCTGGATTTTCATGAGGAGCTGCAGGCCGAAATGCTTGTCATGGAAAGGTTGAAGCCTATCGACTTTCGCGCCTATGAAGTGGAAATCAGGGAATTATGGCTGGATACTTTCGAAGATGAAATGAATCAACTCCATAAGGCAGGGTTTGTACATCGCGATCTCAAGCGGCCGTCAGGGATAGGCGGACAGGCTTTCGACAATATTCTTCTTACTGAAAAAGGCCTGCGCCTGATCGACGTCGGAATATCGGCCATCAGGTCTCAGACCGGAGAAAAAATTTTCTCGAAATACCTCGAAACCGAACGCCATGAAATCACTGTCTTCAGGGAATATTTCCTGAATCGATAGCTCCCGGACCCACATCAAAAAGACCTGAATCCGGGAGTAAAACGCAATACAAGACATCCTCTGCCTCTTACCAGCCGGTATTCTGACCCAGCAAAGGCGCTTTTGCCAGCTGGGTCTGGGCGAACGGGAAACGATACATCTTATCGGAAAATGTCCTGTCCTGAACCGTAAAGTAGGTATAGTTAAAAGGTGCTTCTTCTCCCGTAATCCTTACACCGGTTACAGGCTTATTGAAGGATTGCCCGCCCAGTTTCCAGCGACGGACATCGAAGAAACGGTGTTCTTCAAAACAAAGCTCGACACGCCGCTCATTCCGGATCCTCAGCCGCATGTCCTCCCTGGTAGGCGGCACATAGCCGTTGCCTTTCGCATCCGTGCTTTGCAGGGCCGCCAGCCCGCTTGCATCGGCGCTGAGGCCTCTTCTTCTTACAGCATTCACCGCATCATAAACCTCCTGCAGCGGCACGGCTCCTATTTCATTAAGCGCCTCTGCATAGTTCAGTAAAATTTCGGCATACCTGAAAAAGACATACACTCTTCTCGTCGCAGCGGTGTTGGTGGTATTAAGAAACTTCCGCATATAATATCCCGTTGCGGTTGTCCGGTCGACAGCGGCCTGCGGGTTATTGTCCTTTTTCCCGACGCGTGTGTCGATCCTGACGCCTCTGAAAACAAGATCATGGTGATTGATAAACATGGCAAACCGGTCGTCACGGCCTTTGTAAGGATATTCCGGATCATATCCTGAACCGGGCTCATGGATATTTTTACCAGTAGCCTTCATTTCAAATGCGTCAACAAGCTCCTGGGTCGGGTTGGTCCGACCTCTTCCATCGGTATAGCTCGGAGGAGCATTGTTCACGTCGAGAGTTGTCGCCGATAAAGTCTCAGATGCGAAAATTACCTCCCTGTTAAAGGCAAGAGTTCCGTAATTCCACAGGTTGGGCAATTCCGAAAGGGTAAGGAGCCCGTGTTTTGCTCCCGCCAGCTCAATTACAGCTTTGGCCGCATCTGCCGCCGCCTGCCATTTACTGATGTCATTTTCGGAATTGTTGAGCGGGCTCGCAGCATATAACAGCGTACGCGATTTCAGCGCCAGAGCCGCCACCTTGGTCGCCCTGCCTTTTAAGGCCGATCCATGATCGGAGGTCGTTTCGTAGCTGATAAGCGAGGCTGCGCGGTCACAATCGGCTACAATATGGGCTGCTACCTCGTCAAAAGTATTCCGGGGTAAATCCAGGTTATCCTCAAGAGAAAAAGGCTTATCGGCAATAATAACACCGCCATAGCGCTTCAGAAGCTCGAAATGAAACATCGCCCGCAGAAAATGCGCCTCCCCTATCAAGGTCTGTTTGGAAAGGGTTGCATCGTCGATCAAAGCGCTTGTTTCGGCATTTTTCAGGAAAATATTGACTGCACGAAGAGAGCGGTATTGCTGAACATACACGTCGTCGTAAAGGAGCGTAGGGCTCCAGTTGCCGTTATTCAGTACATTTATTGCAGCTCCCGGCAGGGCGCTCACCGCCTCATCGCAGCCTGTGGCAAGTCCGAGCTCTCCGTTCAGGTTATACCGGAAATCGGCATTCCCGCCGGCGAGCAGCCCGCGGTAGGCGTTGTTCAGGAAATTCCGGGCGTGCTCGTTGGAGGCAAAAACCTGCTCTTCGGAGATCGTGCCATCCACTGCGTAATCATATTCAAGGAAATCATTTTTACAGGCAAAGGTTCCGGCAAGCAGAAAAATTATACCTGCCTGAATTATATATCTGTTCATAACCAACTACGAGTTAAAGATTAAAATCTGGCATTTATCCCGAAAGAATAGGTTTTAATATAAGGATAGGTCGACCCTCTGCCCAGGAAGGGAAGCTCCGGATCTACATCCAGGTCTACTTTTGAGAAAGTCAGCAGGTTAAAGCCATTGAAATAAAATCTCAGGCTTTGAAAACCGATCCTTTCCGTCAGGGATTGAGGCACCGTCACCCCTAATTCAATAGTCTTCAGCTTTATATAATCCCAATCGCGTACCCAGAAATCAGCGTCTGTCCTGTTATTACCCAGGTTTGCCAGTCCAACCCTTGGATAAACGGCGGTTTCGGCAGTGGCCGGCGTCCATCTCTTCAGACTTTCGCGGTTGAAAGCCGAAGGACCGGTATCGATAAGGGTCCTGATATTCCTTTTTTGTCCGGCCGTACCCTGGAACTGTGCGTTCAGATCAAATATTCTGTACGTAAGAATAGCTCCAAAGCCGTAATAACTAGGTGATCCGAGAGAATACCTTACCCTGTCGTTCGCATCGATGATATTGTCGTTATTGATATCTTTATAACGGATATCGCCCGGGCGTATCTGGTTAGAAAGTGTAGACTTGGGGCCTGCCTCTATCTCGGTGGTATTCTGGTAAATGCCGTCCGATAAATAATACAGTCCCGAACCGGTTTCGAACCCGATGGTACTCTGGTAGTCGGGAATACCTCCCTGTCCTCCCTGATAGACTACTCTATCCCTGGATGCAAGAAAATTGGCATTGAGTATCAGCTTGAAATCACGGAAGTTTTTGCTGTAGGCCAGCGAGCCTTCTATGCCTTTGCTGTCTACAACCCCCTCGTTCAGATCGCCTGAGCTTTGCCCGATGATGTCAGGTATGGAGGCACTGGTAAGAATTCCCTCTCTCCTGTTCTTGAAAGCATCGAATGTGGCCGAAACCGCGTTTTTAAACAGGCTGAAATCCAGGCCGAGATTCACTGTCGTCAGCGTTTCCCAGGTAATGTAAGGATTACCTATATTCAGCTCATTGGCCGAGCCTGTCAGCGCGAAGCCGGTTCCGAACTGGTACCCGGCCGCATTGGTGGCCAGGTTGCGGGTATACCTGCTCTGGTAGGGGAATCTCCTGAGGGTACCTTCTCCAAACCCGATCTCGGTATTCCCTGTTTTTCCGTACGAAGCCCTCAGCTTCAGGAAACTAAGTACACTGCTGTTGCGAAGCGGTTTTTCGTCCGAGATAATCCATCCGGCAGACGCCGCCGGGAAAAACCCGTACCGCTTTCCGGGAGGCAGGTCGTCGTCGCCGGAGTATGCGCTCACAAACTTTAGCAGATACCGTTGCTTGTAGCTGTATTCAACCCGGGAGGAAATGCCCTGCAGGCGCTGCGAAAAATCGGTACGGCTCCTGAAATCAATCACTCCCGATCTCATCCCCCTTATGCTGACGTTCACCTGGTGATCCCGAAAGGCTTTGTCATAATCCAGCCCGGCCCAGATCTCGCTTGACCTGAACGCGTTTTCATAGGCTGCGGTTCGGTAAGCGAGCCGCGCCTCTGTACGGTAGGGTATCGGGTTCCCCTCTCCTGTGGCATCGAAAACGCGGTAGTTCTGGGTGAAGCCGGAAGTATAGTCGCCCTTGGTATCGTAAGAAACCAGGAGGTTGGCCGATAAACCGTCCAAAACCATATCCAGCTTCTGCGTTGCCTTCAGATTGGCAAACCCGACTCTTTTCCTGGCTTTGATCACCCCGTTTGCCGTAATGGCTCCGAGGATATTATTCTGATCTTCGGTAGTCCCTCCGAAAGTCCCGTCCCTGTTCAGGATAGGATAAGCATTAGGCCTGGTATTGTTGATCAGGCCCATCAGCGCGAGCGTTCCTGTCGTCGGGTCGATACGCGTTTCGATTCTCCCGGCCAGATTGACCGAAACTGTCAGGTTTGAATTGACATCAAAATCCACGTTTGTCCTGAAATTAAAACGCTTGTAACCGTTATTGCTGTCATAATCCGGCCCTTTGGTCTCGTTGAAAAGCCCGCCCTGGTCCAGGTATCCCAGCATGGCGAAGTATCTTACTTTTTTTTCACCACCTTGTGCGGAGGCCACATATCGCTGAAAAGGCGCAGCGGATTTGATAAACCTGCCCTGGTAATCATTGTCCGGAAACCGGTACGGATCCGACCCGTTCCTGTAAGCATCTAATGCGGCCTGGCTATACCGCGGCGTCGCAGATGGATTATCGTTCAACATTGCCTCATTATACAGCGAAGCATACTCAAACGAATTCAGGGCCGGCAGCATATGGTCCGGAGTCTGGAAGCCGTACTGAGCGGTAAGATTGATCGACGATTTGGTCCTACTGCCATTCTTTGTCGTCACCAGGATAACACCATTTGACCCTCTCAGTCCGTACCAGGCCAATGCGGCTGGATCTTTCAATACGGTAAAGCTTTCCACTTCCTCGAAATCAAGATCTGCCATTTCCCGCTCGATGCCGTCTACCAGAACCAGCGCATTTACTGAATTAAAGGAAGTACGTCCTCTCACACGGTAAACGCTAAGGTCGTTACCGGGCTGAGTGCCAGTCTGCAATACACTAAGCCCGGCCAGCCTGCCCGCCAGTACGTTAGTCATGGAGCTGGTGGAAGGTTGCGGGAGGTCTGAAGTATTGATAGAAGAAATGGCCTCTGTCAGGTATCTTTTATGCCGTACTCCGAAAGGTATCTCGACAAGATCATCGTCGCCGGCCAGAATTTTAGCCGTTTCCAAACTTATTTCAAGATGCGTATTTCCTGCAACAGCGAAGTTTCTTCCCAGAAACCCGCTCTTTTTCAAAACCAGGATAGCCTGACCGGTCGCTTCAATAGAAAATTTTCCCGATGCATCGGTCACCGTACTTTCGTTGGATTCCTGCACCGAAACGACGACTCCTTCAATGCCCGTATGGTTCGCATCGGTTACAATCCCGGTACGCATTGCCGGAACACTCTGCGCAAATGAAGATATGCCGAATCCCATTAAGAGGAACATACCGGTCAGACCGGTCAGCATTATATTTTTATATAGCTCTTTCATTACATTATTGGTTTGTTATTCATGAACTTCCTTCCGGAATACAACCGCCCCTGAAAGGCCCTGTCTGTAGCGGCCACGCCGTACAGGGTTTCTGCCAGGTTAATCCGGCCAGCCGGGATTTTGCACCAGGTTATTCCCTTTCACTATTTCGTTCAGGGGAATCGGGTACAAATGCATGAAGTCTTTGAATATGCGCTGGTAGGCATTGGCCATCAGGGTAGGCGTATAGATGAAGGCGTTCCCCTCCCTCTTTACATCCATACGGTATATCGGCTGGGCAATAATCTCAGGTCCCTTTTTCCAGCGCAGGATATCGAACCATCTGACGCGCTCGAAAGCCAACTCTACAGCCCGCTCGTTATGAATCAGTTCGCGCATGCTTTCCTTGCTGCGCGCCACGCCCCGGGCAGCGAATGTACTGGCTACGGTCGGCATATTCACCGTAGGTCTCTGCCTGATCTGGTCGACCGCCCATTCTACCTCTCCTACCGGCCCCTGCGCTTCATTCAGCGCCTCAGCGTAATTAAGAAGGATTTCGGCATACCGGTAATACACGAAATTGAGTATCGCAGTGGAGGTTGCATTCCCTCTCAGCGCTTCAGGCCATAATTTGCGGCAATAGTAGCTGGTACTTGTACCGGTGCCGGCGATAGCGGTAACATCCTTTCCGTATACGGTCCCGTTTTCAGTTACTTCATACCACGTCTCCATTTTAGAAGGAGCCTGCCAGGTCTGGTTATTGTGTATCACGTTGAATTCCAACCGCGGATCCCTGTTTTCATAGGGAGAGGCCTGGTTGTACCCCGACGCAGGATCGGTAATGCGCAGCCCCTCCTTTGTCTCGTAAAGATCCACGTGGTTCTGCGTCGGGTTGAGCGAGCCGCTTTTTTCAAGATAGCCGTTAGTGCTCGGAGATATGAGGTAATCCCTGAAGAATCCCGCTACATTGGAGACCCTCGGCGCTTTGATATTGGCCATGATATACTCATGCGAAATCGGGTCTGTTAAAATTCTCGAATAATCGGGATGCAGCCTGTAACGGCCCATATCAATCACCTGCCTGGCTGCATCAGCTGCCCGCTGCCATTTGGCGGTATTGCCTTCCGGGTTCCATAAAGGACTGGCTGCCAGCAATAAAGCCCTGGAGCGCAAAGCCCTTACAGCTCCCAGGTCCGGCCGGCCGTTGTTATTCGATACGTTGCTGCCCGGAACATCCGGTGAATAGCTGGGATTCCAGCCTGTTTCGGGGGTATAGATCAGCAGGGGACTGCTCCCGGTATTGTCAATAAAAGTAGTCGTGCTGAATATCGTCTCCGCTTCGTCGATATCTTTTTCAATAAACGCCAGCGTCTCCTCGAAGCTAGACCGGGGAATGTCCATATCGTCGTTCAGACCCAGGGCCTTGTCCATCAGAATGGCCCCGCCCCAGCGCCTGGCAAGCTCGAAATAAAAATAGGCCCTGTAATAAAGCTGCTGAGCCCTGATAAGCTCGCCGTTTAAGGTAGGTTCAGTCTCCCAGGGGACATTCGGATATTCCTCAAGGAACACGTTTACATTCCGGATACCCTCATAGAATTTCACGTAAGGCGGGCGCTGACCGGAAATTGATTTATTGGAGCCGAATTCGGTACTGTGTTCCCAGTTTGTCCAGTCGCCGCTGTACATGGCTTTATAAGGATCGTCCAGGAACCCGCATACGGCTTCGTCGGTAAACTCGGCGATCGTCCCCCTGAAAGGCTGCCCTACTGAACCCAGCCCGAAATAGTCGAGGACCATAAAAGTATAGGACCGGTCTGCAAACTGGGCTGCAAGCCTCGGATTGGCGAATACGTCTTCTTTGGTGGTTACAACCCCGGTATCGCGCTTCAGGAAATCGTTTTCGCAAGATGAAATCGCAAAGCCTGATGCGCAGAGTATGAATAATATATACCTGATCTTCATAATGTGCGGATTAGAAAGTAACATTTACATTCAACTGGTAGGTCCTGATGTTGGGGTAGGTAACCCCGCGGTTTACATAAGTACCTACATTCAGGTCGTCGCCGTTTTCCGGGTCAAGGCCGACGAATTTGGTCCAGGTATACAGGTTATACCCGGTAAGCGATATGGTCGCTTCCGACAATCTCAGCCTGGAAACGAGCTTTGGCGGCACTGCATATTGCAGAGAAATATTCCTGAGCTTGATAAAGCTGGCATTCTGCAGATTGAAGGCATTGATAATCCCGGTGTTGTTCCCGGCAAGGTCCGTTCTTCCGAAAAACCTGTTCTGTCCGATATTCGCAGCCCTCACCGCCGGGTATTTCGCATTGGGGGTACTGGGCGTCCACCGGTCGAGCTGGTGCTCGTAATATTGCGGAACGATAAAAATAGCATCGGTTTCTACCAGGTTGAATTCATTGCTGACCTTATCGACAGCCTGGAATAACGCGCTCAGCGAAAATCTTTTATAGGAAATGCTGGGCTCCAGGCTGTATTGGTCTATGGGTACGTCCGGGTAGCCTATCGCGGTATAATCCTGCGGGGTAATCAGCCCGTCGCCATTGAGGTCCTTGAGCCTGATATCGCCGGGCATAAAAGGGAAACCCTCCATTTTTGCCCAGGAATCGATTTCCGCCTGGTTCTGGAAAAATCCCGGTTCAACATCGTACCCGAAAAACTGCCCGATCGAGCTGCCGGCCATCCTGAGATTTCCTTTCTGGTTGATAGGCTCATCCATAATGAGCCGTTTGTTTTTTATATGGCTGAACTGGAAATTGAGCCCGTACCGGAAAGGGCCGCTCCGGTTGCTCAGTTTCAGCTCGGCTTCTATGCCGCCGTTATAATTTTTACCGTAGTTGAAGATCGGCATGTCTTCACCGTAGTGCTCGAACGTTGCGCCGCCCCTCGAAAGCAGGATGTCCCTCCGCGTTTCATCAAAAAGGTCCGCCACGATCTGTACCCTGTTGTTGAAGAAGTTGGCGTCGATCCCTATGTTTCTCTTAAGACCGGTTTCAAAGGTCGCAAAAGGGTTGCCTATCTGGCTGTGATAATAGCCTGTGATTCCGGAGGGACTTGTCGGATTACCCAGTAAAAACGACCCTCCACCCTGGCTGTAGGCATCCAGGTACAGGAACCGCGAAGGTATGGTCCTGTAACCAACCATGCTGATATTCCCGGTTGCATATCCTACCGTACCGATACTCCCCCTGATTTTAAGGTAGTTCAGGCCAATGCTCTTATTGATCCCTTCCATAAAGCGCTCGTTGCTAAGCGTATAACCCAGTCCTACGGTTGGAAAAAAGCCGTAGCGGTACCCTTTATCGAAGTTTTCCGACCCCTGGTAGGAACCGTTGAATTCGGTAAAATACTTGTCTTTGAAATTATAGGTCGTCCTGAAAACCATCCCCTGGAAAGCTCGGGGCGCTTCGATCCCGGTCAGGTATTTGATCTCGCGTGTAGCAACCAGCGCACCCGATACGTGGTGATTGCCGAAGGTCCTTTTATAATTGGCCTGGATCTGGATATTGGTTTTGAGCAGCCCGTCGCCCACACCAGTATTGCTGTTCAGCGGGTCCTCGATCCTGATAGTAGCTGGATTCGCATATGCCGGGATAATCTCCCTGGTTTCCCTGTTTACGGTATAGTTAGCCCCTGCTCCCGACTGGTTCCTGTAGAATTCCGAGCTCTGATCATAGGAAAATGTCGCCATCATATCCAATCCCGGGGTGATAAAATCGAGCTGCTGCCTGACAATAAAAGCGCTTTCAAGAATATTTTTCTCTCCCGCGGTATACCCCCCTCTTTTCAGGTTGATATAGGGATTTTCCTGGTAGGCCAGCGCTCCTCCGAATCCTACGCCGATGATCTGGTTGTAAGTGTCGTCCTTCGCGATTTCCTCAGGTGTCCTCCTCTTGGCGGCTTCGCTATCAAAGGGCATCGACCACGACGGGGCAATATACATCCACTTGAATGCAGCCTCGGCGCCTGTGCGGAAATTGGCTACGGCCGCCGTCTGGTTGTACTTGATCGCGCGATTGGTATATTCATTCTCGATCCGTCCGCCCAGGTTCAGGCTTAAGGTAGTCGTCGGCGTCAGCTTGTAATCCAGGTTCGACCGGAAGTTTGTCCTTTTAGCATAGGGTGACGTTCTGTATCCCAATGGCGTATCGAATTTTTTGAAAATCCCGTCTTCGAACATATAGCCCAGCGATACGAAGTAGCTCACCTTCTTGCTGCCCCCGCGAAGATTGATATTGTGCTGGGTTCTCATCCAGACTTTCTGTGTCAGTTCCCCGAACCAGTCCACATCCGGATAAAGCAGCGGATCTCCTTTGCCGGTCCTGAACATCTCGATATCCTGCGGGGTAAAATACTTTTGATAGCTATTCCGGTCGAGGATACCTGCATTGAGCATATTGTCTTCCGCCTCGTTGTGGAGCATAGCTGCTTCATAGGCGCGCAGGGGTTTCGGCCGCTGTCCGACCGTATTGAACCCGACCTGGCCGCTATAAGTCACTTTCGTCGGTCCCTCGCCCCCTCTTTTGGTTGTTACGACAATAACGCCGTTGGCTCCTTTCATACCAAACAAGGCGGTAGATGCCGCATCCTTCAGGGTACTGATCGACTCAATATCGTTCGGATCGATATCGCCGAAAGTTTCCCTTTCCACTCCATCCACAATGATCAGCGCCGCAGAATTGTTGGATGCGCGTCCCCTGATAAAAATCTGGGCTTCGCTGGCGCCCGGACGTCCCTGTCTTTGCCTGGTCATAACGCCCGCCATACGCCCTGTGAGCGCGTTGGTCAGATTTCCTACCGGCGCTTTTACGATGTCTACTGCCGAAACGGTACTTACAGCCGCTACCGATGCCAGCTTCGTCTGGGTACCGAACCCGACCACCACTACTTCGTTCAAATCGGTATATTGCTCGGTCAGCTCGACGTCTATCCGGGTTTCATTGCCTACCTCCCGCTCCAGGGTCGAGAAGCCCACATAGGAAAAAATCAGCCTGGCCGGTCCGGGCGGTACCTGGATGGAGTACATGCCGTTCAGGTCTGTTATCTGTGCTGCCGGAGTACCGTGGAGCCTGACCGTGACACCCGGCAGCGCTTCGCCTTTGCTGTCGGTCACCTTGCCGCTCACTTTTCTGTCCCGGCTCTCCGGAAGATCAGGTTGAGACGGGGGAATTTCGTTCTTCAGCATGATTTGTCCGCCTATAATCCGGTAGGAAATGTTCAGCGGCAGCAGCATAGCCAATACCTCCGACAATTTACGGTTTACCGCCGCAAAGTTTACCTTACGCTCAGCGCCGATGACGTTGGGACTGTACACGAATTTGACTTTCGCTTCGCGCTCGATGCGAATGATCGCTTCCCTGATTTCCATGTCTTCCGCGATCAGGGTAACGCGCCTGTCCAATAATTCCTGACCAATGCCTGTGTGTGCGCAACATAAGGAAATGCCTATGCAGACCAGCAGCATTTGCAAAAACGTGATCTTCATAACATGCCCGGCAAGAGGATGAATGCGTATCCTTTTTTTCATTAAGTTTGTACGTTTTGTTAGGGAGTGAAAAAAACTGACAAAACCCCTCTGGCTCATTATTTTTATAATGAGTGCTTTTCAAGCAAACAGAGGCAATCGGGAGTCGAAAGTGGTCGCAACACCTTCGGCTCTTTTTTTGTTCTTATTGTTTACTTCATACGAATAAAATTATTGTTAAGGTGCTGACTGTTAAGGTGTTTAGATATTAAGTTTTTGATCGTTAAAAGTTAATTTCCAAGGCCGGTGTGTGAGCCGGCAGCAGGGCAACCTTCGCCGCTTACCAGTACGCGCGTACCGCGGATCTCATAGGTTGCATTACTGGCTGAGCAAAGCAAATCCAGTTTGTTAAAAAGCGGCTGCCGGGTAATATCCCCCCGGAAAAGACACGCTTTCAAGGCATCGTTCTCAAGGATAATTTCTATTCCGTAGGCTTTCTCAAGCTTCTCGACTACTTCCGAAATCGGGGTATCCTCAAACAGGAACGACTCTTCAACAGGTGCTTCGCTTTCGTGAGGAAGCAGCGGCACAGGCTCTTCCACTAATCCCAGTTCAAAGAGGTCGCTTTTCCCTGAAAACTTTACTTTCTGGTTGGCTGTAAGAATGACTCCCCCTTTTACCGGGCCTGTTGGAAGCAGATCTGATTCGGCCCGTTTTGATACGGTGACCTTCCCCGTTACTACCGACACTTCGATGGCTCTTGCGGGGTTACTGCCGTCTATCCAGAAGCTGGTCCCCAGCACCCGGGTCACGATCTCGCCCGAGTAAACGAAAAAGGGCTTGCCCGGATCTGCCACCACTTGAAAGAAGGCTTTACCGGTCAGCAGCACTTCCCGCTTGTCATCGTTAAAAGCCTTGGGATATGTTACGCTGCTATTGGCGGACAGCCGGATTTCAGATCCGTCAGGCAGGATCACCGATTTAGCCTCCGCACCGGTACTGACGGTTTCCATCGCGGACGCGGATGTGCTGCGATATATTTCAGTTGCTGCGTAGCCGTCCCGGGCGGAGCCCGGAAGCATACGAAAGAACGCCCAGCCCGCTACCGTCATTACGAGGATTGCCGCGGCGGCCCATTTCCATCCGGAAGTAAATCCGAATGGTTTTATTCCCGAAAATTCCCTTCTTTCCTGTATGGCTTTCCAAAGCTTTTCTTCCAGTTGCTCGTTCTCTTCCCGGCTTCGTTCCGATACATTTTCGTCAAGCATGGAAAACCACTGTTCTACCAGGCGCTTTTCCCGTTCGGTACATTCGCCGCTGCGGTAGCGGCTCAACAATGTATGAAAATTATGCTTGCTCATTTTGGAAGTCTGATCCTTTCAATTTAAGGACTAAAAAAAGCCCCGGCTCCGCAACTTACCTAAACGAATCTTTGAAAGATTATACAAAAAATTATTATTCAGGACATTTTTCCTTAAATAATAACACTCGAAATGAGCAAAGAAAGAATGGTGGAAACGCTGCGGAGAAAAACTTTCATCTGGCGGAGCGCCTGGGTGATATGATATTCTACGGTTCTTTTGGGAAGATTCAGTTTCCGGGAAATTTCGCCGGCCGATTTTCCCTCCAGGCGGCTAAGCATAAAAATCTCCCGCGTTTTGCCGGGTAGCTTGCCCACTGCCTGCTCAAGCTCGTTTTCCAGCTCATCCAGGAACAGAGGATAGTCCGGCGCCGTGACATGATCGACTGCCTCCAGGTCGGAAAAAAGCCGCTGCTTGTAATAGTCCATCACACGGTTGCGGACTGCCACAAACAAATACCCTGACAAGTTACTGACAATCAACTCTTTTCGCTTTTCCCAAAGATTTGCAAACAGATCCTGCACGATTTCCTCAGCCACATCCGGATCGTGTACTTTAGCAAGAGCAAAGTCATAAAGTCTCAGCCAGTATTCCCGGTAAATCGCCTCGAACGCCTCTTCATCCACATTCCCGGGAATCAATGCCGATCTGGCATTATTGAAAAAATCAGAATACAACTACTCAAAGATTGAAGGTCAGGAAATGCGTTTGCTATGAAAATCTTATCACAAAGATTAAATTATTTTCCATTTTAGCTACGTTTCCTCATTTTTTATTTAGGAGGTGCGGGAAAGATCGGCGATGTATCCGGCAGGCAGTATGTACCCGGTCAGTGTTTCGGAGCCCGCATAGGTAAAGTGACACGCGAGCTGTCGTCCTGACCCGGTATCCATTCAGGTCCTTCCTTCAGTATCCGGATCATCTCTGATTTCAGGCTATCGGGACCGTCCACTGTGATATCCCCCAGTTTTCCGTTGCGAAGTACTACGAAGTGCAGCGTGTGGCCGTACATTAAGGTCTCTTTGGTGGCATTTTTCAGATATTCTTCGAAATTCTTCCACCCGTTTACCGGTTTGGGTCCGGCCTTGATTTTATTGGTATCCAGATCGATTAGCGCAGGTTTGACGTATCCTGCCACGATAAGCTGCTCGTCCAGATTATTTTTGCCATACCCCCCCACAGCAAGGTCTCCCAGGACTGACTTATCTTTCGCCAGCATCACATTTCCGATGCTGCCCGGACTTATCTTTTTCGTCAGATACGCTAGTAATATAAATTCTACGGAATCAGGTGAAGGCGACACGATATTATAAACCCCGTTGATATCTGTCGTCCCGATTTTTTCTCCCGACTGGAAAAGTACGACCCCGGAAAGGGGCTTGCCGTTTTGATCCGTTACTTTCCCTTTCAGCGACCGGCGCATACTATCATCTCTCCGGCCGGATACCTCTCTGACCGGTTCCTTTTCCGTAGAAGGAAACCCGGTCACCCCGATTTGCACCACTTCATTGTGAATGACGGCAATGCCCGAGGTGTCTTCAGATGAACGTAACGCAGCGCTTCCGCTCTCAGGAACGCCCGGAGATCTGAGAAACAAAAAATAGCCTGCGGTAAAGAATACGATCGCGGCTCCGGCATACTTCAGAATAGCGATCGGGTACTTTCGTGCAACCCTCCTTTGCAACTGCCGGTTTAAAGACCGTAACATCGCCGGGTGGTCCTTTCCATCTTTCCTCAACAGAAGAAAACCTTCATAGGCTGCCGGCAATAACGGGTTTTCCAGCATCTCTTTTTCGAATCGATGCTGCTCCTCGTCCGTCATCCGCTCTTCCTGGTATCTCCTGAATTCGTCCAGGTCATATTTCCGGTCGCGCTTCTTCATTCTGTTCTATGCATATTTTCAGATTCCTCTTCCCATTTTGTATGTAGCTCTTTACCTTAGAAAGGCCAAATCCTGTTTGTAAGGCTATCTTCCTGTAGCACATATTTTTCAGGTAGAATAGCTCTACGCTTTCTTTCTGATGCGCGGGCAGATGCTGCATACATTTTCTCAACCGGTCGATTTGCGCATCGGAAATTGAAAAAACAGGCTCATCAACACCCATGTTCTCTATTGTTTCCAGGTTTTCGACTACACCTGCCGCTACGTTCTGCCTGATTTTCGTCAGGCAATAATTACGCGCCACACGATGCAGCCAGGCGGAGAAATTAACAGGCCGGTGAACAAGCAGTTCGGCGCTCAGCTTTTCAAACAGCTCCATTACGCCATCCCTTGCATCTTCCTCTGTCCTGAAATATTGATAGCAAACTGCAAACAGCAGCTCCATATAAGGTTGGTAAATCCGGGCCAGGATACCCAGATCGCCGGACTCCTGATATGCTTCAATCAAATCACTCTCCTGACGGCGTTCTCCGAAAAGCTGTTTAATAAATTTCAAATCGACCCCGGTTTAACAACTGCAAAACATCAGTTCATTCCTAAGATGCAAACGACCGCAGGATTCCATAATTTTTTTGATTTTTTTTTATGGAAACAGACATTCACACGCATCTACAGTACATAACCAAACATTTTTACTTATGAAAGCGCTTATTTTTTTGTTCCTGTTGTCTGTCGCCTGTGAAAATACACAGGCGCAACGGGTTGTTACGGGGAAAGTCGTCGATATCGGAAACCGCAGGCTTACGGGAGTTTCGGTAACGTTAAAAGGCACCGGCAGGAAGACCACAACAGACTCTTACGGGAACTTCAGCATCGGGTTGGCTTCTGCCGACAGCCTTCTTGTTTTTTCCTCTATTGGATACCATCCTGTATACATTTCCGCCCATGAAATGCCTTTTCCACATACAGTGGTACTTCCGACAAATCCAAAGGAGATGGGTCTTGATCCCGATCAAGTCATAGTAGTGTGTAAAAACAGGAAAACTCCCAAAGAAATCATATCCGAAATAAAGATAGGCCCGATACCGCTTTACTATGAAGGGCAGTCGCGGTTTTACAGGGCAACTTCTCCCGTTCTGAAATCTTTGTAGTAAACAGCGAATAATATCTCCGTGTACGCATGATGCAGCTTCCGCGCAATTTCCATAAATTCCCAAAAAAAAATCGTGGTACAAATCCCCGGCGGAACTCATCTATTTTTGCTCACATGAGAAAACACCTGAAAGGACGATACAGCCTCCTTTTTTCGGTAATTGCAATTTATCTTGCTATAGCCCTCCTGGTAAGACTGGCGCTGACCATATGGTCGTTTCGACTTCTGGAAGGGAGCTTCTTTAATATCCTGAAATCCTTTGCCACCGGCTTCTGCTATGACTTGTCGGTGGGGTTGTTTTTTTTTACGTTTTATAACCTGTACCTGCTTTTCTTCCCGGGCAGGCTCGCAGGCTCGATAGCTGACAGAATACTGACCTATTTCATCCTCGGCGTTACCTTGTTTGTTATGTTCTTCGGCTCTATGGCCGAGTTTCCGTTTTGGGATGAATTCGGCGCCAGGTTTAATTTCATAGCGGTCGACTATCTCATTTATACTTACGAGGTGGTGGAAAACATAAATGAATCGTATCCCCTGCCGCTGCTGATCCTGATCCTGCTTTCTCTGACGTTCATTTCACTCTGGTCGCTGAAAAAACTAAAAATATCTGAAGTCGTATTTAAGGACAAAGCGCCTTTTTTAAAGCGGCTGGCTATATCAGCGGTCCTTTTGGCGCTCACTTGCTCATTTGTCTTCCTGCTCAACAACAAGGATGCGGAATTCAGCGGAAACCGGGTAGCCGGCGAGCTGGGGAAAAATGGTATTTTTTCGCTCTTTGCAGCATATAAGTCAAATGAGCTGGACTACGAAACGTTCTACCGGACCCTTCCTCCGCGTCAGGCATACGGTATTCTAAAAAAAGAGCTGTTGCAGGAAAACCAGCAGTATGTTTCCCAGGATTACGACGCTATATCGAGATTGACAAGCTCCGATGATTCGACAGAAAGCCGTCCCAATATTATCATGATCACCATCGAAAGCCTGAGCGCCTCTTTTTCCTCCCATTTTGGAAATACGGAAAACCTCACACCCCGTTTCGACTCACTGGCAAACAAAGGTATTTTCTTTACGAATATGTACGCTACCGGTACCCGCACCGTACGGGGTATGGAAGCCCTATCCCTTTCAGTACCACCAACCCCGGGCAACAGCATCGTCAGAAGGCCCGACAATAAAAACCTGTTGTCCGTAGCCAGCGTCCTTTCCGCCAGGAACTATGGCCTGTATTTTATCTACGGCGGCGACGGCTATTTTGACAATATGAATGCATTCTTCGGCGGACAGGGTTTCAGCATCGTCGACAGGGACCGGGGCAATCCTTTACCGGAATCTGTTGATACGCAGCGCTATAAGATCACGGACAAGGAGGTGATCTTTGAAAATGCGTGGGGGATATGCGACGAAGATATCTACAGCCAGGCCCTGAAGTATGCAGACATGGAAGCGGGTCGAAACAGGCCGTTTTTCCAGTTTATCATGACGACTTCCAATCACAGGCCCTATTCTTTCCCGGAAGGCAAAATAAGCATGGAGCCCGGATCAAGGGAAGGCGCTGTAAAATACACTGATTTTGCTTTGGGCGAATTCCTGGAAAAGGTAAAAGACAAGCCCTGGTTTGACAATACAGTATTTGTAATAGTGGCCGATCATTGCGCCAGCAGCGCCGGAAAATGGGAAATCGACATTTCCAGACACCATATCCCGGCCATCATCTATAACCTTCACCGGGCGCCGGAAGCGATAAGCCGGTTAACTTCCCAGATAGACGTCATCCCCACCCTTTTCGGGTACCTGGGGTGGCAGTATCAATCTTCTTTTTACGGAAAAGACATCAATAAGACTCCCGAAGGATCTGAAAGGGCATTCATCGGGAATTACCGGACGCTGGGCGTACTAAAAGGAGATATATTCAGCCAGATAGACGACAGGAAAGGAGTACGCCAGTTTAAATGGGAAAAAAACAGCGGTGACCTCGAAGAAATACCGGCCGCCCGGATAGATACTACGCTGGTAAATGAAGCCGTTTCCTATTATCAGACCGCCAGTGAAAGATTCAAAAATGGTAAAATGAAACTATGAATACCCGTAAGCACGTTTTTCTGATTCTCATTGCATTTCTTTTCCCGCTTTTCCTGTCCGCTCAACCGGCGTCTCAGGTTCCTGACATAGAAAAGCAGATCATCGCAAAAGGTCTTGTCAATATACAGGAGGTCGACCCTACTATAAAGGTTGAGCTGAAATATGCCACGACCGACAATTTCATGAAGAAAAAAGTCTATAAAGAGCTCAGCCGGGCCTACCTTCAGAAAGAAACCGCCCAAAAGCTTGCCAAAGCGCATGCATACCTGAAAGAGGCAAAACCCGGCTACCGGTTCCTGGTCTACGATGCCGCGCGGCCCAACTCCGTTCAGTATCATCTATGGAACACACTCGATGAAATGGGTATTCCCAAGAAAGATAAGACCAAATACGTCGCCGACCCTGCTATCGGCTCCAACCACAATTTCGGGTGTGCGGTAGACCTCACAGTAACAGATGAAAAAGGCGTTCCTCTTGATATGGGTACTCCTTTTGACTTCTTCGGCCCGCTCGCCTATCCCCGCATGGAACAGGAGATGCTGAAAACCGGCAAGCTTTCGGCCCGGCAGATCGCAAACAGGGAGCTGCTCCGTTCGGCTATGAAAAAGGCCGGGTTTATTGTCAACACCACCGAATGGTGGCATTTCGACAGCATGTCCAAAGCCCAGGCAAAAGCCCGGTACGGTATGATCATGTAGATCCGGACGGACGTCCGGATTCTGGCCCCGGGTGTAAACCCCGGACGAACATCCATCTGTAGCACCGGACGGACGTCCATCTGTAGCACCGCACGGACGTCCATCTGTAGCACCGGACGGACGTCCGGTGAGTATAAACAAATCAAAAACACATTATTAATAATATCGCACGGCGTATACCGGTCTATCTTTAGCAATTCCGACAGATTTGCGCGAAAAATTTAAACATATTACCGACGAAGCACTTTGGGAAGCCTATCGCAAGGCCGATGAAAAGGCTTTTGCCGAATTGTTCCAGCGGCATTACCGTAACCTGCTGCACTATGGTCTGAAATTTACACCCGACCAGCAGCAGGCCGAAGACTGTATCCAGGAGCTTATGATCAAGCTCTGGACCAAGCGTTACGTCGTCAACTCCACGGAATCTGTCAAATACTACCTGTTGAAATCGTACCGCAACCTCCTGTTCAGAAAGCTCCGGCAAACCAGGATATATTCTGAACGGACAGAAGAAACGGACCACGCCGAAGAAGATATCTCCGTAGAAGAAGGGATGATCAGGAGTGAATCGGTAGAATTGCTTCAGAACAAGGTAAAAGCGTTGCTCAGCATACTTACTCCAAGGCAGCGTGAGATTCTCTACCTTCGCTTCTACCAGAACCTCACCCCTCCCGAAATAGCCGTATTGCTCAATATCAACACCCAGTCGGTATGCAACATCATCCAGCGGGCCTTCAATAAAATACGGGAAGATGCGCCAAAGGCCTCTTACAATTCTTTTATTTCTACAGTTTTTGGAATTTTGTTTTTCTTCTGCTAAAAAAAACATCCGCAACTGAGTATTGATTTCCGGGACCGTGTGTAATGGGGGTAAAGACCATTTTGTCAATACACCCGGAACAATGACCCACGATAGAATTAAGCTTCTGGAAGAAATTCTCTCCACGCCCCGTTTCAGGGAATGGTGTCTCGGAGAAGCTCCCGAAATGGATGATTTCTGGACAGGATGGGCCGGTAACGACCCTGTAAAAACAGAAGTCCTGGAACATGCAAAGGAAATCACCAGGTCGTTCGGAGATAAAATCCGGCCTGTCTCGGAAGAGTATATTTTAGAAAGGGTGAGCATAGCTATCTCCGCCGCCGGGGATGACTCCTCTATCGGCCTGCATGCCACAAGAAGTCCGCGTTGGGCGCCTTTCCTGAAAATAGCGGCTTCCCTCCTGCTCGTTACCGGTCTCGGATGGGGCACCTATACGTATTATAGCGGTAAGAGCTCCGCTTTAACAGAGACTTCTGCCCTGCCTTCAGCCGGCGCTGCCGGTTCCCGTCTTATTACAGTCCTCAATACTGACAGCTTCCTGCGGCACGTTCACCTCTCCGACGGCAGTTCGGTTATTCTTCAGCCTGGTAGCAAAATCCGCTTTCCGGAAGTATTCACTGCCGGCAAACGCGAGGTTCAGCTCAGCGGGGAGGCATTTTTCGAAGTAGTGAAAAACAAAGACGCTCCTTTCTATGTGCTGGCAAGCGAAACCATTACCAAAGTCGTCGGTACCAGCTTCAGGCTCAAGGCGAAACCAGGCGTACCTTTTCTGGAGGTCAATGTAAAATCCGGAACGGTCGCCGTATTCAGGGACAAGATCAGGGAAGGCTATGATGTAAGCGCCTATCCGCAGGAAAGGGTAACCTTACTGAACAAAAACGAAAAAGCCGTATTCGGGCTCTCGGGCAATGAGCTGCAGCCCCGGATAGAGCACCGCGACATTCCGGCAAGGCTTCCTATCGAAAAGCTCAGCTTCGCCTATGAAAGCACTCCGCTGTCGGCTGTATTTGCCGACCTGGAAGCAGCTTACGGCGTTAAGATCAATTATAATTCCGAGCAACTGGCCGGCTGCAGCCTCACTGCCGAGCTCAGCGACGAGCCGCTGTTTACAAAAATAAAATGGATATCCGCTATCCTGGAGGCAGACTACAAAATTACCGACAACGAAATTATTATCAACGGCAAACCATGCCAGTAACAAAACCCGAAATGCCTATGCTTTAAACAACAGTTACAAAAAAAGCCGGATGATGTTGCACCATCACCCGGCCAGGTCCCACTCACAGATAAGAGTTCATACCCGCTCTGTGGGTTTGTTTTCTCGATTTTGGATAATTCAATAAAACCTAAAAAAACTTTCAAAGTTATGGATAATCCTGCAAATAGGACTAAACTATTACGAAAGGCCATGAAAATTACGGCTGTACAGTTGTTCCTGGCGGTTTGGATGTGCTCGCTCGCATTTGCCAATCCGGGCTATAGCCAGGAAATGCTCAATACGAAAATTACACTGCAGATTGAAAACAAAAAGATAGGGCAGGCGCTGAAAACGATCGGAAAAATATCAGGCGCCAGCTTCATGTACAGCCCCGAACTGATACGCTCGGAAAGGAATGTATCCGTATATGCGGAAAACGAAAGCCTCGACGACGTACTTCACCAGCTCCTGGATCCGCTCAATATTTCTTTCGAGGCGCACCAGAACCAGATTTTGCTGAAAAGGAGAAAAATATCACCAGGCGAATCTTTCCTCCAATCCGGTGCAAATCTTCCCGGTCAATCCATTTTTGCAGAAAACCGGGTATCAGGACGAGTGCTGGATGAAAAAGGAGATCCGTTACCCGGTGTAAATATCTTGATCAAAGGCACCTCCCGCGGTGTGATCAGTGATATCCGCGGAGCTTTCGAGTTGGTAGTACCTTCCGAAAACAGCATCCTGATCTTCTCTTTCGTGGGGTATCTGAGTCAGGAAGTTATTGCCGGCAATCGCAACAACCTGGAAATAACGCTGCAGCCCGACCAGAAAACATTGGAAGAGCTTGTCGTAGTCGGATACGGCGCCCAGAAAAAAACGTCTCTGACATCAGCCATTTCCAAAGTAGAAAACCGTAAGCTGGACCAGATGCCTGCAGGAAGGCCTGAATCTGCTCTGGTAGGACGGATGGCAGGCGTCAATATCTCTCAGACCAGGAGTATTCCCGGTGCTGAACCGTCTATCACAGTACGCGGCCCCGGTTCTATTTCGGCCAGCAACGCACCGCTTATCGTTATTGACGGATTTCCCGGCGGCAGCTTCAACAACGTCAACATGAACGACGTGGAATCAATAGAAGTACTGAAAGATGCTTCGTCTGCTGCCATCTATGGTTCCCGGGGTTCGGGCGGGGTGATCATCGTTACCACTAAGAGCGGGAGCCAGGGCAAACCAAAACTGAATGTAAATACCTATGTAGGTATCTCGCAGCCATTGCTGCACGGCCGTAAAAAATGGATCCCCGGCGGCCAGGAATTTTATGACTATACCGCACGCTACATCAACCGCGATTATTACTGGTCAGGAGGAGATCCTACCCTCCCCCTCTGGGGTGACGAGAGACGCCCCGCAGCGTACCGAGTCAACCCGGTAATAGCGCAGGGAGATTACAACTGGGAAGAGCTCCTGCTTACTCCCGGGGCTATCCAGAACTATAGTTTGTCTGTTTCAGGGAAAAGAAACGACGCCAACTATTACATCTCGGCCAATATCAAGGATGAAAAAGGCGCCATGCTTACCAGTCGGTATAAACAGTATGCCATGCGCGCCAATATCGGACTCGATATTTCACCCAGGATCAAAGCCGGCCTGATGATAAGCCCCAACTACTCCGTTATACGCACTGCCGCAGGAGGAGGTGTTCAGAACCTGATCAAGATGCCTCCTTTCCTTTCTCCCGATCTGCAGGCAAACGGTAAGTACCTGACGCCCAGAGATTATTGGGGGATGACCGTATCCGGAGGCGTAAACCCGCTGGCCACCCTGTTGGGAACGCATAACTACATCCACAGCTTCAACAACGTGGGAGAAGTGTTTACAAAATTCACGCTGATGAAGGGGCTGGATTTCAAAACTTCGTTCGGGTTCAACGTCAACTATGAAACAACCGACAATTACGCCGAAGCTACCTCCGTACCTGCAAACATTGCAAGCGGCTCGGCCAGGGACAGGCGTAATTTCAACTGGATCAACGAAAACGTGCTGAATTATTCCGGGCAGTTCGGAAAGCACTATGTGGGGGCGCTCCTCGGAGCTTCCTACCAGTATAACCTTTCAAGAGATGCGATGATGACGGCGCAGACAGGATCATTTGCCAATCCTACCATCTGGACGCTCAATAACGCACTTATTACCCCCAATAGCTACACTTCGAAATCCCAATGGGGACTTACCTCCTACTTCAGCAGGATCAACTATAATTTCGACGAGAAATATCTTCTCTCTGCATCCATCAGGAGCGACGGAAGCTCACGCTTCGGGCCCGATAACAGGTGGGGATACTTCCCTTCGGCATCTGTCGCGTGGCGCGTTTCCCAGGAACCGTTCTTCAAGGGTGTCAAAGGCATTGACGAATTGAAGCTGAGAGCCAGCTACGGCGTCGTCGGGAACTTCAACATCGGCGACTTTCAGTACCTGGGTACTATTGCCGACGCAGTATATGCTCCGGGCGGGCAGCTCGTACAGGGTAAGGCGCAGAACTCGTTCGGTAACTCCGGGCTTCAATGGGAAAAAACCGCAAGTTACGATTTCGGCATCGAGCTGGGTATGCTCAACAACCGCGTGAATATCGTGCTCGACTACTACAACAAAACCACTAACAACCTGCTTTACAACGTTAGTATACCGGCCATTTCAGGGTTTACCAATACTATCGTCAACGTTGGCGACATTGTTAATAAGGGCATTGAGCTGGAGCTTACTACGCATAACTTCGTCGATCAGTTCAAGTGGCAGACATCCTTCAACTTTACCTGGAACAAAAATCACGTGAGCGGCCTGGGCGGAGGAGTTGATCAGGTGCTGAATTCCCACTCCCGCGGTATGAGCTGGATCCTGAAAAAAGGTGTTCCGATGTTCTCTTACTTTGCCTACAAGCAGGTAGGGGTGCTTCAGACTAAACAGGATATGATCGATAAGGCGATTATGCCCAACCAGAGGATCGGTACCGTACAGTACCAGGATACCAACAAAGACGGTGTCATTACCCCTGACGATCGCGTGATTCTCGGCAACTTTATGCCGAAGTTCTTTATGGGAATGGTGAATGATTTCTCATACAAAAACTTCGACCTCTCTATCGCTATGCAATCGTCGATAGGCGCCAAAATGTGGAATCTCGAGAACCTTTATTACCAGGGACCAACGGTATCCGCCTTCTATATCCCGGCAATCGAAGGACAATGGTGGTCGGAGCAGGAACCCGGCGACGGTAAAAATCCCGGTACATCGCTGGCATCGCTTGAATTTGTCAGCAACAGCGACTATTACCTTGAAAATGCTTCCTTCCTGGCTGTACGGAACCTAAATCTGGGCTATACTTTCCCTGCTACACTTTCCAAAAAAGCCCGGATTGATAACCTCAGGCTGTATCTGTCGGTCAGCAATGCCTGGATTCTGAAAGCCAAAGGCTTCAAAGGATATAACCCTGAAGGATTTACTTCACGCGGGCTTGATGGTACCAACGGTATCAACAGCCAACCGGGGCATAACGACGGTACGGAGCCGATCAACCGGGTATTTGCACTGGGTTTAAATCTTAATTTCTAGCATTAAAACGAACGAACAATGAAAAGATTCTTAAAGGCATCACTCCTTTGCACATCGATCTTCGTGACTTCGTGCGATGTAGTCAACCTCGATCCTATTTCGACGCTCACAGAAGCAAACTTTTATAAAACTGCCGACGATATGGACCGGGCGGTACTGGGTATATACAGCCGTTACCAGTCTCGGCTCCCACGTGACTGGTCCATTTTCGAAATGCCGACCGACCACCTTTACATGTCGGCTTATCGATTTATCGGTGGGTTGGAAGCGGTCAACACACTGGATTTCCAGGCACAGAATGATATTTTCAAGAATTTCTGGCAGGTGACCTATAACGGGATCTTCAGGGCTAACGTCGTCCTGGATAAAATAAATAACCCGACTGATTACATAGCCGGTAAGAAAGAGCAGCTGGAAGGTGAAGCGCGCTTTATGAGGGCACTTTTCTACTTCGACCTGGTGCGCTCGTTTGGCGGCGTGCCCAAAGTAGAGGTTCCTCTGTCGATGGAAGAGTCAAAATCCGTTCCCCGCGCCACTGAGCAGGAAATCTACGACCTGATCGTTGCCGATCTTAAACGGGCTGTCGATCTGCTGCCCGCTCAATCCGGTATAGCTTACGGACGTGCCAGTAAAGGGGCTGCTACGGCGCTTCTGGGCAAAGTGTATATCTATACCAAAGACTGGCAAAACGCCTACACTTACCTTAACCAGGTAGCGGGGTTAGGTTATGACCTGGTACCCAACTACGGCGACCTGTGGAAAGAAGCCAACGAGAATAACAAAGAGGCGATCTTCGCTGTAAAGTACATAAGCGGTACAAACGGCCAGAGGCTCAGCCTGGACTTCCTGCCTTATTTCGGGGTCGAAGGCATAAGCAGCTCAACGGGCGGAGAAGTGGCGCTGGTGGCCTGGAGCCTTCACAAGCAATTCCTCCAGGAGGACAGCCGGAAAACAGCTACCATTACGGAATACTGGAGATCGCCGGGAACCAATGATGCCCTGGAATGGAAACCTTATATCAGCAAATTCATCGCTCCGAGCGCGGCAGTATCCGGTCTGGATATACCTGTGATCCGCTATGCAGATATCCTGCTGCACAAATCGGAAGCCCTCTACAGGCTCGATCGCAAGGAAGAGGCGCTCGCGGAGCTGAACAAAGTGAGGGAAAGGGCTTTCAAGGGAGCTTCGCATAATTATAAGCTCGCAGATATTGCCGATCCGGAAAAATACCTGGATGTATTGCTTCTTGAAAGACAGCTTGAACTTGCACTGGAAAACCAGCGCTGGTTTGACCTCGTCAGAACCGATCGCTTTATCAAAGTGCTTTCACACGAGGAATGGGGATACAATCCCGTCACCAAGACTGCACACGAGGTTACACTCACTCCAAAACCGTTTATTAAGTATTTCCCGATCCCCCAGCACGAAATAGACCAGTCTAATCCCGGGGTTATCAAGCAGAACGACGGGTATTAGGAATAGTTATTACTACAGAGGCACAAAGGACACAGAGGTTTCACAGAGTTTTTCCTGTTAATCTTTGTGTCCTTTGTGCCTCTGTGGTAAATACCAGCTAGAAAGGATACGCCACCGCGATATTCAGCACAAGGTTCTCCTTCCGCCAGAACTTATCCCGTAAGTTGATCTCCTTAAAAACCCACGGGTTCCTGGGCTCGTCCTCATAAGCATACCAGGGTTTTCTGAAAGGCGTTGCCAGGTCGAGGCGCAGGATCAGGTAGGAGAAGTCAAGCCTTAACCCCACACCTCCGCCAATAGCGAGCTGCTTATAGAAATCGCTTCTCAATACCGAATTGTCACCGTATTCCTCCAGCTTCCTGTAATTCCATACGTTACCCGCATCTACGAATACAGCCCCGTGAAAAAGCGAGGTCATCCTGAACCGCATCTCCGTATTGAACTCGAGCTTGATATCTCCGAACTGGGTATTCCTGAAAATTGCCCTCGTTACCGAATCGGCATGATAAGCTCCCGGCCCTATCGTCCTGGCCTGGAAGGCTCGTATTCCTGTGCTTCCACCTACGAAGTATTGCTTGAACTGCGGCAACGATTTGGAATTTCCGTAAGGCAACCCATAGCCTACAATAAAGCGGTTGGCCCATTTCACCGAAGGTGACAGTGTCAGATAATGTTTTACTTCTCCGTCAAAACGTGTAAACTGTTCGAAAGGTATTTCAAATAGCTGTTTGCTCCCGCCCTCTTCCTTGTCACGTCTTACCAGCAGTCCTGCTATGTTGCCTACCAGGTTGATTCCCCCGCTCAACATCAGCTGGTGCCTGCTGTAAGGATTGGGTATGGGGTTATAAGCTATGGTATAGGATGATTCCAGCAGGAGCCTGTTCTCAAGAATACGCAGGTAACGGTCGATGTCATACTCATTAGGGCTGTCAAAAATCATCTCGGTAAAGGCCTCGCTTACATTTCTCGGTCTTACTACGTTTACCCCGAACGGAGAGAACGTATGCGTGGTCTTTTTGTACTGCCACGAATACCCCCATTGTCCACGGATAGAGTTTAGCGTGTAAAGCCCGGCCTGGACAAGATTTTCGTAGCTCAACAGGAGTGAAGTCCTTGGCAACGTCTGGTCTATCTCCGGGTTATGTTTCCAGAAAGGAACCACAAACCTGGGAAATGATAATTCCGCTTCCGCTTTATACCGGAAGAAATTGGTTCCCGATACCGCTTTCCCCCCGCCAAGCTGCCAGTCGATACCTCCGTCGACGCTGATCCGCAACTGTTCAGCCCCCCTGAATAAATTCCTGTGATTCCATGAAACGATCGCCTGGATACCACCCAGGTTGTTGGACTTCGTAAGCCCGCTGAACTCCCCGCGCATGGATTTTCTCCTGAGCGGACTCAGGTGATAATAAACATCCAGCAGCGCCGAATCAGACCTCGGAAGCAGTTCGAATTTGTTCCTTACAAACTTGAAATTCTTAAGGTTGACAAGCCTGGAAAGCGTAATATTCTGAACGTCGCTACTATACCTGCTGCCCGGTCGGAAACCGACAGTCTCTTCAAAAACTCGCGGCCTGAACAACCTGCCCGGATCATACAACTGGTTGCCGTTCCGCAACAACCGGAATTCAGTAAGTGAATCCGAAAGTGCACCCTGGTAGTCGGTATAGACCTTCACATTACTGATATAGTAAGGCTTGAGCGCGGTTTGGGCCACATCCGGCTTCACTTCGACGTTCATCGTCACTTTGTGGGAATTGAGCGACGAGTCTATCTTTACGATCAGGTGCTCGGGACTGAAAAAATAAAATCCCTTTGTTTTCAGGTACTGATCTATCCGTATCCGCTCCGATTCTATAACAGATAGCCGGTAAGGCATCCCGGGCTTCAGGAATGTAGTTTTTTCCGACTCCAGGAACGAAGAATCGAACCAGGCTACCCCGGAAGGCTCAAATTTCACCGTCTCAATGTTATATCGCGGCCTTACATACACCTGGTATGCTGCTTTTGCCATTTTCTGCTTAACCGGCACTATTACACCTGAAGCCTCCGACCGGAAATAACCTTCATTGTGAAGGTATCCTTCCAGCGCTTCTTTACTCAATTCCAGGGCGCGTGAGGCCGCCAGCACAGGCGGTTCACCCAGTTTCTTCCTGAACCATTGCCGAAGGCCTTTCTCTTTCTTCGGCTCCCCCACCAGGTAATAAAGCCAGACCTTATAGGGAAACCCGAAAATCGTTTTGTTAGGCACCGGCCTGAGCATATCTTCGAGCTCGTCGTCGAGCCCCGAATGCATTTTGACAGGCGCCAGTGTATCCTTCCTGATTTTCAGCTCATTTCCTATCAGCATCGCTTCCCCCTCCGGAATGTGCCGGGAAACGTTGCATCCGGCCAGGCTGAACAGCAACATGCCGGCAGCAAAAGGTAAGAACCGGTATTTACAGAAAAAACTCACTTTCTAATTTGTTAAAAGCTGTCAGTTTTGGCTGACTACTATTTAAAAAACTCTTTCGTCCTGTCGTAATCCAGTGTTACAATGAAACTGACACCGGTTTCGACGATAAAACCTTCCAGCACAGTCTGAAACTGGTTCTTCCGGTAGGCTCTGAAAACATACCGGCCGTCGCGCGTCACCCTGTAGTTCACCGCGATGTTGTCGAATATCTCCGACGACTGAGCCGACTGCCCGCTGTTTTCCAGCTCGAAATTCCGTCCCACCGACACCGTAATGCGGTCGTTCAGAAACCCCTTCGTCAGCCCCACATTCAGGTCCGTACGAGCCCCGGTAGTTCCCGTAGTCGAATTCAGGTTGAAATCGAGCTGGACTCCTTTTATAAGATCCGACGCCAGGTTGTTCAACTGGTCGCTCAGCATTTTACTTACGCTCTGGCGTGCTATCGCCTCTGCATTAAACCCGCCGAACGACACGTTCGATGTCTCGGCCATAAACTTGTTCAGCAACAGCAAGCCGAATACCTGCTTGTTCATCTCCGAAGGATCATTCCTGAAAGTACTCAGGATCTGCTCATCCTCTATCTTGTTCTTCAAAGCGCTTCCCGCCTTGTCGTCTACTTCGAGGTCAAAAGCTATCCTCGGATTGCTGAGGTTGCCGGTAATCCTCAGCAGGACATTAAAAGGCACTTTCCCATAAGCGTAATGAGTGGGGCTGAAGGCTGACGGATCGGCCTGAACTCCGTAAACAGCCACGATATCCAGCTCTGCCTGCATCGGATCGCCCGACCATATCAACTGGCTCCCCTTCCTGATGAGAAATTGCTTTTTCAGAATCTCGAAAGTCAGCTCATACGCGCCCTCTTCGAGTTCATACGATCCCAGCAGGTACAGTTGTCCGTTTGGCGCAAGACCGGTATTCAATCTCGCATTCCCCCTGACTTTCAGGTTATCGCCGTTCATCTCATCCAGCACAATGGTAAACTCAGCTTCGGGATCCGTCTCGATATTCAGCGACATTTCCGACGCGAAATCAACCACTACTGCCGGTTCCTTCGATTCTTCCTGCCCCATCTCTTCTTCCCGGCGTGTTACGAATTCCACGACTCCGTCTCCCCTGTTGACGGCACCGTCGTTATCCGGAAGGATCAACGTCGCATCGCTGCCCTTCTGTATCTTCACCGAGCCGTCGACAACGCTGCCGCTTCCCCTGCCTTTCACCGACAGGTTGGCCGCAGCAAAAACCTTCCCGTACACGAGGTCATTATCCTTCCTGCTTGCGTTCAGCAACATAAAACGGTCCGACGTTATTTTCAGGTTATACCCGACCTCGGGAATATTGTTCAAAGAGACCGTTCCGTTTATCTGCAGTTTTTGCCCGAGCGTGTCCAGGATGGCAAAATTATTGAGCTGCATTTCAGGCGCTTTGAAAACGATCCGGTTATCTTCAAAAATATAACGCCCTCCTATCTGCTTCACCCGGAAAGCCAGATCTTTCAGACCTATTTCACCGTTTAGTTTCGGGTTTTCGGTACTTCCCTGTATGCTCAGGTTTCCCGACAAACCGCCCGTTCCTTCAGTAAGCTCACCAAAGCTGAAAGCTTCTATCATTTTGGCGTCGAGCCGGCTCATATCGAGCTTAAAGTCAAAAGGCTCGGCGTTGCCGGATCGGTATTTTCCTTCCAGACCCAGGTCGTTATGCTCTCCTTTCAGCGACATGATAAGATCTATGATCTTGGAACGGTCATTTGCAGCCTTGAGCTCGAAATCTCCCATAGGGACTTCCTGAACTTCCAGATCGGCAACCGATACATCCCCTTTAAAAGCAGGGGCTTCTCCCATGTAATCCCGGATATGGATGTCGCCGTCGAGCCTGCCGCTTACCAGCTTCGGGTCGCGGGTTATCATTTCTACGATTGCGCCGATGGCTACGCTGTCAGCAACAATCCTGATCGGCCCGTTTGGATAGGGCGCCGCACCATCTGTATCTCCTACAGAGTTGATGGTAAGCTTTTCGCGGGAGCGGTTCCGGAACAGTGTAAAATCCTTTACCAATACCCCATCCTTTCCGTACCGGATATAACCTGTAGAATCCGTGCGCCAGGGCCGGTAGTTCATCAGGATACGGTTCTGCAGGTTCATCACAAACGCATCATTATCTTTCCTCAGCCCGATCCCGACCGCATGCTGATCTTTCTGAACTGAATCTTTTACGGTCAGCCGCGCGTTTGCCCGGTTGCCGGCTGCGTTACCCGCCAGGCTAAGATTGCGTACTCTGAAGTTTCCCGCCAGCACTTCCTCCACGTTCGCATTGTAATCGAGATTTTTCCCGTCGCCTGCGACCTTCAGCAACATCCCGGTAATACTGGTTGAATCGTAAACGGTCTTGGGAGCATTGACAATCAGTCCAATGGTAGTATCTGCCGTGTTCGACAATTTCGCCGAGAAGTTTACCCGCTCCATCCCGGTCAGACCGGGCACAAAAGCTTTCAGCGCGTCATGTCCGGTGAGGTAGCCAGCCAGTTCTATGGAATAAGGCTTATCAGGCACCGGCACCAGGGTATCCGACAATTGTATGTACCGGTCTATTTCCGCTGTCAGGATTTTACCGATAGCAGTATAGTCATAGGTACCTTTCATCGTTGCATTTGCAAAAGGGCTTTCGAGCTTGAGGTTCTTTTCTCCCCCCTCGTTTGTCATATCCAGCCTGACATTTCCCAGCGGTATCTTCTCTCCGCGGTTTTCCAATACTACTTCCGTACCGCTCAGCGTTCCCAGCGGGTTATCGGGGTTAGATGACGACAGGTTGACCGAAAAATTGCCCGCCAGGGAAATGCTATCCGCATAGAGGTTCAGCTTGTTAAGGTCGAGCCGGCGGATACCGGCTTCCATATTCACAGACGGGTACTCCCCGTTGAGGTCTGCTTTCCCCTGTATCTGTAAGTCGGCGTTGGGGTCATCCATCGACGCCCTGAACCCTGCCAGGCCGTTTTGTATATTGCCCGAAAGCTTCAGATCCCTGTAAGTGTAGCCAAGCACATCAGCCCGCACGAGCGTTCCGTCCAGCTTTGCATCAGCTCCTTTTATCGTAAGCCCGCTTCCCGAAAAATCTGCCCTGAGCGAGACTACCCCCAACTGATCTGCAGGCTGCATGAGGATGCGGCCTACATTCACTTCGCTCATCTCAAGGCTGCCGCTGTAGGATGCTCTGAGAGAATCCGTAATATTATAGAAATCACCGGCCAGGTTTACATTTCCCAGATCGGTAGCCAGCCCTGCATCTATTTTCAAAGCCTCCAGTGAGCCTTCAAGCTTCCCTTTTAAAGTCATTGCCGCCGGCAGCTCCAGCGAATCCGGCAGCACCCCCTTCGGAACGAGCGCCAGGATGTCGGCACGGCTTGCAGAAATTTCCTGCACATCCAGGTTAAGGGCCATTTTATCCGTATCCGGCAGTCCTTTTATAGTTCCGGTGACAGCCATCCTCGTCGCTTCAGGCATTGTAAACTCCGCCTTTTCAATTTGCAGGTTATCTACTGTCCCTGTCAGGCGCGCATTCCCCTGAACAAATCCATCGGGCTTTTTATCGAACGGGGCAGTTTGTGCCAGATCCGGCGCGAGCAGCAGCAGGTCTCTGAATCCGAGTTTGCTGTTGGTGAGGTTCAGCTCAATCCCGGCTTTTCCCGGATTATCGGCCAACTCCCCGGGACTTGCGTAAGTCAGTTTAAGCCCGTTTCCCAAAGTAGAGTGCGGTGTAACGAACAACAGGTCTTTTAAAAATGCCTGGCGGGAGGTGTAGGCGAAACCTGCCGACAGCTCTTTGACATCAAACCCGCTTTTTTCTTCAAACCGGAGATCTTTCAATACTCCCGCCGTACTGTCGGCCGAAAAAATAAATTCGCTGATCTCACCGCCGAAACCCTGTAAATGAAGATGTGAGAAATCAACTCCCTCAGGAGCCGGTTTCACATTTTCGTCATCATACCGGATTTCATTGTCCGACAAATCCAGCTTTCCCATCGCAATACGCCAACCGCCGGTATCTTCGGTATCGGCCGGTTTCGCTTCTGTTTCCTGTGCCGGTTTCTGTTCTTTGCTTTCAAAAAGTACTATCGTTCTGGCTCCTTCTATGGAAAGCTCCTTTACACTTACGCTCTGCCCGTCGAGGTACACATGGTCGACCATCGCAAGCAATTTCGGAAAAGAAAGCTCGGTACTCATCCCGTTTACGGCGTCATTGTACGACACTTTTACATCGCGGAAATCAATATCACCGAGTTTAAGATCCAGTGTATCCGACGTTGCAGAAGGCGCTGCCTGAGGCAGGCCCAGGTCGGCAGCTTCAAAAGTATGAAGCGACACCCCGGCGCCGGCCAGTTTTATGGCAGTAGGATGATAGCGGGAATAAGACGGGTTAAACGCATCGAACCCGACACTCGCATCAGGGAGCTTCACATCGGCATCGATCCCGGAAGCATCGTCGTAGTAGCTCAGGTGCACCTGCCTGATGAGGAGTTTATTCCAGCTCATGTCGAGCGGCGCCCCTGTGGTAGTATCCGCCGGGCTGTCGGAAGAAAAAGCATCGACGATAAACTGGTAATTGAAATCCTTATCAGGGGCTTTCCGGTATACTTTACCGCGTACTCCCTCCAGCACTACCTGGTCTATCGCTATTCTTCCCCTGAGCACACCCCACATATCGACTCCGGCCTGCAGCTTACGGGCTGCCAGCAGCGTATCACCCTTGAGATCTTCTATGTATACATTTTCGATACCCAGCTCTTTAGGCCATTGCAGACGTATATGGCCTATTTCAATTCTGGTATCCAGCTTCTTCTTCAGGTACCTGTTCACCTGTGAGGTCATAAACTGCTGTCCCGACGGCGTCATCAATACAAACAACACAACTCCTGCAAGGAGCAGCAGCGTCAGTAGTAAAATAAGAAGTATGGATACTATTCTTTTCAAAAAGACCGGCTGAATTGAAGGTTTCTGTGCTCTGCGCACAAACTATAAAAAAACAGGGCGACGATCGGCCACCCTGTCGTAAAAGTGTGTATTTATCGCTTGAAAAGATCGGGATCTATCGCACCGTTTACCGTCAGTTGAGACGAAATAGAGTAGCTTGCCTTACGCTTGACCTCCTTTTGCTCTATTTTCGAAGGATAAAGGATCCCAAAATCGGATTTTACATAGTTGCTGTAATCGCTGATGATCTCTTCTCCCCCCGCCAGCAGCCTGGATTGAAGCAGCAGCCCCGTCGCATCGTCGAAAAGTAACGTATAGCGCCCCTCCCTGCTCTGAAGTTCTACTTTCTGAACCGCTTTCCCGTTGTATTTGTCCGGGCCTATAAGCGTGGCGATAAACCCTCTTTTCTTATAATCGTGAAATGGGGCAAGAAAATCATAAAGCTCGAGCTTCATATTTGCCTGTGCGTCGGTACTCAGGTTGCTTACCTGGTATTTCGTCACTTTATCCGAGCTCCCCAGGGGTACCTTCCTCCATGCATCATTTCCTTTTATCCCGTATATAAAGCCCCTTCCTTTTATGATTTCGTTCTTGTAAAGCGCTGCATCCGCTAAAGACCCGCTTATTTCTGCATCATAGCTTGCCACATTGGTGGACGCATACTTGCGTTTAAAGCTGTATGTTTTGACCTGGTCCCATTTGCTTTTCCCACCGGTAGCTTCATAATACTTATTGAAAACAGTATCTACTGTTACGCTGTTTTGTCCGAAAGTAGTAATGGAAGCCGCCAGGAAAAAAAAGACTGCTGCAAGTATTCTCATTGAATTAGCCGTTTGGTTAGTGATACGTTTTAACGTCGGAATCTAGTTATAAGACAACCGTCCCGGGTAAAGGTTTATTGTACTGGCTCAGGCTTATGTCAATTTTTTTGAGAGGAGAATAATCCCTATAGGTATTTTTTACCACAGGGACACAGAGAAACACAGAGATCATGCTGTACAGTCTTTGTGCTCTTTGTGTCTCTGTGGTAAATTAACGCAGAAAAACTACCCTACGCTTCCTTCCAAGCTGATTTCCAGCAGCTTCTGCGCTTCGACGGCGAATTCCATCGGAAGTTGGTTCAAAACCTCTTTTGCATACCCGTTGATAATCAGGGCGACAGCCTGCTCGGTAGGTATCCCGCGCTGGTTACAGTAAAAAAGAATATCCTCACCGATCTTGGAAGTAGTCGCTTCGTGCTCTACAGTAGCGCTCGTATTGGCT
Organism: uncultured Cytophagales bacterium; assembly: GCA_964562455.1. Lineage (GTDB taxonomy): Bacteria > Bacteroidota > Bacteroidia > Cytophagales > Spirosomataceae > Ravibacter. The sequence continues at coordinate 48,123 of CAZLTN010000024.1, forward strand.
ACCTCAAGATAAGGAAAAGTATGGGCGCCGCATTTATCCCCCAGCAAAAGAGAATCGCACTGGGAAAAATTCCTGGCATTTTCAGCCCGGCGCATAATATCGACCAGGCCGCGGTATGAATTCTGACTCCGGCCGGCGGATATCCCCTTGGAAACGATACGGCTCCTGGTATTCTTGCCCACGTGGATCATCTTCGTCCCGGTATCGGCCTGCTGCATGTTATTGGTTACGGCCACCGAATAAAATTCACCTATCGAATTATCTCCCTTCAATATTACGGAGGGGTATTTCCAGGTAATTGCAGAACCCGTTTCTACCTGCGTCCAGGAGATCTTGGCAGATGCACCGTCGCAAATCCCTCTTTTGGTAACGAAATTATAAATCCCGCCTTTCCCCTCCTTGTCGCCGGGGTACCAGTTCTGCACGGTCGAATATTTTACCTCCGCGCGTTCATGAGCAAAAATCTCTACCACCGCCGCATGGAGCTGGTTTTCGTCGCGCATCGGGGCAGTACAGCCTTCAAGATAGCTTACATAACTCCCGGCATCGCCGATAATGAGCGTGCGTTCAAACTGCCCCGTACCGGCGGCATTGATCCGGAAGTACGTAGACAGCTCCATCGGGCACCTTACTCCTTCCGGGATATAGACGAAAGATCCGTCGGAAAAAACAGCGGAATTAAGCGCAGCATAGAAATTGTCTTTAGGCGGAACTACCGAACCGAGGTATTTTTTTACCAATTCGGGGTGCTCTTTGATCGCCTCTGTTATCGAACAGAAAATGATCCCTTTTTCATTAAGTTCCTTTTTAAACGTAGTGATTACCGATTCGGAATCCATCACCGCGTCCACTGCTACCTTCGGAGAGGTAACCGCGCTTTCGCCACCTTCCCCGGCTTCTTCCACTCCTGCAATCCTTTTCTGCTCGCTCAATGAAATACCCAGTCGCTCAAAAGTATTCCTGAGCTCGGGATCGATATCGTCAAGGCTTTTGACAGTCTTTTTCTTTTTCGGCGCAGAGTAATATTTGATCGCCTGGAAATCGATGGGCGGATAATGCACATTGGGCCATTTCGGCTCGGTCATTTCCTTCCAGAGGCGGAACGCCTTCAGGCGCCACTCCAGCATCCACTCCGGTTCGTTTTTCTTGGCCGAAATAAAGCGGATAATATTTTCATCAAGACCCGGAGGCGCTTCGTCCGCCTCTATGTCCGTCACAAAACCGTATTTATATTCCGAACTGGTAATTTCTTCCAGCAATTCTACTTCCTTTCCCATAAATATTGTTAGTGCGCTGTTTACTAAACGCTTCAGAAAAAATTAAAACTCCTGCTCTGACACAGGTAGAACAAAACCAAAACTGTTTGAGTTTGATTTGTTTCAAAAATAGCAAATAATTTGATTCAGACTACCAGGTTTCCGAATCTTTGAGATAGCCGGTCACATAATCATGCACCCCGTCTTCCAGGGATGTAAACGGCTTTGTATAGCCTGCTGCCCTGAGCTTTTCCATTGCCGCCTCCGTGAAGTACTGGTACTTGTCCCGGATGTCGGCCGGTGTATCGACAAACTCGATCCGGGGTTCGACGCCCATCGCGCTGAAAGTATTGTTTACAAGGTCGAGAAAAGTCCTGGCGGTACCGCTGCCAAGGTTATAGATTCCCGACGGCTTACGCTCATGCATGAGAAACAGGCACACGTCCGCAACGTCTTTAACATATACAAAATCACGTTTTTGCTCGCCATCCTTAAAATCGGGCCGGTGTGAACGGAACAGCTTCATGCCGCCCGTAGCCCTGATCTGGTTGAAAGCATGAAAAATCACGGATGCCATCCTTCCTTTGTGGTACTCGTTGGGACCATAGACATTAAAGAATTTCAGTCCTGCCCAGAAAAAAGGCTTCTCCTCCTGCCCCAGCGCCCATATATCAAACTCATTCTTGGAGTCTCCATAAGGGTTCAGCGGGTGCAAATCCGGGATCAGGGATTCATCGTCTGCATACCCGAGCTCTCCCAATCCATAAGTAGCGGCAGATGAGGCGTATACCAGCGGTATCTGGTAGGCTACGCAACGTTTCCATACCTCTTTCGAATAGCTGACATTGAGCCTGTCGAAGACAGACCGGTCAAATTCGGTCGTATCGGTACGGGCGCCGATATGGAAAATAAACTCTACTTCCTTGTGGTTGTTATCGAGCCACGAGAAAAAGTCATCCCTCTCCACTCTTTCCTTTACCGACTTCCCCTCCAGGTTCCGGAGTTTTTCTTCTTTCGAAAAATCGTCGACTGCCACGATATGCCTGTATCCCTCTTCGTTTAACCTGGCTATCAGGCAACTTCCTATAAAACCGGCTGCTCCTGTTACTATTATCATATGTATTTTACAAATCTCGTAAGTCAATATAAGCTGCAAAAGTAGGAAAACTACGGAAATACATTTACTTTGTGTTGTTAACATCAGGTCAGTATCATCCAAAAACCGCCCGTATGACGAAGCCCGAAGACGGTTTACCTCCATTTGTAAGTAATTGGCGCCAGCTATATATACTGGTCATTGCTGTGCTTATTCTTTTAATCGCTTTGTTTTACTGGTTTACCGTAACGTTTGAATGAACTGGCTAGATTGGATTGTCCTGCTCCTGACCCTTGTTATCATCGTCGGCTACGGTATCTATCAGAGCAAGCGTGACACGACGATATCTTCCTACCTACTGGCCGACAGGTCGCTTCCCTGGTATCATATTACGCTCTCGGTAATGGCCACGCAGGCCAGTGCGATCACCTTTCTGTCGGCGCCCGGCCAGGCCTATACCGACGGAATGCGCTTCGTACAGTTCTATTTCGGGCTTCCGCTCGCGATGGTAGTGCTCTGCATCACTTTCGTCCCGAAATTCCACAACCTCAACCTGGTAACTGCATACGAATTCCTTGAGAAAAGGTTCGATCTCAGGACCAGGAGCCTTACCTCTTTTCTTTTTCTTCTGCAGCGGGCGTTGTCGACCGGTCTTTCGATCTATGCTCCGGCACTCATCCTGTCATCTATCCTGGGTTGGGACATATTGCATACCAATATCCTCTCCGGTTCGGCCGTGCTGCTGTACACCGTTATAGGCGGCGCGCGGGCCTTGTCTTATACCCACTTGCTGCAAATGGGGATAGTTACCCTCGGTATGGCGGCGGCAGGGTACATGGTGGTCAGAATGCTGCCCTCGGAGGTTTCCTTTACCGATGCCCTGCACGTGGCCGGCAAAATGGGAAAAACCAACGTGATTGACTTTACTTTCGATCTGAACAACCGCTACAATGTATGGTCGGGGCTCATCGGCGGCTTCTTTCTCCAGCTTTCCTACTTCGGAACCGACCAATCGCAGGTCGGGCGTTACCTTACCGGCAGCACCGTGGGGCAAAGCCGCCTGGGGCTGGCTATGAACGGACTGCTGAAAATACCGATGCAGTTTCTCATCCTCCTGGTAGGCGCCCTGGTATTTGCCTTCTATCAGTTTGTAACCCCACCGCTGCATTTCGACCGCCTTCCGGTACAAAAAATACAGGGCACGGAGTTTTCCGCCGCCTACCATGCACTCGAACAAAAGCATGAGCAGATGCAGCTTGCCAAGAGAGCGGAAGTGATGAAATTCAACGAAGCTCTTGATGCTAAGGACGAGGCTGCTATCGACGCATCGCGGCAAGTGCTCTCCGCCTCTGAAAAGGAACTGCAGCAGCTCCGCAAAGAAGCCGGGAACCTGCTGACCGAGGCGACGGGCACCGCCGCCAACGACGTCAATTATATTTTCCTCAGGTTCATTACCGATTATCTTCCGGCCGGGCTTGTAGGGCTTCTCATTGCCGTGATATTGCTGGCTTGTATGGGATCGGTCGCCTCTGCTTACCAGTCGCTGGCGTCGACTACCGTCGTGGACTTCTACAAGCGAATGTTTGCCAAAGACAAGCCTGAGCGGCACTACGTGATCGCGAGCAGGTGCGCTACATTGTTCTGGGGTATTTTTTGTATGATCGTAGCACAGTACGCTTCCCGCTTCGGAAGCATGATCGAAGCGGTAAATGTACTCGGGTCGCTGTTCTACGGTGTCATACTGGGCATTTTCCTCGTCGCTTTCTATTTCAAAAAAATAGGCGCCCGGGCTGTTTTCCTCGGTGCGCTTATAGGCGAGATCTTCGTCGTAATCAGCTATATGAAGGACCTGACCGCATTCCTGTGGCTCAACCTGATAGGATGCGTGCTCGTAATCGCCTTTGCCCGGATCATCGAGTCGGTGTGGCCCCAGGCTCCCAAACAATTAATAAATGGTGAGTAGTTTTGACAGACCTTTGGCATCTTAACATTAAAGAGCATTCCAGGGAGCAGGCCGGACCGGCGGCTATGCCGTACCGCCGGAAAGATAATCAGTACTAGTGTCCAAACCGTAAGCCCGTCTTGTGAAAGAAGTTTCGAAACCAGACAGCCAGCAAAAAAGCCTTTCAGGTGTAAAGGAAATTGCCAAGAGGGCCAACGTATCGATTGCGACGGTCGACCGGGTAATTCATAACAGGTCGGGGGTTTCGGAAAAAACAAAAGCCAGGATCAATAAAATTATCGAGGAGCTCGACTACCTTCCCAATCTCATGGCGAGCAGGCTGGCTTTGGGTAAGGTTACCCGCCTGGCTGCCATCATTCCGCAGGTAACCGAAGAATCCGAATTCTGGCTGGCGCCGCTCAACGGCCTGAAACGTGCCGAGAAAGAGACCAGGCAGTTCGGCGTCCGGATCGACCCGATGCTTTTCAACCCCAGCAACAGGGCCAGCTTCAGCTCCGTTGCAAAGGAAGTAATGGAATCTGACTATGACGGCATCATACTGGCTCCGTCGTTTGTTGAGGAAAGCAAACACGTACTCGACCTGTGCCAGAAAAAGGGAATCCCTTTCGTTTTCCTCGATTCCAATATTCCCGACCAGAACAATCTGTCTTATATAGGTCCGCCTTATTTTCAGAGCGGCTATGTCGCGGCTAACCTTCTCTCGCGCCTGCTTAAAAACAGCCGCAAATTGCTGGTGGTAAATATCGCCACCGAATCGGACAGCTTTAATTACCTCCAGATCGAAAACGGCTTCAGGAAATACTTCAGGGAAAACAGCCTTCCCAGCGAGATCACACGTATCGACATACGCGACACCGAATACGAATCCGTAGCCAGGTACCTTACGTACGTATTCATGTTCCATGCTGAAATCGAAGCCATATTCGTCACCAATTCGCAGGTGTCGACCGTGGCATCTTTCCTGTACAACAGCCAGCGACGCCACGTATCGGTGATCGGGTATGACTACACTCCCGAAAATATCAGGTACCTGAAAAACGGTACAATCGACTTCCTGATCTGTCATCAGGCCGAAGACCAGGGGTACCGGGCAGCCATGTCGCTTTATCAGCATCTGGTGCTCGGACAGGAGGTACCGAAAGAGCACTTTATGCCCATCGATATCATAACCCTCGAAAATCATGAATACTACAGGAATTGAAAGGACCGGCTGAAAATGACGCGCACTGCGGGATCTGATCAGGTAAATGCTGTCGATAATTTAGCCGGTACCAGTATCCGGAGGCCTTTTATGTGATATAATAATCAAAACGTCGGAAAGACGATCTATAAAAAATAAAAAACATGGATTTAAACCTAAATCGCCGCAAATTTCTTTCCGGAGCTATCGCCGGAACCCTGGGCATGGCCCTGCTCGACCCCTCGGAAGCTTTTTCCGCTATCAAGGAAACCGGAAAGAGGGTGGGCATCATCGGACTCGATACCTCTCACAGCATCGCGTTTACCAAGCTACTGAACGCCTCCGAGCCTTCCCCCAAATATAAAGGATATAAGATCGTGGCCGCCTATCCCTATGGCAGCAAAGACATTGAAAGCAGCTCCAGCCGCATCCCGGGCTATATCGAAGAAGTAAAGAAGATGAATGTCAAAATAGCGGACTCTATAGCCGATCTGCTGAAACAGGTCGATGTAGTACTGCTGGAAACCAATGACGGACGACTGCACCTGGAACAGGTCCTGCCCGTTCTCAAAGCAGGGAAACGGGTTTTTATCGATAAGCCGATAGCAGCCAGTCTTAAAGATACCCTGGCCATCTTCGAGGCGTCAAAAAAATACAAAGTACCCCTGTTTTCCGCCTCTTCGCTTCGCTATATAAAAGGTATTGAAGGATTGGATAAAAGCAAGGTAGTAGGTGCAGATGCCTACAGTCCGGCCAGTCTTGAAAAGACGCACCCCGACCTTTTCTGGTATGGAATACATGGTGTCGAAACATTATTTACCGTAATGGGCACCGGTTGTAAAGAAGTAACCAGGATACATACCGACGGCACCGACATCGTGGTTGGCGTATGGGAAGACGGGCGTGTAGGTACTTTCCGCGGTACGCGTACAGGTAAGCACAACTATGGGGGTACGGTCTATACAACGGAAGGCAACCGCACAATGGGTCCGTACGGCGGCTATGACCCTTTGCTGGAGGATATCATCGAATATTTCGAAACAGGCAAGATCCCGGTTACTCCGGAAGAAACCATCGAGATCTTCACATTTATGGAAGCTGCAGACGAAAGCAAGCGCCAGGGAGGTAAGGCCGTCAGGCTGTCAGATGTGCTGGCCAAAGCCAGGAAAAGCTGAGCAGACCGCATAAGCAACAAAAACGGCTCAAAAGACATTATGTCCAAAGAGCCGTTTTGTTGTATCCAGGCCGGTTAAATAAATTAACTACCTTATGCGTGCATCACCCGATAGAGTACTTGGCTTCCAATTGATGTTTTAAGAACTGGCGTGCCTTCACCAGTTGGTTCTTTACAGTATTTTTCGATATTTTCAGAGAAGCTGCTATTTCCTGGTAAGATTTATTTTCCTCCAGGCTCATTTTCAGGATCTGCTTTCTTTTTGTAGACAGATTGTCCACAGCACATTCCAGTTGAGTCATACGGGCTTCGTATTCCTGGCTTTCGTCCTGCGCGATCTGCTCGATCCGTTCGAAATATTTCTGGCGCAGCACCTGCTCCTTTTCCATTTTTTTCAGGAAATCGAAAGAAACATTTCTCAGGCAGGTATATAAGTAGGAATTAAAGTTAAGCTCAGGTTTAATCTGGTGTCTCCGTTCCCAAATTTTGATAAATACATCCTGAAGCATGTTCTCCGCCTCCGCTTCGTCTTTTACTATTGTATAGCAAAAACGCATAGCAGGCCCCTTGTAATGGTCGAACAAAACAGTAAAAGCCGCCCTGTCGCCCTCTATCACTTGTTGTAGAATTACTTCGTTCATATATGTTTCATTAAGGAGTTGGATTTTCTAACTTTAAACACCTCAAACACTTCCGCATCTGCTTTGTATCTCTATGTCGCCAACCCGATAAAATCCGGGTATTTATTTTCACCAGTTTCCTTGAGGCAAGACTTACAGAGACACTACTAAAAACATTTTTGTACGATTTAAATTTCGGATATAAATTTACGAGCCTTATTTATTCTAGTCGTCGTATTTTGCGTAAAATAATCCTCTTTTCGCGCAAACCGTCAATATTTAACATTTTGGATATGAAACCGTACTTTTTCCGTAACCTGCGGATAGTCCGGAGACCGGTTCCCGGCGTAATGCTTATAGCACTTTTGCGGCCATCTGTAACTCTTTTTACCAAGTATGCTAAAACGGAACTTTCTGTCATTATCCATCACGCTGCTGCTTACCCTTGTCATTAATGCAAATGCCCAGGATAAAAACTTTATAATAAAAGAATCCCTGATTTTCCCCCCTCAGCCGCAGCACACTCATGGAAGCAGTATCGTCAGGCTCTCCAACGGCGACATACTGGCTGCCTGGTTCCAGGGAAGCGGTGAAAGACATGCAAACGATGTGGTCATAATGGGCGCCAGGCTGGAAAAGGGTAAAAACCAGTGGAGTACCCCCTTCCTGATGGCCGATACTCCCAACCTTCCTGATTGTAACCCTGTGCTCTTCCTGAACCAGAAAGGAAAGCTCTTTCTTGTATGGATAGCTGTCCAGGCAAATGAATGGGAAAACTCGGTATTGAGATTCCGTACCTCATCGGATTTTTTGAAGCCCGGTGCTCCCAGGTGGGACTGGCAGGATAACATTCTCCTCAATCCAGGAAAGGAATTTGAAGATGAAGTAAAGAAAAAGCTAGGAGAAATGCCCCGGCTCCATCATGGGTGGGCAGCTTACGCCCCTGCATACGATAAAATGATAACCGAGGCGGCGAAAGATCCCAAAAAGAGGACTACGGGCTGGATGACCCGAATCAAGCCGCTGATTTTCCCGGATGGCCGCATTATTCTTCCGCTATATTCAGACGGCTTTAACTTCTCGCTGATGGCGATTTCAGACGATTTCGGGCAAACCTGGGCTCCGGGGCTTCCGCTCGTCGGCCGCGGTCCGATCCAGCCGGCTCTCATTCAGAAGAAAAACGGGACTATTGTTGCCTATATGCGCGACAGCGGCGACGGCCCTACCATGGTGCAGATCAGCGAATCTGCCGACCTGGGAAGAAGCTGGACACCATCCGTGAAAACCGATATTCCAAATACCGCCAGCGTGGAGGTGCTTAAACTGCAGGACGGGAAATGGGCCTTTTTAGGCAACGACATCCTGGACGGGCGCTATAAGCTGAGCCTGTATCTGTCGGACGACGAAGGCGCGACATGGAAATGGAAAGTCAGGCTGGAAGACCGTCAGAAAGACGAAGGCGGCTATTCGTATCCTTCCATGATATCAGGCAATGACGGGTTCATCCACATTTCCTACTCGTTTCACCGGCAGAAAGATCAGAAATCTATCAGGTACGTTGTGGTAGATCCGGGGAAAATTACAAATATCCAATAATCAAAACTTAGTACTCTTTTTATCCTGATGAAGAAAATCCTATTATCCGTTTTATGGCTGATACCCCTTCTGCCGGCAGCCAGGGCGCAGGCCCAGCAACCGGTTCATTACGACAAGCCTTTTGAACAGGAGTATGCTATTAAATATGAGTGGACGCAGGCCGGTAAGGGCCTCGTTGCCGCAGCCGCAGACCGCAACGGGAAAATACAGGTAGTGGCCGGCTCGGGTGTGCTCCATCCCAACGACGGGAAATTCCTGTTCCCCGGAGACCTTATCGCCGACAATAGTTACCGGTTTCTGAAAGATAAGGCCATTAAAAGTGTACTCCAACACGAAGATCAACTGGTATATCTTTCCGACAAAGTCGTATTCAGCAATGCCTGGGCCGGTAAGCTCTATTCCGAGCACGGGCTGAAAAATGCCTCCCTTTTCGACGGTGGAAAGGATTTCCAGTTTATGGTCTCCGACGGCAAATCACTGCATTTCGTAAAAGACTCGCAGATCCTGTGGAAAGGCAATCTCAAATCCGACGAAGTGATCGGTATCCGCTACCAGGAAAATGCCAATGCTTTCTGGATCCTGGGGAAGAGCACGCTGAGCGTCTTTTCGCCTTCTTCCAAGTCGCTCAACCAGGTCTTCAAAGGGAGCAATTTTACTTCTTTTGATGTCGCTGCTGCGAAGAACCAGGTAATAATAGGTACTTCAGACGGCTATATTGCCTATAACATCAGTACCGGTGAGCAGGACGGAGCCGTCAACAAAAGGCTTCCCTGGACAGAAATCAATTCTGTGACCCAGATAGGCGACAAAACCTGGTTCGGGACTACCCGCGGCGCATTTGCATTAAGGAAGGACGGTAAATTCGACTACTACAATGGCGAAAGATGGATTCTTGACAATAATGTGAGGTCTGTTTCACAAGGGCCGGAGAACTCTGTGCTCCTCCTGACGCCCAAAGGAATAACACATCTCATTTTCCGTCAATGGACGTTACAGGAAAAAGCGGCCTTTTTTGACAGGCAGGTACGGTCGCGGCATATCCGCAACGGCTTTAACTCGTCGCTTAGCGGCATGACGAAGGGAAATGTAAATACCGGTTATCTGGAAGACTCCGATAATGATGGCCTGTGGACTTCCATGTATCTCGGAGGAGAAGCTTTCCGCTACTCGGTAACCCGCGATCCGGAAGCGCTGGAAAACTGCCGCGAATCGCTGGATGCTATGGAAAGGCTATACGGTATCAACCCCGTAGCAGGTTTCCCGGCGCGCTCGTTCGAGCGTACAGGGCACATGAAAGAGCTTGCAGACTCCGACAGATGGCAGCGTAGTGCTCATCCCGACTGGGACTGGAAATCGACTACCAGCAGCGACGAAGCCATAGGACATATTTTTGTATTTGGCGTACTTGCCGAGCTGATCGACGACGCTGATATCAGGAACCGTTCGATTACGCTTATCGATACGCTGATGGATCATATCGTCCGCAACAACATGTACCTGATCGACTATGACGGCAAACCTACCCAATGGGGAAAGTGGCACCCGGATTACGTCAATTCATTCCCGGTGTCGGTTGGTGACCGCAAGCTGAACTCTTCCAATATCGTTGCCATGCTGCAGACGGCCTACCATTTCACAAAAAAGGAAAAATACAAGGCGAAAGCTTTTGAACTGATGCATAAGAACGGCTATTTCGAAAACCTGATGAGGCCGATAGAAACGATCGGCAAGACAGCCGACGCCGATGCACTCAGCAAACTGCTGTCGGATGGCTGGAACCACTCGGATGACGAAATGTATTTCCTGGGTTACTGGGGCCTGTACCGTTATGCATTTAACGATACGCTGAAAACACATTATAAAAAGGCGATCATCGATCATTGGGAAGCAGAACGTCCTGAAAAAGAAGGCCTTTGGAATATATTCACAGCCCTGACCGGCACAAATGATTTTGATCTCAAAGAAGCCGTATGGTACCTTCAGGAGCACCCGCTCGACCTTATTAACTGGGGTATAGAGAACAGCCACCGGAAAGATATCGACCAGGTCGAACTCAATTTCCGCAAACAGACTACGAAAGAGGTACTTCCTCCTGATGAAAGACAGGTGCAAAGGCACAATGCCAATATGTTTACACTCGACCGCAAGCACAGTAACGGTAGCGGCGAGCACAGCGCAGGCGACATATGGCTGCTTCCTTACTGGATGGGCAGGTACCTCGGGGTTATATCGGGGGAGGTGAAGTGAGTTGAAAGTTGAAAGTTGAGAGTTGAGAGTTGAGAGTTGAGAGTTGAGAGTTGAGAGTTTTCCACTCCCCATTTTCAACTTTCAACTTTCAACTTTCAACTAGCTCTCTCCCCCTACGAAAGCCTGTCTTTGAAGCTTTCGTAGCCGAAGGATTTAACCAAACGGAAGCTTCCGTCGTTCTGGAGGATCCCGATAGAAGGCAGGTTCACGCCATTAAATGTCGTGGTCTTTACCATGGTATAATGGATCATATCTTCAAAAATCAGCCTGTCCCCTACCCTTAGAGGCTCGTCAAAAGAATAGTCCCCCATGAAATCCCCCGCCAGGCAGGTCATACCGCCGAGGCGATACGTCGGCAGTCCTTCGACCGGCTCATGATAAGCCCCCCGAATATAAGGTTTATAGGGCATCTCGAGTGTGTCGGGCATATGTGCCGCAAATGAGGTGTCGAGGATAGCTACGTTTATTCCCTGGCTGTCGAGTACATCCAAAACAGTCGTAACCAGCACTCCTGTCCGCCAGGCAATCGCAGATCCCGGTTCAAGAATCACGTGCAGGTTGTATTTTTCCTTTACTCCCTTTATCAGGTCAACCAGCAGGGCAGTGTCGTAGCCTTCCCGTGTCATCAGGTGTCCGCCGCCCATATTCAGCCATTTGGCCTGGTACAGTAAATCGCCGAAGCGATTCCCGAGTGCTTCTAAAGTGCGTTTAAGAGTCGACGAATCGTTCTCGCAGAGCGTATGGAAATGAATACCCTCTATTCCTTCCGGCAATACATCACCTATCTGGTCTCTCGTAACGCCCAGGCGGGAACCCGGCACACATGGATTATACATATCCACTTCCACTTCGGAATATTGCGGATTCACCCGCAATCCGCAAGATATTTTTTCAGCAGGATGCTGCTCGTTGTAAAGAAATACCTCGTCTCTGAACCTCTCCCATTGGCTCAGGGAATTAAAAGTAATATGACTGCTCCTTTCCATTACCTCCCGGAATTCATGCGGCAGGTAGGCCGGTATATAGGTGTGAGCCTTACAGCCCAGGTAATCGTTGATGAGACGTATTTCGTTGAGAGAGCTGGCCGTCGCGCCGTTAAGGTATTCTCTGACTACCGGGAAAGCGCTGAACATGGAAAAGCCCTTTAACGCCAGTATAACCTGGCCACCGGAAAGATCCCGGACCGAACTGATCAGTTCCAGGTTTTTTCTCAGGAGAGATTCCTCCATGATAAAGCACGGAGAAGGGGCTGCATCGTATAAAGAAGACTGGGACATTTTGGGTAAGTTAGTGAACGGAAAACCAGGCACCTGCCCCGAAAAGGACAACAAACAGAAGCGTCGAAAGCGCCATCTGCTTCAGGTAAGGATCCAGCTCTCCCGGGGAATGTTTACGGCTGACAGCCAGTCCGTTGGCAATAATAGGCAGAAAACTCAGCAAAAACAGGTAGTCCCACACCGATCCGGCCGTCCGTAGCGCATATACCAGTGCACTGAGCATTCCTGCGACAAGAATAACCCAATGGTATCTTACCGCATTTTGCCGGCCGATCCGTACCGGAATGGAGTTTTTACCGGTAGCCCGGTCCGATTCTATATCGCGGATATTGTTGATGTTAAGCACAGCCACCGCAAACAGTCCGCAGGCAGTAGCCGGCAGCATCTGTTCCCAGTCCCACTGCAGCGTATGGAGATAATTACTTCCCAGTACGCCGACCCAGCCGAAAAAAACAAATACGGAAAGGTCGCCTAACCCTATGTACCCGTAAGGTTTCTTACCGGCCGTGTAGGTAATGGCTGCCAGTATACAAAGCAAACCCAGTGCCAGGAAACCCCAAAAAGCGCCTGGCTGCGCATTTTTTAACGCGATAGCAAGCAATGAAATACCCGAAACCAGCGAAAGAACAGAAAAAATAATAATCGCGCTCCGCATCCCCTTTGCCGAGATTACTCCTTTCTGGACAGCCCGGGCGGGCCCCTGCCGCAGATCGGTGTCCTTGCCGTTCACAGCGTCCCCGTAGTCGTTGGCGAAGTTGGAAAGCACCTGAAGCAGTACCGTCGTCAACACGCTCAGCAGGCAGACAGACCAACTGAAACTTTCTTTGGTAGCAGCCAGAAAACCTCCCATAATAATGCTGGCCAGCGCCAGGGGTAAAGTCCTGGGTCTGGCAGCGGCAATCCAGTGATTCATGAAAAAACTGCGGGTAACAGGCTATAAGCCGACGGCTTCCAGGAATTCCTTATCGT
>CAZLTN010000025.1:0-55711 GCA_964562455.1 uncultured Cytophagales bacterium
CAAAGGCTAAGCACCACACTTTCGCTTCCGTCAAAAACGTTTTGGACGGCAGTGGTCTCAGTATAAAATTAAACCAAATGTAATGGAGTGGATATATGTAGATTTTATTTGCCGATAACGATCCTGTGCGTTTCACTTTTATCGTTTGCCCTGGTAATTTTCAGGATATACATACCGGGTACGAGGTTAGCTGTCTTTATTTCTTTTTCGGGCCTGATACCCGAACGGTACGCCGCAACGCCGATGCCGTTGTAAAGCTCAACGCCTGTTACCTGTTCCCAGTTATCCGACCGGATGCTGAATATATCTCCCGCAGGGTTAGGAAATACTTCTGTGTTTGTCTGGATGGGAAATTCCAGGCTTTTTATAGTGCCGAGCCCGGATGAACCGTCCAGGTCTACCATTCTCAGGCGATAATAGTTGATCCCGCCGGAAGGAGTATCATGAATAAACCCGTAGCGCTGCAGCGAACTGCCCGTTCCCTTTGATTTTACCCGGCCGATCTCCCGCCAGGATTTCGCATCGAAGCTGTGCTGTACTTCAAAATGGCTGCTGTTGGATTCGGAGGTGGTAGTCCAGGACAAGTTTGCTGCCCTGTTTTCAGACGTAACCGTAAAGTCCGAAAGCTCAACCGGGAGCGGATCGTTCGCTACAAATACGAACGCAGTAGGCAGGTTGTTGGCCGTATTGTCGTCATACCACGTGGCCGGGTCACGCGCCCCGATATCGCCGCCAAAAACGGTGAGACCGGCTCCGGCGGAAACCGTCGGAATTACAAAATCCAGCGCACCTTCGATTTCGGTGAGCGCATTTTCATTGTAGATATGAACTTCATCCTGGTTGGACCGCTCCGTATCTATTTTCCAGCCGGCGGGTGGTGAGTAACTGCTGAGGTTCAGGACGACTGCTCCTCCGGCGGTCACGATGACGGAGAATTTATGGGCGGGGACTTCCGCAGCGTTCGTGGGATAGGTAAGCCGGGCAGTTATGGTACCGCTGTAGGGGAATCCCGGGTAATTGGAGGGATTCGGAGATAATGTAAGGCTAAAGTCTGCTCTTCGGGCCTGGCCGGTTGCCGTTCCGGATATCAAAAGCAAGATAACGAACAGGGCCGATTGGATAATGGATACGTTCATAACCTGGTAATTTAAGATTGTTAAAATGACAGCAGCTTTTGTTGGTCTGTTGGTCCTTTAATTAACAGTCAACAGTATATCTGTTTTGTTGTTGGAGTTATTGGTGTCGCCCGCGGTACCGTTCGGTATGACGGGAGTGAAGGTGAATCCGCCTTTCGTATCGTTTCCCGGTAGCGAAAGAGTAAGCGGGATGGTTTGAGGCAAGGGAAAAGCTCCATAGTAAGTAAGCTTCCAATATGCAGGAAAGGTTTCCAGGCTCCAGCCTTCAACTTCGCCCAGGGTAAGCGTGAAATAATCGTTAGGCCTGGTGACGTTAACTGTAACAGTGCCGAGGCCGGTCGCAGCGGGAGTCTCATTGAATATGGTGACGGACAGCGCTTTGGAGAGTGAAGACGCCGTAAAGGATCTGCTGGGCATATTGACGGAAGGACGCAGATCGGGAAGGCTTCTTTCATATGCTCCCATTTCAACAACACCGCCGTTAGCGTAGTCAAATACGCGCTGATTTCCTGCCAGGTCCGGATCATTTTCAGGGTCCCCGCCGGCATCGGTGTAAAGGGCGTTACTGCCCTTGTCGAGTAGCGGCGTGCTGCTCAGGAGCCTGTAGTCTCCGACGGTAAACGGAGCCGTGGAAAATTCAGGTGCATCTGTAAACCCGGGATTGGTACCGCCGCTGATGTTTCCGTCGGAGTCGTCTGTGGTGGCGCCCTGCACCAGGCTATGCTTGTATTCGATCGTATTGGACCCCGCCTGGCTCACTCCGCCTGAATTTTTCCACACGATGGAATTGTGTATTTTCAGTGTGGAACCGCCCTGGACCATCACGGCACCTGTCTCCGCAGCCGTCGACCGGTTGCCGGAGATGGTGACATTGACAAGTGTGGTGACAGAAGTCAGATCCCCCCGGACAGCAGAACCCCTGTAGCTGAGATTGCCGCTGAAGAGTACGTTGGCCAGGTGCGCTGTAGTATTCTGAAGGCTGGAGATCCCGGCCCCGTAGCCGATGGCCGAGGTAACCCGATTCCCGGAAAATACCACATTTTTTGCATAGAGGACGGCCCTGTCGTGATTGTGAATAGCGCCGCCTGCTCCGGACGCCATGTTAGATTGAAAGATACTCTTCCTGATATTGAACTCCATCCGATTGGTGGATACCACCCCTCCTCCACTCGAGAGCGCTTCGTTCTGATTGATCTGACCGTTGGAAAAATACAGTTTGAGAGGACCTGAAGCGTAAATTCCTCCGCCCTGGCTCGCGCCGCAATGATGAATCCGGACCTCCGTAAGCGAGGATTCTCCCAAAGCGCCCGCTTTATAAACGCCGCCTCCCTGGCTGGCGTTGTTATAGCTGATCTCGGACTGCTCCAGCGAAAGCGATGAATTGTAGATATGGATACCGCCCCCTTTTTCAGCGTAGTTGGAGTGAATCCAGAGGTTGGCGAAGTTCACAGGTGATGAGCCGGTGCCCCGCAGGATAACTCCACCGCCGGCATTAGGCCGGATATCGACACCGTTTACATAGACACCCGCCTGCGTTTCCAGCCTGTTGGAGAGTCCTCCGCTTATTGTAAAGCCATCGAGCACGGTTTCCGCTGACGAAGTTCCGGCCCTGATCACGACGTGGTAGACATTCTCATTTTGCGGGTTGTCGTCCAGGCTGTCGTCGTTGCCGAGCAGATCGCCGCTCAATGTGCTTCGGTTGGCAGTATTGGAAAGATTCCTCTGGTTAAGGCTGCTTTCCGTTCCTGCAAAGCCGCCGTATACTTCTACACCCGGTATCAGAACAAAAGCCGCGTCTCTCCCCGCTGTAAGGTTGCCGAAATAGGTATCGTCCGGATTATAAAATGGCTTGTAAATCCCTCCTGCTACCCAGATCTGTTTGATGGCGGAGTTGGTTTTGGCCGCTTTCAGCGCGTCGGCTACTTCTCCCAGCGCATTTGCCCAGGAACTGCCGTTGCCGGCTGAGAATTTCTTTACGTACAAGATCCCGTTGGCATGGGGCGCCGGCGTTACTGTATGGTATTCGAAGGCCCCGATGTCGATGATTCCCCCGGAACCGTATTGAAAAACCCTCGCTTTGCCGGCTATATCCTTGTCTATCGCCGGGTTGCCTCCGCTGGCGGTAAAATGGGCTGCATTCCCGGCATTTGCCAGTGGGCTGACAGGAAGTATCGCATAGCTTCCCCCGGAGAAGGGGGCCGTACTAAAATGCGGTGCATCCAGGAATTGCGGATACAAGCTTCCGTCCTTGTTCCCGGCTCCATCGTTGGTCGTTGTGCCCTGTACCAGGCTGTTTCGATAAATTGCATTGCCGGTACCGGCAATATTGATGCCTCCCGAATTTCCCCAAACGACAGAATTGTCTATGTTGAGAGGTATAGTGCCGTTATGATAGATTACGGGCCGGGGCTGGCTTCCGTCGTAGGCGTGATTTCCTGAAATCGTAGTGTTGACCATCGTGATATTATTCTTACCCGGCTGGGTGTCATCGAACGAGTAGAGCGCGCTACCTTCTTCGCTCTTGTTGCCTGATATGACGACATTCCTGAGCGTAAGATGGGTCGTACTATAAATCCCGCCGCCTCTTTGGTGCGTCGTGCTGACGGCCGAATTCCCTGAAATATAGGAGTCGATAAGGGTCATCCTTTTGTTGTGAGTGCCGATATGATAGATCCCACCGCCCAATCTCGAAACTGTATTGCCGTAGATCCTCGTATTGCGGATGATCGCTACGTCGTTGGAGATACTGGCAACTCCGCCCCCTACCTGGCTGCTATAATTTTCGGTGACCGTAACGTTTTGAAATGTTACTACCGAATTGTGGCTGAGATATGCGCCGCCACCGCTATACCGGTAAATCAGCTGCCCTCCTATAGTCAGCTCACCGACCCCGTTAGCGTTGCCGTTTTTGATCGTGAATCCGTCCATTTTGGTGAGATTGCTGGTCGCCCCGACTGCTATTACAACATGATACGATTTCGAACCCTTTGTTTCTCCGTCTAGTATGCTGGCAAACTGCGGGTTGTCCAGGTTGCGCTGCGAAAGAGCGGTTTCATCCCCTTTAAACCCGCCGTAGACCGATACGCCATTGACCATTAAAAAAGCATTGTCCCGGGTCGCCGGATTACCGAAATTGTTGTCAGCAGGGCTGTAGAGTGGATGATAGGTGCCCTGTGCCACCCAGATCTGCCTGATATCGGTGTCGGTTTTTGCCGCTTTCAGTGCGTCGGCCAACTCGCCGGCCGCGTCGGTCCAGGACCGACCGCTTCCGGTCGCCCCTTCTTTGATGTATACGATGCCGTCTTTATCAGGACCAATCGCCGCAAGTACCGGAGCGGGATCTGCCAGGAGCCATGTCAATGCCGCAAGTGTGAAGATTCGGGCTTTTTTTAATGTAGATCGGTGTTTCATAGCGGTAAGCCGTTGTAAATTCATTGCTGATCAAATTTAGCCGGGGTAAGCGCCCGGGAACAGCACCATTCTTTAACCGGAAGAAGGCAATTTATAAGTGGCGGCAGATGCAGGATAACTGGCGAGGCAATGGGAAAAGTGAAAATTCCTGGATAAGTTGATAGAGATATACCTTATATTTATTCCTCTTAACATATGCTTTTACCAGGCTATGCTGAAATTCCTACTCTTTACTACTCTCATCGGTATTGCCTGCATCTGCCCTGCCGAGGCTCAGAACACAGTAGCAGGCAGGGAAGCGCCTTTTCACATTCCTCCTTTCGGACGGGAGAAAATCCTGGAGCTGGATTCCGTTTGCGAAGCCATAACGCTCACCAGGAACAACCTGGACTCGGCCTTGTTTTACGCCGACAGTCTTAAAATAACCGGTAGGATGATCGGTATGGAGGAAGAGGGAGCTGCCCTCGCAGCAAAGCACTATGGTGTTGTCAACAGGCACAGGGGGAAATACAATGAAGCGCTGGAAAACATCAGCTTTTACCTGCAGCATCTGGGTGCGGATACATCTTCCTTTCACTTTGCCGAAGGGAATTACCAGTTGGGGGTTATTTACCAGTTTACGGGGAACTATATAAAAAGCCTTGAAGCTTACCGGAAGGCATACAAAGGCTTTTATACCCAGGGAAACCATTTATATGCTGCGCACACGCTTGTAGGGATAGGGTCTATCTACAAAAAGCAAAAGCAATGGAATCAGGCACGAAATACTTATGAAAAGACTTTGGAAATATTAGAGGACCTTGACGATCAAAATGCTGTCGGGGCTGCATTATCCAATTTAGGTGACGTATTTACCGAAATTAAAGACTATTCGCGTGCAGAGGACTTATATCGCCAGGCGCTGGCGATTTCGGTTGCGTTAGACCAGGACTACCACGCTGCGGACGACTATGACGACCTTGGGTATATGTTCCAGCTTCAGGAGAAGTACCCCGAAGCGCTTACCGAATATTTCAAAGCGCTGCCGATCCGAAGAAAAAACGGGAACCCGATGTCTACTGCACAGACGCTTTTGAACATAGGTGCTACCTATATTAAAACGAAAAGGTTTGGAAGCGCTGAGAGATACCTGACGGAAGGCCTGCAGCTCGCTGCAGAAGCAGGTGCTACGCCGGTCCTGGAAGAATTATACAAATATATGTCGGAGGTTTACGCCGGGAGAAACCACTTCGAAAAGGCGCTGGAATACCATCGCAGCTACGTCAGTGTTAAGGATAGCCTGATGGGGCGCGACATAGAAAAACAACTGAACGAGCTGCAGGTCAGGTACGAAACCAGTGAAAAAGACAACCAGATCGCCCTCATGGCCAAAGAAAAGGAATTGCATCAGCAGGAAATGATGAGACAGAAAGCAACCCAGAAGCTTTATCTCTTCGCGTTTATCGCTGCACTGATTACCGGGGTCCTGGTATATTACGTGTATAAACAGAGGCTCCGGAATCAAAAGTCTATCGCCCTCAAGAATGAAGAACTGAACAGGGAAAAATTCAGGAGCGAGTTGAGGGAGCTGGAAATGAAAGCGCTCAGGGCGCAGATAAACCCGCATTTTATATTCAACTGCATGAACTCCATCAACCAACTGATCCTATCCGGGAACACCGGCGACGCTTCCACATATCTTGGGAAGCTTTCGATCATGATCCGACTCATACTCGAAAATTCCGAAACCCCTGAGGTGATGCTCAGCAGCGAGCTACGCCTGATGAAAGCTTACATTGAGCTGGAACAGCTCCGGTTTAAAAACTCCATTGACTATCAATGCATGGTTTCCTCTCAGCTCGACCCCGATGAAATCTACATTCCACCTATGATCCTGCAGCCTTTTCTTGAAAATGCAATATGGCATGGACTTAATCACAAAAAAGGTGAGGAACGGGGCAGCATCCTTCTTTCAGTTGACTATTCTGAAGATGCTCTGATTTTTAAAATAGAGGACAACGGTGTCGGCAGGGAACATTCTGATCGGCTAAAAAAACAGAGAACAGTAAAACAGCCGTCGATGGGTCTTAAAATAACGGAGGAAAGGCTCAGGCTGATTACACACAATACTTCAGCCCCGATTATCCGGTTTGAGGACCTTAGTAGCGCCGACGGAACCCCATGCGGCACCAGGGTATCAATCGAATTGTCGAATTATCCCGATATAGCCGTGTAAAAAAAAACGTGAGTAACAGATAACGAACTATCCCTTGATTAGCGCGATCATTATAGACGATGAGGAAGATGGCAGGAAAGCCGTCGCAATGGCGGTAGCCAAATACATTCCCGACATCAATATTGTTGCCATATGCGGTACAGCATCCGAAGGGATTGACGCGGTAAAACGCTATCAGCCCCAGCTTCTTTTCCTGGATATACATATGCCCGAAATGAGCGGCTTTGAAATTCTGTCGAACCTGAAACCTATCCGGTTCGAAGTGATTTTTGTTTCTGCTTACGACAGGCATGCCCTGAAAGCCATCAAGTTCAGCGCCCTCGACTACCTTCTTAAACCCATAGACCCGGAGGAGCTGATTGCTGCCATTGAGAAGCTGCGGAAAAAGCTGACCCATCAACCGGATGAAATGGCCTACCTTTCCATTCTCCACAACATGCAGTTTCAAAACCAGGGAATAAGACGGATAGCAGTGCCCGGGATTCACGATATCAGGTTTTATGAAGCCGACGATATTGTGTTCCTTAAAGCCGACGGATCTTACACTGAAATTTATTTTGTGAATGGTAAAAAAGAAGTCATTAGCAAGCCACTAAAGGATTTTGACTCCCTGCTTGGTCTTTCCGGTTTCTCCCGCATACACCACTCCCACCTCATCAACCTGAACCACGTAATAAAGTATATAAAAGGTGAAGGAGGCAGCGTCGTACTGACCGGAAACCATACACTCGACATCTCAAGGCGAAAAAAAGAAGAATTCCTGCGGCTCATGAACCTTAAATAAATCCTCCGGGGACTATTTTTAACCCCCTCTACATCCCTTATCGTTGATAAACATATCGTCGTGGCGGCCCGGCATGGGCATTTAGCGCCCGATCAGGATTTTACTTATCCTGTCGGGAGCTTCACCTTTCATTTTTATTTTCACTACATAAATTCCTGCGGGCAAATGGGCAACCGCTACGCCCGTATCGGTCCGATAGGAATCGGCAGATACTACCCTTACCCCCGAAGCATTGAATAGCTCAATCCCCGAAACGGTGTCTTCTGCCAGTCCGCCTATAAAGAATGCCCCGGACGAGACAGGACTGGGATAGAGGTATGATGCCGGCGCTTCCCCGTTAAAAATAGCGGTTTCAATTTTACTGAAAGCTATACTGCCGTCTATGTCTACCATTTTCAGGCGGTAGTAATTTTTGTTCGGCAAAGGGAGGCTGTCACTGAATGAATACCGGTTTACGCCGCTGTCAGAGAGGCCTTTCGACACTTGTGTTGCCAGCACCCGCCATGATTGCAGGTTGTGGCTTCTCTGGATTTCAAAGCGCGAAAAATTCGTTTCTTTTGTAGTGGCCCAGGAAAGCAATGCTGTCCGGTGACCTTCTTTTTTCACTTCGAAACTCATTAGCGTGACCGGAAGTACTCCGGAAAACTCAACGGCATTGGTGTAGGCCGATTTCCCCTGAGCGTTGGCGGCAAACACCCGGTAAGCATACAAAACCTCCGGTTCCGCATCCTGATCTTCAAAGGTAGTGACGCCTGCGCCTACGGTACCCAGATCTGTAAATATGCCGTCTTCTACCCGGCGCTGGATCGTAAATCCTGTTTCATTGTCGCTATTATCCTGCCAGGTAAGCACGGGCCGGCTGCCGCCCGACAACAATAGACTGGTCGGGGCGTTGATATGGTCGGTATAGATGGTCAGCCTGGGCCGCTGATCGATCGGACTGGTCTGACCTTCTCTGCTTCCCAAGGTCAGCAGAAGACTCTCCAGCACGCTGATTTTCATAGTCAGTAATCCCCCGATTTTATCTTGCAGTAAGTCGGTATTCAACTCCGCAACGTTATTTCCGGCTACCGGATCCCAGCTGTACAAGGTAGACGTTGTCGGAGATGTAAATAAACGGCTGCTGGTCCAACTGATGGTAGTCTCATCCCAGTCATTCTGATCTATTAAATCGAGCTTCGCCGTAATTGGATTGGGCGGATTGGAACCCGAAGGTTCAACGCTAATGGCGTACAGTCGTAGGGACGCCCTACGGATTGGCTTTAAAAAACTAGTCAAATCGAAACGCATAAAGGCTTCCCGGGTCGTATTGTTACTTGCGCCCGCCCATTTCACATTCAGGTAGGTGCGGGTACCGTAATTACTACCTGCTGTCGATCCGGCTTGTACATAGGCATCGGCTACCGGTATGAGCTCCACCTCGTCCTGGGCCACTAACGGCGGGGTTTCTACAATGACTGTTACCGCCGACGAAAACCCTGCCAGGTTGAATACTGACAAACGATATGCATAAACCGATTCGGGTTCTACATTTTGGTCGGAGTATTGCGTGGTATTGGCAGGCAGTGCGGCTTCAATTACCTCAAAATCGCCATCGGGCAACTTCCTCCGTTCGAGTTGGAAGCCGGTTTCGTTTGTAGCGGGATCGGTCCAACCAAGCAGGACTTCGTCTGTCGTTATGTTTACCGGCGCGAATCCGGTAGGCGGAACAGGCGTCGACAGCTCCTGTTCCAGCTCGAGATTATCGACTATCAGCTCTACGTCGCCGGTATTGGATATGGCGAGCACATCGCCTGTACTCATTGGCGTGCCCGCTACGACAACAACGTCGGTCTCGTCGGCTCCGAAACCTGAATATGTTCTCAATTCCTGGCCATTCACCGTCACCGTGACTGCCGGAGAGCCTGACGCCGATCTGCTGCGAACTTTGAAGCGAACCATTGAAACAGGCTTGGTCAGCGTCGAGCTTAATACACCTGCATTGTTGGCATCGAGGTTGATAAATTTGGTATCGTTTAGCAGGATGCCATCGACGCCGTCCTGTCTGGCCCCGGTGTAATTCCAGATCAGCCCCTGTTCACCGGTAAACTGACCGTCAGCAAAACTGCCCATAAGGGCCGCATTCGAAAAAGACTCGGTCAATGTAGGGGCCATCAGCTCCAATACTGCCATATCCTTTCTGTCCCATAGGTAGTTGATCCAGACATCCTTCACAAAGACATAGCCGAATGTAATACCGGTAGGTTCTGTCTGGGTACTGAAGTTACCATTCGAGCGGCTGTAATAGCCTGCCTTGTATTTATAAAGAAGATCTATCGATCCTACCTTTATACGCCGGTCGATCTCCTTGTGTGCCGGTGTGTTGCCCCAGAGATTCAAAGCCCGCAGCGTCGCATAGGTCAGGATACTGTTGACCCAGCCATCATAGGTATAGCGCACAGAACTGCGTTCTCCCGACCCGTCGCTGCCCTGGAATTCATTGCACATCCCGTTGAGCCCAGTCATGGGCGAGATCCTGTTATTCAGCACGTAAGCTTGCCCGCTGTTCGAGCGGTTATGAGTAATATGGCGGTACATCCGTTCGGCCAGTGCCTGGTATATGAGGAAAGGGTCATAAGATACCCTGCTAACAGGTGAATAATAGCTTTTAAAAGTAAACGGGTGTCTTGCTCCCTGTCCGTTGATCGTGCCTCCGCCCAGGTCAGATCCGCCGTTTTCCATGAGCGCTTTCATCTGCGCGCGGCCGGGCGTCGTATTGCCATAGGCGTAAGTCCAACCGAAGACAATATTGGTAAAGCCCAGGCCGGCAAATGTGGCCAGGTAAGTATCGTAGTCGAAGTCGGCCAATATCTGGTTGACAGCTGCCGCTCCTCCCCAATACGTATGGGCGGCAATCATAATATCTACATAACCTTCTACAATGTTGGGCGCATTTCGTTTCCCTCCGTACTTGAATACATTCATCAGGCAAACGGCAGGTTCATTGTCATAATTCTGAAAATGATTGCCGGCCACGGTCAGGGCGCGCATCAGCCAATCGCATTTGTTTGTTTCGGCAGAGGTCAGCTGCCCCCAGACGGCAGGCGTGTTTTTGGCCAGCGTCAGGCTTTGGGCCAGCGCGTTGTCGGTCCATCCCAGGATAGTCCCCCTGCAAGTGGGCTCGTTACCCCCGGCAATTACATTCCTTATATGAGCCAACAGCCTGTTGACGGCGACCGTATTACCCGGATCATGATAGGCTGCCAGGGCCAGGTAGTGCATTGCCCGTACATTGGCCAGGGCATTGTAGGTAGTATATTCGGGATTGGTGTCCACGCTTTGCGCCCAACGGGTCAGGTTGGCGTTAAGGGCTGTACTGAGCACATCCGGCGATGGCGCAAAGGTTTGTGCTGTTCCGCTACCCTCTACAAACAGGAGTAACAAAAAAAAGGTCAGTAGTCTGAAAATCAGGATTTTCATAAGCGGAAAGAGTGTTAGGAAAGGATGGAATAAGACAACAGGAAGCTACCCATCCTGTTGTCAGGATGGTCTAGTCCACATTCTGAAAAAGCGAGTATCCCCTGTACTAATTACCCCAGCCTGGGTTCTGGGTCAGAGCAGAATTCATTTCGATCTCGGTACGGGGAATGGGCCAGAGATAATCTCTGTCTGTGAATTTACGGGTAAGAATTATATCGCCGAACATATCCCGGATTGTCTTTCCATCCAGTTTTTCCCTGGCAATACCCCACCGGCGAAAATCACTGAACTGGTGCCCTTCTCCTGCCAATTCATAGGTACGTTCCTGTACAATTCGCTCAAACATCTGCGCTTTGCCTGCCACCGCCAGCCAGGCAGATCCACTGTTGAGGCCGGGCATCCCTGCACGGGCCCGTACTTTATTAAGCTCTGTAATGGCTTTTTCCAGTTGATTATCTTCATTGTAAGCTTCCGACAGCATCAGCAATACATCGGCATACCGGATAACCGGGAAGTTGAACGGCGTATGCTCACGCACACTCATAGCGCCGTTTTCGTTGCCTTCCGGGATAAATTTGCGCCACATATACGTGTACCTTCCGGAGTTGTTACGGCATTGGCCGAAATTTTCATTCACCCCTACCGCTACGACGAACTGCAGTGGCCGAACCACATTGGCCACAAAGCCCAGGTGGTAGGAATAGGGCGTCAGCAGGGTAGCCATCATGCGCGAGTCGCGTCCCCGGTAGATTTGTCCCAATAGAGCCGTATCAGGCACCGAGGTTAGCGTTCCGCTGCTGTGAGTGGCCATGAGTGCTTTCTGCCTGACTGCCTTGTTTTCGTTGAATCCGGGAATAAAATCGTTCCAGTTGAACACCGAACCGTCTTTGTTTTCATAACTATCGGCCAGATCAACGGTAGGCAGGCCAAAGTTCTGCCCACCAAATGAGCCGCGGAAACCAATGTAGCTGGCATAAGGGAAACCGTAGTCTAATCCGACGCCTCCCAGCGCCTGTACTGCGAAAATCATTTCACTGCTCTTATGGCCGGCCAGTTTGAAAATATCGGCAAATTTGGGGTAAAGGGCGTATCCGTACTGATTGGATTTGTTGTATACCACCTCCTCAAAATCAGCGATGGCATTTTCCCAGTTTTTCGCATAAAGGTACACCTTTCCCCGCAGCGAATAGGCCGCTCCTTTCGTGGCGCGTCCATATTCGGACTGAGGCCATGATACCGGCAGATCGGCTATGGCTTCCGTAAGGTCTTTGACAATAAAGGCGCGTACCTCTTCAGGTGTGTTCCTGGGCTTCTTTAGGTTATTGAAATCGGCATTCAGATCCACAGATTCGTCGTAGATCGGCACCCCGCCAAAATAATTAAGGAGATCGGCGTAATGGAGCGCCCTGAGGAATTTTGCTTCTGCCACTACAGGCTTTTTAATACTTTCGTCAACAGGCATGCCTGGTACGCGCCGGATTACCTGGTTCGCTCTTTGAACCTCATCATACAGGGTGCGCCAGAAATTGTTGATATACGCAGTTTGTTCTGTAGCGGTACCCTGCATGAAGCTCAGGTACCCGTTTTCCTGCCACCCGTAGGCCAGGCCTCCCATATTGTCATGCATGTATTTCTTGCCATAGAGATCGTCACGGCGCAATCCACCGTAAACACCCATAATGGCCTGTTTGGCGTGCTCGGGCGTTTGCCAGAACGTTTCGGAACTGATCCGGTCATAGGGGGCTGTGTCCAGGTTAACGCACCCTTGCGACAGTATTATCGATCCCAGCAGGATCAGGAATATCTTATGTTTGTTCATTTTATTTCCGGATTAGAAGTCGATACTTAAGCCTATTGTAGATTGTTTCATGGTCGGGTAGTTAAAGCTATCGATTCCCGAATTTCCTCCCCGGATCTCCGGGTCGAAACCTTTGTAATTGGTAAAGGTCAGCAAGTTTTCGAATGAGCAATATACCCGCAGGCCTTCCAAACTGATTTTCTGGGTTATCGTTTTGGGCAGGCGATAGCCGAACTGGAGATTTTTTACGCGGAGGTAGGACTTGTCGACAATCCAGAAATCACTGAGGGCCTTATTGATTGAGGCGGATGACGTTAGCAGACGGGGATACATAGCGTCAGTACGGCCCGGCGTCCAGCGACCGTCGGCGATTTCCCTATTGACCAAAAACTGCGTAGCGGGGGTAGGTGTCCGGAAATCGTCGAGCCAGTAATCCTTAAAGCCGCCCATTCCCTGCAACAGACATGCGAAGTCGAAGCCTTTCCACTGTAGGCCGAGATTGAGGCCGTAAGTGAGCCTGGGCGATGTTCCATGTCCTACTACCTGTTTGTCATCGTTGTTGATAAGGCCGTCGCCGTTAAGGTCTTTGTACAGCAGGTCGCCTAACTGCGGCGTACCAAAGGTGGCAAAAGGGTTTTGCTTCTGCCCCGAGGCATTGACCGGGGCATTGTCGATTATTTGCTGAACCAGCGCCATATCAGTTTCCGTTTGAAGGATACGGTCTGTTGCCAATACGAACAGTACGTTGGCGGGCAGACCTTCCTGCAACAGATTCTCGCCTGAAATCGTTTTTTCGTCACCCTTGAACCTGGTCACCTTGTTGTTGATAAAAGACATATTTCCGCCCACCTGATACCTGACCCCGCCAATCCTGTCGCTCCAATTCAGGGCGAGTTCCACGCCCTTGTTCCGTACGCGGGCAGCATTCTGCTGAGGAAGCGAAGCTGTACCGCGTACATTGGGGGCGGGAAGGTTTATCAGTATGTTTCGGGTGTCCTTGTCAAACAATTCGAGCGAGCCTGACAACCGGTTACGAAGCAAGCCGAAATCGATACCCAGGTTGGTCACGTAGGTGCTTTCCCAGGTAATGATCGCGTTTGCAATGGCCGTTTGGGCAAAACCTGTCTGCAGCGTACCGTTCAGGACGTAGTTAGAGGAGCTATACAGGGCCTGGTAGTCGTAATTCCCGATGCTGTTGTTGCCCAGTGCTCCGTAAGAAGCACGGAGTTTGAGGTTATCCAGCCAGGTGATATCGGTCATAAAAGATTCTTCGGAAATACGCCAGCCGGCCGATAGAGAAGGAAACATGCCCCAGCGCGTATCGCCCGCTCTGAACCTGGACGAACCATCGTAACGAAGGTTACCTTCCAGCAGGTATTTCTCCTTCCAATCTACGCTCATCCTGCCGAAATAGGAGTGCATCCCCCAATCGGAAGCAGTTCCCGACGCGTCGGCATCGACGGTCGCAGCGTTCAATACGGTCAGTGAAGGATCGGTCAGGTCGTATTTCTGCGCTTCAAACCACGCCGACTTATAGTATTCCTGGCTTATCCCGGCCATGACATGGAAGTTCAGGGCACCGGCAAAAGTGTTCTGATACCTGGCGATCCCGTCCATGTACCTGCGGTAGGTACGATCATTACGGTTCAGCACATACGTACGACCCGTGCCCGCTACGATCACCTCGTCGGTGCGGAAACTCCAACGGTCCAGGAAAACAGGCAGCTGCTCCTTGATACTGCCCGTTTGCTCGAGGTTGAACGAGCCTTCAAGCGTGAAGCCCTTTACCGGGTTGAATATTCCAAAAAAGCGCGTAGCCAGGCGGTTCTGACTGATATCACCTTTGCGGGCGTTGACCGTAGCAAGTGCATTATTGGTTACCCCGCTGCCATCGGGGCTGTTGGAAGCGCCGTAGCGTCCGTCGGGCGACCGGTAGACCATAGCAGGCGAGGTAGAGGCTGCCCAACGGAAGGCATTGCTTCCGTCAAGTGCATCCGTACCGATATCGGTATTGGAATGAGTCCCGCTTGCCAGCAGCCCCAGCGTCAGGTATGGCTTCAATTTGGCCTCCAGGTTAACCCGTCCCGAATAACGGCGGAAGCCTGTATTTTCTAGGATGCCAGGGTTGTTCAGATACCCGAAGGAACTGAAGAATTTGATCTTTTCCGTACCTCCGTTAATAGCCAGGTTGTGGTTTTGTGAAATCACATTCTGGCCAAACAAGTCGCGCCAGTCAGTATTGGGATATTTAAGCGGGTTTTGCCCGGCATCGTTTTTCCACAAATCAATGGAGGATTGAGGAAACGGAGGCGTAACGCCAGGCGTGGTATTGAGCACCGATTCGTTGTAGAGCTCCATATGCCTTACGTAGTCGCTTACCATTTCAACCAGTCGTGTGGCTTTCTGGGCCGCTACGTACCCGTTGTAGTTGATTTTCATAGCTCCTTCCTTTCCTTTTTTGGTCGTAATCAACACCACGCCATTTGCGGCCCTTGATCCGTAAATGGCAGCAGAAGCGGCATCTTTCAGGATCGAAATGGTTTCGATATCCTGCGGGTTAAGGTTATTCATGTTCGATTCGACCCCATCGACAATGACCAGAGGGCTGGCGTTATTGAGCGTTCCCGATCCCCTGATGAGCAGGGTTGCTCCGTCTCCCCCGGGACGGGCATTTCCCTGGTTGACCGAAAGGCCGGGGGCCAGTCCGTAGAGGCTTGAGGAAACCGACGTAACAGGCCTGCTTTCGGCAACTTTGGCCATATCGATAGTAGACACGGCACCGGTCAGATTTACTTTTTTCTGTGTACCATACCCCACTACCACCACCTCTTCCAGCGCTTTATTATCGATTTGCAGCGATAGGTTGATCTGCGTCTGATTTCCGACCGTTACTTCTTTGGTCAGATATCCGACGAATGAGAATACCAGTACAGACTCTCTGTCGGGGACTGCAAGGGTAAAGTTTCCGTCAGCATTGGTAACCGAACCTCGCTGGGTACCTTTGACTACTATACTCACACCGGGCAATACCCCGCCATCCTCGTCTTTCACCGTCCCCGAAACCTGTATGTCCTGCGAGACTGCTTCGATGTTCACCGGCCTGGTGGTTGCGGGCTGCAGGGGACTGTCGGAAGGAACGAAAATCTGCCCGGATCCGATCTGCTCCGGAGCATCATCGGTGAGCGGAACTGCCGACGATAATATCCTGGCTTTTTTGGATAAGGCAAAAATGACATAGGAGTTGGTACCCTGCTTCGAAAAAGAAAGGTTATGCGGCTTTAAAAGCCCTGTCAGGTTTTGCTCCAGACCCAGGCTCCAGTTTACATCCGATGGCAAAACCAGTATGTGACGCACCACTTTGTCGGCATACAGCACGTCCACTCCATAGTGATTTTTTATGTCCTGGAGTACAAGGCTTAGCTTTACGGCGGCCGGAGACTGTTCCTGGCTGGTCTTCTGAGGGCGTAGGATTGCGAAGGTCTGCGCCGGGCAAATAGATACCGACAAAAGAAACAGGATCAGTAGCGATTTTAGATGCATAAAAGCTCTCATAGGCAAAAATGTATTACGGAATAAATGTTATTCGGGTTGGATGGAAAATGTTACTTTTTTGTGGCGACGGGTCGCCTGGATACCCAGCGCTTTGGATAATGAGCTCAGTAATTCGTCGACATTGGTTGCTTTAAACGAACCGGAAACCGTTTCCCTGGCCAGGGATGAATCGATAATTTCTACTTTTAATCCATAGTTGTCGCGCAGTATTTGGGCCACTTCGCTCAAGGGGGTCGAGTCAAATGCAAACAATTCGTCTTTCCATGCTGCGAACCGCCCGGGGTCGGCTACGTGCTTACGCTCGATCTTTTTGTCGACCAGTGTCACCACATCGCCGGGTTTCAGTACAATAGGTTCTGTCTGTTCGTTGTTTGTTTGCCGCAAAACTACCTTACCCTGGCTGAGTGCGACCTGCATCCGGTTGGTGCGGCTGTATACCGTAAACTCGGTCCCGAGCACGACCACATCCAGGTCGTTGGGCGTTTTGACGATAAACCGCCGGTCATCTTTGGTATGGATCACCGAAAACTGAGCTTCTCCGGTCAGGAAAACTTCCCGGTCGGGCTGTCCTGGCAAAAAGTGCGTAAAGGCAAAGCGCGGCGCTTTCAGGGTCGAATTGGCATTCAGCGTCACTTTGCTACCGTCGGCTAGCGTCCAGCTAAGGACCTGCCCTGCACCAGTTGCATACGTCCGGTGCAGAATCTGGGAACGAAAGCTCCAGGCTAATACAAAAAGCATTGTGACCGAAGCTGCTATATACCAGCCAGACAAACGGCCGCGGGTGTTCCTCCCCCTAACGGGTAAACCTTCAGATATTGGTTCGGGAGCTTGTTGCTTTGCTGCATAAGCCCTATACCGATCGATCGCCCCTGACAGATCTACCATATATTGAGGATGTGATAATTCCCATTCAATAAGGCATTTGCAAAAAAACTCTTCGTTTTCCGGCTGCCGGACCCATTCGTCAATAGATTGCTTCTGAAGCGCAGACGCATGTCCATTGAAATAGTCAAATAGCAATTCTTTCGTGATTGAGATATTCATGATATTGAATTTCAAAATGAGAGCAGAGAAAATAGATAGTCGGTGGTTAACCCAGGAAAGCCAGGATTGTCGCCAATAGCCATTTGTCTTTCAGTAGCTTTCTTACCACCTGGCCTGCGCGGTAGACATGCGCTTCTACTGTCCGGACTGAAATCTGAAGGGTATCGGCAATGTCACGCAGCTTCATCCCTTCAAAGTGATATAGCAGGTAAATTTTACGACGTGCCACCGGTAAGGTATTAATGGCTTTTTCAACGTCCTGCCAGAGCTCTTCGTACTGCGTAATGGCATCGGGGTGATAGTATTCCTTTACCGAGATAGGCGGGGCGTCTTCTAAAGCTGATTTGCGGTTCAGTTCCCAGCGCAGGTAATTATAGGCCCGGTTTCGGACTGTTTTGACCAGGTATGCCCTGTAAGAAGTAGTAATCTGGGAAAATACTCCTTCAGAATAGAATTGGTAGAAAACTTCCGACACCAGATCTTCTGCCGCCTGGCGCGATCCTACAAAACGTATGGTATGCGTGCAAAGAGGCTGGTAATATCTTTTGTACAATAATTCCACGCCCAGATGCGGATCTTCCATCATCGCTTTACGGATGAACAGCTCATCATCGCCGGACATCGAGACATGTTGTGAAGTATCCTGATCCAAATGAATCTTAACCTCTGCAGGTTTCTTATGTTGTCGAAAAACAGGTATATCTTGCCCCATAACAAAAAAATAAAATTACGTCAGGAAATAATATTATTATTTTCGAAACGCGGCTATAAGACAAGTTAGGCCCGGCTAACTACTCACTTGTTGTAAAAAAAAATAGTTTTTTATAAATAAAAAGGGTTCCGTTCATTCACGTACCCTGACCTGCAGGTTGCCGGTCAAGCCCAAAGCAGGACCCTCCCGCGTCGGCCCGTGGCAGGAGGCGCGGTACATTTCGTACAGACCTTTTCCTCCGGCATGGCATCCTGCGGATAAGAGTTACCTTAATATAAGCTTAAAAAGTGGCCGGCTAACAAGGAGAGGGTTCAAATACAACCCGTTCAGCCCAAAGAGGATGGGCTAAAAAGTTCTTTAATATACTATGTGGCCAAATAATCTTTTGAAGGAAAATAGACAGGTAGTGCCTGACGGCACATCTGACTAATATTCCTTCTCAATTCTACTGTATCGGTTTTATATAATGTGCGGCTTCCTGCATATGTCGGGTATAAGGAACAAGATACTTTCAGACCCGTTTAACGAACTACCGCTTTATGAACTTCAATACTTCTCTTTGTCCATCATTCTGTAAATGCAACAGATATATGCCCGCCGGCAGGTCGCTTACCGGTACCTGAATACGCTCACCGACAACAGAGATATTAGTAAACTGCTTTACCGTTTGGCCGGCACTGTTTACAACCTGCAAACTGACTTTGCCTATCCTGCTGCTCATTTTCAGGTTCACCATATCGACAGCCGGGTTCGGAGATAGTATAGTCTCTGATTTCTTATCATTTACCAGTACAATAATCCTGCTGTAATCCGTGGATCCGTCCATATGTACTGTGCGGAGCCGGTAGTATTGTCTGCCCGCCGTGGCGTTGCTGTCCACGACGCTGTAGTAGCGGATGCCCGGCGCATTGTCGGCGGCAACTTCTGTCAGTCTGAAATAGTTTTTCCCGTTCGTGCTTTTCTCGATCTCATAATGGTCTATCGCTGTTTCATTTTCGGTCGTGAAAGTGACCAGGGCCACCTGCGCCCGCTGTTCCCAGACAGCCTTGAAAGATATAAGATCTACAGGCAAGGGAGTGGACGAACCAAATGCTGCCTGGGGAAAATAACGCCAGGGCCCGTATAGCTGTCCTTTAATTGCCGTGACGGGGTTGTATTTAACCCTTGCCCTGATCTTTGTATAGAGGCCCGGAAGTTTATTGACCACATTCTTCAGCTCAATACCGGATACTCCCAGGTCGCTGTACGAATTTTGCTGCGAAGTGAATGCGGTGCTATTCGTATGGGGTGAACCACTGTAGGCGGTGTTGTTTTGCTTGGTTTCCCAGACCAGTTTCCCCTTGTCCCTGCCCATGAACGATTTGGCAAATAAGCCTGCTCCAAATTGCGTATTGCCGAAATTGGAGCTGTTCACAGGCGTAACCAGATCGGTATTGTAGAGGTCAAGACTATTGCGCTTGATTTTGTTTGCGGCATTTCCATAATGAACAAAGACGATCCCTTCGTCTGTCTGGCCCTGGCTATACCGGCTTGCGCCTACCATGATATCGCTGAAGCCGTCGCCATTGATATCA
The DNA here is from genome assembly GCA_964562455.1 of uncultured Cytophagales bacterium. Lineage (GTDB taxonomy): Bacteria > Bacteroidota > Bacteroidia > Cytophagales > Spirosomataceae > Ravibacter. The sequence goes on from CAZLTN010000025.1 coordinate 19,686, forward strand.
CCATTCCCGGCAAGGGACATCCCCAAAAGGGATCCCAGCTGTTTGCTTCTTAGCAATTTGGCTGCGTCTGTGGTCAGGCCCGTCGGCGAACCCAGGAAGATCATAGCAGCTCCTGCATTCGGCGCATCCTCGGCATAATACATAGCGCCAATGATCACATCCGAATATCCATCGCTATTGATATCGCCTGCCCTGGCCACTGTGCTCCCAAAGTAGGCCTCAGGGCTGTTACCCTGGAGGACCAGGTCCGGCTCAGATCCTATACCGGTTGCTGATCCGTAATAAACGAAGGCATGTCCTTCGTTGTGTTGCCCGTCAGCGTAGGCAGGCGCTCCTACAACAATATCGCTGTATCCGTCCCCGTCCACATCGCCAACACCGGCAACAGCGCTCCCGAAGCTGCTGTTGGTCTGGTTTACCTGCAGGATACGGTCTGGTGTGGTGTTAAGGCCGGATGCGGAACCATAAAATACAAAGGCAGCTCCTTCACCGGTTTCCCCGTCACTATAATTGGATGCACCGATGATCACGTCCCCGAACCCATCTCCGTTGACATCGCCTGCAGAAGCTATCGAAGAGCCGAAGCGGGCCGCCGCCTGGTTCATTTCCAGCGTTATGGCTGAATTGGGATCGACCCCTGAAGCCGAGCCCGGGTACAGGAAAACGGCTCCTTCTGAAGGTTGCCCGTTGCTGAAAAGCAGGGAGCCGACCAGCACATCGTCATATCCATCGCCGTTGACATCACCAGCTGTGCTGACAGAGAAACCGAAAAATGAAAATGCCTGGTTTTTTTCCAGTACAACGGGCGCGCCGATAAGACCACCGTTCGATCCGTAATAAAGGAAAGCGGCTCCTTCAAGCAATTGTCCGTTATTGTATCCCGGAGCGCCTATGATGACATCATCAAACCCGTCTCCGTTTACATCTCCCGCCGATGCTATGGCAGTCCCAAAGGATGAAGCTTCCTGGTTTCTCTGGAGCGTCTGCGGCACCTGGCTAAGCCCGTTGGCGCTTCCGAGGTAAACAATGGCAATCCCTTCGTTGTCCTGTCCGAAATCATATTGGGGCGCACCCACGATGACATCACTGAACCCGTCACCGTTTACATCTGCAATAGCTACTGCAGTACCCAGCCGGGCGTCTTCCTGGTTAAGCTCGACTTTAGCGGAATAATACGTATCAATAACATCCGGGGCGCCATACAGCATGGATATGCCCCCTTCACGATTTTCAGGGTAAGTGAGCCTGCGATACCCAAAGATCAGATCACTGTACCCATCTCCGTTCACATCACCGGCGGACGAGACACAGCTGATTAAAGCATATTCAGGGTCGGTTTCGATAATTTTTGCCGGAAGGCTGTTCAGTCCTGCAGGCGATCCCATGTAAATGTAAGCAGCGCCTTCCCCGATTTCACCATTTGGATACATGTTCCCGGCAACGACCACATCGGCAAAACCATCTCCGTTTAAGTCACCGGCGCTGGATATACTGGTGCCGAAATAACCCGAGATCCTATTGAATCTTATCCGGCTTGCCGTTGTGTTTATTCCTGACGGCCCGCCCGTGAACAGGTAAAATGCACCTTCTCCATAATTTCCAAATTGAGGCGAGCTCACCACTACATCGCTGTATCCGTCGCCATTGACATCGCCGGCGCCGGCTACCGACGAGCCAAAGAGCCCGTTTTCGACGTTGGCTTCGAGCATTACCGGTGCAGGGTTGAGCCCCGAAGCAGATCCGTAATACAACCGGGCAGCACCTTCATCGCTTTCACCATGTTCATGATAAGGTGCGCCTGCAATGACATCGCTGAATCCGTCCCCATTTACATCTCCTGCACCGGCTACGGTATAGCCGAACCTCGCCTCCTCATTTTCGTAGGTAAATATTGTAGGGGAGCCTGGTACTACAATACCGGATGCGGATCCATAGAATACAGCGATAGCTCCCTGATCGCTGGTTTCGCCATTGTAAAGTTGTGCGCCGACAATGACATCGCTGAACCCGTCTCCATCAATATCCCCTGCACAGGCCACAGCGGCGCCAAAGTTGGCATCCTCCTGGTTAATTTCCAGCATATCAGGGACCAGGTTAATACCTGATGCAGCGCCGTAGAAAACGAATGCCGCTCCTTCCAACTGCTCCCCATTGGTCCAGGTGTCGGCGCCGACAATGATATCACTGTATCCGTCACCGTTCACATCTCCGGCGGTCGATACTGCAGTGCCGAAACCGCTTTCTTCCTGATTCAGCTCAAGCATCACCGGTAAGGCCGTGTCGAGTCCCTGGGCCGAGCCGTAATAGAGAAAGGCTGCACCTTCATCTGTCTGACCGTTATCGTAGCCGGGCGCCCCCACGATCACGTCACTGTATCCATCCCCGTTCACATCGCCTGCGCCTGAAACAGAATACCCCAAGGATGCGCGTTCCTGATTGCCCCGGGCAATAATACTAACAGTCAACCCTAACGGATCGGTGAGGTCGTAATAGATAAATACGGCTCCCTCGTTAGCCTGGCCGTTATCGTACTGACTTGCACCTATGATAAAATCCGGATCACCATCGCCATTGAGATCTCCCGCTCCGGCCAGCGACTGGCCGAATTTTGCGTCTGCCTGGTCCGATTCAAAAATATGGGAATAAGTCAGTTGAAGGCCTTCCGATGATCCTTTATAAAGAAAGGCAGCGCCTTCGTTTTCCTGGCCGTTATCATAATCGGGAGCCCCTATCAGTATATCTTCGTATCCATCCCCGTTCATATCGCCAAGGGAGGCAAGTGACATGCCAAAATGAGCGTTGGCCTGATCGCCATTACAGATGCTGCTCGTCCCGGGGAAATTACTGGTGCCATACCAGATGATCACCTGCCCTGCATCCTCAATGGAATCGTCACTGTTATTAAAAGGCGCCCCTACCATAATTTCATCAAAACCGTCTCCATTGATATCGCCTGCCGAAGCTATCGAATATCCCAACTGACCGTTTGCCTCTTCGCCGAAAGTATGGTTGTTCGAGGTTTTGACGCCCGTCGAAGAGCCTGGAAACCATATGAAATAACCTACATCCAAGATCGAAACACTTAAATCTAAAAAAGGCGCTCCTGCTCCTACGTCTGCAAAGCCGTCGCCGTTAAAATCTCCTATACCGGCTACCGACCAGCCGAGTTTACCTCCCACCTGGGCGCCATAATACACGAAACCATTGTTAATATTGCCTCCGGCCGAACCATGTCCAACGAAGATAAGGCCTTTGTCAGCACCGGCATTATCAAAATTGGGAGCGCCTACGATTACATCGTCGAATCCGTCGCCGTTTACATCACCGGCGCCGTCAACAGACCATCCGAGCTGTGCATTAGCCTGGTTGAATTGGATACCAACCACATCGACGGTATTCAATCCGGCGCCTGAACCATGGAGAACCCATGCGAGGCCTTCCTTTGTCTGGTCGATTTCGAAGTAGGGTAGTCCTATGATCACATCATCGTATCCGTCACCGTTTACGTCGCCGGCCCCGGACACAGAATACCCCGCCAGTGCGCCGGCCTGGTTCGACTGGATCGAAGGAGCGCCAACTGTTGTATTGACCCCCTCGACAGCTCCGTAAAAGATGAATACGGCGCCCTCATCTTCCTGGCCACTATCATAAAAAGGAGCGCCGACAATCATATCGTCAAAGCCATCATTATTCACATCGCCGGCGCCGTCCACAGAATAACCCAGCTGCGCGTTTTCCTGGTTGCTTTCAATGAACGCGGACGGATCCGAGCTCAGGGGGTCGATCGTAACCGGGTAAGTGGCATCCAGCGTGTTGACATGGATTGAATATTCATGCTCCGTCTTTTCAAACCGGGCAGCGAGCGCTTTCCCTTCGGCGTCCCATACCTTTAACCCGTCGTAGCTGAGCACAGTGCCCTCCCGGGGGTGGACAAACGACAGGCGGTCGCTGCTGAATTGCTGTTTGAGCGTTGTTTTTACGGTGAAATTTATTTTCAGTTCTTCACTCCCTGCAAGGGGTTTGTTGACGATAAAATTCTGACGCATCCCGTCCTCATTATTGAGGTACTGTACGGTTATGTTGTCTGTAATGTATTCTGCCTGATGGTCCTGAACCGACCAACGGCCCTGGCCTACCTGTTTTTTGTCAAGCAGAAACTCCACCTTCCAGTCGGCGATCGTTTTGAATTCCCTTTCATGCGGCTGCTTTTTCGGGTCGGGTTTGCCCACCGGAATTTTCGTGGTGCGGGGTTCTGCGCTGAAACCATTTTCATCATAGTAGAAGCGCATATTATTTTTCCTGTTGGGGGAGCTGTATTGCCCGGAACTGTCGATCATGGTGAACCTGTATTCCGCCTTTTCAATCGACCTCATCACATCGCCGTACCAGTCGCTCCGGACCAGGCTGTCGGTGACTGCTTTACTGCGGGAAGCTCCGGACAGCATCCTTTTTTCAACGGCTTGCGCTGTCCGGGCTGTATTTTCTGTTGCTTCACCTGTTTTTACAGAAATGCTGTATACTATGGCACATACTACAACTACCATCATAAGCATTACCGCTGCTTTTATGCTCGTGCTTCGGAAACCGGGTGAGTCCTGGAGGGTAAATTTTTTTTCCATTTTTTTCCTTTTAGAAGTAATAAACAGATTAGACTTTGTCGGAACGTCAAGTAGAAAAAGGAGATCCTTTGGCAGATACGACCTTGTTCTCTGCAAAGAAAATTGCAGGGGCCGGAAGATTTCCCACCCGTTCGGGTAGTTCTGCGGGTGTACTGCCGCCTATGGAATAATTTTACGGTATCTTTTTCGGCAGAAATGGCCAACCTTCAAACTTCCGGTTCTTTAGAAGATGATCTTCCAATAATGTGTATCTTTCTCGGATGAATGCTTTCCCCGGCCAGGACTCTACTTCTATATTTAAAATGCCAGGAAAACCGGGTGTTTTTTACCGGAAATGTTTTTTACCGGTATTGCTGGGCCTGTCTTTAATAGCCCGTGTGCATGCCATGGGGGCAGGCATTCAACTGGAAGAAATATCTCTCCCGAGACAGTTTAAAGATCGCAATATCAAACAGGCAGTCTATGATTCAAAGGGACTTATCTGGTTCTTTACCAACCGGGATGTATACCGTTTCGACGGCAGCAATGTCGTCGCGCTGGGGCAGCAATTCGGTATACAGCCCTATTCTATCAAATTTATTTATTGCGACGTCAATGACCGACTGTGGATAGGGACACGACAGATGCTCATCCGGCTCGATCTCAAAACCTGGAAACACCATGCTTTTGATTTTCCCACTCCTACCGAAGACATAGGTAACGCAGGCCCATCCGGCTTTGTAATGGTGACCCGGGCAGGACGCGTGTTGGTCGCAGCCGGGTGGGGAAAACTTTTCGAGTTGAAAGACGAGCGCCTGGATTTGGTTCTTGACCTTAAAGGCAGCATTAGCGAGGGGACGCGAAAAGGCGCTATCAACTGGATTTACGAGCAGGCCGGCGGTGATATTTGGGTTACAACGGCCTATGTGGGCTGCATTATAAGGCTACATCGTCAAAATGACCGGTACCTGGTAAAAGATATCATCCGGCAGGACGGCCTTTCGGATAAATCTATTTTCCACCCGGTTTATCACGATTCGGGAAAAATTCTGTTCGTTACCAATATGGGGGAGTTGAAAATACTTCACTGCGATTCAAAAACCATACAAAACGTCAAAATACCCCAACCAATTCGTTGTGCCTACCTTACCCCTCTTTCGCAGCATCAGGTATTGGTAGCCACCATAGAAAACCAATTTTTTATCTACGATTTTCAAAAAGAAAATATTGCGCCCGCCGACAAGGAGATCCGGAACCTGATCGACGGGAAGCGAATTCCCGAGCACAATAACTATAATTTCAGCCGGCTTATTGTATATGAATCCGGTCAGGAAAGAGGAATCTTTCATGTTGCCGTGGCTTCGGAAAAGCCTGGAATCGAGACAATCGGGCTAACCAGGGAAAACAGCATCAGGGCGATCTATAAAGACCCGCAGGGAGATTTATATCTGGGAACCTACTCGGAAGGATTTTTCAGAATTAACGGGAGCACCGGGGCCAAAACACAACTGACCAATTTGCTCTTCGTCTATAAAATTGTTCCATGGTCTGCAGACACGCTGTTGCTAGGCGTTGAAGGAGATGGGTTGTATTGGTACCACATATCAAAAGGAACTTTTTCGCAGGCTCTGAGCGGATATGGAAACCTTTATGAAAAATATATTACCTCTATTGTGCGGGTAGGAGACCTCGTATGGGTGGGCTGCTACCAGGGCTTTTACCTCGCCGACCTCAAAAAAAGAAAAATCATTGAACGCAATGGGAACAATGCTGACTTTGCAGCCCGTCAGGTACACGTTTCCGCTTTGTATGCAGAGGATAGCCTTTTGTGGGTGTGCAGCGTCGACGGACTTTTTGTTTTTGAACATGGTAAGAAAGGGACCGGAAAAGTCGTCTACCATAGCAACGACCAGACCAGTTGCACCGGGCTCGCTTTTACCGACAACCGGGTTTATGCGGCCACAATCGGCAGGGGGATCGTTGTACTTGACAGGCGTACCTTTTCCAGGATAGCGTGGATAGACGAAACAAAGAATCTGGCCGGTAACCTGGTCTACTCCATTAGCCTGGCGCGGGACATGTTGCTGGCAGGAACCAACAACGGACTAAGCCGTATCAGTATTCAAACCGGTTCGGTACAAAACTATAAAGAAAACGACGGGCTGCCGTCCAATGAATTTAACACCGGTTCCCTATATTCCACACAAGATACCCTCTTTATGGGAACAGTAAGCGGTGTTGTCCTGTTACCCATAGCAAAGCTTCTGACCTCAGAACCCAAACCCTCCGGGGCACTTTTTGTGACCCACCTTTTCACACAGACAAAAGAGAACCAACGGAATTCAGAGTTCATGCTTCCTTATCATTCGGGTAGCGAAATCATAATTCCTCCGGAAGTCATCTCATTTACAGTCTGCCTGGGGGGAGACATTGTCGGAGCAGAAGACGATATTCCCTATTTTTTCAGGCTCAATAATGATATGGCCTGGAGCAGGCTGGGGAACGACAAGGAGATTTCGCTGGTTCGTCCCCAACCCGGATCGTACCGGCTTGAAGTGGGCACGGCTTCGCCCAACGGACAAATCAGCGCCATCGTAACGAATGAAATGATCCGGATAAAGCCGCACTTTTCAGAGACAACCGCATTCAGGCTGTTGATCTTCATCACCGCCCTGCTGATCGGGATAGCTGTATTCCGCTACCTGGAACGCCAGAGGGAAAAAGAAAGAAACCTGCGACTCAAAATCGCCGAAGATCTTCATGACGAGGTAGGAGGATTGATTTCAGGGCTTGCGCTCCAGGCTGACTTTCTACAATATGCCGATGAAAGCCAGCGAAAGGATTATCTCCGCAAAATTGTGGATACCGGGCGTTTAGCCGTTAAAAGCATGCACGATGTGGTGTGGAGCATCGATCCGCGGAACGACAATGCTATGGCGCTCACCGAAAGGATGAAAGACTATGCCGGATTTGCCCTTAAGCCGTTAGGAATACATTATAGCTTTGAGAGCAGCGGGATTACGGAACTTACTTTTCTTTCCCAAAAGGAGCGACAGTGTATATGGCTCATCTATAAAGAGGCTATTACCAATGTCTGCAAGCATTCGCAGGCGGGCGAAGTAAAGATTGCGCTGAGCTTTGGTGATCCGCAATGGCGGATGTGCATTACTGATAACGGAAAAGGACTCAGCAGCTCGTCGGGCCAGGGAAACGGGCTTAAAAATATGCATAACAGAGCACAAAAGATCCGTGCGGGACTCAAAATAGAATCCGGAACGGAGGGAGTAACGATTACCCTTTCAAAAACCAAAGCGGCTTATAACTACCTGTCCGGGTAGGAAACACGCGGACGGTGGCGCTTATCTTTACGGCTACTATGAATCGACTGGCTATTATCGAGGATACGGCAGATATTCGACAGGTTTTGAACGACTTTTTTTCGGTCCAACCGGATTTTGAACTCGTACTATCTGCCGCTTCGTTTGAGGAATTCGTGGAGCGCTGGCCCTCCCGGCAGCATTTGGATCTCGTGCTTTGCGACATCGGCCTTCCGGGCAGATCCGGGATTGAAGCCGTATGGCATATCAAGGAATACAGCCCCCATACACTCGTGATGATGTACACCGTATTTGAAGACCCGGAGAAAATATTTCAGTCGCTCTGTGCAGGCGCCACGGGCTACATGCTCAAGAGCTCCCCATTGAGCGAGCTTCGGGCGGGGCTGAGAGATATGCTGGCTGGTGGAGCGGCCATTTCCCCAAAAATTGCCCTGGAAGTCATCCGCTTTTTCAACAGCCCCCAGCAAAAGCGACCGGATGCGAAGCTTACGGTCCGCGAAATTGAAATATTATCGCTTTTACAAAACGGGCGCTCTAATAAAGAGATCGGCGAGAAGTTGTCCATATCGGTGGAAACAGTCAAATACCATATTAAAAACATATACGACAAACTACAGATATCGAGCCGTAGCGAGCTGCTGCTGCGTTTCAGGAAGCCGTTTGATGGATAGCACAATTAATATGTATCAACCTTATCCCTTTAAAGAAATACGCTTCCTGATCCTGCTCAAGGATTCCGGTTTTACCCCGATATAGGTTGCTATGTGGTATTGAGGCACCTTTTGAAAAATATCCGGCTGCATCTTCAATAATTTCAGGTACCTGTCCTCCGGGGAGTCCGTCAGGTAAACCTTCATCCATCTCTGCTGCTCGGCAAAAACGCTTTCCACTACCATTCGCGAAATAGCTTCGAACCGGGGAAATTGCCTGAAAAGATCCCGCGCCTTTTTCTCGTTTCCGACCACCAGCGAAGTATCCTCTGCACATACGAGGTTTTCGACAGAGACGCTGTCGTCCATAAAATCCGTTAATGAAATAATCCAATGACCGTCCTTATAAAAACCCGTGGTAACCTCGTCTCCGTCCGACAATTGAAACTGCCGGACCAGCCCTTCCAGGACGAAAAATGTATCCCTGTTCCGGCGGCCTTCCTTTACAATAAAATCACCCTTCCTAAACCGCTTTACGTCCATACTTTCAATAAGCGCCTCCTCTTCTGCCTTTGAAAGCGCCGTAATTTTTGAAAAGTAGCCAATAAGCCTGTTCTCCATTTTCAACCTGGTATTTGCACAATGCCGCCGAACAGAAAAGCCACCATTCGCGGGGCTTTTGCCAAACGTTTGTATTCGGAGGTAAAAATATCACTTTTAGCCAACACCGGTACTTCTGCACTAACAGGCCCTGTTAAAGAAAGTCTCTCTGCAAACCGGTACTACGCGCTTCTTAACCAAAGTCAACGAAAGCGGGATGTCCCGGAAATAGTTTTGCCGACATAACCAAACTCCAATAAAATGACTACGAAAATAGTATTATTAGGATTAAGCCTGGTATTTCAGAACATTCCCTGCGCCGGACAGGAAAACGACAATTACGACAGCCTGCCGTATCCGCAGGAGATCCCGATCCTGCCAAACACAGACAGTACTGAGCTGGTAATCTCTGAATTTCATGCGGGGAAGGAGCGAAACAGGTTTTTCTCCGACAACAGACGGAACAGGTACTCCGCGCTCTGGGCTTTTACATCTTTGAATTACCTGTATGCCGATCTGGTGGGCCTGATGGACAAAGACAAGCTGAGGCAATACCAAAACGGTAGTGTGGACGGGGTCAAAATTACACCCGGTTTTTTAACAGCCGCAGCAGGATTTATGCAAATATCCCTGTGCAATGTATTCTTGCCGCAGGTCATCAAAAACGAACGAACGCTCCGATGGGTGCAGATTGCCTCCGGAACCGTTATGACGCTTGTCCAGTCGGGTACGCTGTTTGCCGGGAAGCCCGCTCCCTATTATGTGCTTTTCTCCGCTGTCGAGATCGGCACTACCGCCTATATTACCATCGACGCGATCAAATGGAAACCCCGGAAAGCGAGATAGCCGGAAAAGAGGATTGGCAAACCTGTCATATGGATGAATCGGCGATTGAACTCCCCTCCCGGCCGACCGGAATCCTGGCTCCGTTATATTAAAACCGGCCTTCCTGAAAAATAGATCCCGGCCAGAGGTATACCGGGCCGGGATTTATTTTTTTACTGTATTGCTAGGTAAAGCTACTAAAGCTTGACGATCGAAAGCTGCTTTCAAGCGATAATAAGTAAGCGGTACTTCTACGTTTCTGTCTAAAAAAATACCGGCCGATACCTGTAGCCTATAACTATCTCTACTCCTTGACAACCCTCAAAACCCCCGACGTCCCGCCGAAACTATATCGCAGAAAATACATTCCGCCGCTCAGGTTTCCGACATCCATCGAAAGGGTATTCTGCCCGGCCGACAAGCCGAAAGTCTGCTGCAATGCTGTTTGCCCGAGTATGTTGATCAGCCTTACCTCCAGGTCACCCGGCCTGGCAGCGCTGAGCGAAAGGCTCAGCGTGCTGCCGACAGGGTTTGGGTGGACCGATACTAATTGAACTTCGTCCCAAAGAAATACACTGATGCGGCTGTAGTCCACACTGCCGTCAATATCAACCAGCTTCAGGCGGTAGTATTGCAGGCCCGCTTGTAACTGGGTATCGGTAGTTGCATAAGTGGTGATACCCGTCCTGACCGGAACATGCCGCAGGGTGGTGAAGCTCCGGCCGTCGTAGCTTTTTTCCACTTCAAAATAACCGATCCCGTGTTCGGGCAAAACGTGCCAGGTAATAGCCGCTCCGCTGATGGCGGCCCCGCCTTCGCCGTTTTTGCTTACCCTAAAATCGAGCAGGTCGGAGATGGGCAATTCGCCGTCGTCGTTTACGATGGTACCGATCCCGCGGCCTTTACCTACAGTTGCGCCTATTACGTTCGATATATCGACATAGAAGATTTCATCCGGCTCGAGCACGTTGTCTCCCTTCACCTGAACCGAAAAAGTATAGGTACTGCTGCCTTGCGGAATGAACTGGCTGGTCAGGGATTTTTCAGTATAGTCGTTATCGGCAGTAGTAGCGGTGTGATTCAGAGTTGCTATATCGAAGCTTACACCACCCGGTCCGGCTGGCTCCGAGAGGCTCACGGTAAAAGTAAAGTCGGTGGTGCCGGCGTTACCTTCCGCCAGCGTCACATCGTCTATGCTGATTAACAGGGTTTCGGTGATGGTAAAATCGGCGTCGGAAATATCAAAGAAAATATTGTCGACGGCTTCTATTTTTATCCGGGCTGTGCTGGTAGCGATGTTGGGCAAAACAATACTTTCGGAGCCGTCGTTCGGAGTACTGGCGATCAATTCGGTAGGATAAGTGAGCCCTCCGTCGGTAGATAAACTGATCCTGACATGGCTGCAATTGATCGGCGCGGCCTCAGTACCGGCAACATTCCAGGTAAACCTATGCGGCAGGCCGCCGGCATAGGATCCGCCCCCGTTAGGCGCCGCGATCAGAGAGGGGCCGGTATCCACTACGTTGATCTGGAAAGTAGATGAAAAGTCGCCGCAACCGTAGCCTCCGATCACCGTGCCGTTGGGTAACGTCGTTTCGTGGCCGCCGCCGGTCATTACACCACCACCTCCTGCACGATTATCGCGCACGGTAAGCCTGAACCTCATCGCCCTGGCCCCCGTCGGGAGTGTTTCACCTTTCAATCCACCCATGACCTCGGGCGGGTCGGCCGGGTAGCCGGCCAGTATGACCGCCATATCCGGGAACGTGCGACTGCCGTCAGCAACCGGGGGCCTCGACCTGAATAACGGATTGTTCCCATTGTTATTGGCATTGAGTGACCACAGGTAGTCATAGTTCCCTTTGTCGACTATTGTATTGTTTGCCCCGCTGTAATTCACCCGGGCCTCCATGGTAAAGGTAGTGGTGAGATTGAGGCTGGCGCTGTGCGGCACAGTTACGTACTGGCTGCCCGCTTTTGAAAACTGCAGCGCATACTGGCTGTTGCCTGCCAGCGATGTAAACAGGAGACAGATAACGGCAATGATTTTGCCGGCTTTCCGGGTAGTGATTAACTCCATTGTTTGTTACTTTATTTCTGCGTCAATATCGCCTCGCTATAATAAGCGGACTCAAAAACGATCTTCCCATTTTCGTCAAAACCCATGCTGACGTGCATTGGCATTACAATGGCTTTTTTATCGGATTTCCGAACCAGGTTAAACTTCCACCACGACAGCACTTCACGGCCGTTGCCCATTTCGTATTCCAGGTAATCAGGGTAGCCGATCATGTCTATACTCCTGATCTCAAAGAGGCTGATGAATTTCTGAATATTGGCTTTTTCTTCTGCTTTGGTACGGGTCTTGCCCCATTCGGTGTTGATGTCATAAAACTGAACATCATCGCTGTAGTAGCTCATATATTTGTCGATATCTCCCTTTTCCCAGGCATAGATCGCCTTCCGGGCCGTATTGATATTGTCGTGGTGGTTGTATATTTTTCCGTTGGTACGGTTGGCTGTACTGGCGCCGATTTCGTCCAGCACCCGGCTGTTGCTATAATTGATAATCCGCTTTATTTTGTTGTCTTTGGTTACATAGTAAATACGTTGCGCGGCAGCGTCTATTTTCACGCCTGTGGCTTTGTGTACTCCTTTGATAATCAGCCAGTTCTGCACTACTATGTCGCCGTTCTTATTGTCTTTTGTATATTCCAGGGCATCGGGGTAAGAGCCCGGAACAGGTTCTACGGCAAAATAATCCAGCTCCCTGCTGTAACGAAGGACGTTGCCCAGAAAGGCCTTTTTATCCATGAACGGCAGGGATAAATCGGCGGTCGTGCCATTGTATGATTTGAGGCTGTCGGTTAAAAAGGAAGCGATTTTTGCCGAATCACCACTTACGATAGCTTTTTCAAATTCAGCTGTTACACGGATGGCCGGATGTTCTATATAAATCGAACCGTTCCCGTTTTTCTGCGCCGAAACGGTTAAAATACCCGAACAGACAAGGATGAAAAGCACTAGTGATTTTTTCATTTCAGTGTTTTTTTTTTGTGAAGAAGATAAAATTCCACCGTGCTCCCAAGATAGTCCCTTCCACGCTCGTTTTGTGAGGAGCATTTGTGCCTTTAACCCTACATTTCCGGCTTTTTACCGGACAAATTGAGCATCAACAGGATAAATTCGGCATTTTGCCGTGCAAGGTTAAAAAAGGATGTATTTCCATACCGCAAACAGGCATATACGGCGTATCTTTAACATCCTTAAAAATGCGATATATGCTGCCCCCCTGCCGCTGTCTTTTCTTTCCGATAGCCTTTTTGTTTTGTGTAAATCCTGCTATTGCACAAACTACCGCCGGCTTTGAGGCAATATCTAATGCGCAAGGGCTTTCGCAGGGATTGATTAACGACATGCTGCAGGACAGTGAGGGCTTTATCTGGATTGCTACCAAGGGAGGTCTGAACAGGTATGACGGCTATACTTTTAAAGTATTCACTACCGACCCGCAGGACAGCAGCTCCATCAGCAGCAATGCAGTGGCCAGCCTGCTGGAAGACAGCAGGGGCAGGCTTTGGATAGGCACTTACGATGGCGGCGTGAATGTGTATAATAAAAAAACGGGCCGCTTTCTCCGGATCACCCAGGCATCGGGACTTTCGAGCAACCGGATAGAATCGGACATGTCCGAGCTGCCCGATGGCCGCATCCTGGTAAGCCCTCAGGGCGGCAACCTGAAAATTATTTCACTACCCGATGACGGCAGGCCGGTTATTACTTCGTTGAACCTGCCTTATGGCCGGATGGCGGCATGGATATTTAAAGATGAAAAGGGCCTTGACTGGATAACCTGCACGGATAGCAGCATTTTTATTTTCGACTCTTCCACAGCCGGTTTTGAACTTCTATACGACGGGCAGCGATTCACCAACCTGATAGAAAAAACCGGCAAATTTGTTTCCACAAAATTCAGCCAGGCTATGGGTTCGGTACTTATTCCGGCTATGCGTGCAGGGTTTATCGATTCCACCGGGCAATTACAGGGTGATATCATCCATTACGGAAAGAATGGAGCGTTAGACATCGACAATCACTTTCCTATTAAAATCGGCGGATCGGGCTGCAATTTTTTCGATTTCAACGGCATAAAAGCCGGGGATAATATGAAGGATGTATATGCCCGCAACCTTAAAACGGAAGTGAGGGACCAGAACGTCAAATGCCTGCTGCTCGACAGGTCGGGCGTGCTTTGGGTGGGCACTATGGGGCATGGTATTTACAAATACCGCATCCGCAGCGCTGCTTTCCATGCCGGCCTGCCGAACATGAGCATTCAGCGTATAACGGTCTGGGACAACGGTATGCTATATGTGCAGGGGTGGCGTACGGCAAAATCACTGACTCCCGAAGGCTAAGAACGCACCAACCCGGCAGCACCTTTTATCAGCGACGGACTTGCTTATACCATTGTGCTGCAAACGAAAGACGGCGAACGTTGGCTTTATTGGAGCGGCACAAAAAAACTGCTGCGCTACACCGCCGACATGAAGCTGGCCGCCACTTACAACGAGCCGGTCAATACAACGTCCACCGAGCATTTACAGCCCCTTATACAGGACAGCAAAGGCCGTATTTGGGTTTGCGGCGCAAACGGCACATTGGCAAGGATTGCCCCCGGATCCGGCGGCCGGCGATCCGGGGGCCTCTCAAAATTTGCGGTAAACATGGCGCAATACACCGGCACGGCAGCGCTTACACAAACCAATGCCTTTTACGAAGACGGACAGGGTATTTTCTGGTTAGCCACCGAGCATGGGTTTGCCCGGTTGGAATTTGCGGACAATACATCGCCGCCCGGAGTAAAATGGTTTAAAAATATTCCCGGCAACCCCCATTCGCTTAGCTATAACTACGTTTCCTGTTTTATGGACGACCCCGCCGACCCGGGTTATTTATGGGTATGCACCAAAGGCGGCGGCCTGAACCGCATGGAAAAATCAACCGGGAAATTTATTCACTATTCCACCAAACAGGGATTGCCCAACGATGTGGTGTATGGCGTACTGGCCGATAAAGCAGGCAATATATGGGGTAGCACCAACAAAGGCTTATTCTGTATGATGGCTGCAAAGAAAAAAAACAGTGGGCCGCCGGATCGCCGGCCGCCGGATCGCCGGTCGCCGGTATTCAGGGTGTTTTCAACCAGCGACGGACTGCAGGCTGACGAATTTAACACCAACGCATTTTGCAGACTGGCCGACGGCAAGCTCGTGTTCGGCGGTGTAAACGGTATTAATATTTTTAACCCGGAAGAAATACTGGCCGGCAGCTTTTCGCCCAATACTTTCATCACCGCCATACAAATAGGAAATAAAACCGTAGCGCCCGGCGACGAAACCGGCGTGCTGAAAGAAACCATTGAACAAACAAATGGCATTACGCTTAGTTATTTGCAGGATGTGCTGACGCTTGAATTTTCATCGCTTGATTTTACGGCGCCGGGGCAAAACAAATACCGCTACCAGTTGGCGGGCATTGACAAGGACTGGATAGAAAGCGGTAACCGCCGCAGCGCCACTTACCTGCATCTGCCGTCGGGCAGATATGTGTTTAAAGTGCAGGGAAGCAACAGCCAGGGGATATGGAGCGATCATATAACTGAACTAAAAATCAATGTGTTGCCGCCCTGGTGGCGTACATGGTGGGCTTATGTCTTATATGCGTTACTGATCGGGCTGGCGATAAGGTGGTACCTCAGTTTCAAGGTAAACAAGGCAAAACTACAGTCACAATTAAACTTCGAGCAGTTGGAAGCCAAACGGGTAAAAGAACTGGATACCGTAAAAACACAACTGTATACCAACATTACCCACGAATTTCGTACCCCGCTTACGGTTATATTGGGAATGGCCAGGCAGGTGATCGAAAAACCCGGGGAGCAGTTCGAAGCCCGTATGGATATGATCGTACGCAATGGTCGCGGTCTGCTGAACCTGGTCAACGAAATGCTGGACCTTTCCAGGCTGGAAACGGGGAAAATGCCATTACGATTGTCGCATGGGGATGTTATTCATTTCCTGCGCTACCTGGTGGAATCATTTCATTCACTGGCTGAAAGCCAGCAAAAACAATTGCATTTTCTCACAGACCTGGACATACTGACCATCGAATATGACCAGGAGAAATTAAAACAGGTCATTTCCAACCTGCTTTCCAACGCGATCAAGTTTACCGATCGGAAAGGGAATATTTATATCAGCGTAGCGGAAAATAGCCGGTCCGGTGACAGCTTAACACTGGTTATTAAAGTAAAAGATACCGGGATAGGAATTCCTGAGGATCAGTTGCAGTACGTTTTCGATCGGTTTTATCAATTGGACAATAGCCATACCCGTAAAATGGGCGGCACAGGCATCGGCCTCGCGCTGACAAAAGAGTTAGTGAAGTTGATGGAAGGAGAAATCACGGTTAAAAGCCCTCCCTCCGGCGCTCTCAGCGGAAGTGAATTCACGGTGTCGCTTCCGGTGAAAAAGGTGACCGCCATAGGAGAAAACGTACAGGATAATTTTGAAAAGCAATTCCGTTCACCTGTTACTACGGAACAATACTTCGAAATTCCTGAAATCGCTGCCGAAGAAAATGCATCAGGTCCTTTAATACTGCTGGTCGAAGATAACGCAGATGTAGTGGCCTATACTGCATCCTGTCTGCCCGAATACCGGTTAGCTGTCGGCAGAGACGGACTGGAAGGTTTTAATATGGCGACCGGTATGATTCCCGACCTGATCATTACCGATATTATGATGCCATTCATAGATGGTTTTGAGCTGGTCAATAAATTACGCAGTCATGAAAGCACGAGCCATATCCCGGTTATTATGCTTACGGCGAAAGCCGATATCCGCAGTAAGATAGAAGGCCTGCAACAGGGCGCCGATGCATACCTGGAAAAGCCGTTCAATAAGGATGAATTGCTGGTAAGGATAAAAAAATTGCTGGAGATGCGTAACAACCTGCGACAGTATTATCTGAAAAAGGCAGGTGTGCCGGGGGGCACGGAAAGCGTAGTTATGCCTGATCGAATCGTCGGTAACGCCACTGAAGATCGTTTTGTAAAAAAAGTCAGGGAAATCGTGGAGGAAAATTTAGCCGATACCGGTTTTACGGTCGAAAAGCTGAGTATATAATCCTGCCGGGAAGCCTGCTCCTGCCAGGCCTGGAAAAGTTCTTTTAAGAAATGTCCGCCTTTTCATCAGGATATCTGCATACTTTAATAATGCGCCTGATGTAGCGAAAATTAACCTTCCCGGTAAAAGCAAAATACGGGATATCCGGATATGGTAGTAAATTTGGTCCTTCGGAAGGATCGCTGTTAAAATAACTGAACCATGTTCTACCTGACCGGCTTTGCATTTTCCTGCTTCCTCGCACTCCTCCTCTTTTTTAAGAAGAGCAGGTCGCAGGCAGATCGTATCCTGCTGGGATGGATGCTGCTGATTGCAGTGCATATCCTGCTTTCTCACGGTCTTTTTAACGGTTGGGCGTTGGAACACCCACACACATTAGGGCTGACTTTCCCCTTGCCTTTACTCCATGGTGTGCTCTTGTATAGCTATACCCGCTCGCTAACGGGAGAAGGAACCGTTCGGCCGGTCATAATCGGTCTGCAGTTGCTCCCGGTGATCGTCGTGGTGATGCTCGCGGCGCCCTTTTATCTATTGCCGGCAAGCGAAAAAGCCGGAGTATTCCGGAGCGGCGGAAAGGGATTTGAATGGTTCGGAGAGCTGTTGATTGTGCTGATTGTGGCATCCGGGCTACTATATTCAGCGTTGAGTATCAGAACCATACACAAGCATCGGAGGCGGCTCGTAGAGCAATTTTCCAACAATGACCGTAAGCTGCTGCGCTGGCTCGAAAGCCTGAGCTTAGCCCTCGGACTTATCTGGCTGAGCGTGCTGTTTGCCGATGATCAGGTTGTATTCGTCGGTGTTTCCTGCTTTGTCATGTTTATCGGCTTCATGGGGATCAGCCAGGCGCCTGTTTTTTACTCCGATCTGCAAACGGGATTATCCGGAAAACCCGAAGAACCCGGAGGAAGAACAGACCTCCGGGCAGCGACAGCCGCACCGGCGACGGTATCCGGCGAGGTACAGACTACTCCTGCCGAAAAGCTGGAAGCCGTTATGAAAAGAATAGCCGTACTGATGGAGAAGGAGGCCTTGTACGAAGCGCCCGAGCTGACGCTTGGCGAACTGGCGGCAAAGGCGGGTGTGTCGGCCAACATACTTTCACAGGCGATCAATACCGTTGCCGGAAAAACATTTTATCAATACGTCAACGACTACCGTATCGAGGCTTTTATACAGGCAGCTTCCCGTCCGGAAAACCGGAAATATACCCTGAGCTCACTCGCCTACACGTGCGGTTTCCAGTCGAAAACTACCTTTCATAAGTACTTTAAGCTGAAAACGGGCAAAACGCCTACGGATTACTTCAGCACCGCGCTTCCTGATACTTAGGCAGTTGCCCTGCCCCCCGTATAAAAAGTGGTTCGCCTGTACCCAGCCGAACGCCCGGCCAACGGCGATGGTTCATCTTTGCAGGAAAACAAACGAGATGAAACATTTGATTTATTGGACAGGTATTACAATTATGCTGTTCTCCTGCGGAACCGAAATGACCACGCCGGGCAGGCTGGTTCCCCCGACCGTGGCAGAAGACCCGGCTCTTCCATCGGCCTTTATCAACGGAACACACCTGCATACAGAAGCCTTCGGCAGCCCGGACGACCCGCTGCTGGTGGTGGTACATGGAGGTCCCGGCGGCGACTACCGGTCTTTGCTGGGTGCGAAGGCCTTTTCTGAATACGGATTTTATGTCGTCTTTTACGACCAGCGCGGCTCGGGCCTCTCGAAAAGAGAACCCGGAAACCAGTATACCGGCAAAGGCTCCGTACAGCTTTTTATCGATGACCTCCACGCCCTCATCGCGTACTACAGGCGTTCAGAAAGCCAGGAGGTTTTCCTGCTGGGACATTCCTGGGGCGCTATGCTTGCTACCGGCTATATTAACCAATATCCGTCGCAGGTCTCAGGCGCCATTCTGGCCGAGCCCGGTGGCTTCACATGGTCGCAAACCTCAGAGTACCTCAGCCGTTCTAACAAAATCAGGTTTTTTACCGAAGCGCTGAACGACGCCGTATTCGCCGAACAGGTCATAGCCGGCAGGTCGGAACACGAAGTGCTGGACTATAAGGCGGCTTTTTTTTCCAATTACGAAAATGCACCGGGCAATGTAATAGGCAACAGGGGGCACTATCCGTCATGGAGGTCGGGAGCAGTAGCCTTCCAGGCGCTGATCGCCAACGCAGAGCAATATGGTTTCGATTTTACGACCAACCTGCAGGCATTTACCCACCGGGTTCTGTTCCTGTACAGCGAGAACAACAAAGCATACGGTGCGGGCTGGGCGGCAACGGTTGCTGCGCCGTACCCCAATGCCCGTCTCGAAGAAGTTGCCGGTTGCGGCCACGAGATCCTTTATTTCGGCTGGGATAATTTTTTTTCCCGAGCGCTTAACTATCTAAACGAAATGAGATGACAATGAAAAATCTTGTATTACCCCTCCTGATGGTCTTACTGACTACCGGCCTTACACCGGCACAGGATGTAAACTGGGCCGCCGTCAACCTAGATAAAAACCTGATTTCGGTCTCTTCCGGCGCCGACTACAGCTCCTATTACGGCTTATCCTACGGTCGCCTGCTCAGGATTGGAAGAAAAAACCTCGTCGCGGGAACAGAGCTCACACTCCCGTTCGGGAGCAACCCTGCCGACGACTGGCGGCTGCGGACTTCGGTACAGACCGAGCTGCTCCGGCATGGCGGCTTTTCGCTCACCCTCAAACCCGCGCTCGTCCTGAGGAGGTACGAATCTCCGCTGGCGACCCTCTTCAACGTCGGCGCCGATATTTCGGTGATTTACGGCTACCAGAAACCGGGCTGGGGAATAGCTGCTTTGCTGAACTACGACCGGAGCATCTCCGCGCGGATTACACATCACGCGCTGAAGGACGACTACCCGGCGATCCGTGACGGCTGGTATCGTACCGGGAGCGGTAATTTTAAGTTCGGTACCAGGCTAAATTACACCAATAAAAGCTGGGGCATTTTCCTCACCGCCGGGAAGCATTACGGACAGAATTTCAAAGACAACCCTACATTCCCCTTTTTTGCCGAGCTGACTGTACAGAAGCGCTTTTGAGAGTCTTTTTGACGCCGGTTCAACTTTGTTAAAATTTGTCTATACAAATTTGTATAGACAAATTTTCCATTTATATTTACGGCATATTACTATGAAACAATCGCAGCACAATATCATTTTCGAAGCCTTAAAACAGGAAATACAGCGGGGTGTATATCCTAAAAACAGTTTATTACCGACAGAAAGTGAGTTGAGCGTCAGGTTTCAGACCACGAGGATGACAGTACGGCATGCGCTTGCCGAGCTGGCTAACCGGGGGTATATAGACCGCCGTCAGGGGAAAGGGAGTATTGTAAAGTCAGAGCGGCAAACGCTGGGACTATTATCCTTCCGTGGATTTTCCGATGTAGTAAAGCAGGCCAACCACTCGGTACAGACCCGGTTGCTGAGCCCTCCCACATTGGTTAACCAGCCGCAACTGTCATTCATCCTGCCTGAAACCTCATCAGATCAAAAAGATTTCATTCTTCTTTACAGGCTGCGTTTTGCCGACGAGTTTCCCGTCATGCTGGAATATACCTATTTACCAGCAAAGTCTTTCGGCAGCCTGTTTGACGAGGGGCTTAGCGACGGCTCATTGTTTCGAACTCTGCTCATTCGTTATGGTGTGGAAATGGTCGGCCTGGAACAGAATATAAGGGCGGTAGCTGCCAGTCCTGTTCAGGCGGAGTCGCTTCAGTGCGCAGAAGGAGCGCCGTTGCTATATATCGAGCGCAAATATATTACTAACCGTGAAGGGCTATTTATATACAGCGAGCTGTTTTGTTATACAGAGTTTTATGCTATCAGTAATGTTTTTTAAACTATCTATATATGAATCAGGGTATTGTGCGTGAAATCGCAAAAATGATCGACCATTCTCTTCTCCACCCGACTATGACGGACGCGGAGCTGCGCGAGGGATGTTTGCTGGCAGTAAAGTATGACGTAGCCTCCGTGTGTATCAAGCCCTATGCTATTAAAATGGCGGTGGACCTTCTCAAAGGAAGCGATGTTCTGGCAGGTACCGTAATAGGATTTCCGCACGGTAATTCTGCCATCTCCGTCAAGGAGGCCGAAACCGTCCAGGCCTGCAGGGATGGGGCGGTGGAAATTGACATGGTGGTCAATATAGGAAAGACGCTTGGAGGAGATTGGGACTACGTACAAAGAGAGATAGCTACTATAAAAAAGGCTTGTTCTGAACATGGTGCTATTCTGAAAGTTATTTTTGAAAATGATTTTCTTCCCGACGATCATTTGAAAATACAACTGTGCCAGATATGCACTGAAGAGAAAGCGGAGTTCGTAAAGACTTCCACAGGGTATGGTTTTGTAAAGGGCTCCGATGGAAAATACAGTTATGACGGAGCTACCGAACATGACCTCCGGCTGATGCTTTCCCATGTGGGAGAAGGCGTTCTGGTAAAAGCGGCCGGTGGGGTAAGAACCCTGGATGGCCTTTTGAGAGTCAAGGCTATGGGGGTAGCCAGGTTAGGCGCCAGCGCAACGGCCGCTATCATGGAGGATGCCTACCGCCGGTTCGGTGTGATAGCGCCTGACGCCCCAATCGATGGTCCCATTCCGGAATCGAAGGGATACTAGCTGCCCATGAACCTGCATTCATTATTGAATTCGGTGGAGGGTTCACTGCCCTTATTGGCTTCCCGGCAGAATTTGAAGGCCTTTATCGGTTATGACGGCTATATAGACAAGATTCAGCGGGTCGTAAGGTCGAAAAACCTCCAGGGCAGCGACTTTTTCCCGTCAATAGGTCATCTGGCTGAAAGATTAGGCGAACTCAGCGGAATGAGCGGTCAACTGGAGCTGGTAACCTCCGAAATAAAAATCGGGGGAAATGCGCCTATCATGGCGCATGCACTAGCCAGTTTGGGTGTCTCCAACTGGTGTGTGGGCGGCCTGGACCATCCCATATTTGACCAGATGCACGGGGGTTGCGAACGGGTATCGATCGGTTCTCCTGCAGAAACCAACGCGCTGGAGTTTGATGACGGTAAAATTATTCTCTCGGAAGTGTCTGTTTTCAAACAGTGGAAATGGTCTTTTATCCGCGATAAAGCGGGATTGGATCGTTTATGGCGAACCTACCAGGGAAGCGACCTGATCGCGTTTGTAGACTGGGCTAATGTCCCCTTTGCAAACGACCTTTGGAAGGGATACCTGAACGAGGTGGTCAGGCCTCAGATGGACATTCGAAACACCGTCCCACTCTTTTTCTTCGACCTTGCCGATCCTTCGAAGCGATCTGCCGGTGAAATCCGCGAAGCGCTGGATATTGTAGCGCAATACCAGGAATTTGGCCGTGTTTTCCTGGGAATGAATGAGAATGAAGCCCGGCGGATATGGGCAGTGATGAAAGTTACCGATCCCCGGGGGACGTCCGGTGAGGAATTTCCCGGTCTCCAGACTATGGCAGAACAGATCCGGAGCAGCTCGGGAATTAATGCCGTGCTGATTCACCCGACCGACCGGTCACTTCTCGTTACCGATCAGGGGGTTAAAGAAATTCCCGGCAGACTCGTAAGGGCGCCAAAGGTATTGACGGGCGGAGGCGACAACTTCAATGCCGGATTCTGCCTGGGCCTGCTTCACGGACTGGAATTGGAAAGCTGCATGATATTGGCCATGGCGACTTCGGGGGCTTATGTAGAGGACGGGCAGAGCCCGGACATCCCGGCGCTCGGAGATTATTTGCAAAGGTGGAAAATGGAAATGACCTGACATTTCATCGGGAAATGTGATTTTTTTTTAGGGTATCCGCCTCCTTAGTTGTCTAACCTGTATATAACCGGATTATCTTTACAAGGATTGGCAACACAGCACCGCATGAGGCAGCATTCCAGCGAAAACATACACTCTGAAGCAGGTTTTGAGCAGGTTTACAGAACCCACTTCAAGCCGCTCTATGCCTATGCCAGAACGATGGTCGGAGATGGTGATACAGCCGAGGAAATCGTGCAGCAGGTTTTTTTCAAGCTTTGGGAAAAGAGAGACGTCCTCGACATCAGGGAGACGATCCGGGGATACCTGTACCGCTCTGTTTTTCACGACAGCATGAACCATATGAAGCACCTGAAGGTAAGGGAAACCCACGCCCAATACGTTAAGAATGAGGCTCCGTACGAGAGCTCCGCCCTGCAAAACCTCGAAGCCAAAGAGCTTGAAAAAAGAATCAGGAAGGCACTTTCCGAACTACCCGAAAAGTGCCGCACGATCTTCCAGCTTTGCCGGTTTGAAGAGCTGAAGTACAAGGAAGTGGCTGAACAACTGAACCTCCCGGTAAAGACCGTCGAAAACGAAATGGGAAAAGCGCTCAGGTTGCTTCGCCTAAGCTTATCCGATCTCCTACCTGTCGTTTTATTAACCTTTCATCTATTATGAGGAACATGAATGACGATGTATTGGTAAAAGTAATTATCGGGGAATCGACTGATGAAGAAACCCGGCAGGTAGACAAATGGCTGTCGGCCGATGAAGACAACAGGAAATACTTTGCCGGGCTGAAGAACGTTTGGGAAAGCAGCCTGCTGCTGAAAACGGATGAGGATATAGACGTAGACAAAGCCTGGGCCGGCTTCCGGGAGCGTACTTCAAAGGAAGTACCTCTGAACGCTCAAAAACGCAATTGGTGGATAGCTGCCGCAGCAGCGGTTCTCATCGCTGCGGGCTTATGGGTATTGTCGCCTTCAAAGACGGAACAACAATATATTACTTCAGCTACTGAGAACTTCACAAAAACATATACCTTGCCCGACGGTACAACTGTAACGCTTAACCAGAATTCCACGCTGCAATATTCCGCAGGCATGCCGGATCAAAAGCAGCGCGAAGTGACATTACAGGGAGAGGCATTCTTTGACGTCCGGCCTGACAAGGCCAGGCCTTTTATTATTTCTACCGGGGATACTAAAATCACCGTTCTGGGTACTTCATTTAATGTGAAAACCCTCGGAAGAAAAACCGAAGTGATAGTAGAAAGCGGCCTGGTACAGGTAGAAAATGCCGGGCAGGCCGCCAGGGTGGAGCCGGGCGAAAAAATAACGTCGGACAGCGGATCCCTGGAAAAGGAACTTATAAAAGGAGAGCTCTACAATTACTACCGGACCGGGAAACTGGTGTGTAAAGATACCCCGCTGGAAGAACTGGTGATGAGCCTCAATGAGATCTATGATGTTACGATCGTGATAGAAAACCCTGCGATACAACAGAAAAAAATCAATACGGTTTTTGACCACAAGACTTTGCCCGACATACTCCGGGTGATTTCCGAGACCATGCAGATTAAAGTAACCCAAACTCCTGCTAATATTGTATTAGAATAGGTCTGAATGCTGCGTCTTACAATTGCTTTACTGGTGTGCTCACTCTCTGTCACTGCCCAAAAGGCCCTGAACCGGGAGGTTAGTATCCAGGCAGTACGCCAACCGCTGAAGGCGGTATTGGGCGATATGGAAAAACAGGGCAATTTCTATTTTTCATACAGCAGCGGACTTATTGCGGAAGACAGCCTGGTGAGCCTGCAGGTAACCGGCAAAAAGGTGTCGGAAGCGCTCAGGATACTTTTCAAAGATACGTTTCAGTACAAGGTTGTAGGCGAGCACATTATCATTCAGAAAGCTCATCCCGAAAAGTACATCCTCCTGGAAGGCACCTTGCTGGACATTGAAAATGAGGCAGCAATAGATAATGCGTCGGTTTATTCCAAAGCTCATCTTGTTTATGGTTTAACCGACGACAGTGGTCATTTTAAGCTCAGGATAAGAGAAAAACTTCTGCCCGTGTCTGTTACTATGAGCAGGCTGGGCTACCACGATACCACGTTCACCTATACAGGAGCGGAAGAAACCGGTAGGATTTATCTCTCCCGAAAGGTTTATGCGCTCGACGAAGTGGTCATAGCCCGCTCTAAAAAAAGAGGGAGGTTCAGGATGGACTTTCTCGTTTCCAAAGCCCAGAAAATCCATAGCCTGAATTTAGGGAACTTTTTTATGGCCCTCCCCTACCAGATGTCATTGGTACCGGGAGCCGGCACGCAGGGCAAACTAAGCTCGCAGGTAGTGAACAAGGTTTCCATCAACATGATAGGAGGCTATACCGGCGGAGTACGCGGGGCTGAAATAGCCGGGGTATTCAACACGACCAAGAAAAACGCCGAATATTTCCAGGCAGCCGGCATCTTTAACACCGTTTTAGGCAGTGTTAAGGGATTCCAGGCAGGCGGGCTATACAATACCGTAGCCGATTCGGTAAGCGGATTCCAGGCCGGAGGATTATTCAATACTGTCGGAGGGACTACTTCGGGGGTACAGATCGCCGGCGTAGTCAATTCCACCCGGCATCTTTCGGGTGTACAGATAGGATTGATCAATTTCGCCAAAAGCTCGGACGGCGTGAGCATAGGCCTCCTTAATTTCATAGAGAACGGCAAGTTTGACATACAGGCATATACCGATGAAGTCTTTCCTACCGCTCTGGCAGTCAAAACCGGTACTCCCAGGTTCTATACTTCACTCGTGTTTGCCGGTAATTTCATCAATGAACCGGCGCGTTACGGGTTCGGCTTATTCGTGGGTACCGAAGTCAGGATAACCAACCGCTGGACTACCCAACTGGAAGCAGGGCAAACCGTGATGGCTTCCGGAAAGTGGAATGACTCCGTTTCCTTTCTCCGGTTTCAACCGGAGCTACTTTACCGGGTTTCTCCCCGGTTATCGCTTTTTGCCGGGCCTTCATTATCTGCTTACAGAAGCTCTCCCGATAATATTGCCGCCGAAAATGCCCGCTCCTATTTTGAAAGCAGGGCCGGAACCCTCTCGTTGGGAAACAGGTGGATTCTATGGAGCGGATGGCAGGCCGGCATAGCACTTCACCTGAAAAAATAACGGAATATTTTAGGGTTTTCCCCATACGGGTTGTCGTATGCATGAAAAGAATACAAAGATCATGTATACCGGACAACAGTATTAAAACTCAAAAATTCCATGAAAAAAGTACTCATTTCCGTATGGGCAATTGCCGCTGTTTGTTTTCAGTCTTTCGGACAAACCGATACGCTCCAAAAAGCTCATATTGGATTTATTTATCCCGTAAGCAGCAACGGCAGTAAAGCCGCAGAGATTTCCAATGATTTTTCGCTTCACCTCCTTTCCGGGATCTCGAAAAACGAAAACGTGCTTTCAATAGCCGGGATTTCCAGTCATATCCGGCAGGATGCCCGGGGGGTCCAGGTAGCGGGATTGCTCAACCAGGTCGGAAATTCGGCTCATGGAGTGCAGGTTGCAGGACTCGGAAATTTCATAAAAAACGAAACAAAAGGGGTCCAGATAGCCGGGCTAACCAATACCAGCGGCGATACGGAGATACAAATATCAGGTCTCATAAATATCGCAAATGATGTGCACGGACTGCAAATAGCCGGCCTGATCAACAAAGCCGGGGATGTTGAAGGAACACAGGTAGCGGGACTGATCAATAAAGCACGAAACGTGAAAGGAGTCCAGGTATCCGGGCTGATCAACCTGGCCGAGAACAGCGACTACCCTGTCGGTCTCATCAATATTATCAAAAACGGGAAGCAGGCCATCGGGCTGGGCTACGACGAAACCGGCACGGGTATGATCACCTACCGTTCGGGTGGAAGGGTGCTTTACGGGCTCATCGGCCTGGGCTATAACCTGAACTCAAAACGCAGCAAAGATTACTACGGCTTTGAGGCCGGTATCGGGGCCCACATTATTAAAACCGAAAATTTCTTATTGAATGCAGAGGTCTTTTCGCAGTCGCTCACCGACTTCAATGATTTCTCCTATTCCAAGCACGGGGTACGGCTGCTGCCCACTTTGCGCATCGCCAACCGCATCGAAATCTTCGCCGGGCCCACTTTCAACGTAACGGAATTCAATACCGACAGCCATACTCCCTTACATAATAACTACTTTTGGACAAGAGAAAAAGGGAGCTGTTTTACAGGTATGAGTGTCGGTTATGTCGGGGGGATTCAGGTAAGTCTGTAGCGGATCGAAGAAAGTAATTTATGTGCATTGCATCTTTTTTTACTATTCAGATAACTCCCTACGTATGCGGGCTACATAATCGACCGACACCTCCAACGCCCCGGCGATCTGCTCGTCGGTCAGAATAGATGCCTTTACCAGGTTGCGAACGGTTTTTTCGGTCTTTTCCTCCAGCCCTTCTTCCCTTCCCCACTGCCTGATGACTTCCATTACGCCCATGTTGATTTGATTTTCTGTGACAGTATGAATGATTTGATCAAAATTACGGCTTATTCTCTGATTATCAACAAACAAGTAGTTTTTTAAAAATACCAGGAAACTGATGATCCGGTCGTTGTCATACCCTCCGTGGGCCAGCAGTGTTTTAGCAATGGTAAGCCTGCTCTCACCGAGCTCTTCTTCCGGTATTTTTCCTTCGAGCAGCGATTTCTGACAGGCTGCCACAACCAAAGCAAATATATTATTCATGGCCAATAACTGCGTAGTATCGTGATCAAATATATGGTAGGCTCTGTATCGGAAATGAATACTGGTGTCGAGTACCGTTTCGAGATATTCGAAAGGCCTTCTCTGTCTTCCTGATCCTGTATAAATTACAATAGTAGCTACCGGCAGGCCAAAACGATCGCGAATACGGTAATTATATTCGTACACCCTCCGCTCAATAAGGGGATCATTGCCACCTTCTATCTCCACGTTCACAAGGATTAACCGGCATTGACCATCGATAAGCCATACCTTGAAAAGCAGGTCTGCTTCCCGGGTATCATTTCTCCGTTCCCTGTCCGGTACAATGGCATGAAGCTCTTTGTCGAGCAGCTCAATTCCCCTATCAAAATCGATTGCCGGAGCGAGATCAGGATAAAGGAACGCAAGAAGGTCAGGGAGATTCTCTTCAATAATTCCCTTCAGGAGCTGGTCGGATTTTTTACGTGGTATAGGCATGTCAATTTGTATGTTTGGTATAGTATAATACAAGTGTAACGGAATAAAGAAGTCTGGTAGTATACGACGTACATTTGCTCTTCCCCGTCTCTCGTAGGCCGTGAGAGAGAGCGATCAATAGTCATCTCGAACTAAAAATGAGGCGCTCGTGTTCGAATTACCCAAGTATTTATTACAAAATTGAGGTAAGTTCCACCGCGGTTTTCTCCGTGTCAACCCCTATCTTAGCCTTATCAAAAAATACCATATTTGTCTATCATAAACCCCAATACTATGTCTGACCGTAAGAAGGTACACGAAGGCCGCAACATCAAGCGTTTCCGGGAAATGCTCGGGCTGAAACAAGAAGCCCTAGCCTATGAGCTGGGCGACGAATGGAGCCAGAAGCGGATATCGCTTTTGGAACAAAAGGAATCTATTAATGAGGCTATCCTCAGGGAAATAGCGAAAGTGTTGAAAGTGCCGGTCGAAGCGTTTCAGAACTTTGATGAGGAACAAGCAGTGAATGTGATTGCGAATACGTTTAACGATAGCTCAATTCTGAATACCGGACATACCCCTACGTTTAATATTGATCCTGTAGATAAATTACTTCAACTCCACGAAGAAAAAATGGCTCTTTATGAGCGGATGCTTAAAGAGAAGGATGAGATAATGGCGATGCTAAAGGAACTCGTTGAGAATATTAAAAGGTAAAGCGGCGTACCGGTCCTGTGAAATACAGACGTCTCGGTATTGACCATTTAATTAAGGTTCTGTGGATTGGAGAGCTACTTTAAGTGCATATGATTTTGTACATTTTCCGATCCTACCAGATACATAGACGATTGTTATGCAAAAGATAAAAACCCTTTTCCTCTGTCTCCTGGTGGTATGCCTCGCCTGGCGTTCTTCGTCGTCCTACGCGCAGGGAGAATACATCACTTCGGTTGAAGACGCCTGCTCGCGCTATCCCGAACAAATCGGCAGGCTGATGCGGGTCCTCGACCTGGATAAAAAAGAATTGGAAGCAGTAAAGTCCGCTTATGAAAACGGCGACCTGACAAAAGCCGCTACTTCACTACTCGCATATTATCTTGCAAAAGACACCCCCTTGTTTGTACGGGACCACAAGATAAGGAACACGCCGGGCGATCTTTTAGCCACTGCCGACAGCATTGTAAACCATTACTTTACATTTTATGACCAGACTGCCCGCGTTCCTCCGGGTAAGCAGGGGTACCTGGACTGGAATTTCAAAGGACCGGCAGACGACCAGGAATGGGCGTGGGCATTGAACCGGCATTTTCATATCAAGACGCTGTACGACGCTTTTGCTTCTTCGAAAAATCCCGTTTATGCAAAGGCGATCGATCGTCACATACAGGATTGGGTCATCCGGAGCGCCCCCTACCCCGCCCGGAAAAGCAATACTGCCATGTGGAGAGGATTGGAGGTCAGCTTCCGGGCTAAATATTGGGCAGAAGCCTTTTACGGGCTGAAAGACACCGGGCATCTCCGCCCGGCCACGTTGCTGCTATTGCTCAGCAGCCTGCCCGACCATGCCGACTATGCCCGCCGCTTCCACGGCCAGGGTAACTGGCTGACCATGGAAATGTCGGGACTGGCCCGTCTTGCCAGCGCATGGCCGGAATTCAGGTCTTCGCGCGACTGGATAACGTATACAAAATCGGCCATGACCGAAAGCCTGCTCGACCAGGTATATCCCGACGGTACCCAGACAGAGCTTACGTCCAGCTATCACCAGGTAGCGCTGAACAATTTCGAGCTCTTCAGGGCGATCTGCATGGAAATTGACGAAGCCCTGCCTGAAAGCTACCTCACACTGCTGGACAGCATGCGCTCCTACATCGCGTATACCGTCCGTCCGGATGGCTACGGGCTGCTTAACAACGATGCCGACCAGCGATACAACAGGAACGAGATCCTGGAAGCAGCTAAAACGCATAACCGCGAAGACTGGCGCTATATTGCGACCAACGGGGCCGAAGGAAAACGCCCGCCCGGCCCGCCGTCCGTATTTTATCCCTGGGCAGGGCATTTTATTACCCGGAGCGGGTATGACAAAGACGCACACTGGTCTTTTTTCGACATCGGCCCCTGGGGCACAGGGCATCAGCACAACGACAAGCTGCATATTTCGGTAGCAGCGTATGGAAAAGAACTGTTGGTCGACGGCGGGCGCTTCGCCTACAGGGGGGAGATCGCAGATAAATTCAGAAAGTACGCAACCGGCAGCGCCAGCCACAACGTATTGCTTATTGACGGGAAAGGCCAGGCCCCCGGCCCGCAGAAAGCACAGGTGCCTTTGGGCGCGGGGCATGCACGCATTACCGAAGAATACGACTACGCCTGGAGTGACTTCGACCGGTTTACAGACCTGGAAGGAAAATCCGTGCACCAGCGGACTTACTTTTACCTGAGAGACAAATTCTGGATAGTGCTCGATAAAGTATCGACGGACAGGCCCAGGAAAGTGGAAGCGCTCTGGCACTGGCACCCTGACAATGAGGTAACCGCCGGACAGGGCGGGCAGGTGCGTACCCTCAACGAAAGAGGGAACCTGCTGATCCGGCCTCTGGGAGACATTGGCTGGAATGTACAACAGGTCAAAGGGCAGGAATCGCCGGTGATCCAGGGCTGGTACAGCGAAACCTATAACAACGTAGCACCCAATATGACGAGCATCTATACGGCCGAGATCCCGGGCGACCGGGTGTTCGGATGGCTGCTCTATCCCTATGAGACCCAAATACCGGCTGTAAATGCCCGGATAATTTCCCTGGAAAACGATGTCGTGACGATCAGGGTAGAGGTCCCCGGCGAAGGTCAATGGAACCTGAGGATACCGCTTAACGATCCGGCAGGGGTTCTTTTGCGATTTCAATAGCATTTACAATCACCGCTAACGGCTCAGGACTTAGCAGTTTGCTGTTTTCTATCTTATGTTTCGTAAATTAGTTGATGATTTCTCCTTTCACCTTTTGCCAATTCTGTTGCAAGTCCCGCACCGTTAACTAATGCTATGAAACACACCTGTCCAAAATAAAAACTGAAAATGAGTGTAAACCCGAGGGTTTACCACATTTTCAGCCCAGATTACAACAATATTTTCTTTTTCTTTGTCCTATAAATCGAGGCTACTTAAACCATTTACTGCTATGAACATAGAGTGTGTGAATCCAATACTTTCTGTCGGAGATATGGCCACGAGCCTGGCCTTCTACCGGGATATTCTCGGATTTTCGGTAGCCCCCTGGGGCGATGACGAATTTACCAGCATCGATTGCAACGGTGGAAGCATGTATCTCTCCAGAGGCGATCAGGGTAACCCGGGCACCTGGGTGTGGATTGGGTTTGACGGCGATATATTCGAGCTGCACGATCGCCTCAAAGCACAGGGGGTGACTATCCGGCTGCCTCCAACCAATTTTCCATATGCACTCGAAATGCAGGTTGTGGATCCCGATGGGCATGTGCTGCGCTTCGGAACCGACCCCGACAGCAGCCGGCCGTTCTTGTAACCTTTATCAGATTGAACCTGTTTGTCAAGATCAGCAATTCTCCGATTTTCAAATCTGCTTTCGCGCCATGATAAAAAGACCTTTATCAGAAGGATTTTCCTTAAACAAAGTTGCTAACTCAGAATTTGCTTTTAATTTTTCGGCGTCACCTAAATCTTCATAACATTTGGTAATGTAATTTGTCGGAGACAGCTTTATAGTTGGATTGTCGCTTTACAAGAGTTCAATTGTTCGTTCTATATTTATTTGTTCTAAAAATGTTTCATCGTGTGACACAACAATAATTGTCCCTTGATATTCGTTTATTGCAGCTGTCAGTATTTCAATATTCTGAATGTCTAAATTATTTGTTGGCTCGTCAAAAATAATAAGATCCGGTGACTTACTGTTTATCGTAAGGCAACAAAGTAGCAAACGCATTCTTTCGCCACCGCTCAACACACTGCAAGGTTTGTCCCAATCGTTTTTTGTAAACAAAAAGCGATTTAACCGGATTTTGATTTCGTGCTCTTGTAATGCGCAAATGTTGAATTGTTCGGCTTGTTCGTAAACTTTCAGTTTATTGTCAAGTAAAGAATAGTCCTGGTCAATGTAAACTGCTTTGTTGTCTGCCCGGTAAATTGTGCCTTCTTTCGGTTCAATATCACCCAAAATAAACTTTATCAAAGTTGTTTTTCCCGAACCATTTGTGCCTTTCAACGCTATTCGTTCGCCACTTTTGATTTGAAAATCTAAATTATCTTTCCAAATCGATTGTGAGCTGTAGGCAAAATTGACATTTGCTGCCGTAAATAAAACTTTTCCTTTGTGTAATGCAGAATTGTCAAAACCAAATTTCATTTTGTCAATACCGGACAACGAAGAACGGAGTTCCTGCAACTCTTGTGAAATATTACCAATCTTTTCTGTGTGAATACTTTTCAATTTTGAAGTGCTGTTTTCTGCATTGTTTCGCAAAGTGTTCATCATTATCCGGGCAACACCTGCTTTTTCTTGTTTACCTTTTCCACGACTATCTAACTTTTGTTGTCGTTCCAATGTTTCCCGTTCTTTTTCTTTAGCTTTTCGCAATGCTTTTTCTTTACTTTGAATGTCCTGGCTTAAAGCATTATTTTCAATTTGCTTCTGCTCCTTGTAAAAGTCATAGTTGCCACCATAAACTTTAATTCCATTTTTACTTAATTCAAAAACTGCATTCAATAAGTTCAATAATTTCCTATCGTGGCTTACAACAATCAAAGTGGTTTTTGTTGTTTTAATAAAGTTATATAAAAGCTGTCGGCCCGAAATATCCAAATGATTGCTTGGCTCGTCCAATAAAACTAATTCGGGTTGATGAATAGAAATTCCTGCTAAAAAGATCTTTGTTTTTTGTCCACCGCTCAATGTTTCCATTTTTTGTGATAAATCTAAATCATCTAATTGCCAATAGTTCAGGGCTTCTCTGCAACGGTCTTCTATTGTCCAATCTTCATTTAGCAAATCAAAATTCTCTTTGCTTGTATTTCCGTTTAAAATTCCTTTCAAAGCGTTCAATTTATCTTCAACATGCAACACTTGTCCGATTGTAAAATGATTGAATTGTCCAAAAATTTGCGGAATATAATACGGCTCTGCTTCAATATATATTTGTCCTATTGAAGGTTGTATTTCGCCTGAAATAATTTTGATAAAAGTAGACTTACCTACTCCGTTATTACCTATTAACGCTGTCTTTTCGTGATTATTTACTGTAAGATTTATGTCGCTAAACAGTAAATCTTTGCTCGGGTGTATATATGAAATATTTTGCAGGATCAACATAATTTCTTTCGCTTAAGATAAAACAATACAGCAACCGCTTTACGGTTGTTGTCCTGATGTGTCTGAAAGAAATTATATTTTACATTTAGTCTCTACTTCAATTCCTGTCCGCAAATATACGATTTTTTTACACGTACATCAAGACTGAGATGCTCCATAATGTCGATCTCACCGAATTGAGGCCAGCCTCCGTGCTATGATCCGTCGGTAGCATCCAGATAGTCGTCAGAACCCCCTTCTCTCTGGATGTTTTTGCCCGCGCTTCTATCCTGCCGTATTTCCAGTCGCCCTTGCCTTTGGTCACCATACGTACAGAAGTATACGTAGTCCCCTTCTCCGTTACGATCCGGTTTGCTTTGATACGCAGCTTCCCGTTGTGGACGTAGGCGGTAGAAATTTCTTCATCTTGAGATCATTAATTTTAGTGTAAAACGAGGTACGTATGGTACCACGAATACACACTTAAAAAATCGTGCATTCGTGGCCCATCCTTCCGGTAGTATCTTAATCTTTAAGATTCGTATTGCGGTCTTCCTGGGCGTGGGGGACCGGGAAAAACCCGCTTTCTCCTTTCACAAACGACCATTCTGACGGGTACTTACAAAGGCCTGGGGCTGCTCAGCTATAGCGGAGAGAGCTTCCGGAACTACTGGCAGCGATAATCAACACACAGCCGCGAATTCACAAATAATACTCCCCCATCAGAGACTCCCTCTTTCCCGATCCCATTTCGATCACCTCGAATTTTTTATACTGGCAGAAAGATCCCATTTCTTTATCGCCGTTTATAAAAATACCTCCAACGAGGATAACATACCGGCAGGGATAGCTGGTGTGCTTTACCAGCACTTCTATGCGGTCGTCGATCGCCTCGTACATTACCTCTGTCGCCTCGAAGATCCGGTTTTCCGCATTGAGTATCCGCTCTTTCTGATGAAGGAAAATCTGCTCGATGGTATTCATCTGAAAGTCGAGCGATGTTATATTCCCTTCGATGATCTGATCGGCGGCCAGTTTTCCCAAAGCGCCTTTGGCAGCGCCGCAGCAGGCCGAATTCGCGCTTTGACCGATACGGCTGATTTCGCCGATAATACCTTCTTTGGAAATCCCGATGTGCGGCGCGTAGAATATGAGTACCGCCCCGTCTTCCGGTACATGATGCGCAAACGCATTCATGCCCGTAATGCCCGCAAAAGGGTATCCGTTCAGCCCACCCATGTGAAAAGGCCCCAGCATTTCCAGCGCCCGCGGTGGGTACTGGATAGCGTTCACATCGTCGCAGCACATGCTGTCGGCGTGCATCAACTGGCGGGGTTTCAGACCCAGGTGCTTTTCTACCGTATCTAAAAGCCGGTTGACGGTGTCAATGGAGGTAAGTGCATCAGGATACCATTTCCTTACTGCTGCCAGGTGTTCGTTATTCATATGTTTTTATTAATCACATTAATATATTGTTGACCGGGGTAATAGGCAGAGGCGTCTCTCTCTCTCCCAGCATTTGCCTTAAATCGATTTCGATGTTCCGGCTGATCTGCGTAACAGGGATATCATTGGCGTTTCCCTCGAACGGGTTTTCCGTACTTTCGCCGATTTGCTCCAGCACCAGGAAAATCCACCCTACCAGCACACTGAGCGGGACCGTCATCAGCACAAACCAGTCGCCGTAGCTGCCTGTGTGTTTGGATAGCTCGCCCAAAAATCCGAACGGAAGTAAAAAGCAAAGGATATTGGTAAAGTAGAGATTGATGCTCGAAAACTGTCTTGGATAAGGAAAGTTTTTAATGCGCTCACATTTGCCCTGCTGGTCATAGAGGTCCTTCAACTGGTTTTCCAGCGCCACGTAATCGTAATCCCTGATCAGCCCCTGCTCATTGAGCGTTTTCAGTTGCAGCGATTGCCTCGCCACGATCTGAGTAGCCCTGTTTTGGGTAGCAAGCACATCACGAAGCTCCTCAGGTGAAAGAAAAGGCTTCAGCTCTTCTTCCAGGCTGCTCTCCCATTCAGGCACCTTGTAGTATTTCAGGTATTCGCGATTATAGCTTTTGGTTTTAACATTTTCCCAGCTTTTGACCTCGCGCAGCTGGAAACGCAGCGCGGTGAGCCATGCAAAATGACGGTAAATTATTTCCCTGTGCAGGCCGGCCTCCTTTTCTTTGTCTTCCGTTCTCACAAAATCGCGGACCATAATTCCCAGGCTCCGGCTGCTGTTGATAATTGCCCCGTAAACCTGCCTGGCTTCCCAGGTACGGTTATAGGTCTGTGTATTTTTGAACCCTGAGATAAACGCCGTTGCCGTACCGATCAATGCCACCGGAACCCACGGAACAAAGAGCCAGGTCCAGCCCGCGAAATAGTACAAAACAGCAGGTATAACACTGAGCAGCAGCATTTTGTAGATTTTGCCGCGCGTCCAGGGGATGAAGTGCAGTAATTTATAGTGGGTCGATACGTTCATTCCGAAAGAT
>CAZLTN010000026.1:0-54114 GCA_964562455.1 uncultured Cytophagales bacterium
GGCCTGAGAAGGCGCGGGTATACCAACGAGCAGATCGCGGACATTCAGAATGTATACAGGTACGTGTTTGTCAAAGGGCTCAATAATGCCGATGCGCTGAGCCAGATCGAGATCGAGCTTCCGGCTTCCAAAGAGAGAGACGAAATCGTTAATTTCATCAGGACATCTGAAAGGGGGATTATCAAAAGCCCGTTGCAAACGCAGGGCCATGAAGCTCCGGAGGCGGATTGACGCCCGGTATCCATTAGTGAACAGGTGGAAATTATTCTCGAAAATGCCGGCAAGAAGTTTAATACTGAGTGGATATGCCGCCGGGTGAACCTCCGTTTATCGCCGGGCACCGGGTACGCTTTTATAGGAGCGAACGGTAGCGGTAAATCAACGCTCATCAGGCTGGCAATGGGCCAGTTGCCCGTAAATGAAGGGAAAGTCCGGTACCTGGTAAACGGGAAGGAAATCCATATCGACGACTGGTACAGGTATATTGTGCTGGCCGCCCCCTATCTCGAGCTTGTAGAGGAGTTTACGCTCCGTGAATTCGTGGAATTCCATAAAAGCTTTAAGTCATTTAAATCATCAATTACGACAAACCAGTTCCTGGAGTTCGCACAGCTCTCGCACGCGGCACACAAGCAGATACGCCATTTTTCTTCAGGGATGAAGCAGCGCCTCCGGCTAGCGCTGGCGTTCCGGACCGACGTACCGGTAGTATTCCTGGACGAGCCTACTTCCAATCTGGACAGCCGGGGAATAGAATGGTATACGGACAATGTGTCGGCACTTCTGAGAGACAGGCAGTTGGTAGTAGTTGGATCGAACCAGCCCGGCGAATACACTTTTTGTGATAAATTTGTCAATTTAGGAGACTATAAAGGCGGGCTTTCCGGATAATATTCCGGAAAGGGGTTTTGTACAAGCCGGATATTCGCCCTTTCAAAATGCTCTTCAACCGCCTGTATAAAAAGTAGAACATGTATCCGGGGATCCGGTAATATTGTTGTCATTAAAATACAAGCTAAAAAATTCTGTCATGCTGCCTTCCGGTAAGATTTATGCCCTGATTTTTCTTGTTTTATTTGTTGTGAAGGGTTTCCCGGGCCTCTCACAGGATAACTCCGGCCTGGTGCTGCCTGACGGGCCGGTCGATCTGGAAGGAGCGATAGCAATTGCGCTCCGTAATAATCCGCAGTTGAAGCAGTCGAACCTGCAGGTACAGGGAAATACGATCAATTATGAGCAGTCGAAGTGGCAGCGTTGGCCCAGCCTGAACTTCAATGCTTCCCAGGGATTTAGCTTCGGGCGTAACATTGACCCGTTCACAAACCAGTTCGTACAGCAGAACATCAATTTCAATAACTTCCAGTTGGGAGCTTCGGTAGTTCTCTACAACGGGATGCAGCAGCACAATACCGTGCTTCAGAACCAGTTGAAGACACTTGCGAGCCAGAAAGATTATGATGCTGCCAGGAATGATCTCATGCTGAATGTCGCATTGGCATACCTTCAGGTACTCAATAACCAGGAACTGGTTACGGTAGCCGATCTACAGATGGAGGCCACCAACCAACAGGTAATCAGGATGAACCGCCTGGTAGAAGCCGGTGCCGAAGCTCAGGGTAAACTGCTGGACCTGAAGGCGCAACTGGCCAACGAAGAGCTTAACCTGCTCAATGCCGAGAATAACCTGGAGGCATCAAAATTGTCTTTAAAGCAGCTCATGAACCTGCCTGGGGGCATTCCCCTGGAGGTGAAGGCAATGCCCCTGAGGGATCCTGCACTATTGGCATACGGAGCAACGGTAAATGAGGTCTATGAAGCCGCGCTGAGTCATCTGCCGCAGATGGAAGCATCGAGGCTGAAGATCGAGGCAGCGGAAAGAGGGATCAATGTGGCAAGGGGAAGATACCTTCCCAGCCTGACTATGTCGGCAGGAATGAATACAGCTTATTCGAGCAATGCTCCTTCCGAGCGGTTTATAGCGAACGGGAGCCCGGCTACCAGCCTGGAAGTGCCTTCAAAGACGCAGTTTATAACGTTGGAGGGTAACCGGCAGTACCTGACCGAGATCGTTTCTATCCCGGGTGGAGAATATCGTCATTTCAATTACCTGGGTGTACTTGATTTTAACAGGAACTCTTCCCTGAATTTCAGCCTGCGCGTACCGATCTTCAATAATTTCCAGGCGAAGTATGGGGTAGCTAACGCGAAACTCCAGAAAATGAGCGCCGAATATGATAACCAGATCGCAGCCAACACAATAAGGCAGAATATAGAGCAATCTTACATCAACATGACGAACGCTGCCAAAAGGTACAGTGCTACGCTCAACCAGGTAGGAGCTTTTGAAGAAGCATTCAGGGCGGCGGAAAGCAGGTTCAATGCGGGAGCTTTAAGTGCAGCCGAATATAACATAGCAAAGGCCAATCTTGACAGGGGGAAAGCCAATCTGGTCCAGTCTAAATACGACTATATTTTCAGGACAAAAGTTTTGGATTTCTATATGGCAAAGCCGCTAAACCTCGATCAGTAACAAGCATATCCTCATTTCTTTTACATCTTCATTATGGCACGTAAATCTTCTAACAATATCTGGTGGATTCTTGGCGGCACCCTGGTGCTGCTGATTGCCGGCTTATTTATAGCCAAGCAGGCCGGGTGGATAGGCCGGGAGAAACCATCGGAAGTAGAATTGTCAAAAGTTCAGAGAGCGGGAATCGTAGAAAAAGTAAGCGCCTCAGGGAAAATCCAGCCTGAAGTCGAAGTAAAGCTGAGTCCTGATGTTTCGGGTGAGATTACGGAGTTGTATGTCGCTGAAGGCGATTCGGTGGTAAAAGGGCAGATACTCCTCAAGATCCGCCCCGACAACTACGAATCCCAGATGGCGCGCGCCAAGGCTACGGTCGACGCCAACAAGGCTTCCATGGAACAATCCAGGGCGGCGCTCGCGCAGGCAGAAGCCCGGTTGGTTAGGTTGAAAACCAATTACGAAAGAAGCAAAAAGCTGTACGAGGACAAGGTGATACCGGCTTCCGAGTACGAGCAGGCGAGCGCCGACTATCAGGTAGCCCTGAAGGATATAGAAGCGGCCAATGCCAATATACAGTCTGCTTTGTTCAATATACGGGGCGCCGAAGCAAATGCGAGGGATGCGGCCGAGAACCTGAGGAAAACTACCATTTTTGCCCCGGTCAGCGGGATTATCTCGCTCCTGAAGGTGGAGGTCGGTGAACGTGTGGTAGGTACGAGCCAGATGGCTGGAACGGAGATGATGCGTATTGCCAATATGGATAACATGGAGGTGAGGGTGAATGTCAATGAAAATGACATCGTGAGGGTGGCGCTCGGCGATACGGTAGAAATCGAAGTGGATGCCTACCTCAGCACAGGGAAGAAATTTATAGGGATCGTACGGGAAATAGCAAATACTGCCAACGGTCTTATCAATGCTACGACTACAACGACGTCTCTTGATGCTGTTACCGAATTTGAAGTGCGTATCAGGATTCTCAACGAATCCTATGCGGCGGTGCTGAATAACCGGGGCAACACGCGTTATCCATTCAAACCGGGTATGACTGCTTCGGTCGAGATCATTACAGAAAAGAAAAGCCGGGCATTGTCTGTGCCAGTTGCGGCAGTCACTACCCGCGATACGCTTTCCTCCACTGCCGATAATAATAATAATACTGACGATAATAATAATACTGAAAAGGACGGCGTATCGCCTGACAAAAAGCAGGTAGTCCGGGAAGTAGTGTTTCTCAACGTAGCCGGTAAAGCGACGATGAAGGAGGTCAAAACGGGAATCAGCGATTTCGAGAGGATCGAAATACTGTCAGGGCTCAATGAAGGGGATGAAGTGGTCTCAGGACCTTATATCGAAGTATCGAAGAGGCTGAAAGACGGTGCGGCTATTGCTCCGAAGAAGGCGAATGCTGATAAAAAATAGCCGGGTAAAAAGATGCGGGCGGGGGCTGAAGCCCCCGCCCGCATCTTTTTAATATAATAATTAATATACAGACTCCTTACCGGTAGATTTCACCAGCAGATAGTAAAAAAGCGCCCTGTATTTGTTGCTGTTAGAGCTTCCGAGCTGATTGACGACCCCCTCTATATGCTTGTCGAGCTCAGGCCCGTCGGCTAAACCCAGTTTTTTAATAAGGAAATTCTGCTTCACGCGATCCAGTTCTTTAGAGTCGCTGGACGCCACCTTTGCAGAGTCGGCATTGTAGATCGATGGGCCCAATCCTTTGGTGACTTTCTCAAGTAACGCCTGGTCGACAGATATGCCCAGCTTTTTGGCTTCTCCCATGTAGGTGGCCAATGCATCATCAAACTTGCTCATAAGGTACGGAATTAGTTTTTTTAGAAAAATGTGAATACTCTACCTGAAAATAATAAAAGCGAACCGATTAGTTAAACTAATCATAGTTGATACTGACTATTTCTTAAAAAGTAACG
This sequence comes from uncultured Cytophagales bacterium, assembly GCA_964562455.1. Classification (GTDB taxonomy): domain Bacteria; phylum Bacteroidota; class Bacteroidia; order Cytophagales; family Spirosomataceae; genus Ravibacter. The sequence goes on from CAZLTN010000026.1 coordinate 4,462, forward strand.
ACTTTTAGCGATAATTGAACAGAAAAAGATACGGACGTTAGATTGAAGTAGCTGGTATGCGGGCTGATATAAGCAATTAGGTGTTGTAAATATGGTATTTGGTAATCGTAAAGTCGCTGTGGTCGGCGGGGGAAGCTGGGCGACGGCACTGGTGAAAATTCTTGCAGAAAACCCGGTAATCCGGGTGAACTGGTGGCTGAGGGATGAGGCTGATATTGAGCATATAAGGCTGCATCATCATAATCCTTCCTACCTCAGCGATGTGTATATCAACCCGAAGAGAGTGACGCCCTGCGCCAGCCTGAAAACGGCTCTGAAAGGAACAGAGTACGTGGTTCTGGCCATACCCGCAGCTTTTGCAAAAGAACCTTTTGCGAACCTGGACCCCGGCCTGCTGAAGGGAAAACTAATGGTTTCAGCCGTAAAGGGATTGATACCGGCAGACCACCTGCTCATTACCGACTGGCTCGCCCGGGATTTCGGAATTTCCAGATCGTCGCTGTGCGCGATAGGAGGGCCGTGCCATGCTGAGGAGGTTGCGCTTGGAAAGCAGTCCTACCTCACAATCGCATCGGCTGAGATGGAGACGGCAAAAAAGGTCTCCGAGCTTCTTTCGTGCCGGTATGTATCCGCAAATCCGTCCGACGATCTCTATGGAGTGGAATACTCGGCGGTAATAAAGAATATTATTGCGCTGGCGTGCGGAATTACGCATGGCCTGGGATATGGAGACAATTTCCAGGCAGTACTTGTGTCGTGTGCCATGGAGGAGATAGGGCAATTCCTGAGCGCAGTCGATCCGCGACCCAGGAACCTGAACGCTTCAGCCTACCTGGGCGATCTGCTGGTTACCTCTTATTCGCAATTCAGCAGGAACAGGCTGTTCGGTAACATGCTGGGCCGTGGCTATTCCGTAGCTGCCGCGCAGCTGGAAATGAAAATGATAGCCGAAGGGTACTATGCTGCCAGGAGCATCTTCATGATCAATGAGCGTTACAAAGTAAATATGCCCGTGACGAATATGGTTTACCAGGTGATATACGGAAATGTTTCTCCTGTTGCAGCAGTGGAGGAGCTCAAAAAATTACTGCGCTGACCGGCCCCTGCCGATTTCCGCCAGCAGGTATTCAAGCCCGTTGATCTTTATCTCGTAGAGCGTGCCGAGCAGTTGGCCGAGTTTTCCTTTCGGGAATCCTTCCCTGGCCATCCACTCCAGGTATGACACCGGGAGTTCTCTCAGTAATTTACCTTTGTGTTTTCCGAAAGGCATCCTGTAAGTAAGCAGGTCTGCCAGCAGGCTTGGGTCGGGCTGCATCTTAATTATGTTGGTTTTCGGGCGATCAGACCCGCTTTGACAGCATAACACGGTTGCCGGCGGGTACGTTCCTTACTCTGCTGTGAGAAATGTTATACTGAAAATATATAATATATTTGTATTATATAATATTAATAAAATATATTTGCAATATAAAATCCTGATCTTTTCCATATGCCGGTAGTCAATCAACCTGATAAAAATCTCCAGTACGCGCTTATGCTGAAGCTTCCCCCGTCGACAGTTCAGCGGGTAAAGGCCGTTCAGGATGAATTTGCGGCTTTTTTTCCGGGTGAAAGCTTTACTATTAAATATCCTCACCTGACGTTGATGAGCTGTTTAATGGATCCTGTATTCGAAGACAGGCTCTCGCTCCGCATGGAAAAACTGGCGGATGAAATACCGGTTCAGCCGGTAAGGTTGTCAGGATTTGAGTTTCTCACCAAGGCTTTCTGCCTGAAAGTAGAAAACGGTGGTGCTTTGTTTGAGTCGGTCTTCAGAAACCTGCCTTTTCTAAGGAAGCGCCTGAGAATGGAAGCGCAGGTTTCGGGGGTAGAGTTCGTAAGTCACCCGCACGTTACGATTGCCAGGAGACTTACCGACGATCAGTTGAGAAAAGCCGGGGAAGAATGGCAGTCGCGGCGTTTTTATCACGAATTCGCAGCGGCTGGGATTGTGTTGCTCCGGTATCCGAAGGACAGGGGTAGCATGGTGGTAAGCGAGTTTGCTTTTAAGGGGAAAGAATGCGAAGCGCGGCCCGGGACTCCGGGTATACAGACTTCTCTGTTCTGAACGGTTTCGGGTATTATATATTCCTGTTTTACTAATAATGTGCGCAGCAGCAAAGGGGCGGGGGGCAGGGATCAACACTGCCAACAAATTTTCAAGGTACAAGGTAGAACCTGAAACAGCGGAAGAGACTTTCGATGATATCCCGCAAGGTCCGCGGACTCAATTTATTCCCGAATATCCTAAGACCATCGTATCGCTTTCCGATAGCCCCGACCTGCCGGGCTATACTTCGATAAATCCCTACAGAGGGTGCGAGCACGGTTGTATATATTGTTACGCGAGGAATTCCCACGAATATTGGGGGTATTCGGCGGGAGAGGATTTTGAAACAAAAATTATTGTTAAAAAGAACGCGCCCGAATTGCTTGAAAAGCTCTTTAACTCCAGAAGCTGGTCGCCCCGGACGATTCATTTGTCGGGAAATACCGATTGTTACCAGCCCGCCGAAAAGCGGTTCCGGTTGACCCGGCGGTTGCTGGAAATATGTCTTCAGTATCGGAACCCGGTTTCTGTTCTTACAAAGAACGCTCTTATATGCCGGGACCTGGATATTCTTACGAAGCTGGCAGAGCTGAACCTGGTATCGGCGGCGCTTTCTGTAACCTCGCTTAATGAAAATACGAGACGCCTGCTGGAACCGCGCACCGCGACAGGCCAGAAACGTCTGCAGACGATCGGGGCGCTGCATGAAGCAGGTGTGCCGGTCGGGGTCATGACGGCCCCGCTGATCCCCGGCCTCAACGACCACGAGGTACCCAAAATCATAGAAGCGGCCGCAAAAAACGGGGCCTGCTGGGCCGGACTTACTATCGTTAGGCTGAACGGCGCAATAGATGAAATTTTTAAAGAATGGGTATACCGCAGCTACCCCGACAGGGCCGACAAAATCCTGAACCAGATCAGGGCATGTCATAACGGTTCGCTGAACGACTCGCGGTTTCACCAGCGCATGCGCGGGGAAGGAGTGCTGGCCGACAGCATACATCAGATGCACAGGCTGGCCTGCAGGAGGTTTCTTGCAGGGCGTTCGGCCCCGGAATTGGATAAGACGCAGTTCATAAAGGGTGGGCAGTTGCGATTATTTTAGGCATTAATCGCTTATTTTTGTAAATAGCGTTCAGGGATAATTTCTCTGGAGAACCATTTAAAAGATTGAGCCTTGGCAAAACCTTCTGCCCCTAAAGAGACGCCTTTAAACAAGCAATATAATCAGATCAAAGCCAGGTACCCGGGGGCTTTGCTACTTTTCCGGGTAGGCGATTTTTATGAAACCTTTGGAGAAGACGCAGTCAAAGCATCGAAAATATTAGGGATTGTGCTTACCCGCCGTAATAACGGCGGAGCCCATGAAGAACTCGCCGGCTTCCCCCACCATTCGCTGGATACTTATCTCCCGAAACTTGTGAGAGCCGGAGAGAGGGTGGCTATCTGTGACCAGCTCGAGGATCCGGCCACAGCCAAAGGGATCGTGAAGAGGGGCGTGACTGAATTGGTGACACCCGGGGTATCGCTCAACGATAACGTGCTCGATACCCGCAGGAACAATTACCTGGCATGCGTTCATTTGGGAAAGGAAGACAGGCACGGGATCGCATTCCTTGATATTTCAACGGGCGAATTTATGACTGCCCAGGGCAACACAGCCTATCTCGACAAGCTGTTGCAGAGCCTGGCTCCTACAGAAGTACTTTTTTGCAAAAAGGAGAAAGAACGCTTTTTTCAGTCGTTCGGTGACAGGTTTCATACTTTTCAACTGGATGAATGGTGTTTCGGGTATGACTTTGCCGAAGAAAAGCTGACAAGCCACTTTCAAACCAGCACGCTGAAGGGGTTTGGTATCGATAATCTCCCGCTCGGTATCGTGGCGGCGGGCGTCATTGTTCATTACCTGCTTGAAACCGAGCACCGTGAAATCTCCCACATAAGCCGTATTATGCGGCTGGAGGAAGATCACCATGTCTGGCTCGATCGATTCACCATACGCAACCTGGAGCTGGTATACCCGCAGCAGGAAGGTGGCGTACCCCTTATCGAGGTCCTGGATCAGACGGTAACTCCTATGGGGGCAAGGCTCCTGAGGCGTTGGATGGTCCTGCCCCTGAAGGAGAAGCGCGCTATTGAAGAACGGCTGAAAACAGTGGCGCTGTTTACGCGGCACAAGCAGCATCATGATGTGCTGGTGCAACTGCTGAAACCGATCGGTGACCTCGAGCGCCTTATTTCTAAAGTGGCCGTCCGGCGGATCAATCCCAGGGAAATGGGGCAGTTGAAGAAAGCGCTCCGGCAGATAGAGCCAATCAGGGAGCAGCTTCGGAAGGTTATAGGCGCTAATCCCGCTGAACCAGTCGAAGACACGCCTGAGACGGCTTCGGAAAAAAGCTCGCTCGAGCGCTTCCTCGACCAGTTGAACCCCTGTGAGGCGCTCCTGACCCGGATAGAAAAAGAGCTGAAAGATGATGTCCCGATCGTTACCAACCAGGGGAACATGATCAAAACCGGTGTTGACGAGGAGCTTGATGAGCTGCATAAGATAGCCTATGCAGGGAAAGATTATCTTTTACAGTTGCAAAATCGGGAGAGCGAAAATACCAGGATTCCTTCCCTCAAAATAGCTTATAATAAAGTCTTTGGCTATTACCTGGAGGTGAGCAATGCACACAAGGATAAGGTGCCCGCCGAGTGGATCCGGAAGCAGACGCTTGTGAATGCCGAGCGTTACATTACGATGGAACTCAAGACGTACGAGGAGAAGATCCTGAATGCAGAGGATCGGATTTTTGCGATCGAGCAGAATATCTACAATGACCTGGTGCTCTACGCAACTGAATATATAGCGGCCATACAGCAGAATGCCAGGGCTTTATCAGAGCTTGATACGCTTTTGTCTTTTGCCACTACGGCCGTCAGGAATAAGTATACGCAGCCGGAGATTGCGGAAGAAAATATCCTGGATATAAAAGGCGGAAGGCACCCGGTCATAGAGCACCAGTTGCCGCTGGGAGAAAGCTACATTCCCAATGACGTTTTTCTTGACGGCGACAACCAGCAGATTATCATCATTACAGGGCCTAATATGGCAGGTAAGTCCGCGCTTCTGAGGCAGACCGCACTTATCGTGCTAATGGCACAGATGGGGAGCTTCGTGCCGGCAAAATCGGCCAGGATAGGGTTGGTCGACAAGGTTTTTACAAGAGTAGGAGCGAGCGATAACCTCAGCCGGGGCGAAAGTACTTTCATGGTCGAAATGACTGAGACTGCCAGCATCCTTAATAACCTGAGCGACAGAAGCCTGGTTTTACTGGACGAAATAGGGCGGGGAACAAGCACTTACGACGGTGTTGCCATAGCCTGGGCTATTACCGAATATCTTCACAAACATCCGCAATGCCGCGCCCGGACGCTGTTTGCCACGCATTACCATGAATTGAACCAGCTGGCGGGGGACTTTCCCCGCATCAGGAATTTCAATGTGTCGGTAAAAGAAGTGGACGGCAAAATTATTTTCCTGCGGAAGCTGAAGCCGGGAGGAAGCGAGCATAGCTTCGGTATCCATGTTGCACAGATTGCCGGGATGCCGCAGCCTATTGTACTGAGGGCTGATGAGATTATGAGGCACCTGGAAAAAGATCACGTAGCGGAAAAACATAGGAAGCGTATCAGGGAAATGCCGAAGAACAATTACCAGCTCAGTATTTTCGAAGCTGCCGACCCCAGGATGGAGGAGTTGAAAAACAAGCTTGAGGCTATGGATGTCAATACGTTATCGCCAATAGAGGCGTTGCTTAAGCTAAACGAACTGAAGAAGATCATTTCATAACGACAAACCCAATCCCAAACGCAATTTTTACCAAGAATAACCTGAAATGAAAGCCACTGTAAGAATTCAATTAATGCTCATGATGTTTCTCCAGTTTGTGATATGGGGAGCCTGGTACGGACAGATGAGTAAATATATGGTAACCCAGCTCGGGGCAACCGGCTTGCAGGTAGGAAATGCCTACGCAGCTTTCTCGATAGCGATGATCATTGCGCCTTTTTTCATTGGATTAGTGGCTGACCGTTATTTCGCCGCACAGAAGGTCCTCGGCGCTCTTAATATATTGGGCGCAGTGGTGTTGTACTTCCTGATACAAACTAAGGACCCGGATTCTTTTTTCTGGATGATCCTGCTCTATTGCGTTACCTATGCGCCGACGCTGGCCCTCGGGAATTCGATTGCCATGCAGCAGATGGTAAGTTCCGAAAAGGAATTTCCGGCCATCAGGGTAATGGGGACTATTGCCTGGATCGTCGTGACCAATATTATAGGGCTATATAATTTCGGCGATAAGGTCACTATTTTTGAGATTTCGATGTACGTGTCCGTTGCGCTTGGCCTGTATGCTTTTTTTCTGCCGAACACACCGCCCAGGGCCAGCCAGAACGCCTCTATCGGAGATATCCTGGGCCTGGACGCGTTCCGCTTGCTGAAAGACCGGTCTTTCCTGATTTTCGTAATATCTTCTATCCTGATTTGTATCCCGCTGTCATTTTACTATGCCTGGGCCAACCCTTCGCTTACCGATTCGGGAATGACAAACGTGGAAAACAAAATGTCACTCGGGCAGGCTTCCGAAATCATCTTTATGCTTCTGATACCCGTTATCTATGCCAGGTTTGGCGTAAAATGGATGCTGATCTCAGCACTGCTGGCCTGGATTGTCCGGTTTGTCGGGTTTGGGTACGGAGACGCCGGCACCAGCGAGTGGCTGCTCTATCTTGCCATCGTATTGCACGGGGTATGCTATGATTTCTTTTTCGTGACAGGACAGATTTATACCGACAACAAAGCGGGAGAGAAAGTAAAATCCGCTGCCCAGGGGCTGATTTACCTGGCTACTTACGGCATCGGCATGGGGATAGGCTCGTGGGTTTCCGGACTGGTAGCAGATACCTATACCCTGGCAGACGGCAGTAAGGACTGGACGTCCATCTGGCTGGTTCCGGCAGGTATTTCTTTTGTAGTGCTGCTGCTTTTCATTCTGTTCTTTAAGGATAAAAAAGCAACCCCGGCCGAAACCGCCCGTTGATCATGCGTATCCTTTCCTATAATCTCAATGGCATAAGGGCTGCCCTGAAAAACGGGTTGGCCGACTGGCTGGGCAATATAACGTTTGAGGGAAAACCGTTCGATATACTATGTTTCCAGGAAGTGAAAGCCATGGAAGACCAGGTGGATCTTTCGCCTTTGGAAGACCTGGGATATCAGCTCGTTGGCTGGCACGCAGCGGGGAAAAAGGGTTATAGCGGCGTCGCCACCTTTGCAAGAACAACCCCCGACCTGGTTGTTACGGGTTGCGGGATACCTTTCTATGACGCTGAAGGCAGGATACTGCGGACAGACTTCGGCGACCTCACGATTTTAAACTGCTATTTCCCTTCCGGGACAAGCGGTGAAGTACGACAGACGGTGAAAATGAAGTTCCTGGACGATTTTTACGAGTTTGCGCATGAACTGGCCCTTCAGCGGCCCCGGCTGGTAATCTGTGGCGACCTTAACATCGCCCATACCGCCCGGGACATTCATGATCCGGTCGGAAATAAAAAAAGCTCCGGTTTCCTGCCTGAAGAAAGGGCCTGGATGACGAAATGGTTCGGCAGCGGGTTTACAGATGCCTTCCGCACCGTCCATCCCGACATGATCGAGTATAGTTGGTGGACATACCGTGCGAATGCGCGGGCTAACAATAAGGGATGGAGGATCGACTATTTCTCTGTTTCGGAGGCGTTACGGCCTAGAATAGTGAACTGCCGGCACTTTAATGACGCGATACATTCGGATCACTGCCCGGTTGGGTTGGTGTTGGATATGTAAGAGCTAGGCGGGCCGTAGCGTCTCCGGTTGCCAGATTGCACGGATATCCGATACGTCAATGCGTTTTTTTGCCTGTGCCAGGTCATAATTTTTCTGTACGGTTAGCCAGAAGTCGGCATCAGTATTTGGGAACAGCACTATACTATCCGCTTTCTGGATACCTTTTAACCACCATATCACGTTATTTGTATATTTGCACCAAGACTCAAGGCATCACACCCCAAATCAAGCCACATAAAACCCCGCTATGGAAAGTTCCCGTTTCAAGCGTTTCTTCGGAGCTCTTCTGACCATCATAGGTATTGTTCTGATACTGTTTGCGTGCGTCGCGTTTTTGTCGGACAAGCCTGTATTGGGGCTGGATATAACCAAATGGGAAACCCTCGTCCCATTTGTCGTGGGCGCTTTGTTCATGATACCCGGCGTGAGCCTTATCAGCAATTCTTAGGGCATTTTTCTTTTGAGAAGTACATTTCCGACGCTGCAGCTCAGGCATCGCTTCAGGGTACAATAGTGGTGATACCATTCGGTAACTCCCTGTGAGGAGGCTGCCGAAGATATCTCCAGGCCCAGGTCCTTCCACCTCCGGGTGATCCTGTTGTTTTCCGCCGGGATTTCTTCCAGCAATCTTATCGCCCTGTCGAGGTAGGTACTGTTGTCTGTTTTAAGACCGTAGGCAGCCAGCAAAGGAGCCGCGGCGTTTACAATGAGCGTATAAACTGCCTCGAGCCCCATCGGAGGAACAAGCGTTTTTGCCGGCCGGCCAAAATGATAATGTGTGTGCCAATAGGCTGATTGAATACACCTGAGCGACGCAACGAACTGCGATGTGGTTTCAAAAGATGTCAGCATAGAAAACAGGTTTCCGTTCCTGCTGATCAGCGAGGCGAGTTGGGAGATCCTGACGACAGGGGAGCCTGCGGGTCTAAGCCTGAACATTTTCCATTCGATCGCACCCAGCCTCTTTTTTCCAAGTCCGTATTTCTCCGAAAGAAAGACATATTCCCGTTTCAGATCTGATACATAACCGGCAGTCTTCCCGGAAGGGATCAGACCGGCCGTACCCAGTAGAAGCCCTTCCAGTTGCAGGAGGTCATTCCTGTGCTTTAGTAATATTTTCAAGGGGATTCTTTCGGCCAGGTTCTGGAAAGCGTCCGCGTTAACTTTTGCACCGAAATACCGGGCCAGTAACTGCCAGGTAGTTTCATTCCAGTCCCCGTTATTACCGGCTAGCATATTCAAAATGACGCCCGATTTGTTCTGCAGCCTTTCGATAAGGACGCGGTCCATCATACTGCTTTTTACCAGTGGCGGAGCTCCGGCAAATTGGTTTCCACAGGGAATATCCTGTAACGCTTCCAGGATAGCCAGGTAGCGGTCCGTCATACCAGGATCGACGCGGCTCCGTAGTTCCATTACCGGGATACGTGTATTGGGATGATTCTCCATCGGGAGATCATTCTCCCAAACTACATGCAGGATTACACTGTCATAGTTCTTGTCAAAAGAGTGACCGTGCTGATTCCACCCCGATGTCCTGACATGGAGCTCCACGTTGCCGATCCACAACATGCCGCAGATCTTGATCCGGGCTTCAAAAAAATCGGGGCCCGCATTGGTGTTCCTGTACCCGGGACGGAGCACTGTGATTTTGTCGCCGGAGAGTGTTTGCAGGGTTGAATGGTCAAAATACTGATGTTGCCAGACGAAGGCTAGAAAGTCCTCATTCATAATGATATAGTAGTACGTATATGGTTTTAAATAGTACGTATGCGATTTTAAAGAGATACCAATTTATTCGGAATCTCTTTAGGAATCAATGATCAGGATAGTATTTTTACTTAATTGAGGTAGGTTAGAGTAATTTACAGGTTAGTCGAGTAAATTGTTCAACGTATAGCAAACCAACCTGTTCGCCAATGGCGCGCCTCCCGCACTTTTGATCCCGTCCAGCTTGAATTCATAAACATATCCTTTCCTGAGCCCGGGAAGCTTCACAGATACCTTTTTCCCGTCGTTCGAAAGCGTTACGCTCTGTACGGTCACCGTCTGGATATCGGTTTGGTTCGAATGATCTATCGGCTCGTTAAAGGGCTTTTTCTGATATATGTAAGCGTAATGCCTGATCAGGTAGCCCGCAAGATCCCCGGCCGACTTCCTGTCGACAGGAAGCGTGAATGTAAATTCGAAGCCGTCGGGTCTCAATTTCATATTCTGAATCTCCATCGCCTCTTTCCCGGTAGCGCTAATCCGTTGAATACCCTTTGAGCCGGCCCAACCGTGTGTAATCTGGCCTGTCAGAAGGCTGCCGTCGGGGGCGAAAACCAACCTGTTGTTACCCATACGAAGCCCGTTGCCGTCGAGGAATGGAATGCAGGCTCCCTGTAGCCGGCCGCCTACGTTCTCGAGCATCACTCTCATGATCCGGTCGTGGTTCATTTCGCCTACCAGGAGTTGTCCCTCGAACTGCGGAAATTGCGTGCCGGCAGGGATAAAGACAGGGTCAGAAGGGGAATTCGCCATAACCCCGTGCGGAAAGAAGACAATGGCCTCGCTTCTTTTCTTATTCAATTCGCTTACGGGTATCCTGAACGGGTTGCGGCCGTCCCACTGCTTTTCCCATACAAGGCTGGCAGGATGACCATAGAAATGCCCTTCTTTCACATGGAAGAGCTTACTGGTTTCTACCCAGTCGCTTTGATTGTCCGAGACAAAGAGGTTCCCCGCCGGGTCGATTCCGATGCCGTTGGGCGACCGGAACCCCGAGGCATAGGGGATTGTCTGTCCGTCGGGAGTTATTTTCAATACCCAGCCACGGTAGGGGACAATGGAATACATTTGTTTTCGTCCGTCGGTACTGTCGCGCCCGGCGAGGTTTACGGCGCCCCTGGGGTTCTTACGGAATCCGGCGCCGGACGATGCAGTGTTCAGGGCAATGAAATAATTGCCGTCCTTATCTTTCACAGGGCCGTAATTGAATTCATGATAGTTGCCCGAAAGCCCGAAATCATCGGTTATTTTTTCGTACAGGTCGGCAATGCCGTCGTCGTTCGTATCCTTAATGCGGGTGAGCTCAGGTCGCTGCAGCACTACGATTTCCCGGTTGCTTTCGACCAGGAGGCCCAGCGGCTCGTGCAACCCTTCCGCAAAAACGGACCATTTCCCGGTTTTGAAATCGTATGTCAGCACTTCTCCCCGCGTAAAACAGGCTACCAGCCTCCCGTCAGGGAAAAAGCCCATTCCCCCGGTTTCGGCATCAAGCCCTTCCGGCATTGGGATTTCATCCACTTTATAGGGGTTTTCCGAGCCTTTCTGCGCGGAAAGCAGGAATGAAGACAAAAGAAGGGAGCAAAGTAAAAAGAAATTCCTGGCGTTCATCTGTATAAAATTGATGAGACAATGTGATGATGTGATGATGAGACAATGTGATGATGTGACAATGTGATGATGTGATGATGTGATGATGTGATGATGTGACAATGTGATGATGTGACAATGTGATGATGTGACAATGTGATGATGTGACAATGTGATGATGAGCTGGTTTCTGACAGCTATTTCCGGGTCATGGTGATGATAAATTCTCCTGCTTCAACCGGTGTCAGCCTGACCGATCTTTCAGTATCGGCTTTTCCGGAGGAAATTCCGTACTCCATCCCGTCATTTTCCCCGTACAAAAACCAGACGGGCTCCAACCCATTGGGAATCCTGAACCGTCTTTCCAGACCTGAACCGTCGGCTTTTTCGCGAATAAGCTCCTGTACCTCCATCCCGTTTACCAGGTAGAGGAATTCGGGATAACGGTCTACGATGCGGTAACCTTTAAATACTACAGTAGGCACCAGGTCGCGGTTTCCTATACGGAGGGGGTATGATTCCTTGTCACGGTAAAATACCTCGCCAAGTAATTTAGGGTAGGCATTTTTATGTCCATGCCAGAAGTCTTTGGTATCGAGAAATCCTCCCGACCAGGCATACCGAAGCTTGCAGGCTTCCGCATCCCAGCAGAAAGCAAGCTCATGAGGAAGCCTGACGGCGATGCTTGCGAGCCCCGATTCTTCCATAAACGCCCGGTAGATATACGGAGGTTTGAGCTCATAGGGGTGCAGCCTGGGTTCGCCATGGTGATGGCCGGCATGCTGACTATCCCCGGAGCTTTTGCGGCTGTCCGGAACATCGGGGTCCTTGTCCGGGGGAGGTATGGCGAGAGTAGGAGATACGTGCATGACGCCGTACATTACAAAGCCGTGGCCGGGGTAGGTACAGACGAACGGATATGCGCCCGCAGCGGAAGGAGCGGTAAAATTCAGGGTTTTTTTCTCTCCGGGGGAAATAACCGGTATGTGCCATAAAATATCCTTACTTTTGGGTATATACCCCATTTCAGGACCTTTTTCGGCCAGGGCCATTGCTGCTTCTACAACCGCCGCTCTTTTACCCGGTTTGACAATCAGCAGGTTGTGGCTCATGTCGTCGCTGTTGGTAAAAGTAAGCGATATATTCGCACCCGGCTTTACGGCAAACTGAACTTTATCGAACTGCAGACCCGGAAGCGTAGTGATATCTATTTTTTCCGGGATACCCTGGCCTGCTGCAGCGAAGCAGATCATTAAGAAGAAGGATAGAAAAAATGCTTTGCTGGTTTTCAACATTTTAGTCAGACTATTACAGTTTTTATTTTTTAACCATTCAGGCTGTTCGCTCAGAGGTTTTTAACCAGGTCTTAAAAAGTGCCAAAATGCAAGGCGTTGAAGATGAGGTTGAAGGAGCACACCTTAGTATGTGACTGAAACCGAATTCCGAAAACAACGCAACAGTTTGTGTGCTTTTTAGACAGTCCCTTTCAAATTTTCAAAGCCCAGCCCTTCCTGTCAAATATAGGCTTGCATAGCTTCCGGTAATTTTCCCCGAAAATCTTCATCCTCTCCTTATGCGAGAGATCGGCGTCCAGCACTTTGGAAAATTCGGTTGAAAAAGACCTGGAAGGCCCGTGGCCGCCCCATACGATACGATCAATGCCCAGTTCCTTCACAGCCAGGTCGACGGAGCCGGAATGGGGGTCTGCGCCGCTGAATTCGAACATCACGTTTTCCTGTGCCCTTACGGTACGTATTGCCAGTTCCCAGTCGCCTCCTGCATGTCCGCAGATCAGTTGCATGTCGGGGAAGCGTTTGGCCAGCTCCACGACATCCCACGGAGCCGATTCTCCCGGGAGGTTTCCCCCGCCGGGCCAGCGCAGATCGCCACCGACTTTGATCCAGGTATGAATATAGACGACCGCATTGAGCTTGCGGGCGTGACTGATAATCGCGTCGTTCTGAGGCTCATTGCAGGTAACGCCAAGCTTGTTGCCCCCTACATACTTGATGCCTATGCAAGGGCCGTTGGCGATCCACTGATCCATTTTTTTGACGCTTTCTTCAGGAAAACCCGGATCAATCGGTATAATCCCCAATACTCTCTCCTGGTATTTTTTAAGTATTTCGAGCTGCGCCGCATCATGCGCCATCGGCGTCAGCGGCTGGGCAAGCGTGCCGCCTATGTCGACAGATATGATCCTTTCGACACCCATACGCTCGACGTAATGGAGCATTGCGTCATGTTGTTTGATCGGCATATTGGTGGCATAAAAGCCGTGGTAATGACTGTCCCAGATGCGGTAGCTTTTCAGCTCATCTTTTGTGGGAAGTCCGTATAATGCAGGGTTTAATATAAAATCGTTGTTTCGCATGTTGGGTATCAGGTTAGGGCTCAGGTGGTAACCAGTTTTCCGGCATTGGATTCCATGATGGCTTTCGATTGCTCCAGCGTCAGGTCCGATTCGAACAATTTCAGGAGATTTGCCTCAACCGGGAAAAAAGGTGCATGGGACCCGAAGGCCAGTCTTTCGGCAGGCACAGGTTTGGAACTCCGTCCCCAGGGTATTTCGCTCAGTGTCCTTTCCATGCCGCCGAAGGAAAAAACCCGGGTTTTTTGGTTTTTATTACCATCCAGCAATGCATCGATACCCCCGGCACTTTCTATCCTTGCGGTATCGAACAGCACCTTTGTATTGTCGACGAGGTCATCCATCAGTTTAGCGCTGACCCGGTGATTCCAGTACAGTAGTTGTACTTTTGCCCCGGGATTTTGCTTCAGCAATGGTATCAGCGGTGCATAGCTGAAATCCCTCGCGAGGACGATAGGATGATGATTGCGTGAGTCTTCCATGTCGCCGACTACCTGGAGAACAAGGCCCCGTTTGGCGATTTCGCTCATCAGCTTCGGGAAATCTTCGTGCGTAAGATCGAATGTCTGGTAGGAAGGGAATATCCTGATCCCTTTCATTTTGTACACTTCGTGGCACCTCCTGAGATCTTCCTGCCAGTCGTGCCAGGCGATGTTGACCGTACCGAACGGTTGGAAGAAGTTGCCTCCGTATGATTTGCAATCGGCGGCTAAGGCTGCATTTACGGCATCCAGGTTCTTATGGAACAAACCTTCGAAGCTTCCTGCCCATGCCTGCCTGATGCGGTGCTTCCTGAGCTTGTCGCCGAGGGCCTTCGGGCCTTCATATTTGAGATGCCTGAACGGCCATTGGCCCAGGCTCACGTTTGTGTCGATAATCTGGGGCGAGTCGGGACTCCCGGCGTCAGCATCCGGCCCTGCGTAATTGGAAATGGCAGGAGCGGCATTGAGCCCTGATACCCCCGCCAGTACACCGGCTCCGAGCGTAACGCCGCAAAATGTTCTTCTGTTTATCTTTCCCATTTTAGGAATATGATTGGTATTGACTTGGTTAACCTGGGTTTTGAATCATCGGTGTTGGTTCAGGAACCGGAGCGCATTTCCGGAGCGCATCAGTTCTTTCTCCCGCTCACCGGCTTCGTCCGGACGCAGGGATTCTATCCGGAGCATACCTGTGACGTAATCGAGAATAGGGGAGTGAGAGCCGAACGCAAACTTCTCCGCCGGGTACTGCCTGAGGACGTCCGGCATAAACCCGAGAGAACGGCCTGAGGTATCGAACAGTATATTCGTTTTTTTCAAAAGCGGAAGGTCCGCTCCGTCGACTGCCAGCCCGTTTGCAACGTTTAAAACAAAATACTGCGCATCAGGAACCGCCCTTATAAGCGGCATGAAATCCCGGAGCGTCCATTCCCCGACGGCGGTTCCCGCTACGTGAGGTATATCAAGCCAGGAACGCTGCCGGCTGTCTACCATCCGGATCGTAAAGGCGGTTATCAGTCCTTCTTCCCGGCATATCCGCACCAGCTCTGTGCAGACCGGGTCCTCCGGGAGATAATCGTGGTATTGCGGATAAATCCGTATCCCTCTGAAGCCCTTTCCTATACACTTTTTCAGATCCTGCTGCCAGCCCGGGTAAGCCGGGTTAATGACGGCAAAAGGAATGATACGTTCTTTATAGGAGGCGTTCGATTTCAGCTCCTGGTGAAGTTCTTCGTTAGCCGGTTGCGTATTTTTATAATGGATGCCGCTGAGGCCGGCTACCACCGCCTTGTCAATTCCGAACCTGTCCATCCGGCTGAGCAAACCTGCCAGGCTACTGTTGCGGAGCTGCTTATAGGGCCAGTTGCCGGTATAGGCGTTTATATCAATCCACATGAAATCCTCCTTTTTTCAGCACGCGCTGGTAGTTTTTGAAAAATAACTTTTCCTTTTGCCCGTCGGTCAGTTCCGAGGCAAAGATCTTGCCGATGCTCTGGTAAAGGCTGTTGTCGGATCCGAAGAAAAGCCTGTCTTCACCAAGGTGTTTCAGAGCAAAATCGACCATATATTCTTCATTGTTGCTTCCGCCGGTGTCAACATAAATATTGGGGTAAGGCTCAAATGTCTTACACATACATTCCCAATCGCTGCCGCCGCCAAGGTGTGCAAACTGGAACATCGCTTCGGGGTATTTCCGCGCGGCATCTGCAAAGTCGTCGGGAGTGGAAATGGTTTTTACTTTCCCGGCGTCGTATTTCATCTTATACCCGCCAACCCCCATCTGACACTCACCATGCATGAATATCAGGATATTTTTAGAAGCCAGCTTTTCGATAACCGGTTCATACAGAGGGTCGTTGATCTTGACCTGCTGGTACAGGCGCGTCCCCGTCATACCCGCATCCAGGCAGCGGTCTATTTCATCGAGCGATTCTTTCTTAAACCTCGGGTTCAGTGTAAAATGGCCGGTAAACCGATCGGGATGCATTTTGACGGCGGCCATTACCTTATTGTTAAGTTCCCTGAACTCAGCCGGCGTCAGCTCGATCTGCGTCATGGGATTGGCTGCGAACATACGTGATATGCCATACCGGTCGGCATAGTCAAGGTGTTGCGCAATGCTTTCTTTCGTAAAAACCGAAGTTGTATAGGCATCCAGCTTTTTGAAGCGCAACACCTCTTTCATGAGGTCGAAACTACCTTTCTTTTCCATTCCCCTTCCTGACAGACCGGAGCTGATCAACAGTGAAGATGAAATGATGCCGGCAGTAAATTTTCGTCTCGTCAGGCGCATGCTTTGATCGGTCATTGTCCTGTGTTTTGAGGTTTCAACTGGTCTGCTCTGACTGCCCGGGAGCGGTTGTAGTAATCGTGCATGTTTTCAATTTCAAATTCCTTCAGGATCTGGTCGATATGAAGGTTATCGTCCGTGCAGCTTACCAGCACCGGTCCGAGATTACCGGGGTCTTTTATCGTTATCCGGTTCCCGTATTTGTTTTTGAGGGCTTTCAGCTTCCCTTCGTTATAACCCAGGTGGACGAGGCGGGAGTTGAGGTTAACCGTGGTGGTTGCATAATTATTGTAATTGGAGGTGCTGGCAATGATTTCTCCGAGAGGATCCCTGACCTGCGAAAAGGTCCCGCGCCCGCTTATTGCCCCCACAAAAAAAGAGCGGCAGGCGTAGGCCCAGTTGCTTTGCATATGGCCGCCGTGATACATCGAAGGGAACAGCATAATATCGGGTTTCTGCTCAGCGAACCGGTTGCGCAGCTCTTCGAAATTAAGGTCGAAGCAGATAGCCATACCTACTTTTCCGAAATCACACTCGAAAACAGGGCTTTTCGTTCCTGCGACGATGCCGCTTTCGATCTCGCCGATCGTCGGGAAGTTTTTATGATATACTCCGGTCTGTCTGCCTTTCCTGTCGATAAGAATAGCCGAATTACGCAAGGCGCCATTTTCGTCGTACTGCAGCGTGCCGAAGGCGATGTAGCAGTTATTCTGTTTTGCTTTCTCAGAAATGAAGTCCATCACCCGGCTTCCCCTGACCTTGATAAATTCTTCCTGGAGCCGGGTAGTGTATCCGCCTGGTATGTCAAAAAATTCAGGCAGTAGTATAAGATCAGGCCGGTCGGGAAGCACCTGCCCGATCTGACCGTCCCAGAAACGAATAATTTCTTTGACAACATTGTCCATATCTTTCCGGTCACCATAACCCGGAATAACGGCCCCGATCGTTGAAACGACGATTTTTCCTGAGGCGATTACATGAAGGCCCGCAAACAAAAGCGGCAGTATCAGCTTGATCCTGAGCGATATGAATTTTGGCATAAGGGTAGGTTTTTATTATTTCTTTAAAAACCGGGGAACGGACTTCTCCGGCAAACGCTGCATACAGGGTTTAATGATTTCGACTGCGTTGTAGGCCAGGATTTTTTCCTTGGCAGCCTTCGGCAAATCGGAAAACACAACCCAGCCGAGTTGCTGCCGCGGGTCACGCATCGGCAGGTCCGACCCATATACGATCCTTTCCGCACCAACCTCTTTAGCCATGTATTCAATGATCCCACCGGTAACGGCAGTAAAGGTAATTTCGGCAAAAACGTTGGGATACTTCTTCATCATTTCGATAGCGAGATCGGCTACTTTGTAGCTGCTCCCGGTGTGGGCTACCACCCACCTCACATTCGGGTACCTGCGTGCAAGGCTGTCGACTTCCTGCAGGTCGCTGCGGGAATGGTGGATCAGCGCGTAGAAATTGTTTTGGTTGCCGTATTCCCACCAGGTATCGTACCGTTTATCGTGGTATTCGATCCCGAAAAAAGGGTAGGGCTTCATCCCTATAAACCTGGGATCGGAGTAAACAGCCTTTATCTGCTGCTCTATTTCAGGCTGCGTGTAGTGGGAAGGGTCGAAAGTTGCCAATCCCCAGAAGCCCCCGGGCGACAGATCCAGCGCATTCCTTGTAGTTTGGTTTCCCGCTTCCGAAACATAGCTCTGGATACCGTTCCAGCTCATAATGCCGCCTCCCTGGTAGCCGATATGCCTGACGGCTTCAAAAACCCCTTTCGGATCTCCGTTCTGCATCCTGTAGTGTCTTCCGACGCCGAAAACACCGGTGTCGAGAATGTGCATGTGCATATCGACGATGGGTGTGGGAGGCGGAGTTCCCTTCCTGACGGCTGCCATGAGCGCATCTTCGGAGCGGTTTTCTTTTTTGGGCGGGAGCTTCTCCAGCCTGAGCAGGCGTTTCAGGTTCCCGCCGGCAATTTTTTCCCGGGCTTCCCGCTTTATCCGGGCCAGGTCTACGTAAGTCCTGTGGGCACCCTGCGACATTGCCGGGGCGCCCGATCCGAAAAGCAACTGGTTTTCCAGGCCTTTACCGGTAAAATACTCCAGCCCTTCGTTGATCTGGAACGTGTCGAAGCAGATGTGCAGGTTTTTGTACCTTTCGAGCAGCGGAATAATAAATCGTTGCTCTCCATAGGTGATGCGGTTCAGGAGCAGCGGGACCTCCGGGTATTTTTGCAGGAAAACATCGACATCCGACCAACTGCCCAGTTCCGTGGCCTGGGTGATCACCAGCATCCGGTTTGAGGCTATCCAGTCGAACAGCTCTTTTGATGCGTAAGATTTCCAGTCCCACGAGTTGGAAACCGGCATAATGCTGAAGGCTCTCACATCATTTTCCTTTACCAGCCCGGAGAGCTCCCGGGGAGCGGGGTATTCTCCGCCGGCGTGAGGCATTACATTCCAGATCGGGAACAGGTTTGGATATGGCGCCAGCATACGGCTCAGCTCCAGGTTGGAGTGGTGCAGGTCGTAATTTGCCGAAAGTGTATAGGCCACAAGCGCAGCCGATACCGAGCAATAGTCCATCTCTTTCAGGAGCTCATCCAGCTTCCAGCGGTTGGCAGGATGAATGACTTTGTCCGGTCCTATTTTGGTATAGCAATCGAAAAAATAGAGCGTTTCGCCCGAAGGCTCGCTATTGGGAAAAAGGCTGCCGGAACCCGGATATCCGGCAGCCATTAAACCTAAGGAACCTGCTTTGAGAAAATCGCGACGGGAAAAACAGACACTCATAATTGCTATATTCCGGCTCCCGAAACGTCGGACTTCCTTACGAGGCGAAGGGGAGTCGTTTGAAAATCAAATTTTACTCAATTGATCCCTGTTCTCATGCACTTTGTGAATGGCGTCAACTATTTTATCGAGCTCGTTCCGTTCTGCCAGCAGTGTTCCCGATCCCCAGAACGACACCAGTGTCTGGTCGGTAATGCGGTCGCAGTTTTTAAGGTTCATACTTTCCTTGTACTCTTTCAGCCTTTTCGGGGAAAAGAAAGTTTTGTACTCCTTTTTAGCCAGGATGGTATCTACCCAGGGTTCGCGATGCAGGCCGTTTTTGATGTATGAGCCGAAGGGCACCCCTTCGGCCTGTATGGCTTTCAGGAACTGGCTTCTGTCTGCACCGTTGAAATGCTCCTTGTTATAAGACATTGCATAGTGATAGTAGGAGCCGCTTTCAGTGCCGGGATAATGTTTCTGAGGCCGGAGACCGGGAAAGTCTTTAAGCTTGGAAGTGAGATAGTTTGCATTTGCATTCCTGATCTCAAATCTCTCTTTTGCACCGTCGAGCTGACCGAGCAGCACGGCGCCCTCAAATTCATTCATACGGTACTTCGGACCTATACGTTCGTTTTTCCCCTGTTTATTGGCGCCCCGGTTCTGAACGGTAAAGCACTCGTCCAGCAGCTTTTCGTCGTTGCCCACTACCGCTCCGCCCTCGCCGCATGCAATAGCCTTGCTGGCCTGGAAGCTGAAACACCCAAGGTCACCGATCAGGCCGATGGCTTTGCCCTGATACCTGGCAAACGGTGCCTGACACGAATCTTCTATTACCTTCAGATTATGCTTTTTGGCAATGGCCATAATGCGCTCCATATTGGCTGGTACTCCCATAATGTGCACCGGCATAATGGCTTTTGTATTGGAATTGATATGCTTCTCCACTTCGTCGGGATCCAACTGGTATGAATCAGGGTCCAGGTCGACCAGTACGGGCAGGGCCCTGCTCGTCAGGATAGCTGAAATGGTCCCGAAATCAGTGTACGGTGACGTGATCACTTCATCTCCCGGTCCGATATTAAGCGCTTCCACACAGGTACTGAGCGCCTGGGTACCCGATCCGGTTCCGACGCAATATTGCGAGCCGATAACCTTGGCGAAATGTTGTTCAAAGGTAGGTACCGTTCCGTTAGCCGACTGTATCCTGCTCCATATGCCGCTTTTGGCGGTTTTCAATACCGATTCTATTACCTTGTCATCGATATAAGGCCATGACGGCCCGATGCGCCCCTGCCTTACTGCTTTTCCTCCTAATGCGGCAAGCCCTTCTTTTGACGAGGATATGGCGGAAGCTGATCCGAGCCCGGCAGTTGCCGTTATGGTACCTATAGCGGCGGTTTTGATAAATTTCCTCCGGCTGAATTCCTGGTTTTTCATGATAGATTTGAATATTTTACGCTAACGGTGTTATCCAGGTTAAACAAGATATCTACTCTTTATATCACTATTAGTACCCTTCGTTCTGGGTGAGCACTCCTTTTCCTGCAAGCTGTATCTGCTCGAAGGGGATAGGGAAATACTTCATGAACGGCTTGGCGTTTCTGACGACCATAACCGCCTGCTTGGTAGAAGGATTATATTCGCCTTCGACGCTTTGCAAAACCTGAACGAAACGTCCTGTGCGGACAAGGTCAAACCAGCGGTTGTTTTCAACGGCCAGCTCCAGGCGCCTTTCGAGCAGCAGCTTGTCCATAAAAGCCGTAGCGGTGGATACATCGGCGGCCGTATAATTATGGCTGTCCGATTTGAATGCCCGTGCGCGGACTTTGTTCAGCTCAACCAGCGCTTTGTCATTTTCTCCCATTTTATGCAATACTTCGGCATACAGGAGCACCATATCGGCGTAGCGGAGCAGCGGGATATCGAGGCCCGAGCTGTTTGAAATTTCCGCAGGGATCATCCATTTGCTGAAATAGGGCCACCAGAAGGCGTCGCTTTCGGAAGTTGAATTCCAAAGAAGCGCATTTTCGGTAATGGTCTGCTTGAACCGGGTGTCTTCACGGTCAAACGTTTTATGCAGATCCCAGGTAGGACGGCCCACACGACTTCCTCCGTTGGAATATCCTTTTACCCCTCCGTTGGGCAGTAGCATATAGCTGAGGGTATGACCGTTCGTGCCGCCAACATAAGCCAGCGAAAAAATGGCCTCTTTATTGACCTCCGTAGCAATCTGGAACAGGCTGCTGTAGTTAGGCAGAAGCTGGTAGTCAAACTCGCTGCCGTTGAGCCTCTCGAGTAACGTCCGCGCAGCGCTCCAGTTTTCGCGGTATACCTGTACCTTGGCAAGAAGGGCGATGGCAGCTCCCATGGTAGCCCGGCCCTGCACTGCTGTTTTGGGAAGCTTGCTCATTGCATCGGTCAGGTCTTCTACAATGAAATCGTAGATTTCCTGTTCGGTAGCCCTCCCGATGTTTGCAGCGGCTGTAATACCCAGTACCTCGGTAACTTTCGGGACCCCGCCAAATATCCTCACGAGGTCAAAGTAGAAGTAGGCTCTCAGGAATTTGGACTCTCCGATCAGTTGCTCTTTCTTATTGGCCGCGTAATCGGTCGGATCATCGATTTTGGAAAGGATCAGGTTTGCCCTGAAAATTCCATTGTAACAGGCCTTCCAGAAACTGTTGATTTTCAGGTTAGAAGAAGTGACGTCCAGCGTATTGATGGCGTCCATCCCGGGCGAATTCGCAAAGTATTCCCCGAACATATTATCGGACGGTATCTCCATTAATTCGAAATCGGACGGCACCCTCGACTGGAGCGAGCTGTAGATCCCGTAAACCCCGAGCTCCATGTCGCGGGCGTTGGAAAATGCGTTAGTGCTTGTCAGAACTGATTCGGGAACCGGGTTGAGAAGCATGTTCTCGCAGGAGGTCATGGAAAGAGAAAGCGCCAGCGCCCCTGCTACATATATCTGATTAATTTTTTTCATCATTGTCATTAATTAAAGCAGCCGATTAAAATCCAAAGTTTACGCCGATCACATAGGTGCGGTTCAGAGGCTCAGAGCCGAGGTTGATACCAGGCGTACTGCTGATACCGCTGATTTCTCCCTGCGTGGTACCCTCGGGGTTATATGCGGCATTCAGCTTCGATTTGACCACCAGAACGTTGTTGATGGAAGCGTATACCCTGAGATTGCCCATTTTAAGCTTTTCAGCTACTTTCGGAAGGCTGTAACCGAGATTGATGGTCCTGACGTTGAGGAATGAAGCGTTTTCCAGGTAATAGTCGGTATTGGTATTGTACTGGAACAGCTTGTTGAGCGAGAGGGCCGGTGTCATGCCGTTGCCGGGTTCCTGCTCGGACCACCATTGGTTTTCGACCCGTGACCTTCTCATTGCACCCAGTGTATTTCCTTCGTAGTACTGGCTTTCCGCATTGAACATTTTGGCTCCCAGGGACGCCTGCATGAAAATGCTGACATCGAAGTTTTTATAAGAGAAGTCGTTGGTCATGCCAAGCAGCGACTTGGGCATGAAGCTTCCGAGTATGACACG
The DNA here is from genome assembly GCA_964562455.1 of uncultured Cytophagales bacterium. Classification (GTDB taxonomy): domain Bacteria; phylum Bacteroidota; class Bacteroidia; order Cytophagales; family Spirosomataceae; genus Ravibacter. Next base: position 27,257 of record CAZLTN010000026.1, read on the forward strand.
GTCGTCGGGTGTAATCTTCCCGTCATTATTGGTGTCCTGCACAATGGGGTTGCCGGGTAGCGTTCCTGCAAGGTGAGGCAAAGACTCAATCTGTTCCTTGTTCTGGAATACCCCGATCATTTTATACCCATAGTACGAGAACATGGGAACGCCTTTACGCAGAAGGAAGCCCATCGACCAGTATTCGTTGATACGTTCATCCACTCCTCCCAAGTCAGTTACCTGGTTTTTATTGTGAGAGAAATTGAAAGCAGTGCTCCACCTGAAATCGCCGTGAGCAATGTTCCGGGTGTTGAGCTCTATGTCGATACCTTTGTTCTCAATTTCCCCGGCATTGCTGATCGTATTGGTAAATCCGGTTACGGCCGGTACGTTCACGCTGTAAAGCATGTCGGTGGTGCGGTTCTTGTAGAAGTCGACCGAAAGGCCTATCCTGCTCTGAAGTATACTCAGCTCAAACCCAAGGTTGATCCCTTTCGTTTTTTCCCACGACAGCTCGCTGTTAGCCATACTGGTCTGGGCGATCCCGTTCAGGGTAATGTTCCCGGGTGAGTAGACCGCGTTGCTGACTGTACCGAGGTACTGGAAGTTACCGATGTTGAAGTTACCGGTTACGCCGTAGCTTGCCTTCAGCTTCAGCTCCGAAATACCGGGCACAGACTTCATGAAGTTTTCTTCAGACACGCGCCATGCACCCGATATTGAGGGGAAGTTACCCCATTTATTGTCAGGCCCGAAACGGGAGCTTCCGTCGCGACGGAAAGACGCTTCAACCAGGTATTTTCCTTTGTAACCGTAGTTTACCCTTGCAAAATAGGAGATAAGCCCCCATTCAGTCGCCGAAGCAGTGGTTGCCGACGGGTTGATGATCGCGTTGTTGAGCGTTTTTACCTTGTCGTTGTTAAAGGAGTTGGCTACGGCAGCCATGGAAACCGACCGCGAGACCGTACGCTGGTAGGAAGCTCCGAGCAGTCCGCCTATTTCATGCACGTCGCTGAATGTTTTAGAGTAGTTCAGGATGTTTTCATTGACGGTATTGATGCTGCGGGAGTCGCCGAGGCTTCCGGTTGTGTTCACGCCTGCATCTCCGATTCCGCCGGCCCAGTTGTTCGATTCGCTGAAGCCGATGGTGTTCCCGACCGATGTTTTGAGTGTAAGGTCTTTGGTGATGTTGATATCAAGAAATGCCCTTCCGATGTTGGAAAAGTAATTGACGAAGCTTTCGGTCCCGTAAAGGAAAGTATACGGGCTGGCTTGCCCGGAGTGGCCTGACGGGATGTAATCTGCTGTGCGCGGGTATTTCCCGTTGACCTTGTCTTTGCCGACAAACGGCGGGTATTTGACCAGGTTCACCATACCACCGCCGCCTGCCAGTCTTCTTTTTGAGTAAGAAGGGCTGAGCTCAAGGCCAAGGTTTATGAACTTGTTGATCTTCATGTCCACATTGGCCCTTACACCGAATTTTTTATACCAGGAGGTTTTCATGGTACCATCCTCATCCATGTACATCGCCGATACATAATATTTCGACTTGTCGCTTCCGCCTGAAGCCGAGATGTTATAGCTCTGGATAGCAGCAGTCTGCATTACCTCATCCTGCCATACGGTCTGGGGAAGCTCGTAAGTCAGCGGGTTCACCCGGTAGGAAGCCGGCCTGGCCGGGTCGTTAAACATATCGAGGTTCGGGTTTCCGCCGGCCCAGACAAATTCCCGGTTCTGGTATCTCGCCAGGTAATCGTACCATTCTCTGCCGGTAAGCCAGTCGTCGAAAAGCATAGCTTTTGAAAGCCCGAAATAAGAGTTGACATTCAGTTGGGTTTTGCCCGAGCTTCCTCTCTTGGTCGTAACGAGTATAACCCCGCTGGCCCCTCTCGACCCGTAGATAGCTGTGGAAGAGGCGTCTTTCAGCACTTCTACCGATTCTACATCATTCATATTCAGTGTAGCCAGGTCACCGCCGGGGAATCCGTCTATCACAACCAGCGGGTTGTTGCCTGCGCTGATTGAACCCCAGCCACGTACCCTTATGGCCGGCGCCTCACCCGGGCGGTTGCGCCCGTTCGAAATATTGACACCCGCCAGCCGTCCCGCCAGTACGTTTTCGATACGGCCGGAAGGAACCTGCTCCAGGTTCTTGTTTTCAAGGCGGGTTACAGATGAAGTTACCGACGATTTCTTACGGGTACCATACCCGATGACGACGACTTCGCTGAGAGCTTCCTCATTTGGAAGCAGACTGATCTTCAGGTTCGAATTATTGCCTACCGGAACCTCTTGCGTAAGATACCCTACAAAGCTGAACACAAGTACCGCGTTGTCGGTTACCGATAGTTCGAAGTAGCCGTTGGCATCGGTAACTGTACCTCTCTGCGTACCTTTAAGCACGACGTTTACGCCCGGAAGAGTGCCCCCTTTTTCATCGCTTACAGTACCCCTCGTGACCCTGTCATCCTGGATCGGGACGTCAAGATATCCCGATTCCTCTATTGGTGAGGCAACCTTGTCGAGAATGATATGCTCGCCTGAAACCTCGTAGCCGATTTGCAGCGGAGTCAGTATTTTGTCTAATATTTCTGACAGGTTTTGGTTGTCGGCTTTCAGTGAAAGCTTTTTATGGGCAGGGATAACCTGAGGGCTGTATATAAAACGGACGCTCGATTGCTTTTCGATCATTCGCAGCACAACCTTTATCTCTTTGTTTTCGAAGTGTAGGGTAATACGCTGGTTAAGCAGATTCTGACCCGATACAGGCCCTGCTTTGCCTACCCCGATAAATACCAGAGCTAAACACAGGTGTATAAATCCAATTCTCATCAAAAGTCTCAGATTCTTTAAGTGGAATAGATTTTTTTTCATTATCATTGGTAGTTTTTGGTTGTTTTCGGTACAGGCAAAAACCATCCTCAACAATCTTTCAAGATCGCTTGTTAAACGTTGGGGATGACCGTCCGGCAGTGCAGCCACACTGCCGGACTTTTTGAACTTAATATTTACATCCTTCGCTTTTAATAAAAATTTCTCCGTCCCTTTCTTCTACAGTCGCCCTCACCGACCTGCAAATAAGGTTTAGCTTTTCCCAAAATGTTTCGTTGCTGAATGACGCAGTGATCTGGCAGTTGGCAAGCAGGTCTTTGTCATACGTGATGCTAACCCCGTACAACATTTCCAATTCGTCAAAGATTTTAACGATCGGGGCATCTTCGTATACGAAATCCTTACGTTCCGGCTTTTGTACCTCTACAGGATCTGCTACGACAGTCTTTGTCATTTGATTACCAGATTCCTTGTAAACGATCTCCTGGTTGGGGTAAAGAACCGTATTATTTCCCCGGCCTTTCGTTTTGTTCCTGACGGAGACCTCTACTTTCCCGGTCATTACCCGTACCTTGGTCTGGCGGGAAGCAAGGTCTGAAATGACCTTGAAGCTGGTACCTAATACCTGGGTTACAAGGTCATCTGTCACTACTTTAAAGGGCTGGTCAGGCTTTCTTACCACATCAAAAAACGCACTTCCTGAAAGAAAAACAGTTCGTTCGTTGCCTGAAGCATTGCTGTACCTGACCGTCGCGTTCGGATCCAAAACCACCCTGCTGCCGTCGGGAAGAAATTCTTCCCTGACCGAAGTCAGCGTATTGTCAATAGAGACCCATTGGTCTGCTCCATGAGCCGTATCGGAAGTTGCGGTAGTTTTTTTACCGGAAATATTGTTTCCAACCCACCAGATAGCCGAAAGGAGTACGATCGCGGCAGCATACCGGGTCCATCTACGGAAAGTTTCCGGGTGCCGTTTTTCATTACTGTACGAGCCTTTTTCTATCATATTAAGCGTCTGCTGAACTGCAAGGTCTATCTCAATACCGGTCAGTTTGGCTTCCTGGATCTCAAAGGTCTTTAGCAATGCGATTGCCTCTTTTACATCCCGGCGTTTTTCCGGGTGTTTTTCAACCCATTGGGTCCAGAATCTCTCCGCATCTGATTTTTTTTCAAAAACCCATTTTCTGAAAAAATCATCGGATGCAAAGTCGTCGGCAGTGAAATAGCGGTACTTTTCAGACATCACTTTCGCTGGTTATATTTCTGTGAATTAATAAGAGGGTTGGAGATACCCTGTTTTTTTAAAAAAAATTTTATTTGGCAGTCAACTGCCGGAGATCAACGATTATTACTGTACCTGAGCATTTGTTTGCCGGCGCCGGATGATAGGATAGTACGGATGAACGACTTCCCGGCATATAAATAGCGGGATGGCCGATTGCCGGCTGCCGGAATTACTAAGCGAAAAGTAAGGCCCAGATGAAAAAGAGCAGCAGATGACCGACCGGACATGAATTCCTGAGCGAGTGCAGGGCTTTCTGTAAAATATTTGAGACCGATTGCTCGGAGATATTCATAACGTTGGCGATCTCGCTCCTGCCGAGATTTTGATAGTATTTCAGGTAAATGACTTCTCTTTGTCGTTCTGAAAGTCCGGACAAAAGCTTATTTACCAGTTTCATTTGAAATGCTACTTCTTCATGGCCGAACACGACATGATCAAGAGACATATCCTGCTCCGGCTCAAACTCATAAAGACTGTCGATGGGGATCCAGGTTCCCCTGACACCATTGTTGATCATCTTGCGCCTGAGTGACGTAATGAGGTAGGCTTTCGGCGACTCAGGAACGACAAGTGTTTTCCTGTGCTGCCATATCGCGATGAAAACTTCCTGGATGCAATCCTGTACAAACTCTTTGTCTTTGGAAAAGCGCATGCCATATCCGAACATAACCGGGTAAGCACGTTCCATCAGTAACTTTAAAGCATTTGTGTTGTCATCAGTCTTTAAGCTTTCCCATAACTTCTGCAGACCCGATGTTGAAGTTTTAATGCTCATAGAATAGTTCGACGATTATGCCTGGGCGCCATTCAGTATTATCTTGTAATGTCGCGATATATACTCAGAAATCTTTATTCTTTGTAATTTTCGCACAGGGTTTCGGCAGACCTGCGTTCTATCAGGAAAAGCCCGGATCTTAACACGGCAAAGACTCAATGAGAAAGAGCATTTTCAGACTGCTTATCAGGGCAATAGTGTTTTTCATTATATTCTCCATAGCAGGGGTAGTGATATTCCGGTTTGTCCCGGTATGGATGACTCCCTACATGGTCTCTGAAAAGATAAGAGCGCTTGGGGCCGGTGAGGATTCGGAGCTACAAAAAAAATGGGTATCGTACGACGAGATTTCGGGCCAGATGGCCCTGGCGGTGATAGCTGCTGAAGACCAGAATTTTTTAAATCATTCGGGCTTCGATTTTGCAGAGCTTAAGAAAGTGCTCGATTCGGACAAAAAAAGAAAAAGGGGGGCAAGTACGATTACGCAGCAGGTAGCCAAAAACGTGTTCCTGTGGCAGGGAAGGAGCTACCTGAGAAAAGCTCTCGAAGCCTGGTTTACCGTTTTGATAGAATTGTTATGGTCGAAGGAGAGAATACTGGAGGTATACCTGAATATAGCCGAAACGGGAAACCTCACTTTTGGAGTAGAAGCAGCCGCGCAGCGTTACTTTAAAATACCGGCAAACAGGTTGAGCCGCTCCCAGGCTGCCCGTATTGCCGCGGTTTTACCCAATCCGAAGGTTTACCGGGCCGATAACCCGGGCCCCTACGTCAGGAAACGGTCAGTTTGGATCGAGCGGCAAATGAGAAACCTCGGCAAAATCGAATTATGATAACTGATTTCCGATGGCTGACCGCTTATTCCCACTCGATCTCGACGGCGTAACTCTTCAGATCGATCGTTGTGAATTTTTCCTGCGATTGCTTTCTCAGGCTTACCTTGCCGTTTACAACACTGGTGGTCTGTTGGATGATGACGTCCTTGCTGTTTTTTTTGCGGTATATAGGCAGCAGCCTTTCTGTGGTGTTTACAGGCAGGTCGATGCTCTTGCCTTTGGCCGTGATCCGGATGTTCCGGCTGGGTAGGTAAGGTTTTCCTGCCAGTTCGAGCGCCCTGGATGCCAGAGGTACTCCATAACCAACGTAGTTGTTTCCGAAAGGATACAAATGGGCCGATTTTTCTATGATTTCAATAAGCTGCTTGTTGTCAAGGAACGGGTTGTGTTCCATCAGGCAAGCGGCAAATCCGGTAATTACCGGCGCCGAAAGGGAAGTTCCGTAAAGAGAGTAGCACGATACGTTCGGCTTCAGGTACTCCAGCGATTCCGGCCCTATGCTACTGTAACCGATCCGTGTCCATTGCTGCTGGTTAGTCGCTCCCACAGAAAGCACGCCTTTTGCGTCGGCGGGAGCGGTGATGATCTTCCATGATTTGTCTTCTCCTTCATTGCCGGCGGAGATAATAAGGAGCATTCCCTTTTTATCGGCAGCAAGCTGGGCAGCCCGCGAAATTGCCGTCGACTTACCGTCCATCTGCCCGGGATCGTAATTTTCCGAGGGGTCGGTGAAACCTCGGGCATATCCCAGCGACGTGTTGACCAGCCTTACCCCGAGACTGTCCATCCATTCGAGCGCTGCTATCCAGTTGTCTTCCTCTCCCCGCCATTCACGAAGGGAATAGTCGGTGCGCGCCAGGTAAAATTTTGAGTTGAGCGCCATCCCGTACTGTACGTGCTCTCTTTTATCGAGGCCTGCAATAGCGGAAAGAACTTCCGTACCATGCATGTCAGAGTAGGATTCCGCTGTAGAGTAAAGAGTTTCCCCCTTCATGTGGGGCTTAACATAGTCCCTTATACCCAATATTTTGTTTTTTGAAAACAGGTGGGCTAGCAGGTCCGACGAATCGGCGCCGTAGAATCCGGCATCGATTACGCCTATCGTCACCCCTTTTCCGGTCAGCTTCTGATTAGTAAACACATCGGACTGGACCTGTTCCATTACCGGGGCCAGCAGGGACGGAGAGGGCAGCGGCGAAGATCTGGCGATAAAAAAATCGGAATCCATCTTTACCACTTCCTTTACAAAATCCATCCGCTTTACCTTGCTCAGCGCTTCCGGGCTCAACTGGGCGGAAACCGCGTTCAGCCATTTGGACCGCTGAATAATGCGGACGGAAGCGTTATCGAGTATTGAAAGATAATCAGGCTTTACCGGTAGGTCGGTCACATCGAAGAGGGGTAGCCCAAGCTTCTCCCTGCTTTCCAAAGTTTGGGAAGATATCGCCGGTTGCTGCGATAAGTCTTTGTCTTTAAGGTATATCCAGTATTTTTCGTCCGCTTTTGCAGAGGACGAGTATACAGCCAGGACACAAAATAGTAATAGAAATCTCATAACTTATAACGATAAGCAATAGCGCCCGGAGGAGCCGGTTTAAGGGTGTATGAACAAGTACTGTCTGAGTCGGCCCGCTTCACTGGTGATATTGGTCCGGACTGCTTTTTACATGGCTTTAACTGTAAACAATATGCAAGATAGATGTAATTTTGCAAAAGAAATACTCACCATAACTAAAATCCGGAACCTGGTTATTCATGCGTTACGACCCGATAGAGCAGTCTTTATTTGTGAAAAATCGCAGCAGGCTTGCGCAACTGATGCATCCTAAGTCACTTGCGATATTGAACGCCAACGATTTTATGCCTACGAATGCCGACGGGATGATGGGTTTCCGACAGAATTCGGACCTTTTCTATCTGTCGGGTGTAGACCAGGAAGAAACGATATTGTTGATTTTTCCTGACCATCCCGACCCGCGCTTCAGGCAGGTATTGTTCCTCAGAGAGACCAACGAGCATATCGCAGTTTGGGAAGGGGAGAAGCTGACGAAGGAAAAGGCAAAGGAAATCTCGGGCATTGAAACCGTGTACTGGACGCACCAGTTTGAGAATATATTCAGGAACATTGTTTTCGAGGCTGAAAGAGTGTATCTCAATACAAATGAGCATACCCGTAACGAATCGCCGGTAGAAACAAGGGATAGCCGCTTTATCAGTTTTTTTAAAGAAAAGTATCCTTTACATCAGCTCGACAGGCTCGCGCCGCTCATGCATTATCTGCGCGCCATCAAGCAACCTGAGGAGATAGGCCTGATCAGGACAGCCTGCGACATTACAAAAGCAGGTTTTGAACGGCTCCTCCGGTTTGTAAAGCCGGGGGTTACGGAGTACGAGATTGAGGCGGAAATGCTTCATGAATATATAAGGCGCAAGTCGAGGGGATACGCCTATTCTCCTATTATTGCTTCGGGTAAAAATGCCTGTGTCCTGCATTATATCGAAAATAACCAGGTTTGTCGTGAAGGCGATGTGTTGCTGCTGGATTGTGCCGCCGAATATGCAAACTATAACGCGGACCTTACGCGTTCAATACCTGTAAGCGGGCGCTTTACGAAGCGCCAGGCCGATGTCTACGATGCAGTGCTCCGCGTATTTAAAGCAGCAAAATCCATGCTGGTCGCCGGGAATGTATGGGATGAGTATCACCTGGAGGTAAACAAGATAATGGAGAGCGAGCTTATCGGGCTGGGGCTGCTGTCGGAGCGGGATATAGCCGGCCAGGATCCGGATTGGCCTGCGCTTAAAAAGTATTTTCCCCACGGAACGTCCCATTTCCTGGGGCTCGATGTGCATGATGTGGGTAACAAATACAGGAGATTTGAGCCTGGGATGGTATTTACCTGCGAGCCGGGGATTTACATCAGGGAAGAAGGGCTCGGGATCAGATTGGAAAATAATATTCTCATTACAGAAAATGGAAACGTGGACCTGATGAGCGATATACCGTTGGAAAGAGAAGAGATCGAGGATTTGATGAACGCGTGATCGGCGCGTTCTCCTTATTAAAAAAAGAAAAACGTTATCCAATATGAATGAAATAGCTCCTTTGCTGGAGGATATCATTGCAGAGCAGGTAAGCGATGAGGAGCGGGAATGGCTGAAAAGCCGGGAAGCCGGGAAGCCGATCGATATCATGACGGCGTTTGTGGCGGCCCCGAGGCATATCCCCCGGAAGCTGGTGGTCCCCGGCCTGCGACAGGCGGAAGCCCTCGGCAAAGCCGTAGCGGGTTTTTCGGTTACAGGCTGGTCGCTGGTGAGGTTGGTACGTGTCTGGCTGCTTACGCGACTGGACTCCGGCAACAGGGAAGAATATGTCCGGAATATCAGGACCTTGTTTGATACCGCCGAGATGAACGAGCTGGTGGCGCTCTATTCGGCGCTGCCGCTGCTCAGGTACCCGGAGACCTGGCTGGCTACGGCCAGCGACGCGGTAAGGTCTAATATCGGGCTGGTCCTCGATGCCATAGCACTGCAAAACCCTTACCCGGCCGCGTACTTCCCGGAAGGAGCCTGGAACCAGCTTGTGATGAAGTCGGTTTTCAATGATAAGCCGGTGCATCTCATATACGGCCTTGAGAAACGTACCAATGCCGATCTGGCGAGGATTTTATCTGATTTTGCTCATGAGCGCTGGGCCGCTGGCCGTCGGGTAGCACCGAGAGTGTGGAGGCTGATTGCAGATTTTGTGAACGACAGTTCGATTGCCGACCTGAAGCATCTCCTGGATTCTGCCAGGGAGGATGACCGGGAAGCAGGCGCCCTGGTTTGTCTTGAATCGGGTTTCCCGCCTGCCCTGGAGCTGCTCGAGCTATATCCCGAAATAAAGGCGCTGGCCGTAGAGGGTAAGCTGAACTGGAAGAATCTTGAACATACCGATCTGAATACTTATGTGTCGTAACTGTCATCAGGCCCCCCAGCGAAATCCGTCGCATTTTGAAAATGCGGGCGGAACAGCAGGGGAATCCACTCACCTTGACCTGCAATGGGATGAGTATCGCGAATCTATCAGGGGCATGCGCTTCTTTGATCCGCATGTGCATATGGTTTCCCGGACGACCGACGATTACCAGGCGATGTATGACGCCGGGATCGTGGCCTTGATCGAACCATCGTTCTGGGTAGGACAACCCCGTACAGGCCTGTCTACGTTCAAGGATTACTACAATAGCCTCATCGGTTGGGAAAGGTTCCGCTCAAGCCAGTTCGGTATCCGGCATTATTGCACGATAGGCTTGAATTCGCGCGAAGCGAACAACGAGGAGCTCGCCGGGCAGGTAATGGAAATATTACCGCTCTACGCCTATAAGGAAGGAGTGGTTGGAATAGGCGAGATAGGTTTTGACGACCAGACTGCGCTCGAAGAGAAATATTACCGTCTCCAGTTGGAGCTGGCCAAAACAGCGCGTCTCCCGGTGCAGGTCCACACGCCGCACCGCGACAAGAAAAGGGGTACGGAACGGAGTATGTCGATAGCGCTGGAGCACGATCTGGATCCTTCGTGGGTCATTATCGATCACAATAATGAGGAGACGGTGAAAAGTGTACTGGACCAGGGTTTCTGGGCTGCCTTTACCATTTATCCCTTTACTAAAATGGGTAATGAACGGATGGTGAAAATTGTGGAACAATACGGACCTGAGCGAATCATGATCAACTCGGCCGCCGACTGGGGGATTTCAGATCCTCTTGCCGTACCTAAAACTGCTGCCCTGATGAAGATGAAAGGTATCAGCTCCGAAGCGATCACAAAGGTTACCTATCAGAATGCCATTGATGCCTTTGGGAAAAGCGGGCAGATTGATACTGTCGATTTTGAAGGGACACATGATATCGATCAGAACCAGAAATTTTTTGGCAATAGTATCTTGAGGGGAGGACAGAGCCCACGGGTATCCCGGAACTCGCTTTTTATTTCATAACCTGTTAATATCCGCCGGGTAGTGTTGAAGTCTTATCTACAGCTTATGCGACCTGCCAACCTTGTAACAGCGGTGGCTGATATAATGGCAGGAGCGGCTATTGCCGGCTTTTTGTCGGATTTAGACGGGCTTGTATGGCTGGTTTTGGCGACGCTTGGCCTGTATGGCGGCGGGGTCGTCCTCAACGATGTCTTCGATGCACATCTTGATGCAGTCGAAAGACCCGAGCGCCCGATTCCGAGCGGGAGGGTACCCTTACGTCATGCAGCTTTACTCGGAGCGGGGCTTTTGATCTGCGGTGTGGCTGCGGCCGCTTTTTTTCAGCTTCAAAGCGGTATCATTGCTTTCTGTATCGCGCTTGCTACGCTTCTCTATAACCGGGTTGCCAAACATCACCGGTTTTTTGGGCCTTTGGTGATGGGATTGTGCAGAGGCGGTAATTTGCTGTTGGGCATGAGCGCCGTCTGGTCAGCTTTGCTGGTCTGGTGGCCGGTAGCGATAGTGCCGGTTATCTATATAGCTGCGATTACACTGATAAGCCAGGACGAGGTGCACGGAGGGAAAAGGGCTTTCCTTTATCTGGCCGGATCCCTGTATCTTCTGGTTCATATTGCACAGGGAAGCGTCGCCTTTTCCAGGGGGAACTTTTTCGGAACGCTCCTGCTTATCGTAATACATGCCGGTCTTATCGGGAAGCCTCTGCTTGCGGCGATCAGGAATCCGGTCGGGCCTTTGATCGGGAAGGCGGTAAAGGCGGGTGTCCTTTCACTTATCGTGATGAACGCTGCATGGTGTGTAGCTTTCGGGTATTTCGGGCCGGGACTGTTGGTACTATTGTTGCTGCCGTTGTCCATGTTCCTGGGAAAGATTTTTGCTGTAACCTAGTTCCCCTTGCCCTGAAATGATTTTTTAATAATATCATGTTTGTTTTAGAACAGTCTTTTGAAGTTTCATACCGGTATAAAGTTTTTTTTACCGGGCATCTGTTTGCCAGGGACAATGAACTGTTAGCCGATCTTTTCGGCTCGCTGGTTGAGCCTGATTACATTGCCAAAGCGTTATTTGTCCTGGATGAAGGCGTGCTTGCCTGTCATCCGGACCTGTCGCGGCAGATCAGCGAATATTTTGAGGTTTACGGTGACAAGGTAAGGCTGGCGCCGGAAATGATCGTGGTGCCGGGAGGCGAGGCAGTCAAGAACAATCCTGCTCATGTAGAAAAGATAGTGGATGCAATAGATCGCCACGGCATAGACCGGCATTCCTACCTGCTGGCTGTCGGCGGGGGAGCAGTGCTGGATATGGCCGGGTATGCCGCAGCCATTTCTCACAGGGGCGTAAGACATATCCGTATCCCGACTACCGTATTGTCGCAGAACGACTCGGGCATAGGAGTGAAGAATAGTGTTAACTACAGGGGAAAGAAAAACTTCCTGGGAACATTCGTCCCGCCGGTTGCCGTAATCAACGACAGCCATTTCCTGACTACCCTTTCCGCCCGCGACTGGCGTTCGGGAATTGCTGAAGCGGTTAAAGTGGCTTTGATCAAAGACCTGTCTTTTTTCGAGTGGATTGAAGTCAACGGCCGGGCTCTTGCCGATCGTTCGGCAGCAGCGATGGAGCACCTTATTATCAAATGTGCGGATTTACATCTCCGGCATATCCGCGGGGGTGATCCTTTCGAATTCGGCTCGGCGCGCCCGCTGGACTTCGGCCATTGGGCTGCTCATAAGCTCGAATATCTTACCGGCTTTGGACTCAGGCACGGAGAAGCCGTTGCAATAGGGATTGCGCTCGATAGTGTATACTCTTTTAAAAAAGGCCTGATCACGGAACAGGACCTGGAACGTATTCTTCGCCTGTTCAATACGCTGGGTTTTGAACTGGGTCATGAACGTTTGTGGGAGCGGGAGAGTTTCTACCTGAAGGAAGGTCTCTCCGAATTCAGGGAGCATCTCGGCGGAAAGCTCACCATTACGCTGCTTGAGGCCTTAGGAAAAGGCCTGGAAGTACACGAAATGGACGAAGAGCTGATAGAAGCGTCAGCAGTATACCTGAAAAATTACGAGGAAAGCATTCATCTTTCGCCTTCTGCTTCAGCTTAAACGACCGGCTGCGGACAGTTAAAAATTACATTACGCCATGCAAACCGGATATGGTCACCTGACCTACTGCAGCAATATACACCCGGGCGTAAGCTGGGAAGACCACTTCCGGGAACTGAAGGAAAACCTGCCCTATGTAAGGCAGCAGGTAGCCGGAAACGGTCCTATGGCTATCGGGCTGCGCTGTGCAAATGAAGCATCCCTGGAGTTAGCGCAACCGGCGCGGCTGCGGGAGTTCAGGCAGTGGCTCGACGACAACGGTCTTTATATATTTTGTATCAACGGCTTTCCTTATGGCAGCTTTCACGGTTCGGTGGTGAAGGACCAGGTCCATAGCCCCGATTGGACGAGAAGCGAAAGAGTAGCATATACCAAACGGCTTTTTGAGATCCTGGCTGCTCTTTTGCCCGAAGGAACGCACGGAGGGGTATCAACGCCGCCGTTGTCCTACAGGCACTGGTGGCCGGCGGAGGGAGAGCTGCAGGATGCCGTCGGCAGGGCGACTGCCAATATACTCGACATAGTGGCTTTCCTGATCGAGCTCGAAGCCGATACCGGCCGTTTTTTACATCTTGATATAGAGCCTGAACCGGATGGTATCCTGGACAATGGCCGTGATTTTTTTGAATGGTATGAGAAGCAGCTTATACCGGCCGCAGTTTCTTACCTGGGAGAAAAGAAGGGTTACGGAGAAGAGGAGTCGGGGAATGCCGTACGCCGGTATGTACAGTTGTGCTATGATGTCTGTCATTTTGCCGTCAGTTATGAATCGCCGGGGCAGGTAATGCAGAAATTGCGGGAAACCGGTATCCGGGTTGGCAGGCTGCAGGTAAGCTCGGCGCTAAGGGTAGATCTGTCAGACAGGAAGGAGGAAAAGCTGGTAGCCCTGGCGGCATTTAATGAGCCTGTCTATCTCCACCAGGTAGTAGCGCGGAGAGCCGATCATTCCCTTTTGCATTATACAGACCTCGATAAGGCGCTTGCGGACGATATATCGGAGCATGTCGAGTGGCGGATTCATTTTCATGTTCCGCTTTTCCTGGAAACATACGGGCTCCTGAACTCGACGCAGCCTGATATTACGGAAGTGCTGGCTATCCAGAAGGACGAAGCTTTTACCGATTATCTCGAGGTCGAAACCTATACCTGGGGCGTTTTGCCGACTCCGTTGCAGATGCCTGTTTCCGACTCGATCGTAAGGGAGCTGAATTGGGTGAAACAACAATTGGAAACTGAAAACAATGAATAAAACGGTTGTAATTGATGTAGTCGGGCTGAGTGCTAACCTGATAGGAACACATACTCCCTTTCTTAGTGACTACGTGTCAAAGAGGGTCCTCACCCCGGTAAAGCCGGTGCTTCCGGCCCTTACAACCTCATCGCAAAGCTGTTATATTACCGGTAAGTGGTCGTCGCAGCAGGGGATTGTCGGCAATGGGTGGTATGACAGGGAGGACGCCGAGGTCAAATTCTGGAAGCAGTCCAACCACCTGGTGCGTTCTGAGAAAATCTGGGATGCAGCCAGGAAGATTGACCCGGGCTTTACCTGTTCCAAAATGTTCTGGTGGTACAATATGTACTCCACGGCTGACTACTCCGTCACTCCGCGGCCTCAGTATCATGCCGACGGGGTGAAAGCGCCCGACTGCTACGCGTATCCTCCCGGTTTGCGCGACGAATTGCAGAAAGAGCTGGGGCAATTCCCGCTATTCAATTTCTGGGGGCCGAATGCCAATATCAGGTCTTCGCAATGGATAGCTGAGGCTTCCATAAAAGTAGATCAGAAATACGATCCGACTCTGACGCTGATCTATCTGCCGCACCTGGACTACTGTCTTCAGAAGTTCGGTCCCGACTTTTCAAAGATAAGTAAAGAGCTGGGGGAGATCGACACGCTCTTAAAACGGTTGATAACCTATTTCGAGGGTACCGGTGCCAGGATAATTCTGCTGTCTGAGTACGGGATCAATCCAGTGTCGAGGCCGGTCCATATCAATCGTATTCTTCGCGGAGATGACTGGATTTCGATACGTAATGAGCGATGGTATGAGCTGCTGGATGCCGGCGCTTCAGAGGCATTTGCCGTGGCAGATCACCAGGTCGCGCATGTCTATGTGAAGCAGCCTGAAAATATAGGTAAAGTCAGGGAGCTTCTTGCGGCAGTGCCGGGTATAGCAAAAGTGCTGGATAAAACGGAGCAGGCGGCTTATCATCTTGATCATGAACGATCGGGTGACCTGGTAGCCGTTGCTGAAGACGATAGCTGGTTTACTTATTACTACTGGCTGGATGACGCCAGGGCTCCGGATTACGCCCGGCTCGTGGACATACATCGGAAACCCGGGTATGATCCGGTCGAGATGTTTATGGATCCTGCAAACCCGCTGATCAAACTGAGGGCAGGCTACAAGCTACTCAGGAAAAAGCTCGGTTTCCGCTATCTTATGGACGTTATACCGCTTGATGCAGGCCTGGTAAAAGGTTCGCATGGCTCATCGTTTGTTCCCCCGGTTTACTATCCTGTCTGCGTTACCGACGAATCGCCGGGAAGTAAGGAACTGGAGGCTGTTGATGTATATGGAGTTATCTGGGATCATCTGACGAAGTAGGAGTTTTGTATCTTATCTTCGACAGAGATAGGTAAAAACTGTCGATTTCATAATACATTTCTTGACAAATACTGTCGAAAACGATATACACTTTATTGGCGACCTCCGTCTCTTAGTACCATAAAAAGCGAGCTTCCGAAAGGCGCGGAAGGTATGAGCGATTCTTCCAGGCGCATTATCCCTTTGAGGATATTATTAATGAAGTCGCCCGGGTAGCTGACGTCTGAGCCGGGATGGACGGAATTATAATCTCCCTTCCGCATACGGAAGCGTTGCCACATCCGGACAAGGAGAATTGGTAATGATAACAGGAACGGCCAGTACGTCTGATGGACGATATGTAGTCCGGCTTCAGCCGAATATTTCCGGAAATCGTCGAGTGTGAACCTCCTGGTACTTCCTACCGCAATGTCGTGGGTACCGGCAAATGCCTGGAAAGCATGGATATTGATGAGCACGATGCCGCCTTTGCGTAGCCTTTGGCGGAATACGTTGAGCGTTGTTATGATTTCGGCGTCAGAAAGGAAATAAAGCGCGTCCTGGCAACAAATCACATCGTAAGACTCTCCCGGCCTGAATGTGTCGGCTTTTTTCAGGTCGCCGTGATCGACATCCAGACCCCTTTTGTGCGAAAATGAAACTGCGTGCGGGGAATAGTCGAAGCCCGAACAAAGGCGATACCCCTTCTCTTTTAACGCGGAAAGCAGTCCGCCGGTGCCGCATGCCGCATCGAGAATGCGGAGATCGGGATTGCACCCTCCGAACCGGCTTTCAATCTGGTAAAATATCTTCCGCTGAAGCGTAACATACCACCAGAGTTTCCGTTCTACCTCGAACATCCGCCGGTATTCCGATTCATTGTCAATCATGTACTTCGCTGATGCTGTTGTATTTAATAACGTATTGAGGTTGACCGCTTTGTGATATAAAGCTTTTCCCGATATATTCCCCCAGCACGCTCATGAGTACAATCTGCAGGCCGCCGATAAACAACAGCATGGCCGTAACGACCTGCCAGCCTTTGGGATCAGGGCCGATTACCCATTGCATAAAGAGAAAAGCCAGCAAAAGAGTACCTGTTCCCCAGGTTGCCAGGCCGACGGGCATGAAAAGCCGGATAGGTAGTGCGGAATAGCAGAAGAGAATGTTCAGGAAGAGGGAAATGAGCTTTTTCCAGGTATAGTTGGACGCGCCTTCCTCACGTTTACTGTGTGCGACCCGCACCGTACCGATATTCCGGGTATAGCGGAATATGAGGCCATCTATATAGGGGTAAGGGCCCTTATACCGGATAATTTCCTGTACAACCTCCTTCCGGATGAGCTTGAAGCTTGAGAGATAGAGATTTTTAGGCTTATTCAGCAGGTAGCTGGTAATCCAGTTAACAAACCGGCTGCCCAGGTTGCGGTAAAGAGCATGCTCTTTTTTTTCGTAGTAGGTGTATACTACATCATATCCGCCTTCTTCGGCAGTGTCGATCAGCTTGCTGATTTCTTCAGGAGGATTTTGGAAGTCGTCATCGACCATAACGGCATAATCTCCCGTCGACCAATTGAGTCCGCACATAACGGCGTTAAACTCTCCGAAATTTCTTCTCAGGGAAATAAACTTTACTCTGGGATTATCCCGGGAAAGCTGTCTGCAAACTGCTTCGGAGTTGTCCCTGCTTCCGTCATTTACAAGAATAATCTCGAATTCAACCGGGGATAAGGCCGCCTGGAGACGGCCGACCAGCGGCGCTATGCTACGCTCACTGTTATAGACCGGGATGATGACGGACAGTTTCATGTGATTCCTGGTTGCTTGTAGCTGTTTCATGAAGGTTAACCGTCCGGATGATGCGGGAGACTTCGTCGTCCGCAAGCATGGGATGCAGGGGCAGGCTCAGCACCTCGCGGCTGAGCTTTTCGGTAATAGGAAGCTGTAGATGCGACAGGTTCCGGTACGCATTCTGCAGGTGTATGGGTGTCGGGTAGTGAATGTCAGTTTGGATACCGTTTTCAAGCAGGTACTGCCTGAGCTGGTCGCGATAGGGGTATTGCAGTACAAACAAATGCCAGACATCGTCGTCGATACGGTCGGAAGGAGGCAGACGTACCCCTTCCAGGCTTATTTCTTCCAGGTAACGGTGTGCTATACTTTTTCTCCTGGCATTGTCGCGATCGAGATAGGGTAATTTTACGTTTAAAAATGCAGCCTGGATTTCGTCGAGCCGGCTGTTGACTCCCTGGTATTCATTCTGGTAGCGAACCAGAGAACCGTAGTTTCTCAGGTAGCGGATTCTTTCAGCGACGGATTCGTCCGAAGTGACGACAGCTCCGGCGTCGCCGAGCGCGCCAAGATTTTTGGTAGGATAGAAGCTGAAGGCGGTGGCATGCGCCAGGCTCCCGGTCCGGCGCCCCATATAGCGTGCTCCATGTGCCTGCGCGGCATCTGTTATTACTTTGATCCCGAACTTCTCTGCAATAGAGAGAATTGGAGCCATTTCGCAACTGCGCCCGTATAAGTCAGTGGTGATAATAGCCCGGGTCTTACCGGTAATACGGCTTTCAAGTGATTCGGGATCCAACAACATCGTCCGGGGATCGGGCTCTGTCAGGACGGGTGTTAATCCAAGGGCGGTGACCGGCAGGAGGGTAGCGATATAGGTATTTGCAGCCAGTATTACTTCGCTTCCGGGAGGAAAATCAAAAGCTTTTAAAATAAGAGAGATGGCATCCAACCCGTTGGCTACCCCGATGCAGTACTCAGCTTCACAATATTCGGCGAAAGCGTTTTCAAAAGATGTAAGCGATTGGCCCAATAGATACCAGCCGGATCTTACTACCTTCAACGAAGCCTCTTCAAGCTCTTTTACATAAGGGGAGTTAATTTGCTGAAGATTGAGAAAAGGGATCATTTATTGGAAGAAGCGATCTGGTTCTGTATGTAGGGTTCATCGATGTAGTCTGCCCTGTCATAATATTGGTTCGAAAGTACCAGCAGAATGGCATTTTCGGAGAAGCTATCCATTATGTGCCAATCTTTGGGCTCCAGAACCAGGCAGGTCGCAGGCGAATCGAGAATGAAATCTTCTTCGTTTTCGCCGTCGGTAGAGTACACATGGCAACTACCCTGGATACATATCAGCGCGTTATACGTAGTGTGATGACGATGCCCTCCCCGGCTGGCGTTTTCAGCGCCGTAGATATAAAAGATGCGTTTTACAGAGCCGGGCATAACTTTCTCAACCGCATTGAGGTTACCTTGTCCCGCATTGAAAGTCTCCAGCTGTATAAGTTGAGGCATAATGGATGATGAGTATTTATATTAACAGGAAGGCAGCGGTTGCTATCGTCTGGTATCCGGGTCTCTGACCCGGAGATGCAATTATAAAAAAAAGTATCGTAATATTCTGCAACAGACGGGTCGCGGAGAGGTTTCTTTTTTACTTTTTTATTCACCGGCTTTGCTAGTCGAACAGATGCCAGCTATAGACCCGGTCCAGAAACTGAAACATTTTCAGCGGGAGCGGTTCAAGCCAGAGCACCCGGTTGTATCCCATGTAAAACACCTGTGGATGCATCACGCAAATGAGGGCGCAAAAAAAGAGCACCAACTGGAATGCGGTGTTTGAAGTGGTCTGATGAAGCACAAAAAATGCGATAAAAAGCAGCGGGAACCCATAGGAAAGTGAGCGGTCGATGTCATGGACATATATGCCGCTGATTATCAGTACGATGAATCCGGTAAGGAGCATAAGGCCGAGCATGTATTTTCTGGTGAGCCAGATCACCGTTCCGCATGCCAGCAGAAGCAGCCAGGTCCCTTCGAATACTCCCCAGAGGCTGCTCCCAAGCCCGTTGCGGTGAGCCTGTTCGAAAAGTACCGGCATTCCCATGGTAGAGTAAGTGTGCCCCTGGAAATACTTCGACTGTACATAATAGCGGATAGAGAAATAAACGGCCCATGCTATCCAGATTGTCAGGTTTTTACCCCGGAAAACAGACAGGAAGAGGTTCTTCAGGTCGAATACGTTTCGGGTATACGCAATATTCACAATATTCCACAGGAGGATGAATCCACCGGCGAGCACGCCGCGTTCATCGGTAAAAAAGGCAGCCATGAGCATAAAGAACCTCACGATCCGGTTGGGGTGAAGCATAGCCGCCAGCAAACAGAAATAGGCTATTCCATCACCATATCCGTGTACTTCGGTAAAATGCCAGTTGCCTACAAAAATGTTGGAAACCGATAAAACAAATAACGCCGTAGTGACCTTGTTGCCGGTAAGTTTAAAAATATAGCTACCTATCCAGTAAATAAAAAGTACCCCGAGCATGGCCTGAATGATGAGTATCAGCAACAGGTTATGCCCGGTCAGAAAGGACAGCAGCGGGAGCGTCCACCTGAAAATCATATTCTCCCGGCGAACATCCACTCCGATTCCCTCCGGGCGGAAAAGGTTGTGCGACTGATTTTCTATAAATGTCCAGGCATCGAGGTGCCCGGTACCGGCAAGGTGTTTCAGGAACAGATGATAGGGGGGGAAAGCAAGAAAAACCGAAAGCCCTACAGAAAAAAAAGTGAGCTTCCAAAGCCAGTTTCGGCCCGATAGCCAGGACCCGATCCGGGCAAGGACAGCATAATAGAAGTTTTCCAGGATCATAATTCAGAGCAGAGCTGGGCTTATCGCATTCCAAACATACGTAAAATAATGATCATCGTATCAGGCGCGGCGATAGTAATTCAGGCCCCCCCATGCGAGAAGCGTAACAGCCAGAAGCCCCGGCGGCACGCTGTATAAAATAAGGATGGTTAAAACGATGAAAAGGATGAACACCGTTCCCAGCGAGTCTTCGAGCAAAACTTTCTCTTTATATAGCGTGCTGTGGTACCATAAAAGCAGGCTGATCTGTATAAAGAAAATCTGTAATATTTCATCAGGCGTAAGGAGAGGATACCCGTAGCGGATCGTAAGTAGGAAATCAGGTACAAGGATAATGAAGTGAACAAGCGCCAGCCGTGTCGCCCTGGTAAGGAAGGAAACGGGCAGTGACCGGCTCCAGGGCCAGATTCCGGTTTCCCAGTGGAAGACTTCATAGGATAGGCCGATATTGGCCAGTGTAGCTATCGACAGTCCGATTGCGGGAAGCCTGAAATCATAATCATCGGTGCCGTAATAGGCCAGCGTAGCCACTGTAAACAGAACGGCGCCCGCTTTACAAAGCAGCAGTGTCAGCGATTTATCGCGGAACAGCCATTCGAGCGTCCAGAATGTCCAGGAAACTGGTCTTTTGAAATGCAGTGCTACTGGCGATATTTTTTTTATGACCGCGGTGTTCTGGATCCGGAGCTTTCGTTCAGACCAGAGGACGAGGAGCAGCCACATAGCCAGCCAGGTACAAAAAACCGGGATAGCTCGCGGGAAAATCCCCTCATTTAATGCCACGTTGACAATCCAGATGCCATATAGGAGCGGAGGGACGAGAAAACCGGTCGCCAGCGCACCAAGCCAGGCGAGCCGGCGCATAGGAGGAATCAGCCGGGTGTGATATACAAAACTATACGCAGGAGAACTCCAGAGTGCATTCCAGAATACCTGTGCCATCAGGGTATACGAGACCCACACTACAGCCAGTGAAATGGTGCCGGATTTGCCGGCCAGTAAAAATATGGCGATACCGGTGTGCTCTCTTGCCGAGAGAAATCCGAATGCGAGCAGGATAATGATGAGGAAAAAGCCGGCGCGCTGCCTGTAGAACTCCCCGACCGTTGACCTGAAAAGTATTTTCATATCTCAATCGGCAGGAACGAGCGCTTTGTCTTTTAAGGCAAAACTTTGGGTAAGTTCGATCGCTCCGCTTGTAAAGACCTGGTGGGAAGATATCAGGAAAGTGACCGAATCCGTGCGGTATTCTTTTATCAGTTGAAAAAGAACTTCACTGGCTTCCCTATCTATCGTGATGAGAGGTTCGTCCAGGATAATCACCCGGGGAGCGCCCAGGAAAGAAATAGCCAGCGACAGCTTTTTTATCATCCCGCTTGAGCAGGCGCCTATCGGTTGGTCCTGGTAGGAGGTAATTCCAAACCGGTCAGCCAGTTCTTTGGCCTGAGCAGTATTTGCTTTACGGGTTTTGACCATGAACGCTATGAGGTCAGCCGGAGTAAGAAAAGAAGGATATAAAGGCTCTGCTTCTCCCAGTGCGACATTCAGGCGATAAGTTACAGGGTTTTTACGAAGGTCGATATCCCCTTCAAGTATAATCTGCCCCGAAAAAGGGAGCATCCCGGCCAGGACTCTGAACAGGGTAGACTTGCCGGCACCGTTTTCTCCCTGTATCCAGTAGATTCCTTCGGAGATGCCCCAACGGGGAATATCCAGCACGCGGTGGCTTCCAAAATTTTTCTCAATTCCCGAGAGGCTGAGCACCGGGGTTCCGGATGGCGACATGCTTACTGGGCGGCTTTTCTAAAAAGCCAAAAGTAGAAAAAGTAAAGTATTTGGCAATAAGGAAGGGGGCTATTCATGCCCGGGATTTCCTGTCTGGCTGGTGAAAAGTTCGAAGATCTCCGATTCCAGGGCTGCGGCGATTTTTACAATGGTCAGGAATTCGATATTGAGTTTGCCGTTTTCTATTTTGCTTATTTCGCTTCGGTCTTTGGATACTATCAGCGCAAGATCCAGTTGAGACATGCCTTTACTCTTCCGGATGGCTCTTATATGCTTACCAAAAGCTTTCAATTCATATGTGAAACGTTCGTCCGGCATTTAGGACGAAAGTCTGGCAAATTTTCTGATAAAAAAGTGTGTTATAACTCACAAAAAATATAGCTTTTATATATCTTTGCTAACGACGCCTGTCAGTAAAATTCACCTGCAATAAGAGCCGTCGCCTGCAACGATGCCGGGTGAAAGGTTTTATATGTTTTTAAATTAAAATTGAGCTTTTATGAAGCAGTTTTTCCTGCGACGGGGTAAGTTATTGATCTATACATTTTATTTCCTTTTGTTTTTTCTTTTGTTGTTGATCTGGCATCCGGCGAATGCAAAGGTGCTGATCTCCTCTTACGGAGAGAGTACCGTTGTAGCGTTAAGACCGGGAGTTTACATTCAGGCCGTTGGCTTGATATTGCCCTCCCGCCGTATTGAGACGCGGGAGGGCTTTTTAACCTTTGAGGAGAGTCGAGGAGTATGTATAGGTGGAGGGTCACACAGTGCAGAGACGGTGCCGGAAACGACAGGAGTCGCTAATCCTGCGTGAATATTACTGCGATCTCACCGTCGAATCTGAGCAGCGGCGGGTTTCCGTTTTGCTCAGGCGTATAGTTTCCTGAGACGGAAGACATCGTTTCACCTTGTTTTGTACGACGCGGCTTATCGGGGAGCCCCGCCATTGCAACGGGCCGCCTGCCAATAAACGCCGATCCGAACAGGTAACCCCAGAACAGCAGCATTGAAGTTGGTACTTCATTCAGGTATTCTTCCTGCGAAGGTTCCAGGGCGAAATTATTTCGAAACCACGATTTAAAATCGGTCCCGACGGCCCGGGCCTCCAGGTAAAGCTCCTGATCATTCAGTGCATACAATTCCGTGGTTTTGTCTGACACCCCTTCAGGTGTAAAAGGTACTTTTTGCATAAACGATAAAGTTTTGGTTAGAAAATTGAAGAGGGAAAACTACAATAAGAGAAAGGGCCTTTCCTATAAAAATGATGTCGGAAAGATGCGAAATACTTCATTTTCTACTTCAGATTTCTGAAGTAGATGAACGGGGTATGCTACGAAAAAGTCAATTTGAGGAAAAGCGAAGAATACCTTCGAAAATGTTAAGATTTTCTCTTTTCTATTTGTCTGGGAAAGACTAATATTGCTCGCGTTTTTTTCATCAGGTATCCTGCTTTATCTCTTATTTTAAACTTACTATACACGGATGGAAGACAGATATGTTTTAACCTCCGGCCGGGAAATAGACCCGGGGTTCCGGTATAATGACCGGGTTTTCAGGCTCACGCTCGTGCTGCTTGTATCGGTTTTTGTTTCTACTTATGGCGGCTACAGCATGCAGGATGCTTTTAGCGATCCCTGGTTTTACCTGGAGTTCTCTGCTACATTTGTTATCGCTTTTTTGCTGATCGAATGGATCCATTTTGTTACATGCCGGCTCGATAGAGCCTACGACTGGGAGCAAAATGGTGGAGTCAGGCTTATATTGCAGGTAGCACTCGGGATCATGATACCGGCTGTTACAGAAATATTTTTTGCGGCGCTATGGTTCAGGATGATAGGGACAGACATCCGCAGAACTACCTTTATTCAATTCGCATTTCCGCTGATCGTCCTGCTTATTGCCATTTTTAACCTGTATTATTTGACTCACTATCTCTACCTGAAGTGGCAAAGAAAAGCAGGGAAGCCAGAGGATGGTGAGGAAAACGGTGTGCCCGCAGGGGAAATTCCCGTTTTCTATGGCGGGAATATGCGATACCTGCCCGTAACAGATATTCTTTATGCCTACAGGGAAGGCAGGTACAATTATGTAAAAACCAACAGGCAGGGAGAAGCCTACCTGATCTCACTTCCTCTCGATAAATTGGAAGAGACGATAGACAGTCGTTTATTTTTCCGGCTGAACAGGCAGATCATTGCACACCGGGTTTGTTGCCAGGAGTATATGCCGGCGGGATATGGGAAAATCCGGGTGAACCTTTCGTCTCCTCCCCCGATAAAGCAACCGGTTGTGGTAAGTCAGAAACGGGCTCCGGCTTTCAGGGAGTGGATAGACCAAAAAAATCCCCCGGATTAAACAAGACCGGTGTTATTTATTCAAAAGTGCAATGATTTCCTCCGAAATACCCGTTGAAGAGTAGCCGCCGTCATGAAAAAGATTCTGCATTGTAACAAGGCGGGTCAGATCTGAAAACAACGAAATTACATAGTTGGCACAATCTTCAGCCGACGCATTCCCTAGTGGGCTCAGTTTATCTGCAAAATCGAAAAATGACTCGAATCCGCCTATTCCGCTTCCGGCGGTAGTTTTAGTGGGAGACTGCGAAATGGTGTTTACCCGTACATTCTTAAGCTTGCCGTACCGGTAGCCATAACTTCTGGCTATGCTCTCGAGCGTAGCTTTTGCATCTGCCATATCGGTATAGAAGGGGTAAGTCCGCTGAGCTGCAATATAGGAAAGAGCTACAACCGAGCCCCATTCGTTGATAGCATCCTGCTTTTCGGCTACCTGCAGGAACTTATGCAGTGATAAAGCAGAAATGTCCAGGCTCTTTTGGAACCATTCGTAGTTGAGGTCCCCGTATTCCTTTCCCTTCCGGATGTTGGGAGACATACCTATGGAGTGAAGTACGAAATCGATTTTACCTCCAAGCACTTCCGTAGATTGTGAGAACAGGTTTTCGATATCGCTCACAACGGTAGCGTCGGCAGGGATAATAGTGGCGTCGGTAGCATCGGCCAGTTCTTTGATGGCACCCAGGCGCATCGCTACGGGAGCATTGGTCAGAACAAAGGATGCACCTTCTTCTTTTGCTTTTAACGCGACTTTCCAGGCGATCGAGTTCTCGTCCAATGCGCCGGATATAATTCCCTTTTTGCCTTTTAGCAAACCGTAAGCCATAATATCAATTTGTTGTTGGGTTGGTAACAATATCAGTATTCGGACAGCAAATGTATACTTTATTTGGTTTGAGGCAAAAGATTAATCCTATAAACCTGGAAGCGACAGACAGAGCGCCTCAATCGCCAAAATCCCAGGTGCGCTCCGGGGTAATACAAAGATCCAACCTGATGTCGTGCGGGCCGGTATCAGATATGGTTTCTACCGGATTGAAGAGGCATAGCCCGACTTTCAGGGTGTCGGTCCTGCAGGCTGCCAGGAAAGTATCGTAAAACCCTCCTCCATAGCCGACCCGGTGTCCCGATTTGTCAAAAATAAGCAACGGAACGATCACCGCGTCGATTTCGGCGACCGGGACTTCTGCAGAGTCGACTGGCTCGGGGATTCCCCAGCGGTTGTTTGCAAAACCTGCCGATGCTTCGAAAATATGATGGGAAAGCACCCTGTCGCCTTTCCCGATCTTCGGGACAGTTATTTTGATCAAAGGGAACTCCCGGTGGATTTTTCGGATAGCTACAAACGTGTCTACTTCCTTTTTGTCTTCCGAAGGCAGGAATGAGTGAATGCACCTGATGCCCGGCTGGAAAGTAAGCCACCCGCAAAGCCTGGAGGCAATGACTTCAGATTGCTGCCTGATGTTTTCGGCGGTAATCCTGGTTCTCTTTTCCCTGTACAGCAGCCGGAGATCCTTTTTTAACATAGCTACTCTCCATGTAACCCGTTTTCTTCGAGAATGACAAAACGAAAGTCGAGCGGGTCGAAGCTCCTGAACAGACCGGGGATAAAATGCCTGTTCGCAAGATGGAAATCCAGGAAATTGGCATATCGCTCCTGGGGAACGCCGTTTGGGAAGAAACTGTCGAGCACAGCCTGAAGCTGGCCTAATACGACTCCGTGTTTTCTTTCCTCGGCCTTATGGATGCGCTTTTCAAGTTTTGCGAAGGATTTCAGCAGCCGGGCTTTCTCGGCCAGCGCCGCAGCTTCCATCGTTACGTCTACTGCTTTGGCTTTCGAAGCAACTTTATCGAGGAGCGATTTCAGTTCGTCCTTTTCTTCTTCCAGGTGAAGACATCGGTCAGCATACCTTTCGACTATTTTTTTTCGCAGGAGGTCCCTGTTGCCGAATGCATCCGGATAGCTGATATCCAGCTTCCTGAGCCTTCGCTCTTCGCCGGCTGTCACATACAGGGCGAAGTTGCGCGGTATGAGCGCGGGGAACGGAACACGGTAAAGGTCAAAAATATCTTTGAGCTGCATCCAGTAAGGAATCTCCGACGGTCCGCCTACGTAAGCTAGGTTAGGCAAAATGTATTCCTGGTAAAGCGGCCGGAGTACCACATTGGGGCTGAAGCGCCCGGGATGCTGCTCTGCTTCTTCCAGTATGGTATCCTGCGTAAATTTCCTGCCTGTCCGCAGGATCTGGTATTCCTCACCGCTTCTTACAATGCGTTCCCGTAGCCGGGGAGCGAGATAAAACAGGTTGATCTCTCTTGCATGTACGGGAGTATCGTATCCCATCTCATTGAGCTGCCGGGAAGTATTCTGCACCAGGTCTGCGCACTTCACCCCGGTAAGCTCATCTTTAATGACAGGAAGGAATTCCCGTTTCAGGGAAGCATGGCTGGCATCGAGGCTGATAAGGCCCGCTTTACCAAAAAGCTCGTGCATATACTGCCTGACAGCGCCGGTAAGGGTGTCATTTCCCGCATAAGCCCTTTCAAAAACGCCGACCGGCTCGGGAAACTGCGCCGCAATAGCGGCAAGCCCGCGGGGATCCAGCTCGCCGACCGGGCCGCCCGATTCCGTATTCCAGGTAAAAGTTTTGCCAAAAAGGTGGACGGAGGCGAT
>CAZLTN010000027.1:0-53798 GCA_964562455.1 uncultured Cytophagales bacterium
CCGCTCCTTTTAACTGTTTATTATATCACGATATGGCCCTTCACCAGGAAGCAACTACTGAGGAAAAAACAATACTTTTGTGGAGTAGAAGTGTAAAAAGTAACGATGTCGGAAGTTTATATTACGAGAATTGCCAGGTTTTTGCCTAATGAGGCTATAGATAATTCGGAATTGGAAGTTTACCTGGGAACTATCAACGGTAAGCCCTCCAAATCCAAAGCTATTGTATTACGTAACAACGGTATTAAAACCCGCTATTATGCGCTTACCCGGGAGGGAGTGCCGACCCATACCAATGCCGGGATGGCGGCGTTGTCGGTACGGGCGTTGTTCGGGGACGATCCCGGTCTTTTGAAAACCGTAGAACTGCTGGCATGCGCTACCTCCAGCCCCGACCAGTTGATGCCTTCTCACGCAGTTATGGTGCATGGAGAGCTGCCGGAAACGGGTTCTATCGAAGTGGTATCGCCTTCGGGTGTTTGCTGCGCAGGCATGCACGCCTTTAAGTATGCCTGGATGAGCGTTAAGCTGGGAGAGAAGAAGCGCGTCGTGTGCTCGGCGTCTGAAAGGCTTACTCCCGTGCTGAAGTCCGATCAGTTTGAAGACGAGGTGACCAAGCTGGCGGTCCTGGAAAAAAATCCTGTGCTGGCGTTTGAAAAGGACTTTCTGAGGTGGATGCTTTCCGATGGTGCCGGTGCTTTCTGCCTGGAAGACAAGCCCAACCAGGAGGGAATTTCGCTGAGGGTGGACTGGCTGGAAGCGGTTTCCTTCGCAAACGAGCTCGAACCTTGTATGTATATGGGAAGCGACAAGATGGAAGACGGTACGCTCAGGTCTTACAAGGATTATAACTCGCATGACCTGATCGACCAGTCGGTGATGAGCATCAAACAGGATGTGAAGCTGCTCGGCAATAACATCGTAACCGTTGGAGTAGACAGGATGATCGCGATACTGCAGCAAAAAGGCATCTCGCCCGGTGAGATAGATTATTTTCTTCCTCATCTTTCCAGCTACTTTTTCGAAAGCAAAATTGCCGATTATCTGAAAGAGAAAAACTATGAGCTGGAGCCGTCGAAATGGTTTACCAACCTGAAAACAAAAGGTAACGTAGGCGCCGCATCCATCTACCTGATGCTGGAGGAGCTTTTCCATTCAGGGCGCCTCAAGAAAGGAGACAGGATCCTGATATCAGTACCCGAAAGCTCGCGTTTTTCTTATGTGTACGGGTACCTGACGGTAGTTTAGCAGAAGGTGCTTCAGATGCGCTTGCACAGCCGCAGGGCCTGCGGCTTTCGTATCGCGAAGTAATAATCCGGATAAAAGTTCATTATGTATTAATCCATATGAAAAAGGAAGAAGTACCTCAGGACAAAAGTGCGCTTTCCAACTTCACACGGGAGGTCTGCTACGTCAGGAATGCGGATGGCAAGTATGAAACAGCGTTGAGCACAGGATGGGAGGTAAAGGCGGTGGCGTTGGATAATGCATGGGATGAAGTAAAGGAACGTGTAGCGGAAGCGCGTGAGGCTGTGGCCAGGGGGGAGAGAAGCCCGATTTATTATTTCATGGCCCTTAACCTGATGGATATGCCGGTAATATCCGACTATACAGGCTTCTGGCCTTTTTTTATAAAACGGCATCTCCGCCCGTCTGTATTCAGGGGGCTGGGCGACAGCAAGCTTGAAAAGTATGCAAAGGCTTTCGGCATAACGGTTGAAGAACTAAAAAATTTCAAAGGATAAGATTGGAGAAGCGTTTCGAACATATTCAGTCGGCACATTGTGAAAACGGCGTAACGACGGCATTGCTCCGACATCGGGGTATCGGTTTTATTACTGAGCCGCTGGCTTTCGGCATGGGCTCCGGGCTGTTTTATATCCAGATTCCTTTTCTTACTGTAAACAACGGCCCTGCCATTTCATTCCGGACTATGCCCGGCGCCATTTTCAGCCGCACCTGCAAGTCGCTGGGGATAGAAGTGGTAAGGAAGAAATTCGGCAGCGAGGAAAAGGCGGAAACATACGTGGAAAAACTGGTAAGCGAGGGAATACCGGTGGGATGCCAGGTGGGTGTTTTCCATTTACCCTATTTCCCTGCAGAATACCGCTTCCATTTTAATGCGCACAACCTGATTGTTTTCGGAAAAGATTCCGGGCAATACAAGGTAAGCGATCCTGTAATGGAAGTTACCACAAGCCTTAGTCCGGCCGAACTGACAAAGGTTAGGTTTGCGAAAGGACCGCTTTCTCCGAAAGGCCAGGCCTATTACCCGATCGTAAAGGAGGGGATTGACGATAATGTGATCAGGAAAGCGATCATCAGGGGAATAAAGAGAAATATCCGCGATATGCTGCAGATTCCCGGTGGCTTCGCAGGAGTTAAAGGAATTAAATATACCGCCAACCGGGTGCGTACCTGGCGGGATAAGCTGGGAGTAAGGAAAGGAGGCCTCTTTCTCGGACAGATTGTACGGATGCAGGAGGAAATAGGAACGGGTGGCGGAGGGTTCCGTTTTTTATATGCGGCTTTCCTGGAGGAGGCGCATGCTTTTCTGCCCGATGATGAGCTGCTAAGCATTTCGGAGGAATTTACCAGGGCGGGCGATCTTTGGCGGAATAACGCGGTAAAAATGGCGGGGATCTATAAAGGACGCACTACAGAGCAGTCAGATTTCGATGAAGTAGCCGATAGTATGGAAGAAATAATGGAGGTGGAAAAAAAAGCTTTTCAGAGATTGTCACTGTTAAAAGGGCTGAAATGAGCGTAGGAATAGCCATCGACCAGGTAAGCTACCAGTATTCAAACGAAGTGGAGCAGGCGCTGAAGTCGGTTCAGCTTTCGGTATTGCCGGGGGATATTTTCGGGCTTCTCGGACCAAACGGAGCAGGTAAAACTACGCTGATGTCAATTATGGTGGGGATTCTGAAGCCAGGTACCGGAAGTGTGAGTTTCTATGAAAATAACAGTCTGCTCGGCAGGCAGGAGATCCGCGAGGTGATAGGCTACGTTCCCCAGGATTATGCATTTTACCCTGAGCTCACACCTTCACAGAACCTGGCCTATTTCGGCGCGATGTATAACATGGACGGTCCCCGGATCAGGAAGCGTACGGACGAGCTGCTGGCCGTGCTCGGATTGTCCGATGTGGCAGGCAAGAAGGTCGGGGCCTTTTCAGGAGGTATGAAAAGGCGGGTCAACCTGGCGATCGGTATTCTCCACGGACCTAAGGTTATTTTCCTGGATGAACCCACAGTGGGAGTGGACGTGCAAAGCAGGCATGCCATTGTGTATTTTCTTAAAGAACTCAACCGGACGGGCACTACGATCGTCTATACGTCTCATCACCTGGCGGAAGCAGAAGAGCTTTGCAACCGGATCGCCATGATAGACCATGGGAAAGTGATAGCCTTCGACGACGTTTCCTCGTTGTTAAAAACCAATAATTCTAAAGACCTCCAGTCTCTGTTCCTGAGCCTTACCGGCCTGAGCTACAGGGATTGATTTGCCGGAATAAGTCAATGTATAAGCTTCTTGCATCGCTAAGGAAAGAGATTTTATTGCTGTGGAGCGATAAAGCAGGGCTTTTGCTGATGTTTGTCATGCCGCTGCTGCTGGTTTTCGTTATTACGATCATCCAGGACAGCGCCACCAGGATTGCTTCTGAAAACAAGATCAGTATCATGGCAGTCAATCATGATAAAGGCGTATCGGGAAGCGATTTGCTTGACAAGCTGACTGCTTCCGGGATGTTTGAATTTACCATGAGAAATGAGCTGAGCAGGGAAGCGGTTAACCAGGAGCTGTTGAGCAAGGGAATACTGATGGCGCTCTACATCCCGGAGGATTTTACCTCGAAGCTGACCGGAGGCGCAGGAGAGATCAGCTCCCTGATGTTGAGAGACCTTGGGATAGAGCAGGGGGGGGGGATGTTGCGGATTCGCCGCCGAAACCCAATGTTTCGTTTTATTTTGACCCGGTATTACAGGAAAATTTTACGACATCGGTTCAGAATATTGTCGGAGCGTATGTCACCCAGGTAGAGACGGCGCTGGTGATCGACCAATTGTATGAAGACACTGAAATTGAAGCCAGGCCTGATGAGCTGAAGGGCAAGATGCTGGCCAACCGTGTAAAGATAGATATGTTTGCCACCGGGCGTGGCGGAAGCGGCCTGCGGCCGAACAGTACCCAGCACAATGTGCCCGCGTGGACTATTTTCGCAATGTTCTTTATGGTCGTATCGCTTGGCGGCAATGTAGTGAAAGAGCGTAGCAGCGGTAGCTTCCTGCGGTTGAAAACTATGCCTACGAACTTTTTTCTCGTGATATTCAGCAAAATGCTTGTGTATGTGCTCCTAGCTGTGCTGCAGGTAGCGCTTATATTTTCGGTGGGTATCTTTTTGTTCCGGAAGATAGGGTTGCCGGAACTGGTGATCCCGGGTAACTACGGGGCATTTGTGACGGTCGTCCTGCTGAGCAGCCTGGCTGCGGTAAGCTATGCGCTGCTGGTAGGAACTCTGGCCCGGAGCCAGGAGCAGGCCAACGGTTTCGGCGCCATTTCCATTGTGCTGTTTGCCGCATTGGGGGGAATATGGGTGCCGACTTTTATCATGCCTGATTTTATGCAGGTAATCAGTATGTTTTCGCCGCTCCAGTGGTGCCTGCAAGGTTTTTATGCTCTTTTTTTAAAAGAAGGAAGCTGGGTAGACTTAAAGTGGGTAATTTTGTCAATTGCCGCGTTTGTTGCAGCCTGCCAGGCAGGAATATACATTAAGCTCCGCTCAGAAAAATTAGTTTAGACTTATCCGTCAATATACTTTATGCCTGAATTGAATACAGATGCTTTGAAAGAAACCCTTAAGAAGCAAATTGTACAGTACCTCAACCTTCTGGACGTAAAGCCGGAAGATATCAGAGATGATGAACCGTTGTTCGGCGGGGATCTCGGCCTGGACTCTATCGACTCGCTCGAGCTGGTAGTATTGCTGGAGAGGGAATACGGGATTAAGATCAACAACCCTTCGGAAGGGCGGAAAATACTTGTGGACGTCAATCACATGGCCGATTTCATAATCGCACGCCAGCAACAGGATGCGTAAGGCCGGGGTCCTATGAGTGAGGTAGTGGTTACAGGTATCGGAATCGTGTCTCCCCTCGGGATCGGAGTCGGTCATAACCATAAAAACCTCCGCGAAAAGAAGCACGGCCTCTCGACGGCAGATTTTTTTGAAACACGTTACGTAGACGCTTTTCCCTTCGGTGAGGTTAAATGCGCTGACGGGGAGCTAAGGTCTCTGCTCGGTCGAGGATCCTTCCGTGGATTTACCCGTACCTGCATGCTTGCCTTCCTGGCATTCAGGGAAGCTGTTGAGGATGCCGGGCTCGGCGGAGCCGATCTCAGCCGTTTTGACACCGGTTTTATCAGTGCTTCGACGGTAGGGGGAATGTGCTATACCGACCAGCTTTATGTCGACGCGAATGCGCTGGGCAGCGCGTCCGAATTTGTCCGTTCTTATTCTGCTTCCGCACATACAGGCCACATAGCCAGTCATTTCGGTATACATGGTTTTTCTGACACCATCAATACAGCCTGCTCCTCTTCCGCCAATGCCATAGCGCT
The DNA here is from genome assembly GCA_964562455.1 of uncultured Cytophagales bacterium. Taxonomy (GTDB): domain Bacteria; phylum Bacteroidota; class Bacteroidia; order Cytophagales; family Spirosomataceae; genus Ravibacter. The sequence continues at coordinate 5,623 of CAZLTN010000027.1, forward strand.
GGGCTACCGTATGATCAAAGCCGGGAGATTGAAAAGGGTGATAGTCGGCGGGGCAGACAGCCTGGCTAAGTATACGGTTAACGGCTTTAATTCGCTCAGGATACTCAGTGAAGATCCGTGCCGGCCTTTCGATGAAAGCCGGAAGGGGTTGAACCTGGGAGAAGGCGCTGCGTACCTCGTCCTGGAAGAAGGATCGGTTGCGGAAAATAAGCGCAGGTACGGAACGGTGCTCGGATACGGAAACAGTAACGACGCCTATCATGCTTCTGCTATCTCGCCTGAAGCTGAGGGGGTTGTAAGGGCGATCGGAGGCGCTCTCAGATCGGCCGGCGTGGCTCCCGCAGAAATAAGCTACGCAAATATGCACGGCACAGGTACGCTCAATAATGACGAAATGGAGCTTTTGGGGATGCTCAGAGTATTCGGGAAGTTGCCGTATTTCAGCTCCACCAAAAGTTATACCGGCCATACATTGGGGGCTGCAGGCGCAATAGAGGCCATATTCAGCCTTTTCAGCCTCTGCTACAATGAGATCTATCCTAACCTGCGTTTCGAAACTCCTATCCCTCAGTTCGGGGAGATTCCTGTTTTAAACCTGATGCAGGGACAGCCCGTAGACTACGTTTTGTCCAACTCCTTCGGCTTCAGTGGTAATTGTACCTCTCTTTTGTTCGGAAAGTAATCAGAAGCTCAATACCGAAACATTCTCATCAACTACCATGACTGCTTTTTTGCCCACAACAAGAGGGCGGTTGTCGGGAACGTGGCCGGTCGGGAATCCGAAGAGCAGCGGGTAGCTATACCGGCTTACATGATCGGCGATAATGTCTTCAGCATCCTGGCCGAAAACTTCAGGTTTGCCCTTGTTTTCTGTAAAATGCCCGGCGATCAGCCCGGCCAGCCCGCTGAGCTTGCCGGCACGTCCGAGCTGCCACATCATGCGGTCAATGTTGTAAAGCTGTTCGCCGACATCTTCCAGGAAAAGTATTTTCCCCTGTGTGTCAGTCTCGGATGAGGACCCTATCGAATGCGCCAGCAGGCATAGGTTGCCGCCGGCGAGCTGCCCTGACGCCGTTCCATACCTGTTCAGCGGGTGAGGCGCGGTTTCATAGCGGATCTTTTCTCCGAACAGGATTTTCCGCAGGGATTCCGATGCGTCTTCACTTCCTTCGCTGCCGATCTGCTTCACCATAGGGCCGTGTATCCCGGCGTACCCGAGTTTTTCAAGGTGGCAAAGGAGAAGCGTGATATCGCTGAAACCGATCACCCATTTAGGCGACCTGCCAAAAGCCGTAAAATCGATCCTGTCTATTATTCTTGAGCATCCGTATCCGCCCCTCACGGCTATTACTGCTTTTATTTCAGAGTCTTCGAACATGTTCCGGATATCGGCGATCCGCTGCTCGTCGGTACCGGCATATTGAAAATGCTGAAGAGACGGCGTTCGCCCTTCTACGAGCGAAAGTCCCCAGTCTGCCAGTACCCGGAGCCCTCGCGTAATGTCGTCAGGATAGCAGATGGATCCGGCAGGAGCTACTACGCCTATTTTGTCACCGGGTTTGAGGGGGGGCGGGATGATCACCTGAAAGTTGTTTTTAAAAATATACAATATCGGTCACCAGGGTTTTTCCCATCTCTGTGTTGACCATTTCGAGTATTTTGCCCTTTGCTCTTACCAGCTCTTCCCTGAGCGGCGCCGAATCCAGTTGAACATAGAGTGTGTTTCCTTTTACAAAAACTGCGGTAGTCCGGGATGCGATCGGCTTGCCCATGATTTTTTCCCAGTGAGCAGTGACATAGGTTTCATCAAAGCTCTCTTTCAGACGGTAGATTTCCAGGTACTTTTCCAGAACTTCCTTTACAGAAGACGTGGATTGGTTCCTGGTCCGTTCGGTGTAGCGTGGCTTCGGTTTGTTCATGTTTTACGCTGTCTGTTGTCAAAATTAACAACAACATGCCTGATATCCGGGAAGAAGAGAGAAAAAGTTCGATTCGGCGACTATATTTGTTTTTAAGGGATTTTGCATTTATTATTGTGCTGTCAATCAATTCTCCGCGTTTTCGGCGATTGGTTTATAAAGAAGAGGGAAGAGAATGGGCTCAGCGATCCTCTGGCAACCTGTTTTAACGACAAGGTGCTAACTCCCACCTAAGTAATTAGGGAATATAAAACAGTGCAGATGAAAACAGTATCTTTTCCTCCCGTTTCCCGGGAAAGCTTGGTTTACCTTACCGGTACTTTTGGTGTGATTCCCGGACTCTCTTTTCCGGGTATGTACTGTCTCCTGTGAGGGCCATTTAGCGGGCTCGTGGGCAGCGCTCTTCCTTTATTGTTGAATTCACCGATTTCAAATAAAATAATATTATCATGTCAGAACAATCGTTAAACTTCGAAACCCTGCAGTTACATGCGGGTCAGCAGCCTGATCCGGTTACCAATTCACGTGTAGTCCCTATATACCAGACGACTTCCTATACATTCAATAGTTCCGAACACGGCGCTAACCTGTTTGCCCTCAAGGAGTTCGGGAATATCTATACGCGGATTATGAATCCGACCAGTGATGTTTTTGAGCAGAGAATAGCTGCCCTGGAAGGCGGGGTAGCTGCCCTGGCGACTGCCTCGGGGCATTCTGCGCAGTTCCTGGCAATCAATAATATCACGACGGTAGGCGATAACTTTGTCACCACTTCGTTCCTCTATGGCGGTAGCTATAACCAGTTCAAAAACTCGTTCAGGAACATCGGCGTAGAAGCAAGGTTTGCAGACGGCGACGATGTTTCAAGTTTCGAAAGACTCATCGACGACCGGACGAAAGCAATTTACCTGGAAGCCTCCGCTAACCCGAGCTACAGCATCCCGGATTTCGAAGCGTTTGCCGCTTTGGCTAAGAAGCATGACCTGCCGATAATCGTAGACAATACTTTCGGGGCAGGCGGTGCGCTGATCAGACCTTTTAAATGGGGAGCGCATATTATCGTGGAATCTGCCACCAAATGGATAGGCGGTCATGGGAATAGTATGGGAGGGATAATTGTCGACTCCGGTACCTACGACTGGGGTAATGGGAAATACCCGCAGTTTACTGAGCCGTCGGCGAGCTACCATGGACTTGTATTAAATGATGTTTTCGGCAAAAACGGACCATTTGGGAATATACAGTTTGTGCTGAGAGCCCGTGTAGAAGGGTTGCGGGACTGGGGCCCGTGCCAGAGCCCTTTCAATTCTTTTCTTTTGCTTCAGGGCGTCGAAACGCTGAGTCTCAGGGTAGAGCGTTCCTGCGAAAACGCGGAAAAGCTTGCCGCCTGGCTGGCTAATCACGAAGATGTGGAATATGTCGAATACCTCGGGCTTGAAGGAAACAAGTATCATCACCTGGCGAAGAAGTATTTTGAGCGCGGGCTATTCGGGTCGGTATTGTCGTTTAAACTAAAAGCGGGAAAGGAGGCGGCCGACAGGTTTGTGAATTCGTTGAAATGGATAAGCCATGTAGCCAATCTCGGCGATTCCAAAACATTGATCATTCACCCTTCGAGCACCACCCATTCCCAGCTTTCGGAAGCTGAGCAGCTTTCGGCGGGCGTTACGCCGGGCGTGCTGAGAGTTTCAGTAGGGATTGAACATATCAATGACCTTAAAGCTGAGTTTGAAGGCGCTTTCGCCGCGATCAGGTAGTTTTTTGTGGGGTTGCCTGAAAATGGCAACCCCACCCGTTACCGGGTTTTTGCTGGCCCGGATTTTAATATCATCTGACAAACAGAATGCAACCGGAGACCAGAGTTTTTAAGTATCCGTTTCAATATAACCTGGAACAGGGAAGATATCTTCCAGGCTTTGAACTTGCCTATACAATCTATGGGGAGCTGAATCCGGACGGGACCAATGTCGTATGGGTATGCCATGCATTGACCGGGAATTCCAACCCCAACGACTGGTGGTCGGGGCTGGTAGGAGAAGGGAAGCTGTATAACCCCGGCGAGCATTATATCGTCTGCGTGAACATTCTCGGATCGTGCTACGGGAGCACTAACCCGCTTTCCGTCGATCCCGAAACAGGGAAGCCTTTCTATCATAATTTCCCCCTTGTCACGATCAGGGATGTTGTAGGCGCGATGGAGCTGCTGCGTGAGCACCTGGGCATAGACAGTATCTACGTATGCATCGGGGGGTCTCTGGGCGGTCAACAGGCCATAGAATGGGCTATCGAATGCCCCGGCCTGATCCGGAACCTTATCCTGATAGCTACAAACGCCATCCATTCTCCATGGGGGATAGCTTTTAACGAGGCGCAGAGAATGGCTATCGCAGCCGACGGCACCTGGGCCGACAACAGCCCGTCTGCCGGTTCTGAAGGACTAAAGGCTGCCAGGTCTATCGCGATGCTGACGTACAGGCATTATGATACTTACAACTTTTCCCAGGCGAGGGATAATTTCGACCAGATCGATGACTTCCGGGCGTCGGGCTACCAGCAGTACCAGGGCGAAAAATTCCTGAAGCGCTTCAACGCGTTTTCGTACTGGACACTGACCAAAATGATGGACTCGCACAATGTAGGACGCAACCGTAACGGATTGGTCAATGCGCTCCAGGTCATAACCGTTCCGACGCTCATTATTGGAATATCTTCCGACCTCCTGTTTCCGGTTAGGGAGCAGCATTTCCTGCAGATGCATATACCCGACGCCACGTACCAGGAAATAGATTCGCTGTACGGTCACGACGGTTTCCTGGTTGACTACGGTCCGCTCACACGGATTATCCAGGGGTGGGAAAGAAGATGACCGGCTTTTTGGCCGGCCATCGGTACTACAATTTCAGATGATAGGACTTTGGTCTTGTCAGCGACTCATAGCCAATTTTTGAAAGGGTGACGCCCCTGCCGGTATCCTTGACGCCCGTCCAGGCCAGAGCCGGATCCAGGTAGTCGCAGCGGTTCATAAACCAGGTACCGGTCTCGACCCGGTCTCCGATCCTGAGTGCGGCTTCCTTATCTTTTGTCCATACTGAGGCTGTCAGCCCGTATTTGCTGTCGTTCATGAGCCGGATCGCCTCTTCGTCATCCTTAACAGGCATAATCCCGACTACCGGTGCGAAACTTTCCTCCGTCATAACCGACATGGTATGATCGACGCTGACCAGCACCTGGGGAGCCATATAGGCGCCGTCTTCGGGGTATGCCGGGAAGTCAGACGGGCTTATGAGTGGTTTTGCTCCTTTTTCGATCGCATCCTTTACCTGCTGCCGTGCAAACGCCGCTGCCGACGGTCTTACCATCGGGCCCAGGGTTGTTTCGGGATCAAAAGGGTCGCCTAACCTGTATGTCAGCGTAAGCTTTCTGAAAGCATCTACGAAATCATCAAAGACAGACTCGTGAACGTAAATCCTTTCAATGCCGCAGCAGGATTGTCCCGAATTGAAGAAAGAGCCGTCAACCAGGTTTTCGACAGCATTTTCCAGATCGGCATCAGCCCGTACATAAGCGGGATCTTTACCGCCGAGCTCGAGGCCTGCTATGACAAATCGCTCGCCTATAGCTTTTTGTACGGCTTGCCCACCTGCAACCGAGCCTGTAAAGGCAACGTAGTTTACCCTGCTGTCGCCGATAATTCCTGCTACCTGGCCATGATCGAGTGCCAGGTGCTGAAATACTCCTTCGGGGAGCCCGGCTTCTGCAAATGCTGCAGCGAACCGGTCGGCACAGAGTGGTGTCTGCTGAGCAGGCTTATATACCACGGAATTTCCGGCGAGGATAGCGGGAAATACCGAGTTGACGGAAGTCAGGTAAGGGTAATTCCAGGGAGCGACGACAAAAACCACCCCGAGCGCCTCCCTTTTGATGAATCGCTGAAAGCCGTCAACGGGCGGTATCGCGATATCTGCCAGCGCTTCATCGGCTATATCGATCATATATCGGGCCCTTTCGGCAAAGCCCCTCCTGATTTCGTTGGGGGTGTATCGTACCGGCCTTCCCATCTGCCAGGTCAGCTCGGAGCCGATTTCGTCGGCATGGGTGAGAAAATAAGCCAGCGCTTTTTTACAAACGGCCTTTCTCTCCTCAAGGGGGACCAGTTTCCAGTTTTTTTGTGCGGCTACAGCCTGCTCCAGCGTTTTTTCAATGGCAGCACCGGAAGAAAGCGCGCGTTCAAGGTAGAGACTTCCGTCTACGGGTGAGATAGTCCGCTGAACCTGCATATCAAACTCATCATTCATAGTTCATAATTTGTCATTATCTACAACGGCGTAACATACGCGGAGGTGATCCCGCCGTCGACGAGGAAATCCGTGCCGGTCACGAAAGACGATTCATCCGAAGCCAGGAAGAGCGCTGCAGAGGCCATTTCGCGGGCTTCTCCGAAGCGGCCCATTGGGATATGAACAAGCCGTCTCTGTTTTTTTTCGTCAGTATCCAGGAATTTCATCAGTAATTCGGTCCTGAGCGGGCCGGGACAAAGCGCATTGACCCTTATGTTTTCTCTTGCATGGATCACAGCCAGCTCCCTGGTAAGGGCAAGCACTGCTCCTTTGCTCGCAGTATAAGCTACCTGGGGAGTAGCCGCCCCCAAAACAGCCACGAAAGAAGCTGTCGTGATGACTGATCCGCCCCCGGCCCTTTTCAATGCGGGAATGCCGTACTTACAGCCCAGGAACACGCCTTTTGCATTGATGTTCATCGTAAGGTCCCAGATATCTTCCTCGGTCGTCATGGCGTTGTCATCGTTGCTGTGCATGATGCCCGCGTTCAGGAAAAGGATGTCGAGCTTGCCGAATTTCTCCTCCGCCAATGCTACCATAGCTTCGTTATCGGCAGCTTTTGAAACGTCTGTTTTAATGAAGAAGGCCTGCCCGCCGGCGGCGTTTACCATATCGGCAGTCTCCTGCCCGCCTGTTTCATTGATGTCGGCAATGATCAGACTTGCTCCTTCCCGTGCAAACAGGAGGGCAGTTTCACGGCCTATTCCGCTGCTGGCTCCGGTAATAAGCGCTGTTTTGTTTTCTAAACGCATAAAAAAGTGTAATTGCGCCTTATCAGGCTATTTTTCAAGATGTTGTCGGCAACTGCCGTTACAGGTAATACTGGTCTGGAACGGAACAGTCTATCGTGAAATCAAAAATAATTCAAAATCGGTTTGCCCGATTAATTATTGTACAATTTTGGGAAAATCGCCGTGTGTTTTTTTCGGTTTTTACAAAAGGCGATGGCTGGCCCTCCAATAATTCCTAACTTTGCGGTTTCCCTGGCAAGTACAGCCGCAGGGCCTGCGGCTTCTTCTCATGAAGCAATGGTCTGTTTAACAGCTCATTATATATTTTATTCGAATGAAAAAAGTAGCTTTTTATACGCTGGGTTGTAAGCTCAACTTTTCCGAAACCTCCGCCATATCAAGGATGTTCGAAACGAAGGGCTATGAAAAGGTAGGCTTTAACCAGGATCCGGACATATTTATAATCAATACATGTTCGGTGACCGACAATGCGGATAAAAAATGCAGGAAGATCGTAAGGGAAGCCCAGCAGATCAATCCTGACGGATTTGTAGCGATAATGGGCTGCTATGCACAATTGAAACCCGATGAAATCGCCGGGATACCGGGAGTCGACGTGGTTTTGGGAGCTGCTGAAAAATTCCGGCTCCTCGAGCTGATAGATACTTTCGAAAAAGAACCCGTGAACGGAAAGGGCAGGGTGCTGGCTTCGCCTATAGAAGAGGCCGTGGAATACCATACTTCCTATTCCCTCAACGACCGCACGCGTACTTTCCTGAAGGTCCAGGATGGGTGCGATTATCCCTGTGCTTATTGTACTATCCCATTGGCACGCGGCAAAAGCAGGTCTGATACTGTAGCCAATGTGCTGGCTTCCGCCAGGGAGATAGCGTCAAGAGGAGTGAAGGAGATTGTGCTTACCGGGGTAAATATAGGTGATTTCGGCATTATCAACGGTGAGCGGACGAGTTCCTTTCTCGACCTGGTCAGGCAGCTTGACGAAGTCGACGGAATCGACCGGTTCAGGATCTCCTCGATAGAGCCGAACCTGTTGACCGACGAAATCATATCGTTTGTGGCAGGCTCGAAACGTTTTGTTCCTCATTTTCATATCCCGCTGCAATCCGGGTCCAATAAGATACTTGGGCTCATGCGCCGGCGCTACCGCAGGGAGCTTTATGTCGACCGGGTGTCGCGTATCAAATCCCTGATGCCTGACTGCTGTATCGGGGTAGACGTAATTGTCGGGCACCCGGGAGAAACGAAGGAGGATTTCCTGGAGACTTACCATTTTCTGAATGACCTGGACATCTCATATCTGCATGTGTTTACCTATTCCGAGCGCCCCAATACGGTGGCTGTGGGCATAAAACCTGTAGTGCCGATGAAGGAACGTGCGGAAAGGTCGAAGATGCTGCACATTCTCAGTGACAAAAAAAGGAGGTCTTTTTATGACAGCCAGGTAGGCAAACTGGCCACGGTGCTGTTCGAAGAAGGGGACCACGAAGGGAATATGCAGGGATTGACGGAGAACTATGTACGGGTAAGCGCGGTTTTTGACCCGCTTCTGATCAACGAGACCCGGGAAGTCCTTTTGACAGGTGTCGGAGCAGATGGTGTAATGGAAGTAGATGAGCCGGAGATGGTTGGGGTGATGTGATGATGAGGTGATGTGGTGATGTGGTGATGAGGTGATGTGATGATGAGGTGATGTGATGTGATGTGATGATGAGGTGATGTGATGATGTGGTGATGAGGTGATGTGGTCAGGGTTCTGTTAAAAGCAAATAGCCGCGGCTTTCGCGCGCGGCTATTGAGTAGTTAATCGAAGGTAGTGTTTATATTAAGCCATTTCGAAAAGTTGCTCGTCGTGCTGGCTGACATCCAGACCTGTCTTTTCGTCGTCTGCGCTTACCCTCAGCGGGAGAATAAGGTCGGTTATCTTAAACAGGAGATACGAGCCCCCGAAGGCAAACACGGAGCATCCGACAAGAGCGATCAAGTGGTTGATGAAAAGCGAGGTTTCCCCGTAGGCCAGCCCTTGTACCTCTACCGCAGGGTTGACGGCGCTGGTTGCGAAGATCCCGGTTGCGAGCATACCTACCATCCCGCCGACGCCATGGCAAGGGAATACGTCAAGTGTATCGTCTACACCCCTGGCGGTACGTAAATGGGCAACTACGTTACTGACGATGGCGGCAATGACCCCGGTGAAGAGAGAAGCCGGGATAGTGACGAAACCGGCCGCGGGCGTGATGGCTACAAGGCCTACAACAGCCCCTATACAGAAGCCCAATGCAGAGACTTTTTTACCTCTTGCCACGTCCGCAAGCACCCAGGCGACACCGGCTGCTGCTGCTGCTGTGTTGGTAGCTGCAAATGCTGAGACTGCCAACGGGCCTGCGCTCAATGCCGAGCCTGCGTTAAATCCGAACCAGCCGAACCATAGTAAACCTGTACCAAGGAGTACAAAAGGTATATTGGCGGGAGGAAGACCGTTTTCTCCTATATATTGGCTCCGGCTTTTGAGGAAAAGTGCACCTGCAAGGGCTGCCCAACCGGCCGACATGTGGACAACAGTACCTCCTGCAAAGTCTAGTACCCCCATTTTGAACAGTATGCCGTCAGAATGCCAGGTCATATGGGCAAGAGGAGTATAGATAAAGATGCAGAACAGGATAATGAAGAGTACATAAGACTTGAAGTTGACCCTTTCGGCCATAGAGCCGGTGATCAGCGCCGGCGTGATAACCGCGAACTTCAGTTGGAAGAATGCGAACAGTAGAAAGGGGATCGTTCCGGAAAGGGGAGCTTCCATCACGCCGTTCATCATGAAGTAGGTGAACGGGTTTCCTATAAAGCCTCCAATGTCTTCTCCAAAGGCCAGGCTAAATCCGAATACAACCCAAAGGATGCTGATTACCCCCATGGCAATGAAGCTCTGCAGCATGGTGGAAATAACATTTTTGCCGTTTACCATCCCGCCGTAGAAATAGGCGAGACCGGGAGTCATCAACAATACGAAGGCTGCTGCCACAATCAGCCAGGCGGTATCTCCGGTATCGAGCCCTTCTGTAATGATGGGCCCGGGGATTTGGCCGAATAGTAGCCCGATAATGCTTACCAGGAGCAGAATAATAATCGGAATGTAACTAGGTTTTTGCATAATTGTACTGCTTTAAAATTGAATTTAATATTGGATTCAGAATTTATATATGAAAGCTACGCCGAGGGTGGATTGCGAATTTTTAGACATGTTTCCCTTTGAATCTTCAAACTGGCGTAAACCATCTGCCCTGGAAGCATAGCTGTCTATTCTGAACTCAGGCTTGAGAAGCACGTGTCCCTCGGCCAGCGTAATGTTGCCTGTGAGGGTGAACGAATTGACAGAGGTACCGTTTTCGCTTGCGTCCAGGAGTGCCCGTGCTCCGTTGGAGTTGTCGAAGTACTCATAGCGCGCACCTAATCCGAAATGCTCGGTAACGGCAAGGTTTGCATAACCGGCGACACCGCCCCAGGACTTGGAAGTGTTTGTGCCGCCATATTGCTGCGATCCGACGGCGGCGTTCAGGCCTAACAGGAATTTTTCAGTCAACTGGTAGGATGTCGCCAGGTCGAGCATGCGATAATGGGCCTCAGGGACGTTACCCGCGTCATTCGGGTCCTCGTCGTTTGTATTTATACCGTTGAGGTAGACATCCCAGTTTTCTGCGGGTGAGAAATAAAGCTGCGCGATCACACCCTTTTTGCGGTTATTGTCTCCGAATCCGTCTACTGCATTCACTACTCCCAGCATCAGCGAGGCCCTGTCCGAGAAAGCGTAGGTAGATTTCAACCCGGTATGGTAGAACGGCCCCATGCCGAACAGGTTGGAGAGCGAATAGTTAAAGTTGACCGGGGCATCGATGACCTCATAACCGATATGGGTTCCGAACTGACCGATCGTGGCCGACCATTTGTCAGTGATGTTGTAGCTGAAATAGGCTTGTTTGATAGCCAGCGCCGTGCCGATGTTGGCATAGTTGGCGAGGTCGGCGTTGGGGCCGAACGCCAGATCGACTACAGCTTCCGATTTGCTGTTGGTGTATTTGACCACGGTCTGCGCGAGGCCGAGGGCAATCTGGCCGGCACGCTGATCGAACACGCGCGCTGTACCCGAAGCTCCAAGGTTGTTTTGCGAAAGCGGTTTGTTGAAGTTTCCGGAAAAATAGGAGTCGATATATCCCGAGAATGAAAAGGCTCCTTTCTTCTCTTCTTCGTCAGGAGAAGCTGTTTCTGCCGAGGCCGTCCGGGAGGGTTGGAGGGGTTCGGCATTATTTTTCTCTTCCTTAGATAAACCCAATATGGGTGTTGACAAATATAATAGCGTAAATATTGCTTTTCTCATAATAATATTTTGTTTAATTGTTTGTTTTATGATAGATAGATCGTGAGCAAATATTGAACAATAGAAAGTTTTTTCAAAGAGTTATGTTTAAAAAAATACATGATTTTATAAAAATCAATGATAATTGATATTAAATAGTGAAATTTTAAACTAAAAATTGAGTTTTTATCAAAATTTCATTTTTGTAAATAATATTTCGTAAACTACTTATAGTGCAGAATATTAATACTGTACATATTGTCTTCGTTTCGGTCTGTTTATTGGTTAAGTTCAATGCGTTCTGCTTCGAAACGGGCGAGAATGCCATCGATTTCTTGCTCTCTACCTGGTGTTTTTGGGGTTTTCCGGTAGTTATGGCTTTGCCTGCCGGCAGATCCGTACGGGGATCGTATATCCGGCAGCGGAAAAGCCTGTCAGTGTGTAAAAGGGAGGAAGAAAAAAAATGAAATTTTTTTTTCAGGATTTAAACCAAACCGTTTTTGAAGCGTTTTGCGGTTTTCATGGTTCTGATGATTCAAAATGGATCCTGTTTTTTTGAAATCCGGATTTTTTTTAATGAAGACGGTTTAAATCGGATGTATTTTTTCGAAAAACTGAAAAAATTCTATAAAAAAGATATTTTGTATAATTGTATATAGTAGTAATCGCCATAGAAAATAACTAGTCAAATCAACAAAACAGAACACTTATGAGAACTGGGATTGGACGTATTTTGTCTGTTGCGCTGGTATTGAGCGCGTTGGGAGGTAATGCTCAGGTACAGGTAGACCCCGGGATTTCCGCCAACAATTACAAGCATCCTAATAAGGCAAAAAAGGCGCAGGCAGCACAGCAAACTGTCGAAGTGCCTACCTTGGAACAAGTGAAGAGGCAGGAGGCGGATTCGGAAGGACATAAAGTTGTGACGCCTAAATACGCAAAAAGGCCTGCGACCCTGGTTGTAGCGCAGCCTTCTGAAGAAAGCGGCGTACAGGTGAACCCGATGAGATCTCCGGCCAACTATAAGGCGCCCAAGCCGGCAATGTAGCGATGGCTTCCGGGAGAGAATATAATGTGTGTGAATAAGGAGTATAGTTAGCAGCGTGCTTCTTAAAATAAAAGACGCCTGTATATCGAAGAGAATACAGGCGTCCTTTATTTTCTATGTTTCCCGGTGCTGATCCGGTGTCCCGGGTGGCGGAGGCTGAAGCCTGCCAGCTACAACACTGGCCGTTGTCTATTCGTTATGCAGCCATGCTTTTTTTGCCACCAGCGTTTCATTGTCCTCTACCATATCAGGATCGGGGACACAGCAGTCGACCGGGCATACTGCAGCGCACTGAGGCTCTTCATGGAAGCCTACACATTCGGTGCATTTATCTGAAACTATATAATAAAATTCGTCCGATATAGGAACCTGCTTTTCTTTGCCACTCACAACCGTGCCATCTCCGAAATCAACCTCATCCAGGCTGGTTCCGTCTCCCCACGTCCACTCTATACCACCTTCGTAAATCGCTGTATTGGGGCATTCAGGCTCGCAGGCTCCACAGTTGATGCATTCGTCCGTGATTATAATAGCCATGATCGACCAATTATTTAGGATATATTTCTCTCTTTTTACTAACTGAAATACAAATGTAATTATTTTTAGGTTCACAAATGGTCAATAATTTACCGGATAAGTAACTTATTGAGTTAATTCCCTTAAAATACATGATTTCAACAGATAATAGAATTGCGGCCTTTGTTGGATTAAGTGAGTTTCTGCGTTCCCCTGAAAACAGGGCGGAAATCGACGTATGGGTAGAGGAGGCATACCTGGCCAACAACTGGTTCACACCGGTGAATGTCCGCTATGCGCTCGAATCGATCGCTCTCATGTTGGGCAGCCCCGACGCTTTATTGGATTGGTACGCTTCTTACGAAAAAGTCAGGACGACCGCTAAGATAGGGGTTGTGATGGCCGGAAACATACCCCTGGTAGGGTTCCATGACCTGCTGTGCGTACTGATCAGCGGTCACCGGCTCCTGGTAAAGCCGAGTAAAGACGATACCGCGCTTATAAAGCTGGTCGTGGAGAAAATATGCGAGTTGGAGCCGGCATTCCGGGACTATGTGCAATTTGTGGACCGCATCAACGAAGCGGATGCCTATATTGCCACCGGCAGTGATAATACAGCTCGTTATTTTGAATACTACTTTTCTTCGAAGCCGCATATTATCAGGAAAAACCGGGTGTCGGTAGCGGTTCTGACAGGCAAAGAAACGGATCAGGAGCTGGATGGACTGTGTGCGGATATTTTTCGCTACTATGGGCTGGGCTGCAGGAATGTCTCCAAGCTGTTTGTCCCCGAAGGCTATGATTTCACCGGCCTGTATGAAAGAGCCGAAGCTTACAGGGACTATGCCGCCAACCACCACAAGTATTTCAACAACTATGAGTATAATAAATCGATATTATTGGTAAACGGCGATCACCATTTTGACAACGGTTTCCTGCTGATCAGGGATAGTGACGGTTTTGTCTCACCTCTCAGTATGGTATATTATAAAGAATACGAAACACCGGAAAAAGTAAGGAAGATGCTCGGACCGCACCGGGAGAAAATTCAGTGCATAGTAGGTAATGGCGGTTTGGATGAGCTGATGATTCCTTTCGGCGAAAGTCAGCGTCCCGGTCTGTACGACTACGCAGATGGTGCGGATGTAATGAAGTTTTTAAGCGGCCTGAGTTAAGAAAAACAGACGGCTGTGAAATTAGCCGTCTGTCAATGATTATATTATACGCTTATTCTGGGTAAAAGTGCTAGCCACGGCCTCGTCCGAAGATCAGGCTGACTACGAAAAGAACCAGGAAAAGATAAAAAAGAATCTTCGCCATTTCTGCCGCTCCCGCAGCAATACCGCCAAAGCCGAATACAGCGGCTATTATAGCGACTACCAAAAAAATAATTGACCATCTGAGCATAATATAAAAAGGTTAGTTGTGTGGGTACTGTTCCGGGCTTTTTTTGTCCCTTACTAATAAAAACGTATTTTTCGTCCTTTCATTGTTTTTTACTTTAATTGTAGCCAACCTGGAAATGAGAATCGCTGTACTGATTTGCCTGTTTTGTACCAGTATCCTGAGCCTGTCTGCACAACCAGACCGATGGCAGCAAAGGGTTTCTTACGAGATGGATATCAGGTTTGATGTAAAGACACACCGCTATTCGGGGACTCAGAAGCTAACCTACTTTAATAATTCGCCCGATACGCTTTACAGGGTATTCTACCATCTTTACCTGAATGCATTTCAACCCGGCAGCCTGATGGATGTCCGATCGAGGACGCTTCCCGATCCCGACCCCCGTGTAACGGACAGGATTGCTGCATTGAAGCCGGACGAGATCGGATATCAGAAAGTCGGCAGCCTCAGGCAGAACGGCAAGCCGGTGCGGTACCATACAGAAGGTACTATCCTGGAAGTGGATCTGGCTACGCCGGTCCTGCCCGGTTCCCGGCACGTTTTTGATATGGAATTCGAAGCCCAGGTACCGGCGCAGATCCGGAGAACGGGCCGTATGAACAAAGAGGGGATAGACTATTCAATGGCACAATGGTATCCCAAAATGAGCGAATATGATTATGAAGGATGGCATGCAAACCCCTATATTGCCCGCGAGTTTTACGGGGTATGGGGGGACTTTGACGTAAAAATTACACTGGATGCTTCCTATGTGGTGGCTGCGACGGGGTACCTTCAGAATGCCGAAAAGATCGGCCATGGATATTCCTCTAAAAAAGTGGCTCATAAGCCGGGCTCGCTGCTGACCTGGCATTTTAAGGCACCCGAAGTACATGATTTTGTGTGGGCTGCCGACCCGGATTACACCCACGACATAGCCAGGGTGGACGAAAACCTTGAGCTCCATTTTTTCTATCAGCACGACTCCCTGGGTAACTGGAAGCAGTTGCAGTCCTATGCCATTGACTGCTTTAAAATAATGAATGAGAGGTTCGGAAGGTACCCTTACAGGCAGTATTCGATTATCCAGGGCGGCGACGGGGGGATGGAATACCCCATGGCGACCCTCATTACCAGCGGCAGGAGCCTCGGTGCGCTTGTGAGCGTGACGGTGCATGAGGCAGTGCATAGCTGGTTTCAGATGCTGCTGGGGAACAACGAGTCAAAGTATGGCTGGATGGACGAGGGCTTTACTAATTATGCTCAGACCGAGATAATGGCAAAGCTGATGCCCTCACCCCTGGATCCCCATGTCAGGACGTACGCTGCGTACAGGGATCTTGTAAAATCGGGTCTTGAGGAGCCGCTCACCACTCATGCCGACCACTTTGAAACCAATAAAGCGTATTCGGTCGCTGCTTATTCAAAAGGTGCGATCTTCCTTCATCAGTTGTCCTATATTGTCGGAAAGGAAGTTTTTGATACAGGGATGAAACGATATTTCAATGAATGGAAGTACAAGCATCCCAACCCGAATGATTTTAAGAGAATCATGGAAAAGGTATCCGGCCTGGAGCTGGACTGGTATTTTGAAAACTGGATCGGCACAACCAAGATCATCGACTACGGTGTAAACGTAACGGGAGACGAAAACGGGCGGGCCAGGGTCGTCATTTCAAAGAAAGGAACCATCCCGATGCCTCTTGATATCAGGATCACCTACCGGGACGGCCGGGAAGAGTGGTATTATATTCCGTTGGACCTGATGCGGGGAGAGAAGAAAGAACGTGACGCTATCGTCTTGTCGGACTGGGGCTGGACGTACCCTGAATACGTATTTTCCGCCTCCGGGCCCGTCGGGCAGATTAAAGCCATCGATATCGATCCCAGCCGGAGAATGGCTGATCTGGATATTTCCAACAACCGCTATCCGGCTTCTGTGCAGGAAAAGCCTCTGCCTGTCCTGGAAGGAGTGAAAAAGTGACGCTGTCAATCTTATGATCAGAAAGACATAAAAGCGGAACCATAAAAGCAATCAATACGAGGAAAGAGCTTCTGCAACGTATACGGAAAATCCGGGCCTCAGAAAAAGTATTTTAGAGGCAGATTTTCGACATTTATGCAAGCTAAAAAGTAAAGACTGTTCCGATCCGAAAGCCCGAACCCAGGTACAAATCCCTGTCGAAATGACTGACGAGCTCGACCCGGAACATTTTCAGTATGCCGTCGATGCCGTAGACCTGCTCGGTATAGAAAGTCGTATCCGGCGTGTGAAGCATATGCCCCTGGAGATACTCTTTCAGACCGGCCAGGCGGAGCAGCGGCAACTGTGTTAGGAACAGCTTGGGTGAGTTGAATGACAGGTGGGCCTGGATATACTGTTTGGAAGTGCTGTACCGGTAGTAGGGCAGCATACGGAATCCTGTAAGGCGATCGCCCGACTGGAGAATCGTCCGGTTGCCCATGAAATGCTTGAAATCAGGGAAAGATACGGCTTTGTCGTTCAGGAACTTCCCGCCGGATACCGACATCTGTAAATCGGACGCAGCAAATATTCCGGGCTCATACCGGGCTTCTCCTTCGAGGAAATCATAGCTTACATCGCTGTTAAAAAGGGAAATCCCCTTTCTGTATTGAATAGCGAATACCGGCTGATTTTTATTGAAAAAGCGTTTACGGCCGTTGCGGACTGAAAACTTTTGCCACGGACGGATATCCAGGCGCAGGGATGCCACCGTATACCTTTCGTCGGGCAAGAGTAAAAATGTCGGGTTTTCGACATTGTCCGGGATATTGTCATTCCGCTCCAGATTGGGATCTCCCCATAACAGCCCGCCGGACTTCCGGAGGTTATGTAACAGGTATCTTTTCCCGGTTTCTATCCCGGCTGACAGGTCGATGACATCCAGGAAATGCCTTTGCCGGAATTCCATATTGAAAAACTGTTTCCTGTATAGCCGGATATGATTTTGGTTGAGCAGCAGGTAGTATAACGTATTGACGGCCGGGTGAACAGGCTGCTGCGGATTAAACTGGGCTATCTGCTCACCTCCTGAGAAAGAAAGGCTGCTTGTGCTATTATTAAGCGCCAGCTTCAGCGTCGGGCTTACCCGGTTGCGCCCGGTGGAGTAGTGCAGCGCAGGGATGACGCTGACCCGGTTTTTGTTGTCGTACCTTTTCTGCCATTCTGCACTCAGGTCTACATGAAATGCTTCCACGGGGTTGAAGCCAACTGACCTGAGCGGCGCGGGCAGGGACAGGGAACGTCCGTGTCCGTAACGATACCGGGCACCGGTCAGCAGGTGCTGGGGCTTGAAGCTTGTGCTGTCGGCTGGCTTACGGTTGCCCGTCCTGGTACCTGCGAGGCTGTCGCTTACGGCAAAGCTTACCACTTCGGTACGTGTAAGGGGAACGCTCCTCATGTCGGCCCAGTAGGCAGAGTCGCGTTTGTTGGCAAGCGGCTCCACGATGATGGAATCACGCCTGGTTTCCCTTGTGCTCAGATCGGGATTTTCCGCCTTTCGCTGCTCTTTTTCATATTGCTTCACCATTTTCCTGAAGCTTTTTGTGTCCGCCTTCTGTCCGTCCGACAGCAGCTCTTCCAGCTTTTTTACGCCCGGGATCTCCCGTTTCGACTCAGGTTCTTTCTTTATGTCCACGATCGTCACGGATTCCCTGAGCGCAGGATCCGTCTGGAGCTTGTCGTATTTGATAGAAACGATGTAGGTAAATTTCCCGGCAAAACCCAGGTAGCTGCCGTTAATGTCAAAGTGCTGGCTTGCGGGTATCCAGACATTTTGTGATGGAGTGAACAGCTGCCTGACACTGATATTGAAGCCTTGCCAGATGGTTTCAAGATTAAAGCTGTGCATAGACCATTTACCGTCAATGATGTAGATGTTACCCTTAAAAACACCCTGTTTGAAAGATTTCGGCGTGACCTTTATTTTATTGACGATTTCGCCCCTGTCCTCGAAATAGCCTTCGTATTCGAACCTGTAAATACTCAGTGCTTTCGGAGACAGAGGAGTGACTGTTCCGCCTACTTCCGGGTTGTAGAAGCTGGCAAATATGAACTCGTTGGGTGTCGGGGCGCTGTTATCGAGGTTGTTACGGGTAGAGATTATTTTCTGCTTATAGGAATTCGGGCGCTGGTAATCGACTTTTGTGACGCTTTCATTTACGAATGCGACGCCCTCGCTTATGCCCTGTTTTTTTAACCTGCTACGCATCAGGAAAGGTATTTTCGTCGGAAGGGCCGTGCTCCTGGCATATACCGAAGCGGAGTAGGATTGTACCTGGAGCTGGTGAAAACGGGCTTTGGAAATAGCCTTCCGCATGATGGTATAAGCAGGATCTTCCGTATCTTTTCCTACCTGCAGCTCCCTTAGCGCCAGCGCCTGCTCCCGGAGAGAAATGTCGAGGGGGATCATTTCTGAGGATATGGAAATTTCCTTTGTTCCGGTGGCAAAGCCCAGGTGCTGAAAATGCGCGGTGTAGTTTCCCGGCTCCAGGTGAAGCTCATATATACCCTCCGGGTTAGAAAGCGTCCCCAGGTTTGTCCCTTTGATGCTGACCCCGGCGAACGGAAGCGGAGCTCCCTGCTGATCGGTTATTTTCCCTTTTATCCCCCCTATGGCGCGGGCAGGCTGGCCTTTGAGCTCTATGCACCGGCAGAACAGGGATAAAAGGCAGCAAAGGAATAGAAGCTTCATTGGGATAAAAGAATATCAATCTACGGTTGTTTCCCCGCAGATTACCGCCCTTTGCGGGCCGGGAGAAACAATAAAGATAGAAAAAGGATCTTTTATCCGGAAAAATAAGAGAAGGGGAGGTGATTACCACCGGCAATCATTCCCTGTAATAGAACTTTCCTTCGGTAATAACAATCTTGTTCCCTTCTACGCATTGCATAGTTCCGCTAAAGGTACCTTCCAGTTCCTGCGTGGATTTGGATGCCTTTGTGATGACTACCTTGAGCTGGCTGCCCTGCATTGCACCTCCGCAGAGATAATTGGATGGGGTCAGATTTGCAAACTGCGCTGCATTCTGGTAAACTGCCTGGGTGCTTCCGTCCGCAATGTTGACCAGGTAGGTCCCCGCACCGTCGGTGCGGTACAGGTTGATCACGAAGTCCTGCTGGGTACTTCCTTTACCTTTCTGACCGCTGATGCTCAGTATACCCGGCCCCAGAGCCTCGGTAACATGATAGCCGCCGCTCACGTTGAAGTCGGCCGACCATTCTTTCCCGTCAATTTTCATTGAGAGGTAATTTTTGCTATTTCCCTTATCCGGACCTGTGTCGGGCTGGGAGCAGGCAAACAGGCAGCATATGATAGCTGCTCTGAAGGGTTTTCCTAACATATGCATCGAGTATTAATGATGGATAAAAAGGTTTTTTGACGCATCAAAGCTAGATTACGCCCATACCCGGTAAAACAGCCGATCGCCAGACGTTCAAAAAAATCGACGAACGACAGGATCCTTCCATTTTCTCATTTGGCGTAGTTAAGTATTTCAGGTGAAGCTCGCCGTGCACGAAATTTCCTGCCCGGAAGTTCCCGGGACTTTACACAGGTTGTTGGCGGAAAGAGAAAATACTGCGTCTGCAGTAATCTGTAAGTATTACTTAAGGAAGGGTTTTACTGAAGATACAGAAAGGCTACGCCGTGCAAAAAAAGCTGCCGTCAGGATTAGACCGGATGAGGTTTCATTAAAGATCGGTGCCCTTATTGCTATTTCACAGCAACCATGTAAGATTTTATCAATGCAACCAGCGACCGGATCGTCTCTTTTTTGCCGGTGGGAACTTCCTGCAGGGTTTCAAGCTCAAGCAGGAGCCTGTTCAGGCTTTCCTTCAAAAGTAGCTCCTGGCCTTTGAAACCGCCCCTTCTCTGGAAGTCAATAGCCGTCTTGTTAACCGATATTTCATAGGTATAGTCATACCCTGAATGCCCGCGCGAAAGAATTTCTATTAATCCTTTTTCTCTCAGGTCGTCGAGTACTACATCCACCGCATCGACGCTGAGCTGGTCGGATTGCGGGAAATCATGCGATTTGAATTCTTCATAATCGCCTAAGTTGACTTTTTGCAGCAAAAAGCCCAAAATCTGGTCTGATAGATCGGGAGTGATGAGTTCGTTCATAGCAATGGTGGCGATACAGTAAGGCAATTTAATAACTTAATGTCAATTGTCCTGTTTTTCCGGTATTAATCCGTTTCGTAAGGCCTTTCTACCAGTTCGGTTACTTCTTTATAAATGGTATCTCTTTTTTGCCGCGAGAGGCTCAGCTTGTCAAGGAAGCTGCTGTCGGCCATCAGGTCCCTGACCATAATGCAGGATTGCGCAAGCAGGTCTTCCTTTTCTTTTTGAGAAATTGTGGTAAGGCAGGTAACGGGATAAAGCGCTTTTTTGTCGGTCAGATCTTTGATGCTCCGCCCTGCCGGGTAATCCCAGGCGAGAAGGTCGATCCCGTAATACTCTCCAAAGTGGATAGAGTCCGTAGTCAGGTAGGCGTTTGTAACCAGCCACCCCTTCGAAAATGTGGTTTTCTCGCCGAACAGGTTGTATTCTTTTACTGATATGTCCTTGATGCGTGAAAGCAGGTACATCGGGGTCGTGACGGTGATCTTGGCATCGACGGTATTCCTGAATTTGCATTCGATCCAGTAGGTGTCTTCTCCTTTTTTTGCGATAACATCGGCTTCATGGGTGACTGCCGCTCCTTCGATGAGCTGACCGGTCATGGTTTCGAACCCATAATTGCGGAAGAAGTTTGCTACCCATTTTTCGAAATAATAACCTGCCGGTCCTAAGTCACGCAACGCTCTTTTCAGGCTGTAGCGAGCAGCCAGGGAACTGCGTACTTTCTTCAGGTGCTTAAAAGCCAGTTGGTATACCGACCGCGTGGTGATGCCGTCGTAGAGGCAGGGGATAATTTCGTCGATCACCTGTTTGACTTCCTCACGGCTCGCTCCCGATTTGTACAAAGAGCCTTTGAGCTTTTCTTCCTCGAAAGGAACCAACTCACCTGAAAATTTGGACAGTCGGATAAACGTGACGTCAGCCTGGTTCATAAAAAGGTACCGGTTTGCTTAAAGGACAAAAGTATGACTAAATAACGTTATTCCAGGCCGGGAAAGAGCTAATTCCGCTAATTCCGTATATTTCCCCTGTCAATCAGCAAATTGCAATTATGAAGATTTTTACTGTCTTTTTTGGAATAGGCCTGCTGGGATCGGTGAGTGCCCAGCAGCTTTCTCCCCTTACGGTCGAAAAGATCATGAAGGCTCCCCATCTCCTGATCGGAGCTTCGCCTTCAAACGTCTACTGGTCGGAAGACTCCCGGGTCGTTTATTTCAGTTGGAACCCCGAGAGGAATAAGTCAGATTCTCTTTACAGCTACCAGGTTGCCCGGAAGAAGATCAGTAAGGTCTCTTCGGCGGAAATGAAGCGCTTACCGGCTTCTGGCGGCGTATATAGTAAAGATCGGGGCCTGAAGCTGTATATCAAAGACGGGGATATTTATCTGCTCAAAACTTCCGGTCTATCTGCCAGGAGGCTTACCAATACCACTGAAACTGAGAGCGAAGCGATTTTCAGCGGTAATGAAGAGCAGGTCATTTTCCGGCGGGGACAGAATTTATTTTCACTCGCCCTGGAGTCTAAAGAGAATGCAGGCCTGCTTTCCCAGTATACGGATTTCCGGGAAGGGAAGAAAAAGGTGGAAGAGAAGCCGAACGAACAGGAAAAATGGCTTAAAAGAGATCAATTGGACCTGTTTGAAACTCTGAAGGAGAGGAAGGAGCTTAAAGACGCCCGGGACAAAATAGAAAAAGCGCTCAGGCCTTCCAGGCCCAAAGAGATATACCTCGAAGGAAAAACTCTGGTAAATTTACGGCTAAGTCCTGATCTTAAGTTTGTAACCTACTCTCTGTCGGAATCATCCAAAGATGCGAAATCTACGGTAGTTCCCAGCTTTGTGACCGAATCAGGGTTTACCGAAAATCTGCCCGCACGCTCTAAAGTAGGGGCGCCGCCTGCTACATATGAGGCCTGGGTATATGATATAGAAAAGGACACAACAAGAAGAGTATCATTCAAAGATCTGCCCGGGATCTCGGACAAGCCCGATTATCTCAAAGATTATCCGAAGCAGGACAGCGCGTGGAAACACAAAGAGCGCGAGGTTTATATGTCCGGGCCGTTTTATTCTGAAAACGGGAGAAATGCGGTTGTCGTTATCCGGTCGGCAGACAACAAGGACCGGTGGATAGCCTCCTTTAATCCTGCGGATTTAACACTCAAAGTCCTGGATCGCCAACGGGATGAAGCCTGGATTTCAGGGCCGGGGATAGGGTATAACCAATCCGCGGGTACTATAGGGTGGATCGACGACAGTAATTTTTATTTTCAGAGCGAGGCGACCGGTTATTCGCACCTATACCTGGTAAATGTAAAGACCGGGAGGAAGAAACAGCTTACTTCCGGGAATTTCGAGGTGCAGGAGGTTGTCCTGTCACGGGATAAAAAGCACTTTTACCTGGTTACCAACGAAGTGCACCCGGGAGAAAAGCATCTGTATAAAATGCCGGTGGATGGTGGGGCGCGCGTACAGCTTACAAGCAGGGAAGGCGCGCACGAGGTAGTGTTTTCTCCCGATGAAACGAAGATCGCGGTCCGCTACTCCGACAGCAGCTCGCCGTGGGAGCTTTACCTGCTGGAAAATAAAAAAGGCGCTTCTTATGAGCGCATTACCAATTCGCTCACCGACGAGTTTAAGTCATATTCCTGGAGAAAGCCTGAGATCGTAAAGATTAAGGCGTCAGACGGGAACGATATCTATGCACGGATTTATGTGCCCGGCAGACCAAACGGGAAGGCCGTGATTTTTGTACATGGAGCGGGGTACCTGCAGAACGCCCATAAGTGGTGGAGCCAGTACTTCAGGGAGTATATGTTTCATAACCTGCTGACCGATAAGGGATATACTGTCCTGGATATGGATTTCAGGGCGAGCGCCGGCTACGGGCGCGACTGGCGTACCGGGATCTACCGTCATATGGGAGGAAAAGATCTGTCCGATAACGTCGACGGGGCTAAATGGCTGGTTGAGAACTATAAAATAGATCCTTTGAAAATCGGGATTTACGGTGGGTCATATGGCGGATTTATTACGCTGATGGCGCAGTTTACCGCGCCCGGGGTTTTTGCCGCCGGGGCAGCGCTCCGCCCCGTAACCGACTGGGCAGCCTATAATCAGGGTTATACTTCAAATATTCTGAATGAACCCCAGGCAGACAGTCTTGCCTACCGGAAAAGCTCGCCTGTCTATCACGCCGGTGGACTGGAAGGAAAGCTGCTTATATGCCATGGGATGATCGATATGAATGTGCATTTCCAGGATGTGGTCAGGCTGTCGCAGAAGCTGATCGAACTGGGAAAAAATAACTGGGAGCTGGCCGTTTATCCTCTTGAAGATCATGCGTTTACGGAGCCTTCTTCCTGGGCCGACGAATACAAAAGGATATTGAAGCTATTCGAGGAAATGTAGTGGGCAGACTTGTCTTCAATGACCTATTTTGTACATTTGAGGCAGGGAACGCTTCATTCCGGAAGATACCCTGACCTTTTCATCATATTGAATTCAGCCCAGTATGTTAAACAAACTTATAGGAACCGGTTTTATCACTTTCTTTTTTATGACAGGAGCTATGGCCCAGGACCATGTCATTCCTTTGTGGCCCGAAGGAAAAGTACCCAACTTCATTGCCAGCGATGTACAGGAAAAGTCGGATGTCGACGTTAACGGCATATTGAGGATCAGTGGCGTTACCGTGCCTTCGATGTCTGTCTATCTCCCCGAAAAGGATAAAGCTACGGGAGCTGCCGTTCTGATATGCCCGGGTGGCGGATACGGCATTCTGGCCGCCGGCCACGAAGGAAGCGACCTGGCGAAGTGGTTCAATGAAAGAGGTATCGCGGGGATAGTATTGAAGTACAGGCTACCCAATGCGAAGGCAATGACCCGCCAACACGAGGTACCGCTGATGGACGCCATGCAGGCGATGAAACTTATCAGGAAAAACGCTTCGGCGTGGTGGATAGACCGGGGCAGGATAGGTGTCATGGGCTTTTCGGCCGGCGGGCACCTCGCCGCTACCTTGTCAACGCACTACCACAGGGGAGAAAACGGATCTGCGGAAGCAAAACCCGACTTTTCTATTCTTATGTACCCGGTTATTACCTTCTCGAAGCTCAATACGCATGGCGGATCGAAGAAAAACCTGCTTGGGGCTGACAGCACTGCGGCCCTGGTGCAATATTATTCCAATGAATTGCAGGTGGATGAAAAAACGCCTCCGGCCTTCCTGGTGCATTCGGAAGATGATAAAGCTGTGCCGATAGAAAACAGCATCAACTACTATCTCGCGCTCAAAAAATTCAAAATACCCGCCGAAGCCCATTTTTATCCTGAAGGAGGACATGGCTACGGGTTGCGTACCGATGGGAAAGGCTCCCTCGGAGGTTGGCCCGGTGCGCTGGAGACCTGGCTTAAATCGGGAGGATACATGAAGTAGGTCCGGGTTTCGGATCGTGAGGCGGGAGGTACATTTACAGATATTTATATGAGCTTGCTTTTCCTGTTGAGTTTTTCGTGGTTTTCAAACTTCCCTCAGCCGGCCGATGAACCCGGAAAAGGGGAGAGGGGACGGCTGAAATATAAGTTTACCCAGGCCTGGGTCTGGCAGTATCACAACGATTGGATAGCGGAAGGAGAAGCGGGCCATAAGGGAGAGCTGATTGTTTATCACGATAGCCTCAGCAATACCTGGCTTTTTAACAAGGAGGCTTATGGCCGCTCGGGAGATGGGTTCGATTTCGTGGTAGGTAATTATGACGGGCAGTATATATTCTGCTTCCGCGACGAAAAAGGGAAAAAGAGAAAAACTGTCAGGAGTGTTTCCGAGATAGCGGCTTCCCGGAATGACGACGGGATCGTCAGGGAAGAGTTCGGGACATATAATAAAGCGACCGGCAACACGAAGCTATTCGGCGAGAACAAGTATGGCTGGCCTGTCGTAAAAGGGCAGGAGTTTAAAATGGAGCACCTGAAGACAAACGAGGCGACGTTCCGTTATTTCGCCGATACAAAAAAGGACTTTCAGCCGATCGTATATTTTAACTTTATAGACGGGGAGGTAAAACTGCCGGTCCATTTTCCCACAGATATCCCGCTGGGGAAATTGCTGCTGGAAGATAATACCGTATATCCTGACGGCAAGCGGATCCTTATCCGGCTGAAAGAAATATCGGACGCTGACTACCAGGTCGATCTCGGTGCATACCGGTAGCAGGCCTCCCATTGACGAAGCCGCCGCTGTCTATACCGTGCCGATATTGATAAAAACGACGTATGCGGCAAACAATCCGACGACAAGGATTACAATCCCGGAGACAAGGGAAGTCCACTTATTTTGTGCGGCCAGGTTCAGCGACGGGATATTACAGACGTTCGGATCGCTTTCCAGGTAAGTAAGGTCAACCATTGAACCTACAGGGATCACTTCTCCTTCAGCCAGCTCTTTCTTATGACGTATTATATGGTCTTTTCCACCGGTAGTGGCAAACCTGACGGCAATTTCGTTTAGCCTGGAAGGTGTATTGTGCTCAAGCCCGATGTTGCGTACCTCCAGTAGGAGCCCCTGGGTATTGATTCCGCTTTCAGATAACGCCGAAACTTTTTTCCTGTATAGGAGAAAGTTACGGATATAATATGCGGAGATCAGGATGCTGACGATAGCGATAGTGAGTACTGTAGTCATATAATATGGTTTTTAGCTGGGTTTAAAAATAGGGTGATAGTAAATAAAAGTAAAAGTTAGTAGTAAACATTGGTGTAATGCTAGTTAAACTTTTAGTGAGCTTCCTGTTTTTTTTGTAGTAATTAAGCATTTTTTCAAATACATTTGTGATTAATTATTTTGTTTTTCTTTACTATGTAGATTTTAAAACACTAAACTCCATTACAAATAGGCTGATATGAAAAAACTTTATTGATCGAGTACCCTGCAGATAGTATCGGATTCCCCCCTTTCGGACTGATCTGCTTCTTTCGCACTACCGGGATTTCCCAACATTTTTTGTTTCCGTTTTTTTGTCCATGTAGCCCGTCGTTTTATTCCGGTCTGCATTCGGCTGTATAGTTAAGCCTGTCATCCCCCCCGACAGGAAATACATGCGATCAGGGAGCAGAACATGCCCGAATACCGGTTTCATGCGGTGTTTGCTGTTAACAAAAACAAAATTTAAGATGAATGTACTAAAGATTTCTATCTCATGTCTCCTCGTGTCTGTTTTATCAGGATTTGCAGGAGCGAAAGCAAATGATTG
Source organism: uncultured Cytophagales bacterium (assembly GCA_964562455.1). Classification (GTDB taxonomy): domain Bacteria; phylum Bacteroidota; class Bacteroidia; order Cytophagales; family Spirosomataceae; genus Ravibacter. The sequence continues at coordinate 32,321 of CAZLTN010000027.1, forward strand.
CGACTTTTCCAATAGTAAGCTCAAGAATGGCTCTTTCGAGCTGGTAAGAAGAGAAAACCGAAAAGATGTTGTAACCGACTGGATACCCGACGGCGCGAGCCTCTCACGGGCATCGGACTACGAAAAGTGCGGAAGCTATTATGGCCTGATGTATTACGATGGAGAATATAATAAATATGTGCGGATTTACCAGGATGTAGCCGTCGATCCGGGTACGATCTCGGTTGCGCTGACGATATGGGGCGGAGTACACGAAAAATGTAATGCGGAATTCAGGCTGATTTTCCTGAAAAGCAACGGGCAGGAAATCGGTGGCCAGACCCTGACGCAAAGTGTAACAAAAAATGTTTCTTCCTATCCTTACGGTATAAAAAAATATAACCTGGGTAAAAATGTTCCTACAGGGACCAGCAAGGTACGGGTTGAAGCCAGGATGAAGAGAACCAGCTCGGAGAATGGCGTGTATTTTAAAGTGGAAGCAGCCATTCTTACTTTCGAGTCCCCAAGCCTCCCCGTGACGCTTTCCGGGTTTTCGGGCAAGTCTTCAGAAACAGGTGTAGCTCTCAATTGGCAGACAACGAAGGAAGCGAACTCGGAACTGTTCGAGATTCAGCACAGCGTCAACGGAACTTCCTGGGATGCAATCGGAGAGATAGCGGCCCGCGGAAATCATGACGGTTTGTCGAACTATGACCTGTTTCATGGAGCGGCTGCAGCAGGAAATAACTATTACCGGCTCAAAATGATAGATAAAGACGGGTCGTTTGAAATGTCGCAACTGATCAGGGTTGAGCATTCCCCGAAGTATTTGGATAAAGTGTCTGCCTATTTTTACCCGAACCCGAGCCGGGGAAAAGTCCGGCTGCAGGTACCGGATTATGCGGGTGACGTAGTTGTGTATGACCTGACGGGCAGGACTGTGTCAAGGGTCGGTCGAGTGGAAAACAAGGAAGAAATGGACCTGACACGGCTGGAAAACGGGGCTTACCTGGTAAGCTGGTCTGACGGGATGGGCCGGAAGTTTTCTCAGAGGCTTATTATTTCCCGGTAGATCCGGATTTAGGGGGCTTTGGAAAAAGGGCTGGGGCGACTCAGCCCTTTTTGTATGCATATGATACAGTTGGGTAAAACAGGCACAATAATTTCGGTCCGAACCTGCCTTTTGATTTTCAATAGCTATATTTGTCATATATATCATATTTATATACTTTCATCAATATGTCATCTACTAGGGAGATTTTAGCCCCTGTCACCAGCATAACTATGACTGACCAGGTAGAAGAGCGCTTACTGGAGTATTTGAAACAGCGCAATCTTAAACCCGGAGACCAGATCCCCAAAGAGATTGAATTAGTAGAAGCATTGGGGGTCAGCAGGAGTGTTGTCCGCGAAGCAATGAGCCGTTTGCGTATGCTCGGACTGATCGATGTGCGTAAACGTCGCGGAACAGTGATGTCTGAGCCTGACATTTTCAGCGGTATGGAACGACTGCTTAAGCCGCATTTTCTGGGACATGGTTCGCTCATGCAGCTCTTCCAGATCAGGCTGATGCTTGAAGTAGGGCTTGGGGATTTCCTGTTTGACAAAATGACCGACAATGACATCGATATGTTGAAGGATATTGTAAAAGAGGAAGGCAATGCCATTACAAAATCAGACAAGGTAAAGGCCGATACGCTATTTCATTCGGCGCTTTACAGGATTACCGGCAATGATACGCTCATCCGTTTTCAAAAAATGCTGCTTCCGCTATTCCAGTATATTACAGACTACAATGCGCATCTGGAAAGCCCGGCTCCTCCCTCTCCCGTCACCCATTCCGACCTGATTTCTATTCTGCAAAACGGGAATCCTGAAAAGTTCCGCGCTGCCATGAAAGCGCACTTTGAGCCGCACTATAAAATTATCCGCTGATACAAGGGCGTTGCACCGCCCGATATATTATAATTTTTCTACAAATATTTTAAACAAATACTTGACATGAGTTTTAGAGTTCACTTATATTTGCATAATACATCAGACATATATGTTATATATAATTTTAAAATTCGTTTATTCATGTAACCGGTACATATCCTTGATAGCCGTTGTCTGACTGAACTCATCCGGGCTTTGCGAGCTTATACCTTATCTCTGAAATCTGACAATTAATATCTGACGCCCTAAATCCCGTTTGTTCAAAACCATATCATCAAGCGGATTATAGCCTTTAAATAAATCCTACATATATGCCATATAATTTTAAACCTTTTATAACAATGAAACCAGACTTTACAAAAAGTACTTTATCAAGGTTTGGCATGCTTTCCCTGTGCATCCTTATAAGCCTGCATGCTGCAGGGCAAGCCAGCGTTCCGGTCAGAGGGGAAGTAAAAGGAGAAGACAACCTTCGGCTCCCTGGGGTGAATATCACTGTAAAAGGAACGGCAACCGGAACTACTACGGACGTGGAAGGTCGCTTTGAATTGGTGGTACCTGACGGGAACGCAATACTTGTCTTTTCCTTTATCGGGTATCGGACGCAAGAGATACAACCCGACGGCCGGACAGCTTTGTCTGTCATACTTCAGCAAGATCAGCAGGCGCTGGAAGAAGTGGTGGTCGTAGGGTACGGTCAGCAACGGAAAAGCGATATTACAGGGGCTATTTCGATAGTTAAAGGCACTGAGATAGAAAACCGTCCGGTGACAAGACTGGATCAGGCGTTGCAAGGCCTGGTGCCCGGTCTGAACATAATAAACACAAACGGGCAGCCGGGCAGTCAGGGGGTCAGTATGCGGATCCGGGGTATCAGTACGTTTTCCAGCAATCCGGTACTGACGATTATTGATGGCGTACCTTCCTCGCTTGACAGGGTAAACCCTAACGATGTGGAAAGTGTAAGTGTTCTTAAAGACGCAGCGGCAGCTGCTATCTATGGTTCCAGGGCCACAGGCGGTGTGATCATTGTTACAACAAAAAGCGGCAGATCGGGCCCTCCCCGGTTCAGCTACAGCGGGTTAGTCAGCCTTCAAAGCCCTTCCCGGTTTGCCGAAAAAGTTTCGTCTCTCGACCACGCTATTCTTTCCAATGAAGCAAGAGCCAACGACGGGCTTCCGGCCAAATACAGCGATGCCGAAATAGCTGAAATCGGGTCGCCGGGTTTTAAAGACTATGACTGGGAAAAGGCGCTGATGCGGCAGGCATTGCAGCATAACCATAACTTCAGCGCTTCCGGTGGCAGTGATCGCTACGACTATTATTTATCGCTTGGTTATTTAAAGCAGGATGGTATCGTTATCAACAGCGGTTATGAAAGGTTTAATATACAGGTTAATCAGAACCTGAAGATTTCCGATAAATTAAGGTTCAGCATTAAAGGCGGCATATCCCCTTCGACCAGGACTGCGCCGGCCTATACCGGCCTGTTCGATCTGGTAGCTCAAAAGCCAAGGCTGCACGCCATTCAAAGCGAAGACGGCAAATGGCTTCAGCATCCGGAAGGTACCGGCAACGGGCGTAATCCCATAGCACTTGCGTCGGAAGATGGGGGACAGGAACTCCTGAAGAACACCAGGATACTGGGAAATTTCGTCATAGATTATAAACCTTTGCCGGACCTCACTATTACCGGGACTTACGGACTGACCAATAGCCAGACCCGGCTTAGGAACTATCAGAAAAAAATCACCTACTATCAGCAGCAGAACCCGGAATCGGTTGCTTCGTATACTGATTTTAACATTTTGTCGGTAGATAATTCTTCCAGCATTTTCCAGAATCTGAATTTCCTGGCCAACTATTCCAAACGCCTGAAGGAACATCATTTTTCGGTTATGGCCGGAACTGCGGCAGAATGGTACAGTGAATTAAATGATTATGTACAGACCCAGGACTTTTTAACCGACGGCTTATATACCATCAGCGCCGGTAGCGGAGACCGGAACCTATGGAATATTTCGGGAGGCGCCTCCGACTGGTCGCTGGCATCTTTTATCTCGAGAATCAATTACGCTTACCAGGACAAATATTATGTAGAAGGAATTGTGCGCCGCGACGGATCTTCCCGGTTTACGAAAGATATTCGCTGGGGTACATTCCCATCGGTTTCGGCGGGATGGGTGCTGTCCCAGGAAAATTTTTTAAAAGACAGCCGGGCTATTTCTTTCCTGAAAATAAGGGCGTCGTGGGGACAGGTAGGAAACCAGAACGTAGCGGGGAACTATCCTTTTGCCAATACGCTGGTACAAAATACGGTTTACTTTAATGGAGCTCCTTTCAGGGGAGTAAGACCGGGCGGAGCTCCCAATCCTTTGCTTACCTGGGAGACAAAAGAATCGATCAACCTGGGTATCGATGGAAATCTGTTGGCCGGGTTACTGGAATTCAACATCGAGCTGTTTAAGGAAAAGACAAAAGACATACTGTTGCAACTGCCGATTCCTACCACCTTCGGTCAGGCCGCACCCGTCCAGAATGCCGGTACCGTGGAGAACAAAGGGTGGGAGTTGGAATTACACCACCGGAATAAAATCAGCGACTTTTCGTATGGCATAACTTTGCAGGTGTCAGATGCTACCAATAAGGTAATTGACATGGTAGGGACAAGCCCCAGGATTGCCGGGAACCAGATTACAGAAGAAGGCCGACCTATGAACGAATGGTACGGCCTGAAGGCAACAGGCATCTTCCAAACAAAAGAAGAGGTGGCTAATGCCTCTTTTCAGAATGCAATTACTTCGCCGGGCGATCTACGTTATGAGGAAAACGGGGGCGACCCGAACCGGATCACCCCCGATGACAGGGTGAGGCTGGGACGGTCAGGTTCCCGGTTTCCCTTCGGCATACGGCTGAACTTCAGCTATAAAGCGTTTGACCTGCTGGTATTTGCCCAGGGTGTTATGAAGAATCTCCAGCTAAGTCAGGGCCATACCGCGTTCAATTTCGATCGGGATAATTCCACTGTCAGGACCTACCACCTCGACCGCTGGACTCCTGAAACTCCGAATGCTAGATTTCCGAAAACAAGGAACGGGCAGTTGAATAACGTAAACACACAGTTTTCCAGCTTCTGGCTTGAAAATGCTTCTTACTTCAGGCTCAAAAACCTGCAGTTGGGCTACTCTCTGAACGCCGGGGCCGACAGCAAAAGAAAAGCAAATCCGGTAAGAATATATATCGGGGGAGAAAACCTGTTTGTCATTACCAAATACCTGGGTTACGATCCGGAACTTCCCGGCGCTGCTATATACCCGCTTCCGAAGATGTACAATCTGGGAGTTAATGTTAATTTCTAAACCCGTTTATGACCATGAAAGCACAAAATAAAGCCGGTATTTTAATCGCGCTCTGCGTTTGTACTTTATTGACTTCGTGCAATGACTTCCTTGAAAAGGCCCCATTGAGCCAGGTTTCAATGGAAACATTCTGGACTTCCGAAGAGCAAGCCCAGATGTGGGTGAACAACCTCTACAGCTTCGGTGGAGCCAGTATGAACGGGCTGGGCGGAGTGCATGTTACGACCCAGGAAGCTTATAGCGACAATGCCTATGGCCGTGCTACAGACGCACTTAACAATATCGCCAACGGCACGTTTCAATCGAATGATCCTAGAGTAGAGAACGCATGGAATTATACCAATATCAGGTTATGTCACGAGTTCTTTGAGAATATCGACCGGGTTCCGGGGCTCTCAGAGTCAAAGCGAAAGGAGCTGACCGGTCAGGTGAAGTTTTTCCTTGCTTATGAATACTTCAAGCTTATCACCCGTTTCCGCGATGTGCCGCTTATCACGAAAGTGGTTTCTATTGCCGAGAGCGACGTAAGCGTCACACCCAAAGAGCAGGTGCTCGAATACCTTCTGCAACAACTTGACGAGGCCATAGGGGCTTTGCCGCTAACCTGGCCGGAAAACCAGACCGGGAAAATTACTAAAGGAGCTGCGCTTTTCCTCAAGACACGCGTATTGCTTTACAACGAAAGGTGGAGTGAAGCTGCCGCAGCGGGCGCGCAGTTAATGGACCTGGGAATATATTCGCTGCATCCCCGATTCAATGAGCTCTATCTTACCGCATTCAATAATAAAAAGAAGGGGGTCATACTGGAGCTGCAGTACGTCGAAAATGTAAAAACACATGATATAAGCCTCAGATTTGCTCCCGTAATGTATAATGCGCATGCATTGATCTTACCTTCTCCGGAGCTTGTCAGCTCTTTTGAAATGAAAGATGGTTATTCCATAGCGGAATCGCCTCTATACGACCCGAAGAGACCTTTTGATAACAGGGACCCCAGGTTTTATGATACTTTTCTCTGGCACGGCCAAACGCTGAATGAAACTTATCCCCCCTTGGATCTGACCGGTACCGAAGCCAACTTTGCCTTTACCTATATGTATTTCAAAAAAGGAATTGTCGATTTCCGGAGCCGTTTCAGACCTATGCACCTAAACTGGAACCTGTTCCGGTATGCCGACCTTCTCCTGATGTATGCGGAAGCCAGAAATGAGGCATCCGGGCCTGATGAATCGGTTTACCAGGTGCTTGACCAGATCCGTTTGCGAGCCGGAATGCCCCCGGTAGACCGGCAGAGATATCCGGATCAATCTGCCCTGCGAAACTTTATAAGGAATGAGAGAAGGGTGGAACTGGCTGGCGAAGGACTGCGATATGACGACATTATCCGCTGGAAAATAGCGGAAAAGGTACTGAATGTCCAGTTGAAAAGCATGGATCTCTCTCAATGGAAAGACGGTCCTAAAAAAGCTGACGGCAGCCCGGTCCTCGTAGAAAAAAATGTGCAGGTACGAACGTTCGACCCGACAAGGCATTATGTGTGGCCTATTCCGCAGTCCGCGATAGATCAATCAACAAAACTCGGGCAACGCCCGGAATGGAAATAATCTGTTAACAGATCCGGACAGCGTTATATCGCCCCTTTAAAAACTAAATTATGAAACTCGACAGAAGAAAATTCGTAAGAAGCGGCATCGGGCTTGCCGGAATCAGCTCACTCAATCTTCCTGTTTTTAGCGAGTTCCTTCCTGGCATGCACGAGCTGCCGTTCGGGCCATCCGCCGAAGCAGGCGAAAAGCATATATTTGCAGACGACCGGATGATTAACGTTTTGAAGGGACTTCACCGGAAAGTGCATGCTGCCGGTAAGCTCGAAAAACCCGTACTAGAAGCCGATATGCCATGGGAGCAGGGAGAAATCGTTAATGGGAAAAGGGATCGCCGGGTCTACATATATGGTTCTGTGCTCAGGGATCGGGAATCGGGAAATTTCAGGATGTGGTACAATCGTATTCGCAACAGCTATTATGCCACTTCTCCGGACGGTATCAACTGGGAGCGCCCGACAGTGAATTCCGCCGAAAGGAATAACAAGATCGGTCTGTTTGAGCTTCATTCCCCCAGTTTCATCTATGATCAATGGGAAAAAGACCCTTCCAAGCGCTACAAGGCGGTCGGCTCGGGGAACGGGGTCGGATATATGGCTGCCCATTCGGCCGATGGCATCAATTGGAAGCTTTATCCCAAAAACCCCATACTAGAAAGCAGCGATACGATCACGCTGGCTCAGGATCCTGTTACTCATGAATACCTGGCCTTTCACAAGACCTACAAATACCCCGGAATCAAAACCAGGCAGATTTTCCTGTCGGTCAGCAATGACATGCAGAACTGGTCTTCCCCCGAGCCGGTAATGGTTACGGATGAAACCGATCACCTGGAAGCACGCAGGCTTCCCGGTGGAACGCATTCCGAATTTTACAATATGTCTGCTTTTCCGTATGCCGGGCAATGGCTGGGGCTGGTCACCCATTTCCGGCGTACAGGAGAGCCGAAAATACAAAAGGGATCGGGCTGGGCGCAGAGTAATGCGGAAGGTCCCATAGATGTCCAGCTGGTTCACAGCCGCGACGGCAGAAGCTGGCACAGGTGTTCCGATCGGTCGCCGGTTATTCCACTCGGGCCGTATCCCTATGATTCGGGGAGTATCCTCGGGCTATGTAACGCGCCGGTTATTCATAACGATCAAATGTGGATGTACTATACTGCCATGACGACTACTCACGGAGGATATCTACCCGACAAAGTAATGTCCATCGCACGTGCTTCCTGGCGTATCGACGGGATGGTTTCACTGCGGGCAGAAAAAGAAGAAGGTTTTGTTGAAACCGGTCTTTTCCAGCCCGGCAGCAGAGAATTGATCGTTAATGCTGATGCCCGGAACGGTGCACTGTTGTCGGAGCTGACCGACGAAAACGGGCTGGTGCTGGAAGGTTATGCAAAACAGGATTGTGTCCCGCTACGTGCTGACTCCGTGCGACAACCCGTCAGGTGGCGCGACAAAAACAGGTTGCCCGCGAATACAGCCATCCGTATCAGGTTTTATCTGAAAAACGGCGACCTTTTCAGTTATAATTTCCTGTAATAATTTCCGGGTATGCATTCTATAGACTACATCATATTGGTTGCCTATTTCACGGGGGTCGTCGTACTGGCCGGCTTTTTCAGCAAATCCCAGAAGTCCCTGAAGGATTTCCTCATGGGTGGAGGCAGTATTCCGTGGTGGGCCGCGGCGGTTGCCGGTATCGCTACGGTAACCAGCGCCATTTCCTATATCGGCGCAGTCGGCCTCGGATACAGCTCCGATTTCTCTTTCCTCCAGTACCGCCTGGCACTGCCTTTCGCTATTCTGGTCATTTGTGTCGTCATCCTGCCGTTTTTCTTTAAACTCAAAGTATATTCTATCTATGAGTATCTGGAAAAGCGTTTTAACCTGACCGTACGCCTGGTTGGCAGCGGCCTTTTTATACTTTTCAAGAGTTGCTTTCTCGCAGTTGGTATTTATGCTCCCGCTATTATTATCAGCGTACTTACTGGAGTTGATATTATATTAATTGTCCTTGTGACCGGGATTTTGACCACGGCTTATACAATGATGGGGGGAATGAAAGCGGTGATCTGGACCGATGTACCGCAACTGGTGATTATGCTCGGAGGAATAGTGGTGATCATAGCAGTAGCCATCAATGGTATTGAAGGCGGGTTTAGCGAAGTTCTGGCATTGGGAAAAGAAAATGGGAAATTTAATTATTTCAACTTTTCCACTTCACTTACAGATACTTATACCGTTTGGAGCGGGGTAATCGGCGGGACCTTCCTTATCATTTCCCAGTTTGGCACCGACCAAGCTGAAATGCAGCGTTTCCTGACGGTCGATTCCCTCAATAAATCCCGGTATGCATTTATAGCGTCAGTCCTGGTGGCCACGCTGATCGGGTTCCTCATTTTCTTTGAAGGAGCTACTTTGTTTGCTTTTTATCAGCAGCGTGGCCGTACGGATATTGAGACCAACCAGGTATTTATCAGATTTGTGATTGACGAGTTGCCGGTCGGTTTCCGGGGATTTCTTATAGCGGCTTTGTTTGCTGCGGCCATGTCGACCATCAGTTCGGTGCTCAATTCGTTGACCACGGTCTATCTGTCAGATTTTTATAACCGGTTCAGGAGCCGGGAGGCCTCGGTACCTTTAGCCAGGACCGTTACGCTCGTCATCGGCCTGTTTTCTACGGGTCTGGCTTGCTTCGGTGGCAGACTAGGTAATATACTTGAAGCGGCTACATCAATAATCAACTTCTTCGGCGGCGCCCTTGTAGGTGTGTTCCTGCTGGGAATGCTGAGCAAAAACGCCGGCCCTAAAGGCGCTCTGACAGGGTTTGCAGCAGGATTCCTGGTCGTACTGGCAGTTGCGATGCTGACCGACATCTCTTACATGTGGTACAGCGCCATCGGAGGAACTGCTACGCTGATATCCGGGAACCTCACCAGCTTTTTTTTAAAGGAAAAACCGGATAGCAGCCAGTTAAACCTGGTTTTCACTAGAAAGACGGTACCTAATACAATAGAACAAACGCATAATCAATGACAACGCACAAAAACTCATATAACGGGAACAGTATACAACATCCGGAACAGGTAAAGCAGCCTGTTACACGGGTGCAGCTTATCGATTCAGGCCTGTCAAAATATCAACCTTTGTCGCACATCATCTGCTACGACGATTTCGATCGGGGCCTGTGCGGATGGATGGACTTACATCCCAACTATGTCGGGCAGAATTTCAACCTTCTAAGGAATAGCCAGGTAGAAAAAACCCAATGGGGACCCGTCATGATCAGCTCAGCCAGCTACCGGTTTGCCGGTACCCACGGCTCTATGGATGGCACCTATTCGCTCAAACTGGCCACGCGCCCGACGGCAAACCCGTACGAATTCCCGCCAGCCCCAGGTAGCATGTCGCATGCGATCAAACGTCTCACCACGCATTTGCCCAAGGGGTTGCGACAGTTTGAAACCTGGTTCACCTACACCCCGGAGCAGGATCGCCAGGGGATAAGCGAAAAGGACATACGTGCCTTCGGCATCTTCTTTGATGTGCAGGATGAAGAGGCGCGCTACTTCATCGGCGCCAGGTACGTCAATTCGGTCAACGGGGAAATGGTCAGACGCTGGCAGCTCTTCCAGGCCGCCAATGTTACGGATACGGAATGGGCCTATGGCGTCGAGAACGATTGGTGCAAGAGAGGAGTCGACAACATGTGGTACGGTAAACGTTATGCAGACGGATCTACAGACGGCTATATCTGGGTTCCCGGAGGTTATCAGGACCTTTGCTACAACGAAAGTGACGACAAAATCAACTGGTCGTACCTGAGACTGCTGATAGATACCGAAAAAAGAGAGTATGTCGAGCTGCAGTCCGGCGATCGCGTATTTGACCTCCGGGGGATCCCGGCAACCCCAACCGCTCCCTATGCGCGGATAAAAGGACTATTCAACCCGGGGATGTGGGTAGAAAACGATACGAGCAGGCGTGTATTTTTCTATGCCGACTCAGTGGTGATATCAGGAGAGCCATCTATCTCACCGGTATAGGTTCAATACATTTTTTCAGGAATAAACCAGTTTTGTAAAATGAGACACTTCCAGGCTTCTGCCGCCGAACGTCGTATTTATATCAGCAACAGGCTAGAGTCACACCCCATGGAGGCCGGTTGGGCTTCGGAAGCGATTTTTTTTCTTATCGTTGAAGAAGTATCCGGTGAAAACCCGGTTCTTGATGCGAGAGTAGAAATTTCTGCAGACGGGATAAATTGGATACCAGAAGGTACTATTTTTGAAAAAATTACCCGGCCAGGTCATTATTTCGCCAGGGTTTCTCATTTCGGGAATTGGCTGAGGGTATATGCCGAGGCTTCCGGAGGCGAGGCGTCTTTCAAACTATCGGTACATCTTCACCTCAAGGAATAATAACTCCCCGGGAGGAGATATCGGGTTTCAGCTTGTCTATTCAAAATTTAATAAAGTATCTATGCAAAAGTTTCACGGGTTATATGCGGCGCACTTTTCTGTATTCGACAGTAGCGGAGAAACAGATGAAGATTTGATAAACGTTTATGTCGAATATCTTATAAACCAGGGGGTTGCCGGTATTTTTGTAAATGGAAGTAACGGCGAAGGCGCAAACCTGACCACCGCCGAGCGGATGACTGTCGCCGAAGCTTTTAAAAAAGCAGCGGGAGACCGGATCAAGCTGATTATTCACGTCGGGCACGCCAGTATCGAAGAAGCGAAAATTCTTGCCCGGCACGCGCAGCAGATCGGCGCCGACGCGGTATCGTCGGTGGCAGCTTTCTACTTCAAGCCGACTTCCGTTTATAACCTGATCGAATGTATGGCTTCTATCGCCTCTGCGGCACCGGAATTGCCGTTTTTTTACTATCATATACCCGTGCTGACCGGTGTTGGAATGGACATGGTTACCTTTTTGGAAGAAGGTAGCCGCAAAATCCCTAACCTGAAGGGTATCAAATATTCAGCGCCTACCCTTTGGGAATACCAGGCCTGCCTGGAGGTAGCAGGTGAAACAATGGATGTGCTGTACGGCACTGACGAAATGCTGCTCAGCGCACTGGCCGTAGGGGCAAAAGGCGCTGTCGGAAGCACCTACAATTTTGCTGCGCCGCTATACGTGGAAATGATACGCCTCTTTAATGAAGGACGTATGGAGGAAGCCGGTGCCAAACAAGCTTTGCTGGTAAGTATGGTCAGGGCATTTCTCGGGTATCCGCAGATTCCCGCACAAAAGGCAATTATGAAAATGATAGGATTGGATCTGGGGCCATGCCGCTTACCGTTAGAGAGGGGTTTAAGTGAGGAGCAATATGATGAATTGTTTGTATCGTTAGAAAAAATAAACTTTTTTAAACAATTAAAGGACGCCGGTTCGATGGAGGGGTGATGTATCCCCCTCAAATCCTCTCTATCAACTCATTTACCTTTCTCGGAGGGCGACCTATGATATGGTCGGCAATTGCGGCGGCGTGTTCACGACCGTTCTCGATAAAGACTTTTTCGGTGAAGATCCCGGCAGTGACCGTACCGCACAGATAGAGCCCCTTTACATTGGTTTCAAAAGTTTCCGGATCTTTTACCGGTATCTTGGTTTCGCGGTCCAGCTCGATCCCGCACCGGGTCAGAAGGCTTTCATCAGGAAGATAGCCGGTCAGGAGAAATACGAAATCGGCGGAAAGGCTCTCTTCCCGGCCTGTTCCGGTGTTGCGTATGTGGATTTTACCAGCTTCTATTTCAGTTACTTCTGAATTGAACCGTACGTTGATCCGGCCTTCCTTGATCCGGTTGAGAACATCGGGTATAAGCCAGTACTTTACTGTTTTTCTGAAACTATCGCCGCGGTGTATGATCGTAACGCGGGCATCGGTACGGTAAAGTTCGAGCGCTGCTTCGACGACCGAGTTGGCTCCTCCTACCAGCACCACATCGGTAAAGGAGTATTTATAGGCTTCATCGTAATAATGCGAGACATGGCCCAGTTTTTCACCGGGAATATTCAGTTTTCGCGGAAAGTCGAAATACCCTGTAGCAAGCACAACCTTCTTTGCTCTGTAAACCCTTCCTTCCGAAGCATCTACCTCGAAAAGCCCGTTGCTGAGTTTCCGGACGGTTTCGACTGCAGTAAACAGCTGGAAATTCAGCCCGTAATAACCGGCTACTTTCCGGTAGTACTGCAGGGCCTCATCCCGGTTGGCTTTGAAGTCGGCAATCGTAAAAGGCAATCCGCCGATAGAAATATTGTCGACAGTCGAGAAAAACCGCATGTTTCTCGGGTATTTCCGGAGGGATTCGGTAAGGCTTCCTTTTTCCAGGATAATATGGCTTAACCCGTACCTGGCAGCTTCCACCCCCATTGCCAGTCCGCAGGGGCCGCCTCCGACTATTATAACATCGTAAAGCAAAACGCTTTTTTTTGAGGTTCAAAAATCTGTGATCATTCAAAAATACATCTTTTTTTATAAGAGAAGGAGGCATAGTTTTGCAATCTGGGCGTGTTCTTAAATTCATAATGGCATTACAGGGAAAAACACTATTTGAGCCTTCTTTCGCTCAATTTTGTGACAGGATGGACCGCCTGGGATCACAGAAGATCCCGTTTGTGTTCGTGATAGACTATAAATGCCGGAATCCCCTGATATGGGAAACAGGGGAAGTGCCGCCCGGCGTGCTTTACGATTTTTCAGGATTTACCAATCATACCGCCGGCGAAGCTCCCGCCGGCCCGCCGCCTGTTTTCCGCAAATACCCTATCTCTTTCGAAGAGTACCGCCGGTCTTTTACACTGGCGCAGAAGAATATCAGGAGAGGGGAGTCGTTCCTCGTAAATATTTCTGCCTGTACCCGGGTGGAAACGGACCTCTCCCTGCAGGAAATATTTTCGAGAAGCAAGGCAGCATACCGGTTGTGTTTCGGCGACCAGTTCGTCTGTTTTTCTCCCGAAACCTTCGTACGCATACACCAGGGCCGGATTGCTACCTATCCTATGAAGGGTACTATCGACGCTTCGCTGCCGGATGCTGCGGAGTCGGTGCTTCGAAATCCGAAGGAAGCAGCTGAACATGCTACAATCGTAGACCTGCTCAGGAATGACATAAGCCGGACAGCCGGCAGGGTATGGGTGGAAAAGTACCGGTATATCGATACGATCCGGACGCTCAGCAAGACGTTGCTCCAGGTGAGCTCGGAAATAAGGGGCGAGCTGCCCGCTGCATTCCATAATGCATTCGGAAGCATTTTATTCGAAATGCTCCCGGCCGGTTCGGTTACCGGAGCTCCCAAAGTCCGGACTACGCAGATAATAGAGGAAGCCGAAGGGTATGAAAGAGGGTATTATACGGGGGTAATGGGATATTTTGACGGGGAATACTTCGACAGCGCGGTAATGATACGCTTCATTGAACGTACCGGGGACGGGCTGATTTTTAAAAGTGGCGGCGGCATAACCTGCCTGAGCGATGCCGGGTCCGAGTACCAGGAAATGATAGATAAAGTGTATCTGCCTATTCCGGTATCGTCTGCTGAATATTAATTTCAGTAAGAAGGCTTACCGCATTGAACCTGAAGACAGCCTTTTTTGATTCGGACATATGTGTCTTGTCTGTGCAGTGCGAACCGCTCTCCAGGAAATAAATATAGGTTTTTAAGTTGCGTTTCCCGAGCTGCTGCATATCCGGCGCACCGAATAATTTTCCGATTTCATTTGAGCTTTTCCCGAGAAGCTGGGACCTGACTGCGGTAAGATCTTCTATAAGTGCCGCCCTTTGGCCTTTACATGCGCCCCTGTCACCGCGCCATACCTCCAGATCCAGATTGCCTATAGATGAGGGTGCTGTGCAGGAGGAAGCCAGGAACAGGATGAATAAAACTTTTAATATGGACCGCATAACAAAACAGGCGCTTTTTTTGCGGTGAATTTAAGCATCTTTCAAGAAACCTACCAGCCAAAACTGGTTCGGTTCATTTTCTCCTTCTCTTCTTCCTTCCAGTGCCTGATCGTTTCATCGAGCAGTTCGTCTTCCGCATCCGCAAACTTTCTGCGGACTCTTTGCGAACGCGCTACTTTTTCTTCATTCTGAAGTTTTTCGGTATCGGTAAACCTGAGGAGGCGGGCTTCGCTGCTTTGTACCGTTTTAGTCAGACGCTCTTCCTTATATATTTTTATTTCCTTTTCGTGGGCTTCGAGAAGCTCGTCATAAGGGCCTTTGGATGAAATGAATTTTACGAAAATCGGGGCGATTTCAATTGCAATGAAGAGCAGGATCAGGAAAAGATTGGCATAATGCATGGCCCTGCTTTCCGCAGTCAACACGCTTAACGCATCTATACGGGCAGCCAGCCCGTCATATTGATCTATGGTCGTCTTTTGGGTTTCAAATGCCAGGTCGCCCTTTTTTCTTACGTCGACGATCTGTTGTTCGAGCTGGCTGACCTGTTGGTTTGCACGCTCTTCCGTTTGCTTCAGATCATCCTGGGCATCGTTCAATTGCTGTTCTTTCTTACGTGCGTTGGTACCTATTCCCGCTATCCCGGTAGTGCCGGAGGTCTTGGTGCCAAACCTTTCGAAGTCGTACTCCTCCTGCTTTTTATCCCTGAAAGCCGCTTTCGCAGCGACTTCCGCTTTCAGTGCGGCGATCTTCTTTTCTATTTCGTCATATTCCGGCAGCCCCTTGCGGATAGCTTCCTTTGCAATGACCACTTCCTCCGATTTTTTTACATCCAGCTTCCGGTTGATCTCCTTTTCAAAAATTTTTAATTCGAGCGGCTTCGAAATCACAAGAGCCAGTAAAACCGCCAGCCCTAAACGGGGGAGGAGCAGCTTGAATTCCTGCCAGAAGCGGTCCCTCTTAATCATACTGCTTACGATATAGCGATCCAGGTTGAAGATCATGGTCCCCCAGACCAGGCCGAAAAAGCCTGCTATCCATGCGTTGCCGAATATTGTAAAAAGCGCGTAGCCCGCCGAGAGCGATGCAAACAGGCCTGTAAAGAATACGGTAGCGCCGATGCCCGCATATTTATCCGACTCGCTGGGGCAGCGCATCAGGAGAGAACGGTTGGCGCCTGAACAGAACCAGAAAAAATTCCGAAAAGAACTCATGGCAAAACAGAAGGGGATTACTTCGTTAGATTTTATTTTAACCCGTCATTCTAACGGAAAGGTAGCCGCAATCGTATCGACTGCACCGTTTTAATTTTCTAATTTGAACCGATGCTACCGGTATGGTGCTCAGTAGTTTATAAGTCACAATTACGGCGATTATGAGAAGAGGTTCAAGCTATATATGTTAAGCGGTTTTTTTGAGATATAAAAGGTAACCAAAGCTGCCGGAGATAGGCTCTTACGCCGGAGGCAAATACATATCACCGAAACAAACGGTCGAACCTGTCAACCCCGGCTTCAACTTCCAACCGCAGCGTCCATCACTTTCAACTTTCAACTTTCAACTTTCAATTTTCAATTTTCAACTTTCAATTTTCAACTTTCAACTTTCAATTTTCAACTTTCCCACCGAAACAAACAGTCGAACCGGTCACCCCGGGCACCTTTCTAAAAATTATTTTTAATTTGAATCAATTCTAAACTGATGCTATCTTGCAGCGATTTTAATAAACAGGCAAGCACCTATGATTTTCAAAGCAGTTTTTTATACTCTTTTATCCGTTATGCTCCTTGCAGGAACGGTCGGTAATTCCCAGGATTTAAAGGTCCTGGTCTATAAGAACCTGCCTGCAGATCCGGAGCCGCAGGCCGATCGTTACACGTTGTTCAGCTTTTCAAAAGGGGCCGTTGTCCCTACTGAAAAAATGGATACTGACCAGTGGGATTTAGGCTTCAAAGGGACCGCCATTATTGTAAACGGTGGTAAAGAACGGAAAGGAAAAGGCGCAGCCTGCCTGGCTTCAGGGGTATTCGAAACGATCAACAGGCTTCCTGACGGCTTGACCTGGGCTACTGACCAACCGGACGGTAAGACGGCGGTACCGTCAGGGTCGGGGAACGGATGGTATGAATACGTCTTTACTACGCATGAGATCAAGCCGCTGCCCAATCGCGTGCTGTTTGTAAGAACTGCAGATGGCAGGTTCGCCAAAGTCGAAATATTGAGCTATTACCGCGATGTTGAAGGCGAAACCGATTCGCCGGGGCGTTATTATACATTCAGGTACGTATATCAGCCTGACGGTTCGGGAGTATTCAAATAGCGGGTTCAGGTTATATCAAAGCGTTCAGTATGTATTTTCCAGGTCGGCTTATCACAAAAATTCCTGTTGTTTTTGCTCTGTTGTTTTCATTTGCCGCCGGGGCGCAGAGAATAGTGTCTACCGATGGCACCATAAGCGAAATAGTGTGCGGTTTGGGAATGGAGCCGAAGCTGGTAGGAGTGGATGTTACGAGCACCTATCCCGAATCGCTAAAAAAACTAAAGCAGATAGGGCATAACCGCAATATATCGGCTGAAGGAATATTGTCGTTGAACCCTGATCTTATATTGGTCAACAAAAAGGCGGCGATCAACCCCGGACTTGTCAGGCAGCTTCAGCAAACAGGCAAAAAGATAGCGGTTTTTGATCATGAGTATTCGGTAGAAGGGGCGAAAAAGCTTATCCGTGAAGTGGGGGCCTATTTTGAAAAGGGAAAGGAAGCCGAAGCAATGGTGAAGAAACTTGAAGCTGACCTGAAGAAATCTGCCCGTTCGGGCGCTAATAAAAAAGTGCTTTTTATCTATGCGAGGGGCGCGGGGACCCTGATGGTTTCCGGCGAAGGCACCCAGATAGACGAGATGATCAGGCTTTCGGGCAACAAAAACGCAGCCGTGGGATTTAAGGAGTTCAGGCCGCTGACAAGCGAAGCGCTGCTGGCGGCAAACCCCGATTACCTGCTGCTCTTCGACGATGGTCTGAAGAGTATCGGCGGCGTCGACGGATTGCTTAAAATACCCGGTATAGCCCATACCACTGCCGGTAAGGGGAAAAAGGTGATTACTATGGACGGCCTGTATCTCATGGGCTTCGGACCGCGGATGGGGGCAGCATTATCAGAACTTTCCACAAAGGTAAGATAGCTGTTATGTCAAAAGAGCAGATGGCAAGTGAGATTCCTGCCGCGGAAAAGCGCGGGTCGGCGGAGCAACAGGCTATAAAGCGTCCCGACGGGGGAAAAAGGGTATGGGGGCTGGGTTTGCTGGTGCTGCTTCTCGGTGCTTCTGCGGTGTTGTCGGTAGGAGTAGGCGCGGTCGCGATTACCCCGGCTGAACTGTGGGCTATCGTAGCCCGTAAGTTGGGATGGGTAAGCCAGGTGCCTTTCCGCGATGAGCAGGAAGTTATCTTCTGGTTTATAAGGCTTCCGCGTATATGCCTTGGAATGTTGGTCGGCGCTGGCCTGGCTGTTGCGGGCGCGCTTTTACAGGGGCTTTTCAGGAACCCGCTTGCCGATCCCATGCTGATAGGAATCTCCTCCGGCGCGATGCTTGCCGCCGTACTGACAATCGTATTTAATATAAGCCTGGGCGTTTTAGGCGGGTACCTGGCGAGTTATACCCTCGCTCTTGCAGCTTTTGCCGGGTCATGTATAACAACTATTATTGTATACCGGATTTCCAAGGCTGACGGAGAATTCAAAATCAGTACCATGTTGCTTGTCGGGATAGCGATCAATGCTTTTGTAATGGCAATGACAGGGCTTATTACAAGCCTTGCCGACGATCAGCAGCTTCGCGACCTGACATTCTGGAACCTGGGAAGCCTCGGAGGGGCTACCTGGATAAATGTTGTGACACTGCTCCCTTTTGTACTGGCTACGGTACTGTATGCTACAAGACTTTCGAAATCGCTTAACCTGCTGGCGTTGGGAGAAAATCAGGCGTTGTACCTGGGCGTCAATATCAGTCGCCTGAAAAGAAGCTGTATTATCCTTGCTACACTGGCCGTGGGCGCATGTGTCGCAATGGCAGGTAATATCGGGTTCGTGGCATTGATCATTCCCCATATCATCAGGAAAGCCTTCGGGCCCGATCACCGTATCGTTTTGCCGGGGGCCGCTATAGGAGGAGCTACGATCCTGACATTGGCCGATGCTATAGCGAGGACGCTGGTCGCACCTTCAGAGCTGCCGTTGGGGGTAATAACCGCGCTGATGGGAGCGCCGGTATTTATCTATATACTTTTAAGCGAGCATAAGCGGAAGATATGATAGAAGCACAAAGCATATCCTATTCGGTCAGGGGCCGCAACTTGCTGGAAGAAGTCAGTGTTACACTGAAACCCGGGCGCCTGGTAGCCATTGTAGGCCCGAACGGGGCCGGGAAGTCTACGCTGCTGAAGATACTGACCCGGGAGCTTGTACCCGGTAAAGGAAGCGTTATGCTCGACGGGAGGGCAATAGCCGGGTATACGTACCTCGAGCTGGCCCGCAGGAGGGCTGTTCTGACCCAGCAAAACAAGCTGTCGCTGCCTTTCGAGGTGCAGGAAGTAGTAATGATGGGGCGATATCCCTTTCATAAGAATTCGCCGGAAGAAAAAGACTACGAAATTGTTGAGGAATGCCTGCGGAATGTGGGCATGTTGTCGTTTGCCCGGAGGATTTTTACAACATTATCCGGCGGCGAGCAACAGAGAGTCCAGCTGGCGAAATCACTGGCGCAGATATGGGGGGCGGAGAATGCCTTCCTTTTCCTGGATGAGCCCACCAACGGCCTGGATCTGCTTCATCAGTATCATGCGCTCGATATTGCCAGGCAACTGGCGGACAGGGGCGCAGGAGTAGTGGCGGTATTGCACGACCTGAACATGACGCTGCAGTATGCCGATGAAGTACTCCTGATGCAGAAAGGGAGGATCAGGATGTCGGGAGCGCCTGCTGAGGTGCTTACAGCCGGGAGCATCGGGGAAGTTTTCAATGTGCCGGTCCGGCTGGTGAAGCTGCCGGATTCGGAGGGAAACATCATCGTTCCTCTGTCGCGGGTTGTAGCAACTGACGGCTTTAGCAACTGACGGCTGCCATTTGCCGACCGCCAATTACTACCACGAAAAGAATTCAATACCAAAAAAAGAAATAAAAATGGCAAGAGTAGCGCTAAGTAACAACGAGAGTCACGGTGATTTGAAATCCAGATGGGAAGAATTCAAAGCCGCCAATCCCAAAGTAAGGATAAGAGATGCCGCGCGTGAGTTGGGCACAACCGAAGCGGAGCTGGTCGCTACGGGTATCGGAAGCGGTACTACCCGTTTGAGACCTGAATTCGAGAGTATATTGACGGATGTGGAGGCGCTCGGGCACGTTATGGCCCTTACCAGGAATGACTCGGTCGTTCACGAAAGAAAAGGGACCTATCTCAACCCGTCCTTTAACCCCCATGTGGGCCTGTTTGTAGGTGAAGACATCGATCTGAGACTCTTCATGGGGCCCTGGACATTTGCTTTTGCAGTAAATGAAGGTGAGAGGAAAAGCCTTCAGTTTTTTGGAAAGGATGGAGAAGCTATTCATAAGATCTATCTTACCGACCGGAGCAACCGGGAAGCCTTCGATGAGCTTGTAGCCAGGTATGCCGATCCGGAACAGTCGTCGCGTCTCGATGTCGGGCCTGCCAAACCGAAAGGATATACATTTGACGGGATCGACGAAGAATCGAAAGCGCTCTTCCGGCAGGAATGGGCAGACCTTCAGGACACGCACGATTTTTTCGGCCTGCTCCGCAAATACAATCTTCCGAGGAGGGAGGCGATGAGTTTCGCTCCGGAAGGGCTGGCTTACCGCGTAAAGCCTTCTTCATGCCGGAAGATCCTGGAGGCGGCTGCCGGAGCAGGGATACCTATCATGGTATTTGTAGGCAACCAGGGATGCATCCAGATTCATACCGGTCCCGTCAGGAAGCTGTTTGAAATGGGGCCGTGGTTTAACGTGATGGACCCCGAGTTCAACCTGCATCTTCGTGAAGATGCTATCGACGAGGCCTGGGTAGTGATCAAACCTACTGTTGACGGCATCGTTACTGCAGTTGAGTTTTTTGATAAAGACGGGGAAATGATCGTTCAGTTTTTCGGAAAGCGTAAGCCGGGAGTGCCCGAATTGACAGAATGGCAGGACCTTGTAAGAGACCATACGGAAAGGCTGAGCTGATTACGAAGGAGTTTGTACGGGATACCATGGAAACGGGTCGGGCGGAAGTCCGACCCGTTTCGTTTATTTTAAAGGGTTAACCCGTAATTGTACTATGTCGGGAAAGCATATACGGTTAAAAATAGTTTTGGAGCGGTATCAGACCGCTTTCTGCTTTGCTTTTGTAAAAAATTTAAAAATCCCAGGATTTTTTTCAAACGTTTGAAACGGCGGTTTTAGCGGAAATAAGTCAAAAGTTTCAAAGATCAGTACAACAGGTATTGGGGCGGATGGGGTAGAATTACTATAATTGCATACATATAGAGCGTACTTTTTTCAATATTTTAAATTATACCAAGTCAACTCATCCTATTTGCCAAAACAAATTCAACCGGTTTTCCGGTAAACGTTAGCTTTTAATTTTTAACCTATAACTAATCTGTATGTATTCTTCAAGTCTACTTCTTCGAAGGGGAAG